>CATNCP010000015.1 GCA_950096615.1 uncultured Kangiella sp. | reverse complement strand
ACCCAGAAGGAATACCTTTAGGTATCATCGCCATACCCTGAAGGGCACGTGAGCGCTTATACAAAAGCCCAGTCTAACGACTGGGCTTTTTTTATGTCTGCTCGAAAAGTTTACATCAAAGCATTTGGCCTAACCTTAAAAGGCTCGTGAATTTTTACACACAAAACCTTAGTCAATAATGCCTACAAGACTGTCTTTATCTTCAATACATACCCTCTGCAATTTTGTGATATATTTATTGGAGATAAATAGGAGGGTAGAGGGTAGTATATGAGTATTACATTATTAGAATTATGGTTACCAATTTTGCTTAGTGGGTTATTTGCTTGGATTGCAAGTGCATTAATCCATATGGTTATAAAGTATCACAATACAGACTATAAGAAATTGAAAGACGAAGACGGGATTTCAGAGGCGATCGAAAAGTCAGATGACTCCGTTGGTTTTTACACGCTGCCACACTGCGCTGATTTCAACGAAATGAATGACCCAGCCGTGCAGGCTCGTTTCAAAAAGGGTCCTATTGCTATTGTAACTATTATGGAGAAAGGGCTGCCTCCTATGGGTAAGCTACTTACGCAGCAATTAGTATTTTTTATTATTGGTAGCCTTTTTGTTGCAGCTGTTGGTTGTTTGGCACTATCTAAAGATGCGCAAACAGCAGAGGTTTTTCAGCTATTGTTTGTTACTGGCTTCTTTGGTTTCGGTTGGGCCTCAATTCCATACAGCATTTGGTTCGGACATCCTTGGCTTGTGACTATAAAGTACTTAATTGATGCTGTGATATACAGTGCTGTTATTGCAGCCACATTTACATGGCTTTGGCCAGCTGCTGTATAACAAACCAGTTGACCAAGTTGATATAAGCCTCTGTTATTAGAGGCTTTTTTATTCAAACTTATCTTATTACCGTTCAGAGTGTAGGTCGTTACGCTGTCTTAAAGGAGCTAGCATGTGGAAGCTTGCGATTATTAACGTGTGGATTATTTTACTTTCTACAGGGTGTTCGGGGTCTTTTTTAACAGTAACAAATGACCCTAACTCAGGTCTAGCCGGAGATAGAGCCTGTCAGCTAGAAACCAAATATGGGGTAGACTCTTTTGAAGGATTTTCTTATAAAACAGGAAGTTCTTGTAATGAATGGCATGGGCAAATACAAAACGATAGCGACTATACCATACGCTGCATCAATAACATCAATGGCGAAAAAGCAAACACTACACAAGCTAGCCCCAGAGTGAAAACAAAACTTGAGTCTATTGGATCTACGTCAGGACGACTGAAGTATCATTGCATGAAGTGGGAGAGAGACGCCTTTGTCTGGAAAGATTATCACCAACGAAGTTACCAAGTTCTTCTTAAAGTGGACTCTGGAAAACGCTATATAACCGTTAAAAACCTTTCTTCTTCTGACCGAAAGTGTTTTATTAAGGATAAGAGTGAGCAGGTACTCGTTCAAAGTGTGGTAGGAGAACGACAAACCCTTGGTTGGGTAAGAGCTCCTTCCGGTGATTTTTATACGAATTGTATTTTTGCATAGTTTTATAGGTCCTTTGTCACATTATTTGAACTAGATACGTCTTTTATATAAATGGTTAAGTGGAATTACTTTGTCTTTTCATCAGAATTGTCCAAAGAAGGTCATCAACAAAGCTAAAAAAGGGGATAAATTTGCTTTAACGCAAATTTATGAACTTTATAAGGCGCCAATTTTTCACTTAGCGTTCCAAATGTTGAGAGACGAACATAAAGCTAACGATGTGTTACAGACCGTTATGTTAAAAGTCATTAATTCAATTAAAAGTCTGTCTAATATTACAACCTTTAACGGTTGGATAAAGAGAATTACTTACAATACTGTTATAGACATTATTCGAGCCAATCAAAAGCTTGTTGATATCGGTGATGAATCCGAATTTGATTATTCAGAAGATGATATTGTGAATAACCTCAATAGTCCTAGCTGGGATCTGGAGCAGTTTTTAAGTATCTTAAGCGAAAGAGAGCGCCTTGTTGTTTGGCTTTATGCAGTTGAGGGGCTTAGTCACTCAGAAGTGGCAGAAACTACTGAGGTTAGTGAGCAAAATTCACGAATCATATTCAGTCGAGCGATGAAAAGCCTAAAGTCTTTAGCCGAAGACCCACGGTATAGCGGTCAGCAGGTGGGAGAGTAGCATGAAAGAACATGATGATTCTTTAATTCGATCAAAGATTAGTGACTCTGCTGAAAACTTGGAGGTTAAGCAACCGTCAACTGACCAAGATCGCATTTTTCAACGAAACCTAGATGACTACTGTGAGGATACGAGAAACCCGGTAGGAAAAAAACTCTCACGCTGGTTAGTTGCTGCAACAGTAGTATTATCAGTCGGTCTAGTATCTGTCTTTATTGGCAGCTCTACAAACCAACCAGTTGCAGGTAAGCAGGAACTGTCTCAATTAATAGCCTCTTCAAATCAACTTGAGAAGCAATTAGCTGTTTATGACGAATATAGTCTCGATGCAAAAAAATTTGCAGAGTACATGAGGCTGCGTTCAGAAATTGAACTAATTGATCAGCAACTTAATCAACATTACCTGGGTGATACGACAAGTTTGAACTTAGAAATTAATTTATTGTGGAGAAAAAGAGTCAATGCAGCCAAAAACCTTAAATCGATTTATGAATCAGAACAGCTGCTAGCTAGGATTTGATATGAAAAATGCCTTCAAAGTTGTTTTTTTGATGATTGCTTTGGTTATTGCTGGTAATAGTGAAGCAAGTAATCTTAAAGCAGATAAGAGCAGGAAGTTGTTAGATAATATTCGTATGGACATATCCGAGACTCTGGATAGTATTGCAACCATTGAATCTCACAACGATTGGACTGTTTATTTATCTAAAACCGATGGGAAGCTCGTAAGAATGGGCCTTGTTATTGAGCCCTCAACGAATACGGTTTTATCCGTAGCAGCAGATGGTACTGCTAAATCTATGGGGCTAGTAGCTGGTGATGTGATAACTGGCATCAAAGTTAATGACAAGAGATTTGATGAGAATCTTTCTGCAGCTCAGTTCACTCATGGCGATGAGCTTGAAATCAAGGTTTTGAGAAATGGTAATATTCTAATACTGGCCAAGCAGATCGAGTCTAGTTTTATACCAAATTGGCAACTTTACTCTTCATCCAACGATACATTAGGGAAGACAATACAAAATGCCAACGCAAAGCAGCTTTCAATGAACCTTCAATCTAGCAAATCTACGGCATTACTGAATAAACTTGAAAGTCGTATTAATTTCATGCTCAGCGAGATATACAAACTGGAGTCAAAAGAGGGAAGCTTACTTGATCTTAATTTGAGTAAAGTAGCGAGAGTTAGTACAGAGCTTGGAGTGTCAATTGATAGTAATAATAAGGTCTTGAGTGTTAAAGATAACAGTAATGCAGAAAAGGTGGGCCTGCAAGCAGGAGATATCATTAAAGGCATTAGCCTTAATGATAATAGTCAATATAGTGATAGCTTGACATCGGTTAAGTTAAAGCCCGGTGATAGGTTTAAATTAAATATTTTAAGGGGCAAGAAAAATGTCTTACTCGCAGGCACTATAAAACCAATTGTTAACCCTAGCTGGAGCATGACCGTGGACGGACAGTCTAGATACAATGAAGGGGGGTGTGGAGTTATTACAACGATTTATGACCCTCCAGCTTCTTGGTATTTGTTTAAAGCACGAGTTGCAAAAATTAATGGTGATAGAGTTATTGGCAGCGGCTTGTCATACGAGTTACCCGCTGGAATGAATCAAGTGAAAATTTTTGAGAAGATACCGAGTTCAGAAACTGGGTTCTCACTATCCAAAAAGTACCGATCGTATACAAGAAGTAAAACCATTAACTTTCTAGTAAAACCAAATAAGAAGTATTACTTGGGGAGTAAGTTGATTAAGTCTAAAAGGCACAAAACTCGAACCGGTGAGTATTGGCAACCGTACGTTTGGAAAGTTGAGGATTATGAGTGCTCTTTAGATTAATGAGCACTCATAGAAAATTGCTATGCTAAAAATGCCTTGGCAGTATCAATAATCTTAGCTTTAGAGAATAAGAAGTGACGTTTTTTCCCACCAACTTGGTTCCAAAGAACAGCACTTCTTATCGCAGAAAGAAGCAGCGCTCGAATTTTTGATTGATTCGCTGCTTGTTGCAAATATTGACTATTTCCAGTCACTTGAACCTTTGTTGGATAAGTAGAAATGGTGTCTTTATAAATATGGGCCAGTTGATCAATTAAATCCTGATCAATCTTCTCCTGGTATTCATACATTCGCTTGGCCTGAGAGACTCTGGAGGCCATGACTTTCTGCATATTATTATCATTAGAGAACCGTTTTTGCAGACTCAGGACACTCACAAGATAACGACTTAAGTCAGCATCTGTTTTCGGCCCTGATAATAAATCGATTAAAATGTTAAAGCCAGTGGTTAAGTACTTGTGGCTATTATAAATCGACTCGGTATTATCCGGTTCAGTGATAAGCAAACTTTCAAGCATCACTTCCACATCAACTTGATCTGCTTGGCCATCTTTTGAAATATCTTTAACGCAACTAATTGCCTGACAAATACCAGCCAAGGCTATTACTGAGTCTGAAAAATTATAGTGTGTCATATTATTGTTGAGTGCTTTCTATGATACCGCCACCAAGGCAGATATCGTCATTATAAAATACTATGGACTGGCCTGGCGTAACAGCACGTTGAGGTTCATCAAATTCTACCAACCATTCTTCATCACTTACGCGGCTAATGTTACACTGTACATCTTCTTGTCTGTAGCGGGTTTTTGCGGTGCAACGAAATTCATCCGCTGGGGGCTCTTTTGCGACCCAGTCCAACTGCTTAGCATTCAGTGATTGGCTCATTAAAAGAGGGTGGTCATGTCCCTGGACCGCGATTAATACGTTACGCTCTAGATCCTTTGCTGCGGCAAACCACGGGATTTCAGGTGCGTCTTTGAGACCTCCGACACCTAGTCCTTTTCGCTGACCTAAAGTATGGTACATCAGGCCGTTATGCTTACCAATTACGTCACCTTCTGGTGTTTCAATATTGCCGGGTTGAGCTGGCAAATATTGCTGAAGAAAATCGGTAAACTTGCGTTCACCAATGAAGCAGATTCCTGTGCTGTCTTTCTTTTCTGCCGTTACTAAATCTTGCTCTTCAGCAAGGCGTCTAACCTCTGGCTTTTCTAACTCTCCGACTGGAAATAAAGTTCTGGCGATTTGCTCATGCCCCACAGCGTAAAGAAAATAAGACTGATCTTTATTGGTATCTAAACCACGCAGTAGTGTCGCTTTGCCATCCTTCTCGCCACGACGAACATAATGTCCGGTAGCGATATAATCAGCGCCTAGTAACGTCGCGTAATCAAGAAATGCCTTAAACTTAATTTCTTTATTACACATAATATCAGGGTTAGGCGTTCGCCCGGCTTTGTATTCAGCTAAGAAGTGCTCAAAAACATTGTCCCAGTATTCAGCTGCAAAGTTGATGGTTCGAAGCTTAATACCAATCTTATCGCAGACCGCTTGGGCATCTGCCAAGTCTTCGGCAGCTGAGCAATATTCAGTATCATCATCTTCTTCCCAATTTTTCATGAACAAGCCTTCAACTTGATAACCTTGCTCTTTTAACAGGTAAGCAGAAACTGATGAGTCTACACCGCCGGACATACCAACGATAACTTTTGTTTCTTCAGGTGCTTTTATGTCTGTAGTCATATATCTCTATAGATGGTCATGCAAAAAGTTTAAACTTTGTTGCTGTAACAAGTCTTCGTCACCACTGTAATGCAAGGTATCAAGCGGATAGCGGTAACCGCTGAGGTAATCTTGTAAACACTTTACAATTAATCCGCTGCGGTGTGCATTTAGGCAGCCCACAACTTCTTCTAAGGTCATCCAGTGTGCAGCAATAATATCGGGGTCTTGTGGTGCAGTTTCAAGGCTTCCATTAACCGAGCCAGTAAAGCAGAAGCGCTGGTAATAATTACCATTTCCAGCAGGGTTTAATGTGTATATCCCTACCAAGCCTTCAGGTTCAAAATCTAACCCAGTTTCTTCTTTGACTTCACGTATCACAGCTTGCTCAATACTTTCATCAGGATCAAGGTGCCCAGCGGGCTGATTAAAGGCAATGCCACCATTTGAAGTATGCTCTTCAACCATGAGAAACTTGCCATGGGATTCGATAATAGCAGCAACGGTTACGTGGATTGGTAACATAGCAGGTACCTGATGAGATTAAGCGCGTATCATAGCTTATTTACGGCTTTTACTGAACCTTTTGCTGGGTTTATGTGAGAACTGAGAGGTTGATGCTTTAGGTGCGTCGACATCAATAACTTTGTAGTCGCCAGGGGCGAGCCTCTCTAAACTCCAGGGGCCGATTTGGGCTCTTATTAAGCGCAAAGTAGGGAAGCCGATAGCTGCTGTCATGCGCCTGACTTGTCTATTTTTGCCTTCTTTTAACGTTAACTCCAGCCAAGTATCGGCAACATTTTTACGTTCGCGAATAGGAGGGTTTCTAGGCCATACGTTTGGAGCCTCGATTAAACGGACCTTAGCCGGCTTTGTTCGGTACTTTTGTATTTCGATACCCTGCCTGAGAGGTTCTAAATCATCGTCAGATGGCGAACCTTCAACCTGTACCCAGTAGGTTTTAGCCATTTTCTTTTTAGGGTTAGCGATCTGATGTTGCAGTCGCCCATCGTCAGTTAATAGCAATAATCCTTCTGAGTCCTTATCTAAGCGCCCAGCGGGGTAGATCTTGGGGATATCAACATAATCTGCCAGAGTTGAATCCCCAGGCTCGCCTGTAAATTGACATAAGGTATTAAACGGCTTGTTAAATAAAACCAGTCGGCTCATGATTTGTTCGAAAAGTACACAGTTTTGAAATGTGTATGCATTGTAACGACTTATGCATGCATTTTCATACTTATTGTGTTTAAAGTTTAATCTATTGGGCATGCAGGACTTTTTGTTTTCGCGTATAATGTCGCGCACTTCATTCATAAAAGGTAATGCCAACAGACGGCTTACCGTAATCAGTTTGGATTGCAAAGACCTTAGGAAACTGTATGACAACATCAAAGATTATTTATACTCACACTGATGAAGCGCCAGCATTGGCGACTAAGTCATTCTTGCCAATTATTGAAGCTTTTACTCAAGCCGCTGGCATCAGTGTCGAAACCAGTGATATTTCGCTCGCTGGCCGTGTTATCGCTAATTTTCCAGAATATTTGAAAGAAGAGCAGCGCATTCCTGATGCTTTGGCACAACTTGGCGAAATGGTGAAAAAACCAGACGCAAACATTATCAAGTTACCAAACATTAGTGCCTCTATTCCTCAGTTGAAAGCAACTATTAAAGAGTTGCAAGACAAAGGCTATGCTCTACCAGACTACCCAGACAGCCCTTCAAGTGACATCGAGCGCGACATTCGCTCTCGCTATGACAAGATTAAAGGTAGCGCGGTAAACCCTGTCTTACGTGAAGGTAACTCAGATCGCCGTGCACCTAAAGCGGTTAAAAACTTCGCTAAAAAGAATCCTCATAAGATGGGTGCTTGGTCTGCTGATTCTAAATCGCACGTTTCTAGCATGACGTCAGGCGACTTCCGATCGAATGAAAAATCAATGACGCTAGAAGCTGCGACTGATGTAAAGATTGAGTTTGTTGCTGACAATGGTGATGTGACTGAACTAAAACCGGCTTTCCCGTTACAAGCAGGTGAAGTCATTGATTCATCGGTCATGAGCAAAAAAGCATTGGTGAGCTTCTTAGAAGAGCAGGTTGCTGAAGCGAAAGAGCAAGACGTTTTGTTCTCGTTACACATGAAAGCTACCATGATGAAGGTTTCAGACCCAATCATTTTCGGCCATGGTGTAAAAGTATTCTTCAAAGATGTGTTCGCCAAGCATGCGCCAGCGCTAGAACAAGCGGGCGTTAATGTTAACAATGGTTTTGGTAACTTAATCAGTAGTTTAGATGATATTCCTCAGGATGTGCGTGAAGCTATTGAAGCGGATATTAAAGCTGTTTATGAGCAAAACCCTGAGTTAGCGATGGTAGATTCTGATAACGGAATTACCAACCTTCATGTCCCAAGCGATGTGATTATTGATGCTTCTATGCCTGCAATGATCCGTAACTCGGGTCAAATGTGGGGACCAGATGGCGGCACCAAAGACACGAAAGCGGTTATTCCAGATAGCAGCTATTCAGGTGTTTATAAAGCGACGATTGATTTCTGTAAAGAGCACGGTGCTTTTGATCCTACAACTATGGGTACGGTTCCAAACGTCGGTTTAATGGCGCAAAAAGCGGAAGAGTATGGCTCACACGACAAGACTTTTGAGATGGCTGGCGACGGTTCAGTTCGTGTGGTAGATACCTCAGGCAACACTCTACTTGAGCACAAAGTAGAAGAAGGCGATATTTGGAGAATGTGTCAGGTTAAAGATGCCCCGATTCAGGACTGGGTAAAACTAGCTGTTAATCGTGCGCGTCTATCAAGCACGCCAGCAGTATTCTGGTTAGATAAAGATCGCGCTCATGATGCTGAGTTAATCAAGAAAGTCGAAACTTACTTGAAAGATCATGATACTGATGGCCTAGAGCTACATATTTTAGCGCCAATTGAAGCGACTGAGTTCACGCTAAAGCGCGTCAAAGAAGGCAAGGACACAATCTCTGTTACGGGTAACGTATTACGTGATTACCTAACCGATTTGTTCCCAATCCTTGAGTTGGGTACAAGTGCTAAGATGCTTTCGATTGTTCCGCTAATGAACGGCGGTGGGTTGTTCGAAACGGGCGCTGGTGGTTCTGCACCAAAGCACGTTCAACAGTTCGTGAAAGAAAATCACTTACGCTGGGATTCATTAGGTGAGTTCCTTGCACTAGGCGTGTCGCTAGAGCATATGTCTGAAAAGAATGGTAACAAGAAAGCGCAGGTATTGGCGGACGCATTAGATGTCGCGACGGAAGCTTTATTGTTAAACGGTAAATCTCCGTCACGCAAAGTTAATGAGCTTGATAACCGTGGTAGCCACTTCTATTTAGCAATGTACTGGGCGCAAGAGTTAACTAAACAAGATACTGATGCTGAGCTTAAGTCTCAGTTCGCTAAAGTTGCTGAAGAGCTGACAAGTAAAGAGCAAGCCATTGTTGATGAGCTAAATAAAGTTCAAGGCCAAGCGATGGACATCGGCGGTTATTATTCACCGGATCATAAGCTGGCTTCCGATGCTATGCGACCTAGTGATATTTTGAATGAAGCACTAAAGCTCATTGATTAATCAGTAGTTAGTTGATGAAAAGGCGCCGCTTGGCGCCTTTTTTATGGTAACGATTGGGACTTGGGATGCGTTTATTGTTGTAAATGCAATCATAAATGGTAGTATTTGTTCACTAGAAAAAATAAGAGCGAAACAAGATGCAGGAACATGACAATATAATCCTACCCGACTATAAAGAGTATCCGCCGGAAGAAATGAAGACTCGATCTAAAGAGTTCTATGATGAAATAAAGCGTCGCCATACGGTGCGAGAGTTCTCAGATAAAGCTGTACCGAGAGAGGTTATTGAGAATTGCCTTAGAGCCGCAGGTACTGCACCAAGTGGCGCCAACCACCAGCCATGGTTCTTTAGTGTTATTGGCAGCCCAGAGGCTAAGAGAGAGGTTAGAGTTCAGGCAGAAAAGGAAGAGCGTGCTTTTTATGATGATGGTAAAGGCGGTGAAGTGTGGCTTGATGCACTAAAACCCCTAGGCACCGACTCACATAAACCATATCTAGAAACGGCACCTTGGTTGATTGCGATTTTTGCCCAACGAAGAGGGGGGCTGCACGCAGGGGAACAACGTAAAAATTATTACGTGCCGGAATCAGTTGGAATCGCTACGGGCTTTTTAATTAATGCATTGCACTCTAGTGGGCTTGCTACGCTTACGCACACGCCAAAACCGATGGGCTTCCTCAACACTATTTGTGATCGACCAAAATCTGAACGTCCTTACATTCTTTTGGTGGCGGGATATCCCGCAGAAAAAGCGACGGTACCAGTACACGCTACCGTTAAAAAACCACTAGAAGATATTGCTGAGTTTATTTAATTGTTGTTAAGCCGAAATAACTAGTGTCATAGGTTGGGCTAAGTAATTTAGCTTAGTCCAGCTTATTGTACCAGCGGATAATTTCTTTTTGATCGCCGGATAGCTCAAGACCCGCATCTTGTTCTTTGATGGCGTGCTGAGCGAGTAACTCCACAGCTTGTAGCTCAAGCTTCTTTAGGCTGTCGATTAGCGTCTGACGTTGCTTTTGTGTCAAAAAAGATGCCAGTTGTTCATCACGTTGATGAAGGCTTGCTGTGACTTGTTGGTACAGCTGTTGGCCTTTATCGGTGAGGTAAAGCTGCTTTTCTTTTTTATTGTTGGGTAAGGCGCGCTTGTCGATGAGCTTCTTATTAAGGAGCGTTTTTACACCACGACTCACCGTATAACTGTCGAGCTTTGTCTGAAAAGCAATTTGTGCGGCTGAAACTGGAGAATAGGTGCCGACATTAAGCAGTACGCGGAGCTCTCTAGAGCCAAGGTCGGTAATTTTGCGTATGGTTATATCTCTACCTAATTGTAGGATGTTGCTGATGACCGCGATACGGTATGGCAAGTGATCATCTAACTCGTAAGGTGGTTGTTGCTCAGTATCGTTTGGTGGCGTTTTCATATTTTAGCGACTTCTTTTTATGTTTTGTCATTGTAACTCATTTGTTTTTATTAGAGAAATCTTACATAAATGTTAATGCTGAGTCACCTTAGATTTCAGCTTTTAAATTTCTTTAGAGTCAATTATAGTCAGACCATCTAACGGGCTTTACGCTAACGCCCCAGAGTTTTGCAGGCTATAACAACGAGGCAACCATGATTGATTTACGAAGTGATACAGTGACCCAGCCGACCGAGGCTATGCGCAAAGTGATGGCAAAAGCCGCAGTTGGCGATGACGTGTTTCACGATGACCCAACTGTAAACCGATTAGAGGCGTTGATGGCCGAGATGTCAGGTAAAGCCGACGCTTTATTTGTGCCGTCGGGAACTATGTCGAACTTGGTCGGCTTATTGGCGCATTGCCAACGTGGTGAAGAATATATCGTAGGGCAGGATTATCACACCTATCTTTATGAAGCGGGCGGGGCGCCAGTGCTCGGCAGTATAGTGCCGCAACCAGTGCCAGTTGAGGCCAATGGCATCTTAGATTTGGATAAGGTTGCCGCCGTTATTAAAAAAGATGACTATCATTTCGCACGAACTAAGTTGCTGTGCTTAGAAAATACTCATAACGGCAAAGTGATTCCTCTGGATTATATGCAGCAAGCTTACGATTTCGCTCAATCAAAAGGCTTGGGCTTACATTTGGATGGGGCTAGAGGCTTTAATGCCACTGTGGCTTTGGGCTGCGAATTAAAAGACTTGGCTCAGTATGCTGACTCAGTATCGATCTGTTTATCTAAAGGCCTAGGTGCGCCAGTGGGCTCAGTATTATGCGGTGATAAAGACACCATTAAGTGGGCGCGTCGCTGGAGGAAAATGGTGGGTGGTGGCATGCGCCAGGCGGGCGTATTGGCTGCTGCCGGTATTTATGCGTTAGAGAATCATGTCGACCGTCTGGCTAAAGATCATGCTAAGGCAAAGATTCTAGCAAAACGTTTGGAGCAATTTGATGCGTTATCGGTCAAGCCTGAGCTAGTCCAGACCAATATGGTATTCATTAAAACTACAGCTGATACCGCCCAAGGACTTGCGAAACACCTTGAGAGTAAAGGAATTCGTATCATTCCAGGCGAAACAATGCGTTGGGTCATGCATTTAGACGTAACTAGTGAACAACTTAACTATGTGTGTCAGCAGGTCGAAGAATACTTTAGTTAGCCTCTGCTTTTTCATGTCGTTGAGCGTCAAGATGCACGGCTTTGGCACCATACGTGATGTAGCGTAACTGCATGGTAGTGCGCTCTTTAAGGGCGCTGCGTTCTGCCGGCTCTAAATCTAAAGCTTCTGCACCGGCATTAAATACTAAGGTGACTAAGCCTTCGGCCAATGTAAAAGATTGGTCGCTGGTATAGCCAGACTCTTGGGCCAAGTAGTCGCTCAACTCTTCTTTGAAGTGCGTAATCTCGCGCGCTACTGCTTCACGAAAAGCCGGTGAAATACCGGTTCTTTCACGAAGTAGTAATCTAAAAATGTTAGGATTCTTCTCAACAAATTCCATAAAGGTGTCGACAGAAGTTTGAATCACGCTGCCGTTAAGTTCGATACGACTGCGTGCTTTGCGCATCAGTTTACGCAAAGTGATGCCGGATTCATCAACCAACGTTAAGCCTAGCGCTTCCATGTCGTCGAAGTGGCGATAGAAGGAGGTCGGGGCAATACCAGCCTCGCGTGCAACTTCACGTAAACTCATGCTCGAGAAGCTATGATCGGCTGATAAATGGGCTAGAGCAGCCTGAATAATGGCTTGACGGGTTTTTTCTTTTTGTAGTGCGCGTGGGCCTAGCATCATGTAATATTTGTTGTTGCAAAGTAGCTCTAGTATAGAAAACAAAAGGTTAAGTGTACAGCTGTACGCTGGATTGCAATAACCGTCATCAGAAGTTATACTGTGCTCAGTTTTTAGCGTACAAGTGTACGCTGTAATAAAGAGGTAAAAGAATGTCCAACACAGAAACTCCCGCCAAAGAACCTTCGCACAAGAAGGGTGAATTAATTTGGCCTAATATTATATTCTTCGGTTTAAGCTTTTTAGTGGCTGTAACCGTTGTGCCATGGTTCGGCATTGAGTATGGATATCATTGGTCTACTTGGATGTGGGGTATCGGCTTGTGGTTATTCTCAAGCACGTCAATTTCAATGGGCTACCACAGACTATGGTCGCACAGAGCTTTTGAAGCCAATGGCTTTTTGCGCGGGATTCTAGCATTTGGTGGTTGCCTAGCTTTGCAGAACAGTGCTTTGCACTGGTCTTCTGATCACCGTATCCACCACAAACATGTCGATCATGACGAAAAAGATCCTTACTCAGCGAGTTTAGGCTTTTGGCATTCACACATTGGTTGGATCCTTAAGCGTCGTGATAATGGTCGTTATAATGAGCAGTATGATCGTTGTCCAGATTTGAAGCGTGATCCGATTGTCATGTTCCAGCATAAATACTACTGGTTGCTAAGTATCGGATTGAATGTCGCAGTCCCTGCGTTGTTAGGTATTGTGTATGGTAATTTCTGGGAAATGATGCTGGTTGCAGGCGTGTTCCGTTTGGTATGGTCGCATCACCTAACCTTCTTCATTAACTCGTTGGCTCACATTTGGGGCTCACGTCCTTACACTGAAGAAAATTCAGCACGCGACAATTTTATTCTTGCGGTTTTAACAGGCGGGGAAGGGTACCATAACTATCACCACAAATTTCAGTATGATTATCGCAATGGCATTAGCTGGTGGCACTTCGACCCATCAAAGTGGTGGATCAAGTCTTTAAGCTGGATCGGCGTGACCAAAAACCTTAAAGTCGTGTCCTCTGATAAAATCGAGCGCGCGAAAGCTCAGACTTTATTACTAAAGGCAAAAGAGAAGACGGCTCATTTAGCTAATGCTGAAGAAATTATGCAGAAGCTGCATGACGAATACGATCAACTGGTTGCTCGTATGACAGAATTCTATGAAGCTAAAGTGGTTTGGTTAGAGTCTAAGAAAGCGAATATTGCGCATGAAATTGCGGAAGAGAAAGCCCATCTTATTGAAAACTATGAACAGTTTAAGCTAAAGCTTGAAGAGCAAAAGTTGAACTGGATGAGGTTGGCTAAACAGTACGCTTAATGCTGACGGTCTTTTGAAAGAGACTGTATATCAAAAGAAAAAGCCCTGCATTTGCAGGGCTTTTTTGCGTCTAGTACAGTCCTAAATAACGAACTAGGATAGTTCTAGGAGCTTTATTGGTCTAAGAACTTTTCAGCATCTAGCGCAGCCATACAGCCTGTACCTGCAGAAGTTACTGCTTGGCGGTACACGTTGTCGGATACGTCACCAGCAGCAAATACACCTTCAACAGAAGTAGCTGTCGCATTGCCTTTTAAGCCACTTTGAACTTGAATATAGCCATCTTTCATTTCAAGCTGACCGTCAAAAATATCAGTATTTGGCTTGTGGCCGATAGCAATGAATACGCCCTGTAATTCCAACTCTTCAATAGAGTCGTCTTTAGTGCTTTTCATGCGTAGACCAGTAACGCCCATGTCATCACCCACAACTTCTTCCAGCGTGCGGTGCCAGTGTAAAACGACATTACCGTTTTCAGCTTTCTCGAATAATTTGTCTTGTAGAATCTTTTCTGCGCGCAATTCATCACGACGGTGAATCAGATGAACTTCGCTGGCTAGATTAGACAAGTACAATGCTTCTTCAACTGCGGTGTTACCGCCGCCGACAACAGCAACCTTTTGGTTTTTGTAGAAGAAACCATCACAAGTAGCACAAGCCGAAACGCCTTTGCCCATGAATGCTTCTTCAGACGGTAGGCCCAAGTATTTAGCTGAAGCGCCTGTACAAATAATGAGCGAATCGCAAGTATAAGTGCCGCTGTCGCCTTTCAAAGTATATGGCTTATTCTTTAAATCGACTTCATTGATGTGATCAAAGATCATCTCAGTACCAAAGCGCTCAGCATGTTTCTGCATGCGAATCATAAGGTCTGGACCCTGAACACCTTCGTTATCACCAGGCCAGTTGTCGACATCAGTTGTGGTCGTTAATTGACCGCCTTGCTGGATACCAGTGATGATGGCGGGCTCTAGATTTGCTCGTGCTGCATAGACTGCGGCACTGTAACCTGCAGGGCCTGAACCAAGAATTAAGCACTTTATATGGCGCGTATCGCTCATAGGTCGTTATCTCCGAAGTTCTAAAATATTTATAACAATTTGGGCTAAATTGTAGGTATTTGTTAGCAATAAATAAACCTTTAATTGATTACCTTACTCTATGGAGTCATAGAGAGGTGAGTTCAAGACCGTTAGAATGTAAAATAATGCATATTTGCATTGCCTCTAATGCAAATAAGAGCTATCCTGAATTTACGTTAGATATTTGTATGAATTATGAACAGTAATACATTCGACAAAAGTTGCGATAATGATAAAGACATTGATGAAGTGATCCAGCAGGTCGCTAACGATGCTTCTTTATACGGTTTAGATGCCGAAAAGGTTAAAGAAATTTGGTTTGATGCCTTACTTAGACAAGTCGCTGACAATGAGCTAGAAAAGAAAGCTCACTAGTCCCATCTCTACTACTGCATCAGCAGGTCGACTGATGCTTAGCTGAGTATTCGGCTGATTTCTTAATAATCTCTTGCAGCACTTCTGTATCCACATCCGCTAACTTATTGATATACAAGCATGCCTTACTTGTTTTATGTTTCCCAAGCCGTTCGAACAGTTCTGGATGTTGATTGATACCAGCCATTACATATAAGGTGAGGTTTTGCTTTCTTGGCGAAAAGCCAACCAGAAAGATATCTCCCTCGTGGCCACTAGCATATTTATAGTGATACTCACCAAAACCAATCATACTATCGCCCCACATTTTAGGTTCTAAGCCAGTTTGCGCTTTCATCATTTCCAGAATAGCGAAACTGTCAGCACGTTTTTGTTCGTGCTCGACTTGGTTTAAGAACTCAGTGACAGACTTGCCCGTAGGCTTTGTTTTGTTTTCAGCTTTAGCCATAAATTACTTAAATTTTGTTTTTAGGGTGTCTTTTATCATAGCAAACATCGTTTCATCACGCTGGTAATCGATTGCTATAGGAATAAGCTCAGAATCTAAGGCCAGAACTAAAGAAGGAAAGCCATTTGCTGAAAGCTTTCTATATTGCTCAATTTGTTGCTTAAGTAATTGCTCGGTCTCTGGGGAACGCAAGTCTTGTGCAAACTGTTCGGTGTTAAGTTCTAGTTCACGGGCTAACTGCTCGAGTGTGGAGGTATCAGATGGGTTCATAGCCCTTAAATAATAGGCTTCCTGTATGGCACGAATCATGTGTTTTTCATGGTTTTGCTGGCTAGCGGCAAGAACCGCGCGACAGGCGGGGTAGGTGCTGCGTCTCGGCTGGCATATGGTCCAAAAGTCATAGTTAAACTGGGTGCCTAACAATGTTTCGATACGTCGCCAGTAGCTTCGTAGGGTTTTCTGCATCTCTAGAGGCATGGGAAGGTCGCTATCAGGGGCCAAGCCACCAAGAATACATTCAATATTTAAGCTATACTCGAGCTCTTGAGTTAAACGCGCTTGTAAGCGTTCCCACGTTGGCGCAAATCCCCAGCACCAGCTGCACATAGGATCATGAAAATAAAAGAGTTTTACAGTCATATTAAAATAGTGACAGTTGCATGAATCTACAAAATAATACTTTACTTCCCCTGTGTATATAGTATTCTACACACGCTGGTTAAAATAACAGCTAACACGAAAGATACATATGTTCGATGCTACACCCGAGTGCTAAAAAGTACAGACTTTGAATCACTTACTGTCGTACCACCGCTATTTGTTATCTAAGTTAATGCCGTTTTTATCTCAGTAACACCCGCGTTAGTGGCCCATAGGGGGTTTACGGCGCAAACATTAATTTTTAAGCAAATTAGCTTTGGAGAAATATCATGTCAAAAGTAACTGGTACAGTTAAGTGGTTCAACGAGTCTAAAGGTTTTGGTTTCATCGAGCAGCAAGCTGGCGAAGACGTATTCGTACACTTCCGCGCTATTCAAGGTGACGGTTTCAAAACTTTAGCAGAAGGCCAACAGGTTGAGTTCGAAATCGAGCAAGGCCCTAAAGGCGCTCAAGCTGCTAACGTTACTAAAGTATAATTTATACTTTAAACGTTTCTAAAAAAGCCGCTCATTGAGCGGCTTTTTTTATGTCTGTGTTATTAAGAAAAAAGTTTTGTATAATAAGCTTAAATGGATTAGTAAAAGACTGCAGATGAGACTAAAAGGAAAACTCGTTACTTGGAATAGTGGAAAAGCTTTCGGTTTTATCCGTTTATTCGAGCACACCCAAAACAAGGATATCTTTGTTCATAAGTCTGAAATTAAGGGTTTAAGGCGACAACCTAAGGTTGGCGACATAGTCACTTTCACATTAGGTAACGATAAAAAAGGACGTTCTAGAGCGTTAGACGCTGTGATCCTATCAGCTAAAAAGAAAAAACAAAATAATAACTTTAAAGAGTATAACCTATTTTTTGCTTCGGCATTTACTATATTTCTCATTGTAAGCTTCTGGGTAGGAAAGCTTCCCTTGGAGTTGGTGCTCTGTTATTTAATAGTCAGTTTAGTCTCTTTTCTGATGTACTACTTTGATAAGAGAGCATCATTAAGCGGTAGGGAGCGTACTCCTGAAAATACTTTATTATTGCTTGGCTTGATTGGGGGGTGGCCAGGAGCAATTGCGGCCCAACAAATATTTAGACATAAATCATCCAAGAAATCTTTCCGTAACGTATTTTGGACTATGGTAGTATTAAACATTATGTGTTTGATTCTGATTGCTTATCTCTTATAGGATGCATTGAGCGGAGCTAACTAACATTCTTTAAAATTAACCCTGTGGAATAGAGTTTATCATGAAAATCGCTTACCATGCTGACGATGCCATTGACGCCCAGCTAATATCTGATCTACTCAATAACAGTGATATTTTTGCGCAAGTTCGTGGGGCTCATATGCAAGGTGCGGTTGGAGAAGCTGCTGCGATGGGCAATGTTAAGGTGTGGGTCAAGGATGAAGATCTGACGGAAGCCAAGTCTATTATTGAAGAGTGGGGTAGCGCGGCATTTGTTGATGAAAAAGACGCTGAACTCTTTGATGATGGCTACGGTGATAATTCTGAAAAGCATTCTGAAGAATACGGGAAACAACCTCAGCATAGGGTTTTAACCACCAGCTTTTTTATCATTGTGGTTATTATGGTATTCGCTGCTTTAATTGAGGTTTAAGTGACTACTGGCGGTTTCTTGCCTTGTTTTGCTGATGGATACTCAAAACTAATGCATTACAAATGCAGTATTGCAAAAGTACCTGATCAGTAACATTTTGTACAAAAACTACTTAGGCCTCAAAAAATAATAAATTTACATCTGGCCGTCCAAATGTCCTTTTAAGTTTCTATCTTTTATGTATTTTATGGAGATACCCAACGCATAGATGGGTTATATCAAAATACTAGGGGGTAACATGAAACTAAACAGTCTATTTAACACAGCTGTTGTTGTAGGAACTATCTTTATCGCTGGTTATTCAAGCGCTGGAGATGCTTTTACCAAAACAACGATCGAGCAGCAAAACGATAAGACACAAATATCTGAGGCCGTTAATAATGCGCTTACCAAGCAGCAAATTATCTACGACTATGACGAAATGCTTAATTTTGATTTGGATGGGTATTTGAAGTCACAAGCACCGCATTTATTAAAGCACGCTGAGGTGATTTCACATTATGCAGGTTATTCGTCCATTAGTCCTAAGTTGCTTATCGCTTTAATGGAGCAGGAAAGTGGGGTTGTGACTGATAGTAAAACTCAGGCCAAACTCGATAGACCTTTCGGGGTTTTATCATCAAAAGTCGGGTTCAAAGAACAAGTTGAAGATATCAGCTCACGACTAGCGCTGGAGTTTTATAAAGGGCACTCATTCTCGGAAACCGGTATCAATGAGAAACTGACTACCGATAGAGATGCTATAAAAGCATTAAAAGCCATTCTTGCGCCAAAATACCAGTCTAATGCTGACAGTGCGTTGAAAGCCAACGAAACAGCTCACCACAAAGCTGTGATCAGCGTTGGTCAACTTTATAACAAGCTATTCGGCGATAGTGATCACAAGGTTAAAGCTCGAACAGCCAACCAGTCTAAGATTGCCAATATCGACAATTATTTCCAATTGCCGTACTTAGTCGGTGAAACTTGGCGCAATGGCGGAAGCCACACCAATACTGGTAGTGGTAGCTATCCACAATCGTCATTGGACTTTAACGACGGTGGTCGCTGGGGCGATAACTTGCGACATATTTGGGTCACTGCTGCTGCGCCAGGCCGTGTGAAATATCACTCCTCATGCTTTATGGAGGTGATCCATGAAGATGGTTGGTCGACAACTTACTACCACTTAGAAAACATACAGTATGGTACTAACGCCAATGTAAGCCGAAATACAAGAATTGCTAACTATGCGGACACATATAATCAAGCTCTTTGTGATGGAGGGCAGTCCTCAGGACCTCACTTGCACTTCTCGTTAAAGCGTAATGGACAGTTTTACCACTTAAATGGCATTAAATTATCTGGCTATACCGTGGATACGGGGCGTGATAGCTATGACGGCAACTGTAACTATTTCTGGCTTGAGCGTGGCGGCCAAAAGTACTGTGCTTGGTCAAACATCTACAACTACGGCGTTTCGGGTAATCCTCCAGGAGGTGGTGATACCTATACCGGTTACCTAAACAACGGAGGCAGTGCTGTAGAACCGGACGGTAGTTGGTTCTATTACAATGGAGGCACTATTTCTGTGGATATGACTGGCCCAAGTAGCGCTGACTTTGATATACGCCTGCAGCGTTGGAATGGTAATGGCTGGTCACAAGTCGCAATCTCTGAGACACCAACGTCAGTCGAAAGTATCAATTATAGCGCTAATTCAGGCTATTACCGAGTGGTCGTCTACTCCTATTCGGGGGCAGGTAACTACAGCGTTACTATCGAAAAGTAAGTTGGTGACAAGTGTATAAAAAAAGCCGCTCAATCGAGCGGCTTTTTTAGCAGGCAATCAATTACAGAGTATCGTAACTGATTTCTAATGCGTCTTTCGGATCAACGTACTCAAAGCCTAGGTTTTCTGCTACTGATTTTTCAGTAACTTTGCCTTTGTAGACATTAAGACCGTTCAATAAGTGCGGATCACGAGCAAGTGCTTCGTGATAGCCTTTATTGGCAATGGTGATGATGTAAGGCAGAGTCACGTTGTTCAGTGCGAATGTCGAAGTACGTGGAACAGCGCCCGGCATATTAGCGACACAATAGTGAACCACATCGTGCTTGATGTAAGTTGGTTCTGCGTGTGTCGTTGCTTTTGAAGTGGCGAAACAACCGCCTTGGTCAATCGCCACGTCTACCAATACAGAGCCTGGCTTCATGTTTTTAACCATTTCTTCAGTCACAAGCTTTGGAGCAGCTGCGCCAGGAATCAGAACGCCACCGATCACTAAGTCTGCAGTTGTCACTTCTTGCTCTAGCGACTCTTGGCTTGAGAATACAGTTTCAACGCGTGAACCAAACTCAGCCGTTATACGGCGAAGCGCATCAACGTTACGATCAAGAACTACAACGCGTGCACCCAAACCTACTGCCATGCGGATTGCGTTACTACCGACAACGCCAGCACCAATCACGACGCACTTCGCTGGAGATACGCCTGGTACGCCGCCAAGCAACATGCCTAAACCACCACGAGATTTCTCTAGGCATTGTGCACCTGCTTGAATCGACATGCGGCCAGCAACCTCAGACATCGGAGCTAACAGCGGTAAACCACCAGTACGGCCAGTAACCGTTTCGTATGCAATGCACACAGCGCCAGAATCAACAAGATCCTGCGTCTGTGGCATATCCGGAGCCAAATGTAGGTAAGTGAATAGGATTTGGTCTTTGCGCAAACGCTTTCGCTCTTCGGCAAGAGGCTCCTTCACTTTTACAATCATTTCAGCTTTAGCAAATACTTCTTCAGCTGTATCAACAATTGTTGCACCAGCCGCAACATAATCGTCATCCGTAAAACCAATGCCGCCACCAGCATTTGTTTCAACAATAACCTCATGACCATGTGCGATAACTTCACGAACACTACCAGGTACCATACCGGCGCGATACTCGTGATTTTTGATTTCTTTAGGTACACCGATCAACATAATATAGCTCCAAATTGACGGTTAAATTAAGCCCTTTCTGGGCCAGTAAAAATCGCTATTATAGTGCTGTTTTATCAGTTTTATTTGCTAATGTTTGACTTTTTATAGTATAAATAACTTTATTAACCCAAAAAACATAGTTTTTATTCTGTGAAAGTTAAAAGTGCCAGTAAGCAGATATTAGACCGAATTGACCGCCGTATTCTGCGAGAATTACAGGCAAATGGTCGGATCTCTAATGTCGAGTTAGCGAAGTTAGTTGGATTGAGCGCGACCCCCTGTTTGGAGCGAGTAAGAAGGCTAGAAAATGATGGTTTCATTGAAGGGTATTTAGCCAAGCTTAATCCAAAGAAATTATCGGTTTCATTATTAGTTTTCGCCGAAATTCGGTTGATGCATACCTCGCCGCATATGTTTACTGAGTTTAATAATGCTGTGGCTAACATCCCTGAAATTCTGGAGTGTCACTTGGTTTCTGGTGATTTCGATTACTTACTCAAGGCGCGGGTCGGTGACATGCAGGAATATCGAAAGTTGCTGGGTGAAACATTGCTGACGTTACCGGGTGTTAGGGCCTCGCGCTCGTACATGGTCATGGAAGAAGTTAAAGAGACCAGTTTGTTGCCAATAACTGACCAGAAATCAAACGATTAACGGTTGTTAAGACCTTATTAGCGTTTTTGCATTATGATGCTTGAGATAGCTGTAACTTCGATTAGAATGGTGGTAGAAAATACTTAGGATAAAATTTTGAGTAAAACTAAAACAAAACAAGCAGCAACAAAGAAAAAAGATACTCAGTTAGATTCAAAAGCCATACTCCGTAAACGACTTAGCGAAGGCGGAATGATCATTCTGGTCACTATTGCTTTGTTCCTATTATTGGCGTTGCTGAGCTATAACCCTAATGATCCTGGTTCTTTTACCAACGGTAGCGGTGCGCCTGTGCAAAACGCAGCGGGTAAAGGAGGGGCCTGGTTTGGTGATTTCTTTTTGCACCTGTTTGGTTATCTTGCCTACCTGATTCCCTTAGTTGTCGGTTATTTTGGCTTTTTAGTGTACACCGAGCGTAAAGAGGAAGTGTCCCATCCTAAAAGCTTCTGGCTAATTAAAAGCGCTGGATTAATTATCGCGATCATTGCTGGTGCAGGTTTGTTATACCAACACTTTGGTGACCGTTGTGTTGCGGGACTTGCGGTTTGCCATCAGCAAACGGATATCGTGTACTTTTCTGGTGGTATTTTAGGTAAAGCCATTGTGGGGCTGATTATTGGCTCATTGGGCTTGTACGGCACCACGTTAATTTTACTGGCCTTATTCCTGTCAGGAGTGACCCTATTTACGGGTATTTCATGGCTCAAAATTATGGATAGCGTTGGTCGCTGGACCATTACGACGATCAATAGTCTAAAAGATTGGTACGGTTCTTTTAAAGAAAAGAAAAAAGAAGAGAAAGAAGTTAAGCAGGTGGTGGTGAAGCGCAAAGAAGCGATTAAGCAGGAAAAGACCAAGCGTGAAACGCGCAAGCCTGTCAAAATTGAGCCAAAAGTCGCTTCTGTGCCACCGAGCGCAAAAGTAGAAAAGAAAACACGACAAAAGCCTTTGTTTGAAGGTGCCGGCGAGGGCCCATTGCCAACCATGGAGCTACTCGACGAGCCAGAGCCACCGAAAAACCACTTCTCAGAAGAAGCCTTGGAGGCCATGTCACGACTGGTGGAGTTGAAGCTTAAAGACTTTAACGTCGACGCTGAGGTGATGGAAGTGCACCCAGGCCCAGTGATTACACGCTTTGAGCTTGAGTTGGCGCCTGGTGTAAAAGTCAGCAAAATCTCAAACCTGGCCAAAGATTTGGCGCGCTCTTTATCGACCATATCGGTTCGTGTGGTAGAAGTGATACCTGGCAAAACTTATGTTGGTATCGAGATCCCGAACGAAAGCAGGGAGATTGTGCGCTTACGAGAAGTTTTGGCGTGCGATGAATTTGAAAAATCGAAGTCACCGCTGAGCATGGCCCTCGGTAAAGATATTGCTGGTAATCCAGTGGTGGTCAACATGGCGAAAATGCCACACTTGTTGGTTGCTGGTACTACGGGTTCCGGTAAGTCGGTTGGTGTGAATGCGATGATTATTAGCATGCTTTATAAGTCATCGCCTGAAGATTTACGCATGATCATGATTGACCCTAAAATGCTTGAATTAAGCGTTTATGAAGGGATTCCGCACTTGTTGTGTGAAGTGGTAACCGACATGAAGGATGCGGCTAATGCGCTGCGTTGGTCTGTGGGTGAGATGGAGCGACGTTATCGTCTGATGTCGGCATTAGGCGTGCGTAACTTAGCAGGCTTTAATAAGAAGGTTAAAGATGCGATTAAAGCCGGTGAGCCAATTAAAGATCCTTTATGGCAGCCTACCGACGATTTAGAAGAAGAGCCACCAACCTTGGATAAATTGCCGTCAATTGTCATTGTTATTGATGAGTTAGCGGACATGATGATGATCGTGGGTAAGAAGGTTGAAGAATTGATTGCTCGCATTGCACAGAAAGCACGTGCCGCTGGTATTCATTTAATTCTGGCGACACAAAGACCATCGGTTGACGTTATTACCGGCTTAATTAAGGCGAACATCCCATCACGGATTGGTTTCCAAGTATCGTCGAAAATTGATTCACGTACGGTTCTTGATCAAACTGGCGCAGAACAGCTACTCGGTATGGGCGACATGCTGTATTTACCGGGCGGTAGCAATATTCCAACTCGTGTTCACGGTGCTTTCGTTGATGATGACGAAGTTCACCGTGTGGTCGAAGACTGGAAAATGCGTGGTGAGCCTGACTACATTGAAGAAGTGATTAGTGGTACCTCTGAAGTTCCAGTACCGGGTATGCCGGGTATGGATGGTGGCGATAGCGAGCAAGATGAGTTATTTGATCAAGCCGTGGCTATTGTGACCGAAAGCCGTCGCGCTTCGATTTCAGGGATCCAGCGTCGTCTGAAGATTGGTTATAACCGTGCAGCGCGCATGGTTGAAGCGATGGAAGCTGCGGGGATTGTGTCGGAGATGGGCTCGAATGGGGCGAGGGAAGTATTAGCGCCGCCACCTCCTAAAGACTAATTCAGCTAGTTTGTTTGGCAATACTTTGTTGTAACTTATTTTTTGCGTCGTCATTTACTGCATGTAAACTCCTAACAAAAAATAAGTTACGCCGCGTCTTGCCTGCACCACTAACGCTGAATTGATACCAGTCTCTTAAGACTAACTTACTTATCATCCTGGCCCGTGTTCAAGAGGAGTCCCTTTGAGGGAGCTCAGGCTCTTGTGTTAAGACTTGTGCTTTATACAAGAAAATATATTAAGGTGAAATTCAGTCTCAGGGCTGTATAACGGTAGATAATGAATAAAGGCTCGAAAGGTTTTTACATGAAAACACTATTTGAACAAGCAGTTACGATCCTTACCTTAGGGTTTAGCTTATTGATGGCAAGCTTCAACGTTCACGCTGATGCTGCTCATAAGTTACAAGAAAAACTAGAAAATATTGATAGTTATAAGGCGAGCTTTAGCCAAGAAATTCGTGATGAGTTTAATACGTTATTAGATAGCTCATCAGGTTATTTTGAACTTCAACGACCTAAGCAATTTCGCTGGGTGGTCGCAGATCCTTATGAGCAGGAGATTGTGGCTGATGGGGATAACTTATGGCAGTTCGATCGTGATATTGAGCAAATCAATGTTTCCGAGCTGACGGCCAGTCTTGAAACTACGCCTGCAGCGATCCTCACCAAGAACGAGGTCGATATTGTTGATAACTACAATGTCGCTGAAATCGCTACGAGTAGCGAAGACACCCTGTTATTTCAACTTAGTTCTAAGGCTGAAGACTCATTGTTTGAGCGACTGCTTATGGAGTTTAAGGGTGAGCAACTAATTGCGCTTCAGGTCAGTGATAACCTAGGTCAAACAACCTCAATTGAGTTTTCTGATATCAACTTAGCCCCTGGTTTCGCAAAGAACTACTTTGTATTTACTCCTCCTGATGAGGTTGACGTTATTGATAATCGTAAGAAAGTCGCGGACAATGCTAAGGATAAACCTTAGCACCAAAACTTTTTAATGAGTCAACAGGACCAGCTTTTCAACGATTCGCACGTTTATGTACCCTTGGCCGACAGAATGCGTCCTCACAAAATTGAGGATTATGTTGGCCAAGAGCACTTGCTAAGTCCGGGCAAGCCTCTCTATCAAGCTATCGACGCTAAAAAACCTTTCTCCATGATATTTTGGGGGCCTCCAGGTACTGGTAAAACAACTTTAGCAAGACTCATTGCAAATACTTCAAACGCTCACTTTATCACTATTTCAGCAGTTTTAGCTGGGGTTAAAGATATTCGAGCTGCCGTTGAAGAAGCTAAGCAATACCAAGCCCAGGGCAAGCAAACATTGCTTTTTGTTGATGAAGTTCATCGCTTCAACAAAGCGCAGCAAGACGCGTTCTTACCCTATGTTGAGAATGGCACCGTTACTTTTATCGGCGCCACAACTGAAAACCCATCGTTTGAGTTAAATAACGCATTATTATCCAGAGCCCGAGTGTTTGTTTTAAAAGACTTGTCCAGTTCAGCCTTGAGGAAGTTACTCAATCGTGCAGTCAGCGACGGGGAGCATGGGTTAGGGTCTATCAATCTATCGGTTGAAGAAGAGGCTGCCGAAATATTAATACAAGCAGCAGATGGCGATGGTAGAAGGTTACTCAATATACTAGAGTTAGCATCTGAGCTAGCTCTAGCCGATGATGATCAACAGCCAGTGGTTAACAATAAAATTCTTGAAGAAACCCTAACACAATCCTTACGTCGCTTTGACAAAGGTGGTGAACACTTCTACGACCAAATTTCCGCACTGCACAAGTCTGTTCGCGGCAGTGACCCTAATGCAGCATTATATTGGTATTGTCGAATGTTGGATGGCGGTTGTGACCCCTTGTATGTAGCGCGTCGAGTGGTGCGTATGGCGAGCGAAGATATCGGTAACGCGGATCCTAGAGGATTAACCTTGGCTTTAAATGCATGGGACGTACAAGAGCGACTGGGAAGCCCTGAAGGGGAGTTAACTATTGCACAAGCTATTATTTACCTCGCATGCGCACCTAAAAGTAATGCTGTTTATAATGCTTATAACCAAGCGCGTAAGGACGTAGGTAATGAGCCGACCTACGAGGTGCCGATGCATATTCGTAACGCACCGACACATCTAATGAAAGATTTAGAGTATGGCAAAGGTTATCGTTATGACCATAATGAACCTGATGCTTTTTCCGCTGGACAGAGTTACTTCCCAGAAGAAAAGCAAACCGTCGACTATTATCAGCCTGTGCCGCGAGGCTTAGAGAAGAAAATTGCAGAAAAAATGGCGTGGCTGAAACAAAGAACTGAAGAAGCATTAAAAAGAGGCTAAGAGCGGCATGAAGTGGGCAGTTATTGGAGCAATTGGGGTTGGCGGCGCTTTAGGGGCTATTGCACGCTTTAAAATACGTGACTTATCAGAGTGGTTACTAGGCGAACAATTTCTATATGGAACACTGATAGCCAATGTCCTTGGCTGCTTTGTTGCTGGTTTTTTAATCAACTTTTGGCAAAATGCACAGGTCTCGATGACCCTTAAAGAGGGGGTGATGATTGGGTTTTTAGGAGCGTTAACGACTTTTTCGACCTTTTCTCTAGAAACCTTATACCTTCTTCAGCAACAAGTTTGGCTGAAAGCTGGCATGAATATTCTTGGAAATTTAGTACTTTGCATGCTTTTCGTGTTTGTTGGCGCTTGGCTTGGTGGTAGAATGTCGGGCTAATAATTCATAGAACCACTAAATTCAGATGCTTGATCCAAAACTATTACGTAATGACATTGACGCTGTAGCAGCAAACTTAGCCAAGCGTGGCTTTGAGCTGGATGTTGCGACTTATCAAAAACTGGAAGATGAACGCAAAAAAATCCAGGTTGAAACTCAAGAGTTACAAAACGAACGTAATACGAGTTCCAAGTCTATTGGACAAGCAAAAGCTCGTGGCGAAGACATTCAACCTTTGTTGGATCAAGTTGCCGATTTAGGCAAGAAACTGGATGCTGCCAAAGAGCGCTTGAATGAAGTCATGGTGCAGCTTGATGATATGCTAGCTGGTATCCCAAACTTACTGGATGATTCGGTGCCGGAAGGCAAAGATGAGAATGACAACGTTGAGGTTCGTCGCTGGGGTACGCCAAAAGAGTTCTCTTTTGAGCCAAAAGACCATGTCGAGATCGGCGAAGGTCTTGGTGGTATTGACTTTGCTAGTGCAGCAAAAATTTCTGCAAGTCGCTTTGTGGTTAAGAAGGGCGTTGTAGCTAAACTTCATCGCGCTTTGATTCAATTTATGCTGGACCTGCATAGTAAGGAGCACGGCTATGAGGAAATTTACGTTCCTTATATGGTTAATGCCGAGAGCTTAACAGGTACCGGACAGTTACCGAAATTTGAAGAAGACCTTTTTAAAGCGCAAGGTAAAAACCAAGATGGCAAGCAGCTATATATGATTCCAACTGCGGAAGTCCCGGTGACTAACTTAGTTCGCGATGAAATTGTTGAGTCAGACGATTTACCGCTGAAGTTTACTGCACACACGCCTTGTTTCAGAAGTGAAGCAGGTTCATATGGTCGAGATGTTCGTGGTCTTATACGTTTGCATCAGTTCGAAAAAGTTGAGCTGGTTCATATGACAAAGCCACAAGACTCGATGCAAGCCCTAGAAGAGTTAATCGGTCACGCAGAAAAAGTGCTTCAACTATTAGATCTTCCATACCGCGTGGTAAATTTATGCTCTGGTGATATTGGCTTCGGTGCGACTAAAACCTATGACATAGAAGTATGGTTGCCAAGCCAAAACACTTACCGTGAAATTTCATCATGCAGTAACACGGGTGATTTCCAAGCCCGTCGTATGCAAGCTCGCTGGCGCAACCCTGAAACTGGTAAACCAGAATTACTGCATACCCTCAATGGTTCGGGTTTAGCTGTGGGGCGCACCTTGGTTGCGATTCTGGAGAATTACCAGAACGAAGATGGGACCATCGATATTCCTGACGCTCTGAAGTCATATATGAGTTAATAAAGAAGCTGCCTTGTGCAGCTTTTTTTATGCCTGTATTATTTTGTTGAGAAGGTAAGGAGAAAGTGTTCAGTTGTGATTTTCCTTAAAATTGAATAATTTATAGTCATAAGTGATACACTTAATATCAGACTTTGATCTCAAAACCTAACCCTAAGGAATGACCATTAAGTTAATGAAGCGTCTTTTTAGCCTACTACTATTACTACTTCTAATTGCTGGCACCAGCTTGTCGCCAAGCTCTCTTCACGCGGCTTCTAGCCAAGATCCCCTTAATCTTCTGGATAATGAGGAAGAGTCAAAAGATAAAACACCCAACTTTAAAGATTTAAGCAGCCGTTGGTGGAACCAATATAAAGAGCTAGAGGCAGCAAAGAAATTCGAAAGTGAGTTCAAAAAATTTATTGCTGAGCTTGAAAGTGCTGTTAATGAGGTTGAAGGAGAAGAACGTGGTGAGCTGTTAGAGCGTATAGCTATTATACGAAACTTGGCTCAGGAATTTAAAAAGCTAAAGTATTCAAAAAGGGATGAGCTCGATATCCCTAAAGCTCTAGTGTTAAAAGAATCCTACACAATACAAGAGTATTTGGATGTTAATCAGCTTCGACTGCAAGTTGACTTCTTATTACAGCAAACGCAAGAAGAAATCTCTAGAGTCACCGACAGTATCAGCCAAACATCAAACACGCTTGATGTTCTTAAAGTATCTTACTTAAATAGCGACACTGGCAGTGTCGAACAACTTTCAATCGTTTTAAATTGGATTAACAGCCAACTGAGTAAGGTTATTGAAGAAGAGTTACTGCTAAACCTAAAGTCTAGAGAAGATAGTTTAAATACAGAATATAAGAGCTTAGAAGAAACGTTAGAAGAGGCACGACAAAGAATTTCATTCGAGCAATTTCCAGTTGAAGAGCGTGAGAAGTTGCAGGAAGAGAAAGAGAAGCTTGATGAAGATCTCAAGCAGCTAAATTTAAAATTGAGTCGAGACATCTCTGAAACCAGTATTGGCTTCACCAGTTACGAAATTCTTAAGCTCGACTTGGCATTATCTTTACTGTCTTACCATGAAGTCTTGTTAAAGCTGCAGCGTGCAGATGACCAAGACCGCTTAGCTGTAATCAAACAGCTCGAAGAGGGTGATAAACCAGACTTGGATGAGCTACGAAACTTAATCGCTGGCTCAGAAAGAGCTATTGAGTTAGCAGAAGATGAAATCTCAAAAGCTGAAACCTTAGCTCGAGACACACTGTTGTCCTCTGATATAAACCTGAGGCAGCAGTCGTCAGAAGAAAAAAAGAATTTGCAAAAGCTATCTGATGAAAGGCGACGTAAAGCCCAGCTTATTTTAAGGGCGATGTCAGATGTTCGGGTAACTATCAGCGACAACGAGTTACTGTTATCAATCCTCAAAAGCATTGAAGATAAGCAGCAGTCTGGTCTTAACCGAACTTGGGATACGGTTAAAGAGTTTACAGAGGATGCGTGGGATTCTACCGTTAAACTGGTCAATAAGCCGCTTTTTAGTATCAATGAACGCCCAATCACGCTGCTACCACTGATTAACTTGTGCTTCATTATTTTAATTGGTTACCTCGTTTCTAAACTGGTCAGTTTCTTAGTTCATCGTTTTGAAAAGAAGCATAAAATCAAAAATAGCTCTTCGCTATACCTGCTGCACCGCTTAATCCATTACTTAATTATTTTTATTGCCGCCGTTGCCGGATTTAGTGCGTTAGGGCTTAACTTAAGCAATTTAACCCTGATCGCTGGTGCCTTATCGGTTGGTATCGGTTTTGGTTTGCAAAACTTAGTCAGCAACTTTGTTTCTGGCTTAACCATCATGTTTGAGAAAACGTTGAAGGTTGGGGATTATATTGAGCTTGAGGATGGAACCACTGGTCAAGTTCGAGAAATTAAGACTCGAAGCACTCGAATTAATACTAACGACAACATCGATGTCATCATTCCTAACTCCTACATGGTTACGAATATTGTTACCAACTGGACCTTAAAAGAGTCGACGCGTCGAGTACGGATACCTTTTGGGGTTGCTTATGGAACGGATAAGGAAATCGTTAAAAAAGCGGCGATTGAAGCAGCCAACAATGTACAGTACACCCTAAAAAATATCCCTGGCAAAGAGCCAGATGTGTGGCTAACCGAGTTTGGTGATAACAGTGTTAACTTTTTGCTGCTGGTATGGGTTGCCCATTACGGAGTCAGAAGACCGACGAGAATAAGTAGTATTTATATGTGGGAGTTGGACACGGCGTTTAAGAAATACGGCATTGAGATTCCATTCCCTCAACGTGATGTGCATCTAAATATTGTTAACGAAGAGGATAAGCATTCGTTACCTTTGCAGTCAGTGACTGGAGAGTCGTTACCGCTAAAAGATAATAAAAGTAAAAAGTCCGACGATAAATAATAACTAAGTGAGGTGATAATGAAGATTAAAATTCTATTCGTTTTGTTTGTAACTTTCGGTTTAGTTCCAAATGTTGCACAAGCAGCTGAGTTAAAAGCTTTCGTCGGTGGTACTTTAGTCGATGGGACTGGCGGCAAAGTGATACATGACAGTGTCATTCTGGTAAAAGACGAACGAATTGTTGCTGTGGGTACTGAAAAAGAACTCGAAGTTCCTAACGGTTATGATGTGATTTCAACCGAAGGTATGACTGTTCTACCAGGGCTGTGGGATATGCATGTTCACCTTATGATCAATGGCCATTCAGATTATAAGTACTGGGATAAAGCTTACATTGATAAATTAGGCAGCGAAATCATGCCGGCGTCTGCGGAGCAGTTGCTACTCGCAGGGGTTACCAGTGCTCGTGATCTCGGCGCTCCCTTAAAAGAGTCAAAGCAGATTAAAGAGGCAATTAATCAGGGTGATTTAAGCGGCCCCAGAATGTATATGTCAGGACCATTCCTACAACATAAGCCTTACCCAGGAACAGAAGCGTTTCGCTGGGGGATTTCGAGTGAACGAGATGCGCGACAAAAGGTTCGTAAACTCAAAGATGCTGGCATGGATGTGGTCAAACTTATTGATCATGACGTGATGCCCTTGTCGCATGCCAAAGCCATTGTTGATGAAGCTCATAAGCAAGGTATGAAAGTAGTGGGCCACTCTCACAAACCTGACGAAATTCGCATTGGCCTAGAAATTGGCGTTGATAACTTTGAGCATACAGGGCTAACAACGGCTCCAGAGTACCCAGAAGATATCATGACTATGCTAAAGGAAAGAACCGCGAAGGGACGCATCAGTGGTGGGCCTTTATATTGGACTCCTACGGTTGAGGGCTTGTGGAATTACGAATATACCCGTGAAAACTCTGAAGAGCTTGATAACCAGTGTTGGAAGCGAGGGCTGACCAAAGAAACCGTTGCTGATATTAAACAATCGATCGCGCACCCAGAGCGCCTTGGGTATATGCAGCTTACTCCAAAACGTAAACCGACTTTAAAAACCAAGTTCAATCAGCTTCGCAACAGTGGTGCAATTTTGTTGGTAGGCACTGATAGTGGTATTCCTATGAAGTTCCATTGCCAGTCTACTTGGCATGAGTTGCAGGTTTGGGTTGATGAGTTTGATGTGCCGGTAATGGAAGCCATTCAAGCTGCTACTTACTGGCCAGCAAAGTTCATGGGTGTTGACCAAGACTTAGGAACTGTTGTTCCGGGCAAGTATGCCGATATTATCGCAGTTAAAGGCGATGCTCTTAAATATGTAAACTTATTACAAAATGTTGATCTAGTCGTAAAAGGCGGCACGATTTATAAAGAAAAAAGTATCCCGAAAGAGGAAAACCTTACCCGCAAGCTTCCTGAAGCATAATAGCAAAAGCCGGCTAACCACCGGCTTTTTTTAACACGTATTATTTACTGGGATCTTTGTTTATAGAGAGCTTTCCTTACAGAGAACTCAATAGCTTCTCAGTTTCTTCCCAATCAATACAGCTATCCGTAATAGACTTTCCGTAGGTCAGCTTGTCGGATAATTTTTGATTACCTTCGATCAAGTGGCTTTCGAGCATAATACCTTTAATCGTTTGATTGCCAGTTCTGATTTGCTCCATAACATTCCTAGCAACACCTGGCTGTTTAGAAAAATCTTTGCTCGAATTGCCATGGCTCGCATCAATAATAATACGAGGATTAATGTTGGCTGCTTCGAGGTCAGAGATACACTGGGCCACGCTTTGCTCATCATAGTTAGGTGTTTTCCCACCCCGTAAAATGATGTGTGAGTAAGGGTTGCCATTGGTATGTAGAAGGGCAGTATTGCCGCCGTTATCAATACCAATAAATGTATGTGGCGACTGAGCACTAATAATTGCATTGACGGCAGCGGTTAATGAGCCATCAGTACTATTCTTGAAACCCACCGGCATTGATAGTCCTGAGGCCATCTCACGGTGTGTTTGTGATTCCGTGGTTCTTGCGCCGATAGCAGACCAGCTAATTAAATCGGCAACATACTGAGGTGTTACCGGATCTAAAGCTTCAGTCGCAGTGGGTAGGCCGAGCTCAGCTATCCAAGCCAATAACTCTCTGGCTTTGCTTAAACCTAAGTTCATGTCATTCGAACCATCAAGAGTCGGATCATTGATTAAACCTTTCCAACCAACATTCGTTCGAGGCTTCTCGAAGTATGCTCTCATGACAATGAACAGTTTATCTGAAAGCTTGTCATGTAATGTTTTCAGTCTCTGCGCATATTCCTTTGCGCTTTCCAAGTCATGAATTGAGCAGGGGCCTGCAATAATTAAAGTGCGGTTATCTTTGCCATCTAAAATATCTTGAATGGTATTACGCCCATTGATAACAGTGTTCGCTGCTTTTTCAGTCAGAGGAATTTTAATTTTAAGCGCCTCTGGCGTGAGTAGAAGATCGAGGCGATTAATGTTGGTGTTGTTGATAGTGTTGTGTGTTACAGACATAATTCAGCCTCTTAAAGTGTATTAAACTGGTTACTTAATGCATGGTGATCAAGTTTCGTTGCCAAAATATCATGCATCGGATAACTACCCAGTACAGTAACTTCAGAAGCTTGTCGTTTAATTTCATTGATAGCTTTCTCGATAGTTAAATCAGATGCATTACCCTCAAAGTCTATATAGAACAGCTCTTGCCATGGTTTTGTCGGAATAGGACGTGATTCAAGTTTAGTCATATTGATACCGTGACTTTTAAATACCTGCAAACAGTCGAGCAGGGCGCCCGGCTTTTGAGGCGTCTGCAAGGTTATGGTTGTTTTTGCCGGAATAGCATTAGGTACAGCAATATCCTTGTTAGCGATTAACAGGAATCGCGTGTAATTTTCCTGGTAGTTGTTAATGCCATAGCTGAGTACTTCTAGTCCGGAATTTTCGGCTGCTTGCTCGCTAGCGATAGCCGCAATGCTGGGGTTTTGATATTCAGCTACGAGTTTGAGTGCAGAGCTGGTACTACTACGGAAATGACTGTTAATTGCTGGGTGTTGATTGAAGAAGCTTTTGCATTGGGCAATAGCTTGAGGGTGTGAGTAAACGTCCTTGATGGTATCGAGAGTCGCACCTTTAGGAGCTACTAAACAATGTTTAACTTTAAGCTTTTCTTCACCAACGATTTTTAATTGGTATTGCAGCAATAAATCGTACACTTCGGTGATGTTGCCGGCCGTTGTATTTTCGATAGGTACGATACCAATGTCAGCTTGCTTGGATTCTATAGCCTTGAAGATTGATAAGAAACTGGGGCAGTGCTCAGGAACAAAGCGACGTTTCTTGGTTGAGAAGTGTTGTTGAGCAGCTATGTGGCTGTAAGAGTCGGGCTCTCCCAGTACAGCAAGTGTCAGTGGTTCGAGTGATTCCGCTGAGCTATTTTCAAGGAAGAAGTCGTATTGGCTTCGGACGGAATCTTCAATGATATTGTGGAACAAGCTTAAGGTAACACTCGGATCAATACCAAGATCTTGTCCCTTTGCCGTCAGGTTGCTCAGGAGGTTTTTCTCTTGCGCTTGATCCCGAACTTTTCTGTTTGCTGTTAACTTATTCGCTGCAACCGCTAAGCTTAATTTTCGGCGCTCAGCAAAGATCTTGAGTAGTTCTTCATCCAGCCGACCAATGGATTGACGAAGATTATCGAGGTCATTTGAACCACTAGTTGCTGTGTTGGTTTGGTCTTTCATCCTACTATCCTGTTGTTTTCTCTAATATTCGGGCAAAAAAAAACCTCCCGTTTGGGAGGTTTTTGTGTTGTTCGTTCTACTTTTTTTAGGCGAACACAGCTTCTCCCGACGATTCTGGAGTAAAAAAGTAAAAATAATACTGCTGTGCCTTTAAGTTCATAGCTTGATAGTAACGCTAACTATAAAAATAAGTCAATTCTTATTTGGTTATAAGGAGAGCCGAAGCCGTAAGGAAGCTAGCTATTACTGTTAAATAACCACAAATATAGGTATCCTAGCCCCATTATCACTACTGGCATATGGCTGGAGTAATCTATGGTCATTTTTTATTATATTGCATCTTTTATAACGTTCGTGCTTGCTATTTATGCGGTTTATTTATTATCAAAATTGAGCAAACAGAAAGCACTAAAAAAAGTTGCTGATGAAGAGCTAGCAAAAAAGAACCGTGCTCAGATGAGTTCAGTTGTTGAAAGTATTGTTGATATTTCAAAAGCCATGCAACAAGAACAGTGCCCGACGATAGAGGGCTGTGTTCGTTTGAAGGTCTTGATTGATCAGTTACGCCTGAGTGAAGAGGAGAGAAAACCCTTCGAGGTTTATTATGAGGTTTATGATAAAACTGAGCATATCCCAACGCATCAAGCTTGGACTGATTTAGAGAAGCGCCAACAAATGAAGTTCACCAGAGATATGATGTTGATTGAGCAGGAGTATCAGGCTGAAATAAAAGAAACTGTTGATAAAACGGTTGAGCACTTTAAGGAAGTGTCTGAAAAGATGAAGTCTGAATAAAATGGCGCACCCGGCAGGAGTCGAACCTGCGGCCTTCGCCTCCGGAGGGCGACGCTCTATCCAACTGAGCTACGGGTGCGTATTTTAAAACGCAGTTACCAATTTATTCATTTTGCTTTCTACTTCTGTTGGAGCTTCGCTCCAAACCCAACTATACCCTTGTGTTCTTCGAAGTTATCACTTAGGGCTTAATCTCAGCCCCAGCAACAGGTGCTTTATTAAGTCGGCGGTATTCTGACAAGTCTTGGTTTTTTAATCAAGTTAAAAAGCGCAGGGCGCTTGTGCCGTAATTAATTTACCTGTTTTTGGGTCCTTAATCGTTAGTGATTCGGCATGAAGCAAAAGTCTAGACGCTTTATGTTCAGAACCATTTTTAGCATATAGGTTACAGCCTAAAATCGGGTGACCAAGTTCTAAGCAGTGCAATCTCAACTGGTGGCTACGCCCAGTTATTGGAGTTAGCTTAAGCCGCGTACAGTTATTTTTAATGTCTCTATCAAGAACACGCCACTCAGTGACCGCTTTTTTACCTTCGTCAAAATCAATTTTCTGCCTAGGTCTATTGGGCCAGTCTGCGATCATGGGCAAATCAATGACACCATCATCGTCTTTAACAATACCATCTACCATGGCAATGTAGTGTTTTTGTGTTTCTCGGTGTTCGAACTGCCGGCTGATTTCTCGGTGAGCCATTTTACTGAGCGCAACAACCATAATGCCTGAGGTCGCCATATCAAGACGATGAACCACGGTTGCAGTTTGCGACTTAGGGTGGTTTTGTAACCTTGTAATTAGGCAGTCCTTGTTTTCTTCATGTCTCCCGGGAATGGTTAATAACCCAGCAGGTTTAGCAACAAACAGAAAGTTTTTGTTAGGCTTAATAATACGCACAGGCGCAGAGCAGAAAGGCACTATATGGTAATCTTTGTCAGACATGCTATGGCTTCTTGTTCTTTTGAAGAGGCTTTTGCGCAACCATAAAAGCGCGTTTGGGTGCAGGGTAGCCTTCGATCGTCAGGCCTTTGTCATGTGGATCGAGATAGTCCTCAAGCGACTGGAAAGTCATCCAGTCAGTAGCTCTTTGTTCTTCAGTACTGGTGGTTGATACATTAGCCACTTGCACATTTTCTAGACCACACTTACGCATCCAGTTCTTAAGCATACCTGTTGTTGGCAGGAACCACACATTGTTCATTTGTGCGTATCGATCCCTTGGAATCAGACACTGATCATCTTCCCCGTCAATGACTAAAGTTTCTAATACCAACTCGCCGCCGGGCTTGAGAAGGTTTTTGAGGTGAACAATGTGGTCAATTGGCGAGCGACGATGATACAAAACGCCCATTGAAAATATGGTGTCGAAGCCTTGCTTCCCCATGTTTTGTGGTAGGTACTCTAGGCCAACCGGTAAATAATGCACGGGATAAGCTGATAGATATTTCTGCATGATGGCGAACTGCATTAGAAATAGCTGGGAGGGATCAATACCTAATACCAACTTAGGTTCTTGTGCCGCCATTCTCCAGCAGTGGTAACCGTTGCCACAGCCTACGTCGAGAACAATTCTATCCTTTAAAGGACTAATATGATTTTTAACACGATCCCACTTCCAGTCAGAGCGCCATTCAGTGTCAATGTGCTGTCCAAAGAGGTGGTAGGGGCCTTTTCTCCAAGGATGGAATTGCTTTAATAGTTGTTCTAATTGTTCAAACTCACTATCAGACAGTTGCTGACGGCTTCCAATCGCCACTTTGTTCGTGATATCAATCTGGTCAGGCGTAATATCGGGTAGTTGCTTTAATAGCTCAATCCACTGAGTAATATTGCCATGAGTATAATCGGCCATTCGTTTATGAACAGCATCTTTAAACTGATCAACCCAAGGATGTAGGCGTGTATCTAATAGAGCGTTATAAGTATCGTTAAAACTAAACATATTATTTTACGGCAATGAATGATGCGAAATTGTAGTGTTGGAACCAGGTGTCGTACTGCTTAAAACCTGCATTTTCAAAGCGTTGATAATGCTGCTCTCTAGTATCCGGAATCAGTACGTTCTCTAAGGCTGCACGCTTTTGTGCAATTTCCATATCGCTGTAGCCATTTTGCTTCTTGAAATCATGGTGAATATTGATGATGCTTGCATCCAGCGCTTCTGAGCTCATGGTTAGTTTTTCTGATAAAACCAGAGCTCCTCCAGGGTTCAATCCCTGATAGATGTTATTGAGTAACGTCTGGCGCTGTTCTCTTGGTAGAAATTGGAGCGTAAAGTTTAAAACGACGAAACTCGCATTTTGGAAGTCTAGGTCATTAATGTCCGCTTCAACCATTTCTACAGGCATAGAAAAGTTATAGCCCGACTGAATTAGCTTACAGCGCTCTATCATAGCTGTTGAATTATCAACGGCTATGATTTGGCAGCTACTATCATTCACGGCTTCTCGGATAGAGAGTGTCGCTGCACCCAGTGAGCAACCCAGATCGTATACTGAACTATTGGATTGTGTATACTTCTTGGCAAGCTGACCGATACCATCAATAATCGCAGTGTAACCGGGCACGGAGCGTTTAATCATGTCAGGAAAAACTTCCACAACTTTTTGATCAAAGTTAAAGGACTCGACTTGTTCCAGCTGATCAGCGTAGATATTATCTTTTTTGCTCATAAAGATTGGTGCTATAAAAGAGTTGGCTCAACACAATGGGCGTAATTCTACTATAATAGCGCTAGGTTACCATGATTTATTCTACAGAAGGCAGTGATGGAGTCACTTGAAACAGTACGAGCAAAAATTGATGAGGTCGATGAACGTTTAGTGCAATTGATAGAAAAACGGGCAGAGCTGGTTCAGTCATTGATTGCGATAAAAAAAGAACAGGGGGTATCGGCGCGAATTCCTGAGAGGGAGGAGGCCATTGTCCTTGATTTACATCAGCGCCATGGCAAGCACTTCACTCGACACGAGCTTGAGGCGATTTATCGACCCATATTCGATGCCTGTGTCAGAATGCAGCTAACTGATTGATAACTATAAAGTTACAGGGATAAAAAAGCCCCCAAAGAGGGGGCTAAAAATTGCGTCTCAAAATGAGAAGGAGATATTTTGAGATGCGAACACACAGTTAGGGGGTAGTTAACCGTTGTGTTCAGGAGTACTTTAATAGAAGCTAATATGTTTTGCTATACGCCAATTGTAACAGTTTGTAACATTGTAAACCTCGTATTTATTACCTAAAGTCACAAACCAACCTAGACCTGTTTCACATTTTTTACTATGCTAACTGAAATCCAAAACATAGAGTAATTGTATGAAAAAGATACTATTTTTCATGGGGTTGTCTTTGTTTGGCGTAGTAAGCTCTGGAACGAGCAATGCCGCTGAAAACAAAGGCTTAACGCTTGAAGATATTGCTAAAATTGAGTCAGTTGGTTCTTTCCAGGTTTCACCGGATGGTCAGTGGGTTGCTTATACAAAAAGTAACAAGCGTGAGCCATATGTTGATGACGATGGTCCTGCTTGGTCAGAGTTATATGTAAAGCCGGTAGGTAGCGATGCTAAACCATTCATTACGGGCAAAGTTAACATTGGTTCTGTTCGCTGGTCGAAAGATAGTAAGAAGATTTATTATATTGCGATGCGTAATGACGACACATTTGCTGGTGTTTACAGTATTCCAGTCGATGGCGGCGAATCGCAAAAGGTTGTCGGTACTAAGAATAATATCCTAAGTTACAGCCTAAATAGCGCTGGCGATAAACTTGTGTTTATCGCGAAAGAAGGTGCTCCCGATCATAAAGAGCAGCTGGTTCTAAAGGGTTTCCAAGCAAAAGTTTATGAAGAAGATATCAAGGATGTTAACGCATGGGTCTATCCGCTAAACAACGATGATGCTGAGCCAACCAAGCTGGATATTGACGGTAGTGTCATTAGCGCAAAGTTTAGCCCCGTCGCAGATCAGCTTTTAGTCCAAGTGTCTCCAACACCACTTATCGACGATATTTACATGAAGAAAACTCTTCAAGTCGTTGATTTAGAAGGTGATGTTGTTGCTAAATTTAAAACTGAAGGTAAGCAGGGTAAAGCCGTATGGTCGACGGATGGTGAAAACATCGCGTTTATTGGTGCGAATGATTATAACGACCCAACTGCTGGTGCTTTGTACATTGCGAACCTTGATGATGAAACAGTTTCGAAACGTGTGACTAATGATAACAGCCATGTAATGGATGTTGAGTGGCACAATGACGACCTGATTTATATCGAGCATAAAGGCTTAGAAAGTCGTGTCGTAAAAGCTGCTGTTAAGCGTCGTATCGCGGCGATGCCTTTAGTTGATTATGGCAATGGTATTCAGCGTAGTCTGTCTGTTGCTAATAACGGTGCCGTATACGTACTTGCAGATACAGCGAATCATCCTCGTGAACTATTTGCGATTACAGGGGCTGGTATGCAGCGTTTGACTAACTCTAATACTTGGTTAGATGAGGTTGAGTTAGCGAAGCAAGAAGCATTTGAATATGAAGCGCGTGATGGCCTAAAGATTCAGGGCGTTTTGGTTTATCCTTTGAATTATAAAAAAGGTAAACGTTACCCGATGATTGCCTTTATTCACGGTGGCCCAGAAGCGCATCGTTCTAATGGCTGGAATACTCGCTACGCCGATCCTATTCAAGCGGTTGCTGCAAAAGGTTACTTTGCATTTATTCCTAACTATCGCGGAAGTACGGGGCGTGGCGACGAGTTTGCTCGTTTAGATCAGCATGCTTACGCCGACCCTGAATTTACCGACATTCTAGACGGTAAGTTAGCGTTAGTAGAGAAAGGTATGGTTGATGGCGATAAAGTCGGCATCACTGGCGGTTCTTACGGCGGTTATGCGACAGCTTGGTCAGCAACCAAGTTGTCCGAGCATTATGCTGCGGCTGTTATGTTTGTAGGTATTTCGAATCAGCTATCGAAGTTTGGTACCACGGATATCCCTAATGAAATGCACGCTGTTCATGCTCGCGCATGGCCTTGGGACGATTTCGAGTGGATGCTTGAAACAAGCCCTATCTACCACGTGAAAAATGCTAAAACACCATTATTGATTATGCACGGTGATTCGGATACGCGAGTTCACCCATCACAATCAATGGAGTTATACCGTTACGTTAAAACGCTAGGGCAAGCTCCTGTGCGTTTAGTGCTGTATCCAGGCGAAGGTCACGGTAACCGTAAAGCAGCGGGACAGTATGACTATTCGTTGCGTTTAGTACGTTGGATGGATCATTACCTGAAAGGTGATGGCGGTGAACCACCTGCTTACGACTTGCAACATGAGAAAGCGTTAGAAGAAATAAACGCGGAAGATAAGTCAGAAGAAAAAGACGACTAATCTATCGCTTTAGCTCTAAAGCTAGGTACGGTTAGTAAAACTGCTTAACAATACCTAGCTTCAGCCCCGTAGCAGACTTTATTATGAGTCTATTGCGGGGCTTTTTTGTGCCACTTTGAGGATGATATTACATGGCGATTAAAGACTTGAGAATCTTGCTATCGGATCTAAAGCCTACTTTAGACTCTGAGGTGTATGTGTTTTGCTTGCTGGAAACAGTTCCTAAGACGCTTACCCCCTTATCAGTCTTTCAGGAAGAAGAGGGGCGCAGTATTATTTGTAAGAAGCTTGATGCTGAAGCTCATGAGCTAGAGTTTGACGCTACATTTAAGCGGATTACTTTAGCTGTGTACTCAAGCCTTGAGGCTGTAGGGCTTACCGCGGAGATTTCTAGAGTGTTAACCGAGGCAAATATTAGCGCAAACGTGGTAGCTGCTTATTCTCACGACCATGTTTTTGTGCCAGAGGCTAGGGCTGTAGAAGCACTCGAATTGATTCGCGCTTTAAGTAAAAACTAATCTTCCACAGCGTATAAAGGCTTCCTCTTTTGTGGCTGATAGAAATTACCGGTATTTAGGAAGTTAACAATATGTCGTTTAACCTTCCGCTTGTTCATAATAAAAGTATGACCATGTGATACGGTAATTAAATCCTTCATTTCAGACAGCTTGGTGTCACTAACGGAGACCTTGCCGTCATGTTCACCGTCAAACACATGGTTAAACCATGGGTCTGATGAACTGGTCCCTGCGATAACCCCGACCTCAGTTTGTAATGGCTTCAGCTTTTCTAACAGATCATTGTCACTTTTATGGAGCTGCTGACCTGGGGCGCCAGTCATCCAGCGGTACCAAAAATGATCACGATAGCGTTCTGCGACCTCTGAACCATTGTTCGGTGGCGCCAACATGACGATACGACCTAGCTGTTTAATTTTGTGGTTTGAAAGATAGTACCGGACCAATAAACCGCCCAAGCTGTGGGTCACGAAGTGAATTCTTGAAACTTCATCTCGTGAGATGTTGGCCAGTGCTGAGTTGATATAGTGTACGGCGGAGCGTTCGACATTGGCGACGGTAGAAGGGTAGCTACGATTATAGGTTACGTAACCTTTGTGTCTTAGGTAGTTTTCTAAGCGTTTCATGGAGCGTCTGCTACGGCCCATGCCGTGGATCAATATAACTGCTTCTTTTTTCAATACTTTCTATCTTATTTCCGTGGCTATCTGGTCAGACTTCAGTGTATCAGCTTGATAATATTCGTCAAAGACGTCCAATGACACGTGTTATGTGAAGATTGTTAGGTCTTATTGGTAATAAGTGTTAATCTTTATGTATTTACAGTGAAAGTGCCTAACCTTGTTCAGTCAAAAGGAGCTTCAATGTTAGAATCATCAAAAGCAAAGCTCGATGCTTTGGATAAAAAGATACTCAATGTTTTACAAAAGGAAGGACGTTTAACTAATGCCGAGCTGGCGAAGCGGGTAAACTTATCGCCACCAGCGACACACGCACGAGTTAAACGACTAGAAAACGAAGGCATCATTAATCACTATGCGGCCTTAGTTGACCGACATCGCTTAGGTTTTGATAACTTGTGCTTTGTTGAATTCAGCCTTCAATTACACAGTATTGAGCAAATCCAAACCATTCTAGCGACAGTAAACTCATGGCCAGAGGTGTTGGAGTGCCACAATGTTACTGGTGAGTATGATTACTTACTAAAAGTAGCGGTACAAAACACCTTGGCGCTAGAAAGCTTCATCTCCCAAAAAATGATACCGCTGTCTGGTGTTGCAAGAATCCACACCAGCATGGTTTTAAAAGAAGTAAAAACCACGACAGCGATAATTCTTGAGGAGTAGCTTTGTAGAATTCTATACACGAGGTAAGTGGATTTTATGAAATCATCAGACAGCAAGCATATTTTTAATCACCTTGAGACGCGTGCTATTCATGCCGGTCGTGTTGGTGATCCTAGCTTTGGATCATTAGCAACACCGATCCACCAAACCTCGACCTTTATTTTTGATAATGTTCAACAAGGCTCAAACCGCTTTGCGGGCGAAGAACAAGGCTATATTTATAGCCGTCTTGGCAACCCAACGGTTCGCGAGTTAGAACAAAAAATGGCGGCGCTTGAGAATACTGAAGATGCTGCTGCGTTTGGCTCGGGCATGGGCGCGGTGTCGGCGACATTGTTAGCAAACCTTAAACAGGGTGATCACTTGGTCGCTTCATCAGCGCTTTACGGTTGCAGCTTTGCGCTGATTAATCATAAGTTTGCAGACTTTGGTATCGACGTGACTTTCGTTGATATCACCGACGAGCAGGAAGTTGAAGCTGCTATTCAAGACAATACCAAGTTGATTTATTTCGAAACGCCGATTAACCCTAACTTAGTTTGCGTGGATATGGCAAAGGTTGGCGCGATCGCTAAAAAACATCAGTTATTAACCGTTATGGATAATACCTTTATGTCACCAGTGCTACAGCAGCCGACCGATTACGGCATGGATTTGATCATTCATAGCGCAACTAAATACCTAAACGGTCATGGTGATGTTATCGGTGGGATTGTGTGTGGCTCGGCTGAGCAGATCGGCCATATTAAAATGACGACTCAGAAAGACATGGGTGCGACGATGAGCCCGAATGATGCATGGTTAGTTACCCGTGGTTTAAAGACGCTATCGGTGCGTGTTGAGCGTCACTGCGATAACGCAGAGAAAGTTGCTGACTATTTAGAAGAGCATGGTGATATCGAGCACGTTTATTACCCAGGTCTAAAGAACCATCCAGCGAATCACTTAATTGGTACACAGATGAAGCGTGCTGGCGGGATTATTGCTTTTGAGGTGGCTGGTGGTTTTGATGATGCAGTCCGTTTTATGAATCACCTTGAATTGTGCCATATTGCGGTGAGTCTTGGTGACGCAGAAACGTTAATTCAACACCCAGCGTCAATGACGCACTCGACTTATACTCCAGAAGAGCGAGCAGAAGCTGGTATTAGCGAAACCTTAATTCGAATCTCGGTAGGGTTAGAGCACCCAGAAGATATCATTGCAGACTTAGAGCAAGCCTTGCAAAAAATGAAGATTAGAGCTGCTTAGATTATTTAACCCCTTAGTTAAAAATGTATCAGCCTAATGAAAAAGCCCAGCAAACGCTGGGCTTTTTTTATTACTTTGTAAACTAGCGGATATTACTTAGCTTGATAAGAGCTGCTAGTTACAATGCCTTCATCAGTAATGTCAAACTTGCCTTTAACAATACCGTCAGCTTTCTTCAGCTCAGAGAACACTTCTTTCTGCTCTTCAAGCATTTCTTTTTCACTACCGTGAGCATTTTCAGCAGCAGAGTCCATCATTTCTTCTAGAAGACCCATGTACTTTTTGAAGTCCATTGAGAATGTCATCAAGCCATTCTTTTCTAAACTTCCGTTACTCTCGACTTTACCAATCAACTCATCTGTTTGGCCCATCATCAATACTAGATCATGACCACGAAGAGCGATTTTAGTCTCAGCACCAACACCAGCTGGTAATACTTGAGGCTCACCACCATCTTCAAGTTTCATTTGAGCAAGCTCTGGAGCATACATGCCTAATGACTGAAGTAGGTTTTGTGGCTTTTCAGCAGTAACGGTTACCATGAACTGACCGTCTTGCATAAATGCCATTGGGTTTCTTTCTACGTTTGAAAGCGCATCTTCATTCACGTCAACAACGCTGAAACCAACACCTTTGATACCAGCAACCATGCCAGACATCATACCAAGCATCATTGGGTTAGATTGACGTAGACCCGCTTGCATTTCTGCTAGAGGAGGGCAAGAGAAGTCTTCTTTCGTTAAGCTTTCCCAAACAGTAGTGATAACAGGAACCATTTGATCCATGTCTAAGCCAATACCGAAGCTCATTGCGAAGTCATCGTTTGAAACGTTATCAGAGATGTGACCACGTAATTTACCAAGAGTCTCTAAAAGATCTGCATTGTTACCTTTTAGAACCATTTTGTAGCTTGCGTTGCTATCGTCGAACTCAGTATAGCCAGCTGAAAGCATTGGCCAGTTTTGAGTTAAGCCTGTTAGCTCAGTGTTACATGCAGGAGTTTGGATATCCTTCATGTCGTTACCAGCACCGTATGCGTCTAAAACTTCTTGTAAGCTTTTACCAAAAGCATTCGCAGAAGGTTTAGTAATACCATCAACAATCGCTAGGTTATCAAGTAAGAAAATTGAATAACCTAAGTAACCGTTGTCAGAAGCAAGTTCGTTAAGAACTCCGCCGTCTAGGATATTAGTTGTTGGCTTTTCAGAAAGTGTACGCTGTAAATCTTTAGCATCGTCTAATTCAGTATTAACAGTAACGATAGCTTGGTTGTCATGCGTCGCAATCACTAATGACATTGGAACTTCTTCAGTGCCGTCATCTAAGCTGTATTCGCGATATTCAACACCATTAACCGTGTTAACCGTAGCAGTTACGCCTTGGTCAGCTTCGATTTTAGCGATAGCTTTTGAGAAAGCGTCAGTACCGTCTAGTTCTAAACGAATAACTGGAAGTACGCCGACCGTATAAACAGCCATGTTAAGTTCACTACGTAAACCTAACTCTTTAACTGATTTATTCTTAACAGCTTTTAAATAGTCACCATAAATACTAACTAATACTTTAGCTGCATCAGGAGCATTGCCTAACTCAGATTTCAAATCGTCAAAGCCTGCGCCCATCATTGCTGAATAATCGAAACCCATTTTGCTGCTCATTTCTAGAGTTTTAGCAAAATCTAAAGGCTCAACGCTGCCAGCAAAGAAAACGGTATCAGCTGGAACATACTCAAGCACTGCATTTTCTGATGGTAAAGAACCGCCAGAAAGACTCAAGCCGCCAACTTTCCCTCCTTTAAAGAAATAAATCCCTGCCGCAATAGCAATTGCTATCACTATAACAATGAGTAGTTTTTTCATAATAGTCCTTCTATATATATCGTTGTGTTATCGGATCTGCTGACCCGTGAGAAATTATATGTCATGATACTGCTTAGACCAATGTATTTTGTGTGTCTATCACATAGAATGGGTAAAAAAATGTTTCAAAGGTAATATATATGAGTCAATCAGAAGTACAGAATTCTAAACTAATTAGCTTGGCAGATGAGCTTTTGACCGAGCTGGACGGCCGAGAAAATCTAGAGAAAGAAGAGATTTTAGCATTGGCGAAGCTTGAGTTGGTTATCGAGTCGAAATTGTTTCAACAGGACGCTGAAGGCAACCCTGAGGAGTACCTCATCGAGCGTTTCCAAGAGCGTTTATACAATTTCGAGCGTGAATATCCATCCCTAAGTAGCTTTATCAGACGTATTTCAAACAGTTTAAGTAACATTGGTATCTAGTTGATAAATAAAGATATTTAAACGTTAAAAAATAGGGCTGTTTACAAATTGTTACCCTAAACAGCCTTTTTACACACTAAATCGCTAAACCTTTTCTCATAAACCCTTAATCTAAGAATATGTGTTAATCACATTTTAATTGATTAAGGAGTTCACTATGAAAACCATGCTCAAGTCCGTTGCTGTAGCAGTTGCTTTAAGCCTTTCTCTAGGTACCGCGGCGGCGCATTCCGACGATATAGCTTGTGATGCAGACTTCGCCTACAACATCGAAATACAGGACAAAGGCCTAAGCTTTTCCAGCAAAGATCAAGAAAAAGTATTAATCACTTCTTCATCAGAGCTGTTTTTAGACGGGCAAAAGCAGTTATTATCGCCTCAGCAGCTAGAACTATTGGATGAATATAACCACAGAGTTCGCGAGTTGTTGCCTTTAGCATCTGGTGTTGCAGAAGAAGCGAGCGCGATTGCTATCGAGGCTGTAGGAAGCGTAACCGCAGCTTTACTGCATGATAATCCTGATAAAGCAGAGGAGTTTGTTGCTCGTGTTGAGACTATTTCAGCAGAGTTGAAGCAACATATCAGCAGTACGCACCTGCGCCCTGAGGCACTTGTCGACTATGTCGAGAGTTCTGATTTTGAAGCAGAATTTGAGTCACTGATTGAAACCGCTGTGACTGAGTTTATGGAAAACAATGTTGGGCAAATGATTGCGGCTGCGATGAGCGGTAACGAAGAAAAGGTAAAAGCCTTTGAACAACGCATGGAAAGCTTCGGTAAAGATCTTGAAGATAAGATGGAGCGTCGAGCTGAACAGTTAGAGTTACAAGCTGAAAAGCTGTGTGATCTGGTTGAAAATATCGATCAAACAGAGACGCAATTGGTCAAAGCTTTTGACAAGTTTGATTCCTATCAGCTGATTACCAAGTAATAGTTTCAACTTAGTTCCTTGCTTTACTGGGACTCTCGTCTAAATAAAAAACCAGCCACGCTGCTCATGGCTGGTTTTTTTGCCTTAATACCGGTTCTTATTTTCGTGAGCAAGCGCTAGACAGCTGAAACTAGTGGTTATAAGCTGTACGACAAACAAAAACGCAAGGGAACCATTATGTCATCAAAACATTTAGGCTTATCGGCTATCGCGCTAAGTATATCTTTAGCGATTACTGGTTGTGACTCAAATGACCAAGAGACTTCACAAGAGTCTTCAACAAAAGCGAAAGTTGAAACGGTAAATCAAACCGCTGCATCACAAAGTACTAAGCCCAAAGTTGAAGAAAACTCCAACAGCCAAGAAAACAACGCTGTTGAGCCACCTATGGTCTTCAATATATACAATAAAGAAGACACTGCGGGAAAAGTCACTGTTGAGCAAAATGGCAACGTGGTTAAGTCAAATCTTGAACTCGGTTGGAACAACCGACGCGTCAACATTGATGAAACCATAGTGCTTGGTGAAGACGGTTATGTGATTAGTCAGGAAGTCTCGGGTACTTCAGCCTTTGGCGCTCCGATTAAAGAATCCTTTAGCATGAGTGACGGAAAGGCTGAATGGAAAAGCTTGAACGAGCAGGGCAATGCGAGCGCTGAGCAAAGCAAGTTTTATATCCCGAGCGATAGCACTGGCGTTTCGTCGAACTATCTTGTTAAAGCTTTATTGGAAGATGATGATAACCGTATCGATTTATTACCCAGCGGTACGGCGTCATTAATTGAGTTGGATAGCGTTACGCTGACTAAAGGTGAAGAACAGAAAACGGTTCGCCTAATCGGTGTGGTCGGCTTAGGCTTTACTCCAGACTTTAGTTGGTATGATGAAGACAACAACTTCTTCGCTTCTGACAGCGGTGGCTGGTTTGGCGTAATCGCTGATGGGTGGGGGCGCGACAATCTGGAAAAGTTACAGAAGGTTCAAAAGGAAGCGGATAACCAGTACCTAGAAGACTTATCGAAAAAACTGACACACGTTTCTGAAAAGCCAATCTTAGTGACCAACGCTAATTATGTAGACGTTGAAGCTGGGAAGCTAATTGAGGGTAAGTCGATCCTTGTTGTCGACGGCAAGATCGACAAGATTGTCGACGCTGATGCCATCAAAGCATCAGACGACTATACGGTGGTCGATGCACAAGGCAAAACTCTGATTCCCGGGCTGTGGGATATGCACGGTCACTTATCGAAATCTGATGGCTTATTAAACATTCCAGCAGGCGTGACCAACGTTCGTGATATGGGCAATACCCACGACAATATTATTGCTGTTGAGCGATTAGCCGAAGATGCTGAAATTATTGGCGGTGATGTTTATCGTGCAGGGTTTATGGATCGCGAAAGCCCATATGCTATGAAAATGGGGCAGACGGTCGATTCTTTGGAAGACGCTAAAAGCGGTGTTGATTGGTACGCTGAGCGTGGTTATATCCAGATTAAAACCTACAGCTCGATGGAGCCAGAGTGGGTCAAGCCATTAGCTGAGCATGTTCACAGCAAAGGATTACGGTTAAGCGGTCACATTCCTGCGTTTATGACGGCGGAAGAAGCCGTTGATGCAGGTTTTGATGAAATCCAGCATATTAATATGATCTTCCTCAATTTCTTAGGAAAGAATATTGATACGCGTAAACGTTTACGCTTCTCGATTGTGGGTGAGAAAGCTCACGAGCTAGACTTAGACAGCAAAGAAGTGAATGACTTTGTGGCTAAGCTTGCAGAAAAGGGCATTGAAGTTGATCCAACGGTATCGACTTTTAATAGCTTGTTCCGCAAAGGTGGTGTGATTGACCCTGAAATTGAACCTGTCTATGAGCATCTTCCAATCAATGTTTCGCGCGGCTACGTCAGGCCAGTAATGGATATTACGCCAGAGCTTCGCGATGATTACGATAAGTCGATTCAAGCGATGTCTGCGATGGTTAAGAAGCTACACGAGAACGGTGTACCTATTGTTCCTGGTACCGATGCTATTGCTGGTTTTACGTTACATCGTGAGCTTGAGATTTATGCCGACGCTGGTATCTCGAACGCTGATGTATTGAAGTTAGCAACCATTGGTTCTGCAGAAGTTGTTGGCAATGCCGAGAACGTGGGTTCTATCAGCGAAGGAAAGCAGGCTGACTTAGTGTTTGTCGATGGTAATCCGCTGGAAGATATCGGTGAACTTCGCCAGATCGCGTTAGTGATTAAAGAGCAACGAATCTATAAGCCTAACAAAATTTATGAAGCCATCGGGGTGAAGCCGTTTACTGCATCTATTGATTATTAATCTATGAGCTTGCTCTAAATAGCTGCTCTATTGAGTTGTTCTACAGAAGCCATTAACTATCATGTTAGTGGCTTTTTTTATTTCTCCATCATCTTATTCACAACAATATTGACTTTAAGTATGTATAAATATATGGTTATCCGTATGTTCAGATGTGCGAGGCTAGTAATAGGCTAATGATTGCTCCTAATGAGTTTTTTAAATGCTTAAGTGATGAAACAAGATTGAAGACTATCTTGTTGATATTGCATGAAAAAGAGTTGTGCGTTTGCGAGCTGACAGAAGCTATTGATGAGTCACAACCTAAAGTATCGCGTCACCTAGCCCAATTAAAAAACATGTCGGTGCTAAGTACGCGTCGGCAAAGTCAGTGGGTGTATTACCGGCTGAATGATGAGTTACCAGGCTGGGCTCGCAGCGTTCTTGAGACTACGTTAGCCGCGCAAAGTGACTTTATCCAACCATATTTAAATAATTTAGCCGCAATGGACAACCGTCCTGTGTGCTGTAACTAATCCCGATAAATAGTCAGTAGGGGACATTTATGTCGATAAAAATTGGTATTAATGGTTTTGGGCGTATGGGGAGATTAACCATGCGCGCGCTTTACGAAGCTGGGTATATTAATGGTGATATCAATATTTGCCATATTAACGATCCAGCAGGTGACACTAAAACTTTTGCACACTTGCTCAATTTCGACTCGGTTCACGGGCGCTGGCAATTTGACGCAGAAGATCGTGATGGCGCGATCACTATTGATGAAACCGAGATTTCTTTTACTCAAAATCGTTCGATAGAAGACACGGATTGGTCCTGTTGTGATTTGGTGATCGAAGCATCGGGTAAATTCAAATCGCAAGAATCGCTACAAGCTTATTTAGACCAAGGTGTGAAAAGAGTCGTTGTGACAGCGCCAGTCAAAGAAGAGGGCGTATTGAATGTGGTCATGGGTGTTAATCATGATTTGTATGGCAAAGATAAGTTCCCAATAGTGACCGCCGCATCCTGTACCACTAACTGCTTGGCGCCAGCGGTCAAGGTAATTCATGAAAACCTTGGTATCAAGCACGGCAGCATGACGACGATTCATGACATCACCAATACTCAGGTGATTCTGGATTCAGCGCACAAAGATCTGCGACGCGCTCGTGCCTGTGGTATGAACCTGATTCCGACCACGACAGGCTCAGCCACGGCGATTACACATATTTTTCCTGAATTAGAGGGCAAACTCAATGGCCATGCTGTACGTGTACCGCTAGCCAACGCCTCGATTACTGATTGTGTGTTTGAAGTAGAAAAAGAAACCTCACAAGAAGAAGTGAATGCCTTGTTTAAAGCCGCTGCCGAAGGCGAGCTTAAAGACATCTTAGGTTACGAAGAACGTCCGCTAGTGTCGGTGGATTACAAAACAGATCCTCGTTCGAGTATTGTCGACGCCTTATCGACGATGGTAGTCAACGGCACACAGGTAAAATTGTATTTGTGGTACGACAACGAGTGGGGTTACGCGAATCGTACCGCCGAGTTGGTCAAGATGGTAGTTGAGCAAGGTCTCGACTAACCATGAGTCAGTCACTAGGCAAGCTTAACAATTTGTCGCCCGAAGTTCGTCAGTACATGATGGTGACGGGTAACTATTGGGCGTTCACGCTGACTGATGGCGCCTTACGCATGCTGGTGGTGTTGCACTTCCACCAGCTCGGCTATAGCCCACTCCAAATCGCCATGTTGTTCTTGTTCTACGAATTCTTTGGCGTAGTGACAAACTTAGTCGGTGGTTGGCTAGGTGCAAGACTCGGCCTCAACAAGACCATGAACATCGGTCTGTTCTTGCAGATTGTTGCGCTGGGAATGTTGCTAGTGCCCACGGCATTATTAACCGTTCCCTTGGTTATGTCGGCACAGGCTATTTCGGGTATTGCTAAAGATCTGAACAAGATGAGTGCTAAAAGTGCGATTAAAAGTCTTGTTGCTAAAGGTCAAGATGGAAAGTTGTATCGCTGGGTGGCGTTGTTAACAGGCTCTAAAAATACCCTGAAAGGTGTTGGTTTTTTTATGGGCGGTTTGCTACTGGCGCTATTCGGTTTCCAAGGAGCCATATTGCTGATGGCGTTAATGCTGCTTGCCGTCTGGATTATCAGTTTAATTAAGCTCAAGCAAGATTTAGGACGGAGTAAAGCCAAACCTAAGTTTTCACAAATCTTCTCCAAAAGCGCCGCCATTAATTACTTATCCGCAGCACGCATGTTTTTGTTTGGAGCGCGAGATGTATGGTTCGTGGTCGCTTTACCGGTATATTTATCCAGCCAAATGAATTGGTCGCACACCTTTGTTGGCAGTTTTTTAGCCCTATGGATCATCGGTTATGGCGTCATCCAAACCTTAGCTCCTAAAATTACAGGCAGTAAAACAGGTAACGTACCGACAGGAAGCACAGCTTTTTCATGGGCACTTGTTCTCGCAGTGATCCCAGCGCTTATTGCATCTGCGCTTTATTTCAATGTGTCACCACAGATTGCTTTGCTTGGAGGCTTACTCCTGTTTGGCGTTATTTTCGCCATTAACTCTTCCTTGCATAGTTTTCTAATCGTGCACATGGCAACTGACGATGGCGTATCATTGGATGTAGGCTTTTATTATATGGCTAATGCGATGGGGCGCTTAATCGGCACTGTTTTATCAGGCTGGGTTTATCAAGCCTATGGCCTCGAAATGTGTCTATTGGTGTCTGCTGTGTTTGTAATTATAGCCGCGATTTTGTCGTTATTGATTCCAAAGCCCGATAGCGTTCAGGCCTAGAAGAATTTATGGATACAAAAAAGCCCTCGCTTTGAGGGCTTTATTTTATTCCTGAGCGTGAAGTGAGTTACTTCTCTAAGTGCTCAAATTTTCCTTCTTTACCATCCCACTCAGCGGCGTCTGGTAGCGGATCTTTTTGTTCGGTAATATTCGGCCATTCTTCTGAAAGTTCAGCATTCAGCTCTACAAAGTGTTCCATACCTTCAGGGACTTCGTCTTCTTCGAAGATAGCTTCGGCGGGACATTCTGGTTCGCATAAAGCGCAGTCGATACACTCGTCTGGATTGATCACCAGAAAGTTAGGACCTTCGTAAAAGCAGTCCACCGGACAAACTTCCACACAGTCGGTGTATTTACATTTAATGCAGTTTTCGGTTACTACGAACGCCATGAATGTCTCCTAAATTGCAATTCTTGCGGCTAATTCACTATTGCTAGTTCAAATGGTGATTGCCTGTAGCAGCGTTATTTTAGCGATTCTTTTAACTTATACAATAGTTCCAGCGCTTCGCGAGGCGATAAATCGTCTGGTGCTATGGTTTCTAATAGCTCTAATGCTTCATTGGATGCTGGAGTATCGTTAACGGTCTCTTCTAACAAATCCAGCTGTGGCATGACTTCATCGGCTTGATCGTGGTGCGTGCCGTTTTGCTCAAAATAACTCAGAAGCGCCTTAGCGTTTTGAATCACAACATTGGGTAAGCCTGCTAATTGTGCCACTTGAATACCGTAACTTTGATTGGCAGGGCCTTCGGCGACTTGGTGCGAGAATACTAATTTTGTTGAACCGGTTTGTTCGGATTCGTATTCGCTGGCGCCAAAATGTACGTTAGCGCAGTCTTGCCACTCTTGAATTTGTTGCGTCAGCTCAAAGTAGTGAGTCGCGAACAGTGTCAGCGAATTGAGCTTCTCATGAATATAGCGCATGGTAGCCGAGGCGAGGGCAAGGCCATCGAAGGTACTGGTGCCACGACCAATTTCGTCGAGTAAGACTAAACTGTTAGCGGTGGCATTATTGAGAATATTAGCCGTTTCAGACATTTCAACCATAAAGGTAGAGCGTCCACTGGCTAAGTCATCCGAAGCGCCGATTCGGGTAAAAATTCGGTCAATAGGGCCTAAGGTGGCAGACTCGGCTGGAACGTAAGAACCCGTGTAGGCCAGCAAGGTGATTAAAGCCGCTTGACGCATATAGGTCGATTTACCGCCCATATTAGGGCCTGTAATAATTAACGAGCGACGATTTGGCGAAAGCTCTAAGTCATTAGGAATAAACGGCTCTTTACTGTGATACTCGACCACAGCGTGACGCCCAGCGGAAATATGGATTCCTGGATTATCGCTAAATTCTGGTTGTGATAAGTTGAGGTTTTCTGCGCGCTCAGCGAAGCAAGCTAACACATCAAGCTCCGCAATCGCAGACGCTGTCGACTGAATGTCGGCGACATGTTCTTGTAATTGCTGCACTAGCTCATCATAAAGTCTTTTTTCGAGCGTTAAGGCGCGGGTTTTGCTGCTAAGAACCTTTTCTTCGTACTCTTTCAGCTCTGGCGTGATAAAACGCTCGGCGTTTTTAAGCGTTTGGCGGCGCACATATTCTGCTGGCGCTAAGTCGCTTTGCGCACGTGAAATCTCAATATAAAAGCCATGGACTTTGTTGTAACCGACTTTAAGCGTATTAATGCCAGAGCGTTCTTTTTCACGTTGCTCAAGCTGCAACATAAAGTCGCTGGCATCGTTGGCGAGGTTACGCAACTCATCGAGCTCAGCGTGATAGCCTTCGGCGATAACACCACCATCACGAATCACCATCGGCGGTTGTTCGATAATAGCGTGCTCTAGTAACTCTTGAACATTCGGTAATGGCTTAATTGACTCGACAAGAGGGAGCTTTACCTGATGTGACGATAAATAGCTTTGTATGTCTTCGGATTTGCGCAAACCTTGTTCTAAACGCTTTAAATCGCGCGGGCTGGCGCTACCAAGCGCTAAACGAGTCACGATTCGCTCGATATCAGCAATTTCTTTAAGGTGAGACTGAAGGTCGCTATAGATTAAATTGGTTTTCAATGCGGAAACTGCTTTTAAGCGTTGTTCAACAGAAGACTTCTTGCTAAGCGGGCTATGCAACCAACGCTTCAACAAACGACCGCCCATAACCGTTTGGGTGCTATTCATGACTTCAAACAGCGTATTATGTGATTGGCCTTGGATGTTCTCGGTTAACTCTAGGTTTTTGCGCGTCGCAGGATCGAGTACCAAGTGATCCGCGTCGGAAAGTCGCTGCAACATACGAATATGAGGCAGGGCATTGAGCTGAGTCTTCTTGGCGTACTCCAGTACCACGCCTGCGGTGGAGACCGCTAAGCGATAATCCTCACAGCCAAATGAAGCTAAACTTTTCACTTTGAAATGGTTGAGCAGCTTATCGAGGTTCTGTTGGTAATCGAACTCCCAGTCAGGCTGCCATTGAACCGAGCTTTTAACTAATTGGCTTAAGTGCTGCTGATTGTCAGCGAGCAGTAGCTCGGCGGGCTTAACGCGGTGAAGCTCTGCCTGAATCGCTAACTCACTATCGAACTCTGAAAGCCAGAATCGGCCGCTCGCCATATCTAAGCAGGCGAGGCCAAAATGATTATTCTTCTTATAAACAGCTGCAAGAATATTTTCCGAAAGCGCATCGAGTAGGTTTTCATCGTAAAGCGTACCAGGCGTGACGATTCGAACCACTTTACGCTCGACAGGCCCTTTGCTGGTGGCAGGATCGCCCACTTGCTCACAAATCGCCACTGACTCGCCCAGTTTCACGATTCTGGCTAAATACGAATCCACCGCATGAAACGGCACGCCAGCCATCGGAATCGGTTCGCCCGCTGACGAACCACGCTTAGTGAGCGTAATGTCTAATAACTCAGCCGCACGCTTAGCGTCGTCATAAAACAACTCATAAAAGTCGCCCATGCGATAAAACAGCATGTAATCCTTATGATCCTGCTTTAAACGCCAATATTGGCGCATCATCGGGGTGTGGTGCTGTAAGGCTTCGTCGTTAATAATTTCAGCTTTAGACATGCTTGAGTGATTCGTTCTTAGGTTGCGTTAGTGACGGTTAGCGCCTATTCTTAGTTCTAATATTGGCTAGCGTCGGCTACAAATTTATAGCCCATAGCTTAACGGATTTGAGTCAAAAGAGGTAGACGAAGATTGCCCGATTTACAAAAAGAAGCAGATTCTTCTGACTTAGAAAGCTTATTAAAAGAACTCTCTAACCTGTTAATAAAAAAGAACTTAATGCTGGTCACAGCAGAATCCTGCACGGGTGGCCTAATCGCGGCTTCCTGCACTAAATTGCCCGGCAGTTCACAATGGTTTGATCGGAGTTTCGTTACATATACCAATGAAGCAAAGAACGAGATGCTTGGTGTTCCAAAGGAGCTTATCGAACAACACGGCGCTGTTTCAAAAGAAGTCGTCGAAGCCATGGCAGCTGGTGCAGTTAAGAAAGCAGGCAGGAAAAATCGAATCGCCATATCCGTCAGCGGTATCGCCGGCCCCGACGGCGGCACACCAGAAAAGCCCATTGGCACTGTTTGGATTGGCTACGCCGATGACAAAGGTGTAGAAAGCAAGCAGCTACACCTTAAAGGCTCAAGAGCTGATATTAGGCAATCGACGGTTGAATATTCTGTAGGGTGGGTCTTGGCCAACCTCAAACCTTAAATAAATAGTAAGTGGTGCGTTACAACGAACTTTACTTATATTAAAAGTAGTTATTTGTAGGAAACATAAAAAATACATGGAACATCAAAATGTTTAATTATTTAGTTGTTAGGTTTAAAAAGAAAGAAATTGTGTATGGAGGTTGGACTATCCTGAGTGTATTAGGATTTTTTGTTTTCCAATTAGTAGATGATAATTCTCCCAAGTTCATAACGAGTACAATAGACTTTTTAATTCAGCCCTTCCCATTCATTCCTGAAGTTTCCGAGCACTCTAGTTATGAGTACTTCACAAAAGGGTATTTCCTTTATCAGTTTATATTGTTTTTATTCAGCTTATTAGTAGTAATTAAATTTGGTCCATTATTTCATCCACCCAAATGGACAAAAGCTGCAGCAAGAAAAGATATTTTAATTGGCTTGTTCTTTGTTGTTTGCTGTTTACTAGTTTTTCCGCTATTTGACTATATGGGGGTTGAGCATCTCGAACGAAAAAGAAGTACTCAGCTTTCTGTGCTGATGATCTACACCGTTCACTCGAAAGTTTGGATGAGTATATTTTATTTCGGTTATTTTTGGACCTTGCACACATTCTTATTAATTACAGGAAAGAATATTTATAAACTCAAGCAAGAGCAGTCTTAACGATACTCAAACCTCAAAAGCCTTTAAAATCGCGCAGGGTTTGCTTGAGCCGCCAGTTTCACATTGATGGAATAGGGTTTTTAGACGATCACGGGCTAGCTGCATTTCCTTTATCTTTTCATCGAGCTCTTTAATTCTGGCGCTGGCGAGTTGTTGGGCGCGCTGGTGGTCGTGGCTGGTGTCTAGAGCTAAC
>CATNCP010000014.1 GCA_950096615.1 uncultured Kangiella sp. | reverse complement strand
TTTGCAAAATGTATAGGAGAGAGTCTCATGCAAACTAAAAAACAAGCGGGTTTTACCCTTATTGAATTAATGATCGTAATCGCGATTATCGGTATCTTGGCTGCAATTGCAATTCCAGCATATCAAGATTTTACTATTCGCTCGAAAGTATCTGAAGCGTTAGTAATCGCAGGTAAAGATAAAACCTCTGTATCTGAATTCTATATCTCTACTGGCGCACTACCAGCTGATGCAGATGCTGCGGGCATTAATGTTGCTGCTGCACAGAGCGAATACTTGACTGCAGATACGGCTGTTGCAGGCGGCACAGTTACTTATACTCTAGGTAACCTTGGCTCTGCTGACGCAGTAGGAACTCTAATCTTTGAACCAACAGAATCAGATAACGGTGTTAGTTGGGACTGCACAGGCGGTACCTTCCCTGACAAATATCGTCCTGCAAACTGCAGATAATATTTGTTCTAAAAAAAAAGCGGGCTTGCCCGCTTTTTTTTTGCCTGACTTTTATTCCGTTGACATTATTTTCTTTTTATTCAAATATATATTAATTAATTGTTATCTAAATTCTAATCTAAGGTGTTGTTTATGGCTCTAGTCGAAACAGGCTTAACAGGTTTGGCTCATATGCTTGTCGCAGAAGGCTTGATAGAAAAAGATCGAGTTAAAGAGGCTATAGATAATGCCAAGGATGAAGGGATAGGCCTTATCGACTGGCTGGTAACAGCTGGCTGGGTAAAAGGCGCTGATGCTGTTAAAGCTCAAGGAGTAAATTTTGGCGCTCCGTATTTCGATGCTAATGCTATAAACCCCGATAACTTACCTAAAGATATTATTGACTTAAATATGATGCGAAAGCACCGTGTGCTTCCATTGTACAAAAGAGGGACTCGTTTATTTGTTGGTGTAGCTGATGCAACAAATCTAAAAAGTCTTGAGGAAGTTCGATTTCAGACAAACTGTTCTATCGAAGCGGTGTTAGTCGAGCCATCGAAGCTAGACTCGCTTGTTAATAAACTTATCGATGAAAAGGAAAGTGAATCGCTTTCTGATTTTGATGATGCAGATTTGGACAACATTGATTTAGATGCTGTCGATGATGCCCAAGGTGGCGATATCGATGAAGGTGGGGAAAGGGATGATGCTCCAGTAGTTAAGTTTGTAAAGAAGATGCTTGTCGATGCGATACGCAAAGGCGCATCGGATTTACACTTTGAGCCTTACGAGAAAAAATACCGTGTACGCTTTCGTATTGATGGCTTACTACATGAGGTGGCGAGCCCTCCAATTCAACTATCAGCTCGTATATCAGCTCGTTTAAAAGTATTATCCAACTTAGACATTTCTGAGCGTCGAGTTCCGCAAGATGGTCGTGTAAAGCTAAAACTTTCTAAAACCAAAGCTATCGATTTTCGTGTGAATACTTTGCCAACATTGTTTGGTGAGAAAATTGTTATGCGTATTTTGGATCCTACCAGCGCCATGCTGGGTGTTGATGCATTAGGATTTGAGCCACAACAAAAGAAGCATTTTATGACTGCTATCAATAAACCACAGGGAATGGTATTGGTGACAGGGCCTACAGGTTCAGGTAAGACTGTTACCTTATATACTGGCGTTAATATACTGAATGACGAGCATAAAAATATTTCCACGGCAGAAGACCCTGTAGAAATTAACTTAGCTGGCGTAAATCAGGTAAATGTGAATATTAAAGCAGGATTAACTTTTGCTTCTGCATTAAGAGCTTTCTTACGTCAAGATCCTGATATTGTACTGGTGGGTGAGATTCGTGATTTAGAAACAGCTGAAATTGCCATTAAAGCCTCACAGACGGGGCACTTGGTACTTTCTACTTTACACACCAACTCTGCACCAGAAACTTTGACTCGTTTGGTAAATATGGGGGTTGCTCCATTTAATATTGCGACTACGGTGAACCTTGTTGTAGCGCAGCGATTAGCTAGACGTTTATGCGAGCATTGTAAGAAACCATCAGAATTACCGGATGAAGCATTGTTGGAAGAGGGTTTTACGCAGGAAGAGCTGAACGATCTCACAGTTTACGAACAGGTAGGTTGCGATAAATGCACATTAGGTTATAAAGGTCGAGTGGGTTTATTCCAAGTGATGCCTGTGTCTGAAGCTACCGGACGTATTATCATGGAGGGTGGTAATGCTATTGATATTGCAGATCAGGCTAGAAAAGAAAACATACCAGATCTCAGAAGAGCTGGCTTAAATAAAATTAAGTTAGGGGCTACCAGTCTAGAAGAAGTGAATCGTGTTACTCAAGATTAGCGGCACTAAATTCTACATTTAGTTTATTTTATTGAGGAAAATCACTTTTTTTTGCTATATTGGTAAAACTTAGAGCTAAAGGTACCGAACATGGCGACTGCAGTAAGAAAGCGCAAAACATCTAAACAGAAAAAGCAAAAAGTCTTTCAGTATAAAGGGGTCAATAAACAAGGGCAGAAAGTTAAAGGAGCTATGCCAGCGACGAATGCTGATGAAGTTAAGTCCGCTCTTAGGAAGCAAGGAATTACGCCCAAAGCAGTAAATGCTGATCTTTTTGCTTCCTTTGGAGGCGGAAAAAAAGCGATAAAGCCAGTTGATATAGCCGTATTCCTAAGACAATTAGCAACGATGATGAAAGCCGGAGTGCCATTGGTTCAATCGTTTGAAATTATTGGGAAAGGGCACGAAAACGCAAGCGTACAAGAGCTAGTACTCAATGTTAAAGAAGATGTTGAAGCAGGAAATCCATTTGCCACAGCTCTACGTAGCCACCCTAAATATTTTGATGATCTGGTGTGTGACCTAATTCATGCAGGTGAACAGTCTGGTACTTTAGAGCAAATGCTAGATCGTATTGCGACGTATAAAGAAAAGTCTGAAGCTTTAAAATCTAAAATTAAAAAAGCGATGATGTATCCTGCTGCAGTTGTAGTGGTTTCAATAATCGTTACCGCGATACTTTTAATTTATGTTGTGCCCATGTTTGCTAGCCTGTTTCAAGGTGCTGGTGCTGATTTACCTGCTTTCACACAAATGGTAGTAGGCATGTCTGAAAATGTTCAAGAGTACTGGTGGGTTTATCTGTTCATAATTATTGGCGTTGTTGTTTCATACTCACAACTCAATGAAAAGTCACCTCAATTTCGGTCAATTAAAGATAAAATTCTATTAAAATTTCCCGTTTTCGGTCCTCTTGTGCAAAAAGCTGCTGTAGCACGTTATGCACGAACGTTAGCAACTACGTTTGCTGCTGGTGTTCCCTTAGTCGATGCGCTTGATTCCGCTGCCGGCGCTTCAGGTAACGCGGTATATAAAGAAGCAATTATGAAAATTAAAGAAGATGTAACAAGTGGTTTACAAATTAATATGGCTATGACCTCTACCGGAGTATTCCCAAATATGGTGAATCAGATGGTGGCTATTGGTGAAGAGTCTGGCGCTGTAGATACTATGCTGTCGAAAGTAGCTGATATCTATGAGCAAGAGGTTGATGATGCAGTTGATGGTATCAGTTCTTTAATTGAGCCATTTGTAATAGTTTTCCTTGGCGTTGTAGTTGGTGGGCTGGTTATCGCGATGTACTTACCAATCTTCCAGATGGGTAATGCATTCTAAAGAGTCCGATTAATAAAGTAGATTTCTAATAAAAGAAAAGCATAATATATGATCGAATTACTATCTAATAACCTGCCTTTATTGGCAGGTTTTGTTTTTGTACTAGGTTTGCTTTTTGGTAGCTTTTTTAATGTGGTTATTCATCGCTTACCTAAAATTTTAAATAGAGAGTGGCGAGCAACGGCTTCAGAGATACTCAAGGAGTCAAACTGCGAAGTTAGCTGTCCAAAGGATGACTTCCCAGAAAAATACACGCTTGTAACACCGCGTTCGGCATGCCCCAAGTGTGGTCATCAGATTACCGCTCTTGAGAATATTCCTATTATTAGCTGGCTTGTCCTTAGAGGCAAATGTCGTTCTTGTAAAACAAGCATATCTTTTCGTTACCCATTTGTAGAGCTATTGACTGCTGTCACCTTTGCGACGTGTGCCTGGGTACTTGGTTTTAGTTGGTTGTTACTATTTGCATTACTCTTTACTTCTTACTTAATCATTGGCAGTTTCATTGATTATGACCATAAGATTCTTCCAGACCAGTTAACCTTGCCTTTAACTTGGCTGGGGCTATCACTGTTCCTGTTCATAGACCCTTCTGCGATAGAGCCAAGCTTTGCACCGGATTTAAAGTCTTCAGTAATAGGCGCTTTATGTGGTTATCTTGTGCTATGGTCGATTTACTGGTTATTTAAAATCGCTACTGGTAAAGAAGGTATGGGGCATGGTGACTTTAAACTGTTAGCCGCCATTGGTGCTTTTGTCGGGTTTAAAATGCTCCCTCTTGTTATTATCTTATCCACGGTAACGGGAGCTATTCTTGGAATCATTGCGATGATTATCAACAAGAAAGGTCGTGATTACACCATACCTTTCGGCCCTTTCCTTGCTATTGCTGGTTGGATTACCCTAGTTTGGGGACAGCCATTAACTGAGTATTATCTCAACCTGTTGGCTCCTTAAATTATATGACTTACCACATAGTCTTAACTGGTGGAGTTGCTAGCGGTAAATCTGCCGCTAGTCACTATTTTGAAGAGCTGGGTGTTACAGTGATTGATGCCGATGTTATTGCCCGCGAAGTTGTGGCCATAGGCTCAGAAGGGTTGAAGGCAGTTACAGAATATTTTGGTAAAGAGGTGCTCAATAATGATGGATCTCTAAACCGCAAAGCGCTGCGTAGTATAGTCTTTCATAATAAGCAGGATCGGGAGTGGCTTAATCAGCTTTTGCACCCCATGATCCGAAGTCAAATGAAATCTTTACGTGATGAGTCTGAGGAGAGCAAGGAGCTTTATACGATCAGCGTTATACCGCTTTATGCAGAAACGATTTATGGAACGAATGAAGCTAAGCAGTATCGAAGGGTATTAGTGGTTGATACGACTGAATCAGTTCAGCGAGAACGGTTGATGCAACGAGATAGCAGCTCTTCAGAGCAGGCTGATGCATTGATTAGAGCTCAGGCCAGTCGTCAGGAGCGCTTATTGATCGCAGACGATGTCATCAGTAACAATTCAGATTTGCAATCACTAAAACAACAAGTTATAAATCTAGACAAGCAATATCGTGATTTAGCAAGGGGCTAACTCTATGAGTGAAGCTGTTGAGTCAATTCTTTACGAACATCCGTTGAGTGAGCAGGTACGCACCTACCTTCGCTTGGAGCAACTTTTCGCGATCCAGTTACACTTACGAGAACAAGAGTCAACCATTTGCCATGTGAGTGCTCTGAGGAACCTGTGGGAAATTCTTGATAGTCTTGACCGAGGCGATATTAAAGGCGAATTAATAAAAGAGCTTGAAGCACAAAAGCTTCATTTCGAGCAACTTGAAGAAAGCCCCTATATTGATGGACTAAAATTAAAGCGGTTTTTAGAGCAGCTCAACCAGCTACTCGATTGGTTAAGCCGCTATCATGGAAAATTCGGCACGACACTGCGCTCAGATCGTTTCATAGATATGCTCAAAAATCGCATCCGTATGCCTGGCGGAACCTGTAGCTTTGATTTGCCGGAACTACATCTATTTTTAAATCAATCGCATGAATATCGGCAAAACTGTCTCAAAGAGTGGTTTTCGCATTTAGATGGTTTAGCGCAATGCATTAAAATTTTATTGCGATTATTTAGAGAAAATGGTGCTTTTGAGGCGGTAGTGAGCAAACAAGGTGTTTTCCAAAGCAGCCTTTCTAATCGCAGTAACCCACAGTTGTTACGGGTCATGCTACCAAGCAGTTCAAGCTATTTTCCAGAGATCAGCGGCTCTAAGCATTATTTCAGCATTCGCTTTATCGAAAAAACTGACAGCGAGTTAAAGCCAGTTGCGGAAGACTTTGAGTTCGAACTGGCTATTTGCTGATTACATTTCTAAGCGTAATGATAAATCTACTGCTTTAACGTGTTTTGTTAGAGCTCCTACTGAAATGAAGTCCACACCGGTTTCAGCGATATCGCGTAATGTTTCAATAGTGACATTACCAGATGCTTCAATTTTAGCTGTGTGAGAATGCATCTGATTGATCGCCACCCCTGTACGCATGTCGTCAACACTAAAGTTATCCAGCATGATTACATCAGCGCCAGCATCGAGCGCTTGATCAAGTTGCGCGAAAGTTTCAACTTCGACCTCAACTAAGGTGTCAGGGTGGTTACGTCTGGCAGTTGCAACGGCATCTGCGATGGAGCCGGTAGAGACGATATGGTTTTCCTTAATCAAAAAGGCGTCAAATAAGCCCATACGGTGATTTTTACCGCCACCACAGTATACGGCGTATTTTTGAGCTAGTCTGAGCATAGGGATTGTCTTACGAGTATCCAGCAGCTCGCAGTTAGTGCCTTTTAGCTCTCTGACGTAACGTGAGGTAATGGTTGCTGTTCCTGAAAGCGTTTGTAGGAAGTTCATAGCGCTGCGTTCTGCGGTGAGAATATTCCGGGCGCTTCCTTCCAGCTCGCACAGCGTATCGTTAGCCGATACCTTGTCACCATCTTGACACTTCCATTCAATTTTAATGCTAGGGTCAAGTGCTTCAAATACAGCATTAAACCAATCGATGCCACAGACAACACAGTCTTCGCGTGTGATGAGGCGACCTTTTGCTGTTTTGTCAGCGCTAATCAGCTCAGCGGTAACGTCCACACCATCAGGGCTATTCAAGTCTTCCTCAAGCGCTCTTTTTACTTGATACTCAATGTTTTGTTTAAGTTTGGCTTGATAAGGAATCTCGATCATAATTTGTTCCGTACACGGTTTCAGGGTTGATGCATCATAATGTGCCTAATCTGTGGTATTGTAATCTCAAAAAACGGGTTTAGGAATAGCATGACACCCCTAGAGCAAGAATATTGCCTAAATTTACATACTGGCCTGATTGAGAACGCTCGTCAGGCTGAGTGTGAACATTATGATGATCGCGATAGTGACGACGATATTGATTTGTTGGTGATCCATAATATTAGCTTACCGCCTCAGCAATTTGGTGGACCACACATCGATCAATTATTCGGCGGTTGCTTAGACCCGAATGAGCATCCTTTCTTTGAAGAAATCGCCGGAATTCGTGTGTCGAGTCACTTATTGATTCGTCGCAATGGAGAGCTAGTGCAGTATGTCCCTTTCCATAAACGAGCTTGGCATGCTGGGCTATCGAGTTTTGACAGTCGCGATAAGTGCAACGATTATTCAATTGGTATCGAGCTTGAAGGGGCGGATGAGATCCCATACGAAGAAATACAATACCAAGTGTTAGCTAAAATCACTCGGCTGTTACTTAAAGCCTATCCTAAGATTTGTTCTGAACGAATCACGGGGCACTCGAACATTGCGCCTGGCCGAAAGACTGATCCTGGACCTGCTTTTGACTGGGAGTTTTATAGGGGACTGCTGAGCAAGTCGTTAGATAAGTAGCTGTTGAAGGGTGCTTAAACTTTTCACCTTATGGTATAACAGTGTAGAAAGATTAATATTTAAAACTTTGGGAAGGGGATATGGCGTTATTAGCGTTAGTCATTGCAATATTAATAGAGCGTTATTATCACGGTAATCAATCAGTTGCGCGTGACAAACTGAGTAGTGACAACTGGTATTTTTCTTATTTAAGATTTTTTGATAAATCGTTAGGCGGTAAGAGCTGGTATCAAGGCTGGGTCAAAGAGTTATTCGAGGTTTTATTACCTGCAGTTTTAGTATTTGTAATCTTTAAGTTGTTTGATGATGGTTTCATTGCATCTGTCATCATGCTTGGCCTGATGGTGCTTATTTTGGTGCATGCATTTGGACCACAGTTGCCGAGTAAGCAACTACAAGGTTACTTTAACGCGATGAGCCATGACGACTCGCAAGCTGCCTATGAATACGCTAAAACTTATACCGGCAAAGAGTCAGAGGATGAGGAGCAGATGGTTAAGGATGTAACCGAGACCATTTTTTACAATATCGAGAGCCAATACTTTAGCGTGGCGATTTGGTTCGTGTTGTTAGGACCTGCTGGAGCGTTACTTTATCGTATGCTGTTGTGGCAACAACAAGAGAACAAGCTGGGGCTTGTGGGAACAAAGGTACACTATGCCATGGAGTGGTTCGCCTTCAGGTTGTCAGCGCTTACTTACCTATTAGCCGGTGACATGGCACGTGGTATTGAACAGAGTAAAGGCATGTTTTTTGACTTGAATGTTAGCGGTAAAGAGTTACTCAATGTCACTGCCACAGCCAGCATGGGCTCTTATATTGACGGTGAGGAAGAGCAAGAGGAGCCAAGCATCTGTGCTTCTAACCACTGTGCAATCAGTTTATCGCAACGAGCTGGTGTTATTTTGTTCGCAGTCATCGCAGTAGCAACCCTGTTAGGTTGGACGTTTGTTTGAGCTAACAAAGCAATTAACTAACGCCTGTTAATTAAAATTAGAAAATTTCCCTAGGTCAGACCACTGTGTCTGACTGCCCGTTTTTTGCCCTCTATGGTATCTTTTTGTTGCTTTTTTGACTAAGATGTTTGCTTTGTGAATTTTATTAATTCTGTTTAACACATGTTAAATAAATGCATGTGGCTGTCATAAGGCGATAAAAGATATGTCTGATAACGAGTTAAAGAGAAACGCAGCAGCGCAGGATGTTGATCCCATAGAAACACAAGAGTGGATTGATGCGTTAGATGCGGTGATGGCAGAAGAAGGCGTAGAGCGTGCGCATTTCTTGTTGGAAAAGTTAGTCGCAAAAGCACGTCGTGCAGGTGCTAACTTGCCGTTTGATCTAACCACCGCTTACTTGAACACGATTCCTCCTTCGCAAGAAGCGCACATGCCAGGCGATCAAGAAATGGAGCGCCGACTACGAGCAATCATTCGCTGGAATGCTATTGCAATCGTACTTCAGGCGTCTAACAAAGAACTTGAGCTTGGTGGTCACTTATCGAGCTTTGCTTCGAGTGCAACGTTATACGACGTGGGCTTTAACCACTTCTTCAAGGGCAACAACGAAGACAAAGGCGACTTGATCTATTATCAAGGACACTCTTCGCCAGGTATTTATGCCCGCGCGTTTCTTGAAGGTCGTTTGACAGAAGATCAGATGGGCAATTTCCGTCAAGAAGTTGATGGCAAAGGCTTATCATCGTACCCACACCCATGGCTAATGCCTGATTTCTGGCAGTTCCCGACAGTATCAATGGGCTTAGGTCCGATTCAGGCTATCTACCAAGCGCGTTTCCTTAAGTACTTGGAAAACCGCGGTCTGGCAGATACTAAAGGGCGTAAAGTTTGGGCTTTCCTTGGTGATGGTGAGATGGACGAGCCTGAATCAATGGGTGCTATTAGTCTTGCTGGCCGAGAAAAACTCGATAACTTAATTTTTGTGGTTAACTGTAACTTACAGCGTCTTGATGGCCCTGTTCGTGGTAACGGCAAAATCATCCAAGAGCTTGAAGGTGAGTTCCGTGGTTCAGGCTGGAGCGTATTAAAAGTAATTTGGGGTCGCTATTGGGATCCATTAATTGCGCGTGACACTGATGGTCGTTTGCGCAAAGTGATGGAAGAAACCGTTGATGGCGAATATCAAAACTGCAAAGCCAAGGGTGGTGCTTATACTCGTGAGCACTTCTTTGGTAAAGATCCTAAGTTACTGGAAATGGTTGCTAATATGTCGGATGAAGACATTTGGCGCTTAAACCGTGGTGGTCACGATCCACACAAAGTTTATGCCGCTTACCATAAAGCCGTAAATACTGAAGGTCAGCCTACAGTTATCTTGGCTAAGACGGTAAAAGGTTATGGCATGGGCTCTTCAGGTGAGGGTAAAAACGCTGCTCACCAGATGAAGAAGATGAACTTAGAAGCACTTAAACACTTCCGTGACCGCTTCAATGTTCCGATCCCTGATGACAAATTAGAGGACGTACCGTTTTATCACCCTGGCGAAGACAGTGAAGAGATTAAGTACCTTCACGAACGTCGTGAAAAGCTTGGGGGGCATTTACCAGCACGCCGTCCTGATTCACAGAGCCTAGATATTCCTTCGTTGGATGCATTTGATGCGTTACTAAAGTCGAGTGGTGATCGTGAGATTTCAACCACAATGGCATTTGTTCGTGGCTTGAATGTGTTATTAAAAGACAAAAGCCTGAAAGAGCGCATCGTACCGATTATTCCTGATGAAGCACGTACCTTTGGTATGGAGGGGATGTTCCGTCAGATTGGTATTTATTCGTCAGTAGGTCAACTTTATGATCCGGTCGATTCGGATCAAATCATGTACTACCGCGAAGACAAAAAAGGTCAGATTTTAGAAGAAGGTATTAACGAAGCGGGCGCAATGTCATCGTGGATGGCGGCTGCGACCAGCTATTCGAGCAATAACTTGCCAATGATTCCTTTCTATATCTTCTACTCGATGTTTGGTTTTCAGCGTATTGGCGATTTAGCGTGGGCGGCAGGCGATATGCAAGCGCGTGGTTTCTTGATTGGTGCAACCTCAGGTCGTACGACGTTAAACGGCGAAGGCTTACAGCACCAAGACGGTCATAACCACCTGTTCTCAGCTACTATTCCGAATTGTGTCAGCTATGACCCAACTTATGCTTATGAAGTTGCGGTGATTATTCGCGAAGGTATGCGTCGTATGTATAAGGACCAAGAAAACGTGTTCTACTACATTTCGACTTTGAACGAAAATTATGTTCATCCTGAAATGCCTGAAGGTATTGAAGAAGGCATCATTAAGGGCATGTACCAACTGAAAGCTGAAAAGTCGCGCAAAAAAGCACCACGTGTCCAGTTAATGGGCTCGGGCTCTATCTTACGTGAAGTTGAGCATGCTGCTGAGTTACTCGAAGAAGACTTTGGCGTGCTTTCGGATATTTGGTCAGTTCCAAGTTTCACTGAACTGCGTCGCGAAGGCTTATCGGTTGAGCGTGAAAATATGCTTCATCCGGATAAAAAGCCGAAGAAATCGTACGTTGAAAAATGTCTAGAAAAACAGAAAGGCCCAGCGATCGCAGCGACAGACTACATCAAGTCTTACGCTGATCAAATCCGTAACTTTGTACCAATGAGCTACACGGTCCTTGGTACTGACGGATTCGGGCGTTCAGACAGTCGTGAAAATTTACGCCGCTTCTTTGAAGTTGATCGTTACTATGTCGTGGTAGCTGCGCTTAAAGCGTTGGCAGACGAAGGTGAGATTGATGCTAAAGAAGTCACGAAAGCTATCAAGCGTTACAACATTGACGCTGATAAAGCTGATCCAGCAACCCTATAATTGGAGGAGGTTCCCTTGGCAAATTTAACTGAGGTAAAAGTCCCCGATATTGGCGATGCCAGTGGGGTTGATGTCATTGAGGTGTTAGTCAGCGTTGGTGACGAGATCAGCGTTGATGATGGCTTGATTGTCTTAGAAACAGACAAAGCGACCATGGAAGTGCCAGCCAGCGATGCTGGCGTGGTGAAGTCTATTGAAGTTAAGGTTGGCGATAAAGTGTCTGAAGGCGACTTGATCGTCAAGATTGAAGCCAGCGAGTCGTCAAACGATGATGCGTCAGATTCTGACTCAGAATCAACCGAAGACAGTTCTGCAGATGACTCTTCTGAGAATGGTGATTCGCAACCAAGCAGCGCAGAAGAGAGTACAGAAGACAAAGGTGAGCAAAAATCAAGCAAGCCTAAATCATCAGGTGGTTCGCGCTCCGAACCTATTACAATTCCAGATATCGGCGACTCTGAAGGCGTTGAAGTTATTGAAGTTAGCGTTAAAGCCGGTGATGAGGTCGAGCAGGATGATAGCTTAATCGTGCTGGAAACTGAAAAAGCGACCATGGAAGTACCGTCGCCGTTTGCAGGCACGGTTGAGTCCATGTCGGTTAAGGTTGGCGACAAGGTGAGTCAGGGCGATCAAATTGGAACCATGAAAGTCACAGATGATGCTGGCGACGATAGCTCCGAAGATGATCCAAAAGAGCAGGCTTCAGAGCCAAAAGCTGAAAAAGAAACCAGCGTTAAAGATCAGCCGATGCCAAAGTCGGAGTATAAGCCTGCTCCAGTTACTGTTGAGCCGTTTGAGCGCAGTGAAGGTGATGTTATTCATGCCAGCCCTGCCGTTCGACGCTTGGCGCGCGAATTCGGTGCAGACTTATCGAAAGTTAAGGGCTCAGGCCGTAAGAACCGTATCATGAAGGAAGACGTGCAGTCGTACATTAAGTTCGAACTGTCGCGTCCAAAAGCTACGGCCAACTCTGGCGCGGGTGCTCCTGCAGATTTACCTGAAATCGACTTTTCTAAGTTTGGTGAGATTGAAGAGAAATCTTTGTCTCGAATTCAAAAGATTAGCAGCGTCACTTTGCAGCGTAACTGGAATTTAATTCCTCACGTTACTCAGCATGATGAAGCGGATATCACTGAACTTGATGAGTTCCGTAAATCGATGAAAGAAGAAGCTGCAAAAGAAGGTGTACGTTTAACGCCTTTAGCCTTCATCATGAAAGCGTTGGTGGCAAGCTTAAAAGCGTTCCCAACCTTTAATTCATCATTGGCCGCAGATGGCGAAACCCTGATTTTGAAGAAGTACTTCAATATTGGTGTTGCCGTGGATACGCCAGACGGTCTAGTGGTTCCGGTGATTCGCGATGTGGACAAAAAGTCTGTCTATGAATTGGCGACTGAACTGGGTGAAATGTCGGAAAAGGCACGGGATAAAAAGCTTACGGCAAAAGATATGCAAGGCAGCTCAATGACGATTTCATCATTGGGTGGTATTGGCGGTACTTCGTTTACGCCAATTGTGAACTGGCCTGATGTCGCTATTCTTGGTTTATCACGTAATCAAGTGAAGCCTGTGTGGAACGGCAAAGACTTTGAGCCACGTATGATGTTGCCGATGTCCTTGTCTTATGACCATCGTGTTATTGATGGGGCTGTAGCGGCTCGCTTTACGGTCCATCTGTCGAAAATGTTAGCGGATATACGCCGAACAATTTTGTAACGGATAGCGTTATATCGAATTGTTTGATGATTTTTCGGCCAAATTAGGTAAAATACGCGCCACATAAGCGCTTAAAATTTAAGAGTTAAAACTCTAAATTCAGATAGAAAAGAGGAACTCATGAGTAATTTACACGCTCAAGTTGTTGTTTTAGGTAGCGGCCCTGGTGGTTATAACGCTGCATTCCGTGCTGCTGACTTAGGCATGGACGTCATTTTGATTGAAAAATACGCCTCACTAGGTGGTGTTTGTTTAAACGTGGGTTGTATCCCTTCAAAAGCATTGCTACACACGGCGAAAGTGATCGATGAAGCAGAGGAAATGTCTGCGCACGGTGTGGACTTCGGCAAGCCGAAGCTTGATATCGACAAAATTCGTGACTACAAAGACGGCGTTATTAAGCAGTTAACCGGCGGTTTAGCAGGTATGGCGAAAGGCCGTAAAGTTAAAACTGTTCAAGGTTACGGCAAATTTACCGGCGCTAACGAAATTGAAGTTGAGCATGATGGTAAAAAGCAAAAAGTAACGTTCGATCACGCTATTATTGCTGCAGGTTCACGCGTTGTGGACTTACCGTTCCTGCCAGAAGACGACCGTATTGTTGATTCTACTGGTGCTCTTGAGCTTCGCGATATTCCAAAGCATATGTTGGTTATCGGTGGCGGTATTATCGGTCTGGAAATGGCAACGGTTTACCGTGCACTAGGCGCTAAAATCACTGTGGTTGAGATGGCTGATCAGCTAATCCCAGCGGCAGATAAAGATGTGGTTAAAGTGCTAGAGAAATTCATCAAAGGTAAGTACGAAAATATCTTGATGGAAACGAGCGTGACTAAAGTTGAAGCCAAGAAAGATGGCTTGTACGTGACTTTCGAAGGTAAAAACGCTCCTGAAAAGCCACAAAAGTTCGACATGATTTTATCAGCAGTAGGCCGCCGTCCGAATGGTGACTTGATTGATGCTGATAAAGCAGGCGTTGAAGTGACTGAGCGTGGTTTCATCAATACCGACAAGCAAATGCGTACTAACGTTCCACACATTTACGCCATCGGCGACATCGTTGGTCAGCCAATGCTAGCGCATAAAGCAACCGCTGAGTCGCACGTAGCGGCTGAGGTTATTGCTGGCAAGAAGCATTACTTCGACCCATTAACAATTCCTTCAGTAGCTTACACAGACCCAGAGGTTTCTTGGGTTGGTTTGACTGAAAAAGAAGCAAAAGAGCAAGGCATCGATTACGGCGTGGGCAAATTCCCATGGGCTGCATCAGGCCGTGCGATTGGCGTAGACCGCAAAGAAGGCTTCACTAAGTTGTTGTTTGATAAGAAAAACAACCGCGTTATTGGTGGTGCTATCGTTGGTGTTAACGCTGGTGAATTGATTGCTGAAGTTGGTTTGGCGATTGAAATGGGTTGTGACGCTGAAGATATCGGCTTAACAATTCATGCTCACCCAACCTTGTCTGAATCAGTAACATTTGCTGCTGAGGTGTACGAAGGTGTTTGTACAGATCTTCCTCCTCAACGCAAGAAAAAGTAAATAAGCAATCTTTTTTCGCATTAGCGTTGTTGTTGGCGTGCTCAAGTGCTCATGTATTTGATATACACTCCGCATTGCCGCGCGCCAACGCCTAGCTACTACGAAAAAGTCTAAGCTTATAGATTGGGTTTGTAGGCTTATCGTCTATAAAGAAAGCCAAAAAACTTAATTGAAATAAGTTTGTTTAGTTTTAAAGCCTCCTGTTGGAGGCTTTTGTGTAACGGTAATAATAAACGATAAAAGGGAAATAAAATACAATGAGAATTATCATTCTATCAATATTGTTGGCAGTTTTTTTAAGCGCTTGTAATACCAGCCATCCATTAACTAACCTCAACGATCACAGTATTGAGTATTTAGTTGATGAAGGTGAGACTTTAGAGGATGTTAAATTGAGTATCCTGCGTGCTGGACAATCTCTAGGCTGGGAAATGACACCACTTAAGCCTGGGTTGATTCGAGGTAAGCTTAACTTAAGAGCACATACGGCTGTGGTTAAGATTCCGTATAGCATGGAGAGTTACAGTATCATTTACGTTGATAGTATAAATTTGGATTACGACGGTCAAAACATTCACAGAAGCTACCCACGTTGGGTCAATAACCTTAAAGTGAGGATTGATGATTTTATCGCAAGACGATAAAGATTTAAGATGATGTAAAAGGCTCCTTTCTAGGAGCCTTTTTTGTTTTGGGGTAGCGGTAAGGTTTAAGGTGATGGGGATTTCTTTATGAGTTTTGATTTCTTCTTTCCGGCCACAGCTGTTGTGGCTGAGCCAAGAACGACCATGATGGAACCTACGATGCTTAAGGCATTCATCGGTTCATCCGGAAGGTAGTCTGGATAGAAGTAAGCAACTACTTTCATCGACATAATAGTTACCAGTGGCGTCAACGCTAAAATAGCGCTGACGCGTGACGCTTCCCAATGAGCCAGAGCTTCAGCGAAAGCGCCGTACGCTACTATGGTGTTTAAGCAGCAAAAGGTCAGTAGCGCCCAGCCAATAGCATTTAACGATACGACCTGACTCGGTTCACTCCAAGGCACTAGAATAATAGTGCTGGTGATATAGATGATGAACATGATTTGGTTCGAGGTGAAGGTGTTTAATAATTGCTTTTGTGCTAAGGCGTAAGCGGCCCATGTAATTGCCGCTAGCAACATCCAAAACAAACCGACGGTATAGGCGCCATCAAGATTGCTTAAAATCTCTGTAAAGCGCATATTGAAGAATAGAACCAAGCCGATGACAAAAGATGCAAAGCCAAGCCATTGCCATTTATTGAAGCTTTCTTTGAAGACTAGTAAACCACCCAAAAGCATAAACATTGGTGCAGTTTGGATCATGACCTGGGCACTACTTGGGGTAATTTTGTCTACACCAAATAAGTAGAAAACATAATTAGCGCAGAGCCCAAGTATCGCTATCAGCATCAATATACCAATAAGCCCTTTAATCGCTCTAAAGTCAGGGATTCTTTTGCGTAGCGCCATATAGAAAAAGACGAAGATAGCTGCTACAGCAAAGCGATACCAAGTTACGGTGACTGCGTCCATTTGCAGTAAAACACCCTTGAGAGCGATAGGGAGCAAGCCCCACAGAAAGACGGTGGTAAGTGATAAGGTAAGGCCCAATTGCCAGCGACCGGATACAGTATGCATAGTGACTCTCGAACTGACATAAAGTCCGCATTATGTAATAAATCATTAGTCGAAACTAGCCATTACCGGCACTTAAGTCGAAAAAATTCCGGCTGAATCAGCGTTGATTGTTAGTGCGGTAAATTCTATGATGCCTTATCTGAAAATTATGGGGAATATAGGGTTATGAGTTATGTTAAGTCCTTATTGGGTTGCGCAGCACTGGCCATTGCAGGAGCTAGTGGTATGAATAGTGCAGCAGCCGAAGATTCTAATAATAGCAAGCTAACGGTTGAGCGTATTTACGCTGATCCGTCGCTGACGGGGCCCGCGCCGCGTTCCGTTAAATTGTCGCCTGATGGTAAGCGAGTAACCTTCCTGAAAGGAAAAGAAGACGAGCAAGAGCGTCTCGATTTATGGGAATACAACCTTGCGGACAAACAGTCTCGGATGCTGGTTGATTCAGCGGATTTAATGCCGGGTGAAGAAAATTTGTCGGCAGAAGAAAAAGCTCGCCGCGAGCGTATGCGTTTGTTCGCAAAAGGCATCATTAGCTACTACTGGGGCGATGATGGCGAAACCTTATTATTCCCGTTGGGTGGCGATATTTTTGTGTATGACTTAACCAAGTCGGGAAGCGATGCTACCAAACAACTGACTCAGACAGATGCCTACGAAACAGACGTAAAACTTTCCCCAGATGGCAAAAGTGTTTCCTTTATCCGTGACCAAGACATCTTCATGGTTAATATTGAGACCGGTGAAGAGCGTCAATTAACCACCGATGGCGAAGGCGCGATCAAAAACGGTATGGCTGAATTTGTGGCGCAGGAAGAAATGGGACGCTTAACAGGCTACTGGTGGTCGCCAAACAGCAAAAAGGTGGCCTACTTGCAGGTTGATGAGTCCCCGGTCAATATTGAGAAGCGTTATGAGATTAACGCTGAAGATTTTGAAGTGTTTGAGCAACGATACCCAAGCACTGGCACCGATAATGTGTTGATTAAGCTTGCTGTGCTGGACTTGGAGAGCGGTAAAACGACGTGGGTCGAGACTTCTCCACAAGAGGTTGGTGAAGAAACGGATATTTATATCCCACGAGTAAAGTGGTTAAGAGATTCAAACCGCCTGTCATTCCAATGTCAAAGCCGAGATCAGCAAACCCTTAAATTGATGTTCGCCGATGCAGAAACAGGCAAATCACATGAAATCTTGACCGAAACATCAAATACTTGGATTAACCTAACTAAGGATTTGTACTTCTTAAAGCGTCACAATGCTTTTGTCTGGAGTTCTGAGCGCAGCGGCTACCGTCACCTGTATTTGTATGACCTAAAAGGCAACTTAATAAACCAGCTGACGGACGGTGAGTGGGTAGTTGATAAGCTTTATGGCGTTGATGAAGATAAAGGTTTGGTCTATTTTGATGCCAATAAAGAAAGCCCTCTTGAACAACACCTGTATTCGGTTCCAATGAACGGCGAAGGCGACATAACGAAAGTTACTGATGATGCTGGCGTCCACAGTGTAAGCTTTTCTAAAAACATGTCTTTATTTGTAGATTACTTCTCATCGGTTCAACAGCCACCACAGGTCAGTTTAAGAAAAGCAGATGGTGAACTCGTTACTTGGCTTGAAGAAAACAAGCTGGACAGTAGCCATCCTTACTTTAGTTATTACCAAAATGCTGCTAAGCCTGAATTCGGTACGATTGAAGCGGAAGACGGACAGACTATGCATTATCGCCTATACAAGCCAACAAACATGGAGAAGGGCAAGAAGTATCCAGTAGTGGTTGATGTGTACGGTGGGCCGCATGCTCAGCGAGTGACCAATACGTGGGGCGCTCGTAATACCTACTGGCACCATATGATGGCAGATCGCGGTTTCGTGATTTTCTCATTGGATAATCGTGGCTCGTGGAACCGTGGTAAGAAGTTTGAAGATCCTATTTACCGCAAGCTAGGTGATGTTGAGGTAACGGATCAGGTTAAGGGCGTTGAGTTTTTGAAAACGTTGCCATTTGTTGATGCTGAGCGTATTGGTATGTTCGGTTGGTCTTACGGTGGCTACATGACGATTATGAGTATGTTTAAAGAGCCTGATGTCTTTAAAGCAGGGGTTTCCGTGGCGCCAGTAACTGATTGGTATTTGTATGATACTCATTACACTGAGCGTTATTTGGATCATCCTGACAATAATAAAGAAGGCTACGAGCAAAGTAATGTGTTCCCGTACTTGAGTGGTCTTAAAGGTGATTTAATGATTATCCATGGCATGGCTGATGATAATGTCTTGTTCACGAACAGCACTAAGCTTTTTAAAGCATTGCAGGATGCCAATAAGCCGTTCGATATGATGAACTATCCTGGTAGTAAGCATTCTATCTGGGGTCAGAAAACTCGGACACACGTGTTTAATACAATAACTGATTACTTTGAAGAGCATTTAAAGTAAGCCTTTACTGATAATTAAGCGACCCTCGGGTCGCTTTTTTTATGTCTGATGTGTTGTCACTTTATGTAAGTGAATTTGCTATTTATGTTGCACACGTTTTATTCTGTATGAAATATTGTTTAGTGGAGATGATTGATGAAATATTTTGCTGCGCTAGGTTTATTGCTTGCAAGCAGCTTGCAGGCGGCTGAAGTCCCTGAGAACTTTAATATCGAACTATTTGCGCCGGAGATTGAAGGAGCGAGACAGATGGCGCTGTCTGATTCAGGGGTGGTTTATGTCGGCACCCGCAAGGCGGGCAAGGTGTATGCGGTTGAAGATACCGATAACGATTTTAAAGCTGACAAAGTGTATACCATCATCGAAGATCTCTACATGCCAAGCGGTGTGGCATATCGTGATGGAGATCTATATGTAGCGGAAGTAGATAAAATCTTACGCTTTAAAGATATCGACAAGCATTATAAAGATCCTCAAGAGCCAGAGGTCGTGTATGACGACTTGCCTGATGACAGTCATCATGGATGGAAATACATTAAATTTGGTCCTGACGGTAAGCTCTATATTCCCATCGGAGTACCTTGTAACGTTTGTGACGACGACGGCTATGGCGTAATTATCCGCATAGACGTTGATGCCGAAAAGATTGAGAAGGAAGTGGTAGCGACTGGTGTTCGTAATAGTGTTGGCTTCGATTGGCATCCACAAACCAAGGAGCTTTGGTTCACTGATAATGGGCGTGACTGGTTAGGTGATGATGAGCCTGCCTGCGAACTGAACCGTGTATCAGAGTTAGGCGAGTTCTTTGGCTTCCCATACGTTCATGGTGATGACTTTATGGATCCTGCATTCGGCGAAAAACTAGGTGACCGAGAGTTCACTAAGCCAGAGTGGGAGTTCCAAGCACACGTAGCACCATTAGGAATGCTTTACTATACCGGCGACATGTTCCCTGAAAAGTATCAAAACACCATGCTTGTTACTCAGCATGGCTCTTGGAATCGCAGTACTAAGGTTGGCTACAAAGTCGTTCACCTTACTTTAGATGGAGAAGGCGTTAACTCTCAAGATGACTTCGTGACTGGCTGGCTTATTGATGGCGAAGTTAAAGGCAGGCCGAATGATGTTATTCAAATGCCGGATGGCTCTGTACTGATTTCTGATGATGGCTTCGGCAAGATTTACAGAGTGACATACTCGGCTGAATAATGGTCAATGTGTACTGGTTAATTGTTTACCAAGGCAGATCAAAATTAGTTTACAAATAAGGTTGCTTTTATACGATAAATAATGATAATAGCCATTTAGACGTCTAAACATCTTTTTGATGTTTATTCCAATTGTATTACTAATACAAAAGAGAGCTTTCGGGCTCTTTTTTGTTCTGGATAAAGTTGAGGATGGAAAAATGGCACAGTCACACATACTAGGATTACCACGAATTGGTACCAAGCGAGAGCTTAAGTTTGCGCTAGAGAAATACTGGCGAAAAGAAATTTCACAAAATGAATTGCAGCAAGTTGCTCAAACTATTCGCCAAAGCAACTGGCAGTCAGCACAACAAAAGGGCATCGACTGGCTAACGGTTGGCGACTTTTCTTTTTATGATCAGGTTCTGGACACTTCAATATTGCTAGGCGTTGTACCAGAGCGGTTTGAGGAGGGTAAAGCCGACAATTTACTGGATAATTATTTTCGAGTTGCCCGCGGCTCTGCTCCTGAAGGGGCTCAGGTACAACCTAGCGAAATGACCAAATGGTTTAACACCAATTATCATTACATTGTCCCAGAGTTTACAGCCGACCAAGCATTTTCATTGAATCTAGAATTGTTAGCACCGCAAATAGAGCAGGCGAAACAGCACTCTACGAAACTCAAGCTGCAACTCATTGGCCCGGTAAGTTATTTATGGTTGGGTAAGGCTCGCGATAAAAGTGAGTTTGATAAGTTAGGCTTGTTACCAAAGTTAGTAAAAGCCTACCAACACTTATTAACTCACTTGCAAGCGGAAGGTGTCGAGTGGGTGCAAATCGAGGAACCAATACTAGCTTTAGACCTTGATGACCAATGGCTGAATGCGATTACTCAAGCCTATACCGAGCTTGGTTCAGAAGCAGAAGTAAAATTACTGTTAACTACTTATTTTGGTCATATCGCTGATAAGTTCGACCGAGTAGCAGAGCTTCCTGTGGATGGTTTACACCTGGATGTCGTGAGTGGCGGTGTAGAAGCATTATCAGAGGTTGTGAATTATTGGCCAAAATCTAAGGTGTTGTCAGTAGGTATTGTGAATGGTCGTAATGTATGGCGCAATGACTTGAGACAGAGTGTGCAGGTGCTTGAGTCATTAAAAGCTCGTTATGATGACAATCTATGGGTTGCGACCAGCTGTTCGTTACTGCACAGTCCAGTGGATTTAGACAGTGAGCAGAAACTTGATGGTGAACTGCGAGCTTGGCTTGCCTTCGCAGAACAGAAGGTGCAAGAAGTCGCCAACTTGAGTTTAGCGCTCAATAAAGGCGAAGCAGCGGCGTTACAAGCCATACAAGCTAGTGATGCAGCGGTGAAGTCAAAGCAAGCTTCTCAACGAGTGCATAACTCAGAAGTTCAAGATAGAGTTAGCAAGATCAATGACAAGGATCGCCAAAGACAATCTGAGTTTAGTCAGAGAAAAATAGCCCAGCGGAATCATTTCAACTTCCCGCTGTTGGCTACGACAACAATTGGCTCATTTCCGCAAACCGATACGATTCGTCAGGCTCGTCGTGCTTTTAAAGCGGCAGATATTAATGAACAGGAATATACCCAAGCTATTCAGCAAGAGATCCAGCAAGCTATTCACGAGCAAGAAGCGATAGGTCTAGACGTGCTGGTGCATGGTGAAGCTGAGCGAAACGACATGGTTGAGTATTTTGGTGAGCAGCTTAACGGCTTTACTTTTACGCAGTTTGGTTGGGTACAAAGTTACGGTAGCCGTTGCGTTAAGCCGCCTATCATTTATGGTGATGTCTCACGTAAACAAGCGATAACCGTTGAGTGGTCTAAATATGCTCAGTCACTGTCTGAGAAAAAAGTCAAAGGCATGTTAACCGGGCCGACCACTATCCTAGCTTGGTCATTTGAGCGTGAAGACTTGTCCGCACCTGATATTGCAGATCAAATAGCATTAGCGTTACGCGATGAAGTATTGGACTTAGAAAAGAATGGCATTGATGTGATTCAGATTGATGAACCTGCATTTCGAGAGTTATTACCGTTGCGAAAGAGTGAGCAGCCGCAGTATTTGGAGTGGTCAGTGAACGCTTTCAGATTATCGGCGGCAGGCGTTGCTGATACGACTCAAATTCACACACACATGTGTTATTCCGAGTTTAATGAAATCATAGACTCCATTGCACGACTGGATGCGGATGTGATTACGATTGAGTCATCTCGCTCAGATATGGAATTACTGCGTATTTTCAATGACTTTAAATATCCTAACGAAATTGGTCCAGGCGTTTATGACATTCACTCGCCACGTATCCCTTCGAAAGAAGAGGTCAGCGAGTTGATTGAACAAGCTGCAAAGCATATTCCTATCGATCAGCTATGGATAAACCCTGACTGTGGCTTGAAAACCAGAAATTGGGAGCAAGTTAGACCGGCGCTTAAAAACCTCGTAGAGGCTGCGCTAGAGAGCCGTGAAAAGCTGAGTGCCTAAATGGTGCATAGCTATTAGTGCATCGTTTATTGAAAGTTGCTTACATAAAAAAAGCCAGAGCATTTGCTCTGGCTTTTTATTGACGTATTGAAAACCAGTAAGTTTATTACCAAATTTTCACGCGCTTTTCTGGCGCTAAGTACATCTCGTCCGTAGGCTCTACGTTAAATGCTTCATAGAACTCAGGCATGTTACGTACAGTACCGTTTGCACGGAATTCGCTTGGCGAATGTGGGTCCGTGTCGATGCGCTTGCGAAGCTCTTCATCACGGTATTTGCGGCGCCATACTTGTGCCCAACCGTAGAATACTCGCTGGTCTCCAGTCATACCGTCGATCACCGGAGCCTTCTCACCATCTTTAGAGATTTGGTAAGCCTTATAAGCAATGGTTAAACCGCCTAAGTCACCAATATTCTCACCTTGAGTGAATTCGCCATTAACGTGAACGCCATCTAGAACGGTGAAGTTGTTGTATTGCGCAACCAATTTATCGGTACGCTTCTCAAATTCCTTCAAGTCAGTTTCAGTCCACCAGTTACGCAGTTTGCCGTCGCCGTCATACTGAGCACCAGAGTCATCGAAACCATGGCCCATTTCGTGGCCAATGACAGCACCGATACCACCATAGTTCACAGCGTCATCAGCATCCATATTAAAGAATGGAGGTTGTAAAATTGCTGCTGGGAAAACGATTTCGTTCATGACCGGATTGTAATAAGCGTTAACCGTTTGTGGCGTCATGAACCACTCTGTGCGATCGATAGGTTGACCCAATTTCTCACGGTTCTTCTTAACTTGCATTAAAGCGGCGCGAGTCATGTTGCCAAAAAGATCATCATCTTTAATCACTAAGTCAGAGTAATCTTTCCACTTATCAGGATAGCCGATTTTTGGAGTGAACTTGCTAAGCTTATCAAGAGCTTGCTTTTTAGTATCTTCACTCATCCACTCAAGCTCTTTAATACCTTCAGCGTAAGCACGACGTAGGTTTTCTACTAGCTCAACCATGCGCTCTTTAGCTTCTGGTTTGAAATGCTTCTTGACGTAAATTTTACCAACAACTTCGCCTAAAGTACCGTTAATCACATTAACGCCACGTTTCCAGCGAGGCTCTTGTTCCTCAACGCCACTTAACACGCCCTGATAGAAGCGGAAGTTTTCTTTTTCAATCTCAGCATTTAAGAAGTTTGCGCTGTTAGTAATCGCATGCCATTTGAAGTAAGTTTTCCAATCTTCAAGAGGTACTTCTTTGAACATATCATTGAGCGCAGCAAAATAGTCCGGCTGGCCGATGATAACGTTCTCAATATCACCTAACATAGATTCTTTATGCCAGCGATCCCAGTCTAGGTTTGATAACGTATTTTGTAAGTCAGCAAAGCTCATTTTGTTGTAGCGAGCTACTGGATTACGTAGTTTCTCTTTTGGCCAATGTTTTTGTGCAATAGACGTTTCTAGCCCCATAACAGTTGCGGCTTTCTCTTCGCCACCGTCAACACCAGCTAGTTCAAACATTTTGGCAACATGCTCAACGTATTGGTCGCGCACTTTTTGGCTTTTTTCGTCTTCTTTTAAATATGAGTCGCGACTCGGAAGGCCTAAACCACTTTGGTTCATTTGCGTAATGTAAGTGTCAGGTTCTTTCGCGTCGACATAAACGTAAGTGCTGAAAGGCGAGGTTGATACCATTTGTGCGTAAGCAAGGTATTCTGACAAATCAGACAAGTCTTTAATCGCATTAATACGGTCAAGCTGAGGTTGTAGAGGTGTTGTGCCTAACTCTTCTAGCTTGTCAGTATTCATGTAGCTTTCGAATAAATCGCCAACTTGCTGCTCTTCGGTTCCGTCAGCGGCTTTCGTTTGCGCAGCCTCTTCGATAATAGCTCGAACGTCTTTTTTCGCTTGTTCAGCCAGTTTAGTAAAGGAGCCGTAGTTTGATTTGTCTGCTGGAATTTCAAATTCTTTTAACCATTTGCCATTTACGTGACGGAACAGATCGTCCTGTGGGCGAACGGATTTATCAATGAACTTGGTCTCAATCCCCGAAATGATTTTATCTTCAGACTCTTGTTTATCTGATGCTTTTACAGCCGTTTGCTCACTTGTTTGTGCCTTGGCGGTTTCAGTAGCTTGATCTTTCTGAGGATTCTCAGAGTTACAAGCGGCTAAAACTGCTAAGCACACTGAGCTTATAATCAGTTTTTTCATAGTGACACCCGTGTTGTTTTTGAAATAAGAAATTGTGCTAGCCCAACATACTACCAGAATTGTTGGACAGTGGAAGTGACGAGGATGGACTAAACGTTACAGAATATGTCTAAGAATAAGAGTAAGATTTAAGCGCTGGAGGCTCGTTGGTTAAGGGTAGTTGCTTTGATTGAACAGAGGGCGCGGCAGTGCACGCCCTAATAATGCCGTTGGAGCAGGTCAGTTATGCCAGCTCAGGCTGTAATGTAAGAATTTTATCCAACATATCGCCTTTAACCGCAACTTTTTGGTTTGAACGATAATCTATCATCACAATTTTGCAGTGGCCTAGCGTTGTCACGGTCTTTTGCTGCTCGCTAAATGCTTGATATTCCATGACAAAACCAAACTCATTGATTTCACTGACTTTTGTGCCGACATGCAATGTGTCAGGGTAAGTCACTGGGCGACGATAGCGGCAGTAAATATCTCCAAGAATAGGGCCGACAGGTGAAGTCTTGATGTTCGCTTCCATCTCCATGGCTTCCATATAAGCAATTCGAGCGCTCTCGAAATAACGAATATAGCTCACATTGTTAACGTGCTGGAAGGCGTCCATTTCACCCCATGCTACTCGTATTGGTAGGATGACAGGAAAGTCTTGTTTAAACTGTTCTAACGTTTCTGCAGGGTTCGCTTTCATAATCTTTTATAAGATGGTCATTAACTCATCCGACCATCTTAACAAGGATTACTTTGTTGGCGAACCATTTTGTGTGATGTGTTTGTTTAAATAGCCGATTTCTTAGCCAATATTAACAAACTGGATACTTTGTTGCGGAGCATCTGTTTCGTCATCTTCTAGCTCGATCGGTGAGAAGGTTGGGCTATCAAACAACATATCTCCGCCTGACTTTTGTGTCAGCTCATCTTGGGAGAGCCCTGTAAAATCGTATAACTCAGTATCTGCCAAGTGAGACGGCGCTACATTACTCATGGCTTTGAAGATCGTTTCAATACGACCTGGGTATTTCCGATCCCAATCTTGAAGCATCATCTTGATATTTTGACGCTGTAAGTTTTCTTGTGAACCACAAAGATTGCAAGGAATAATTGGGTACTGCTTTTCCTGAGCAAATTGAGCGATGTCTTTTTCTTTGCAGTAAGCAAGAGGGCGTATCACGATATGCTTACCATCGTCGCTTTTTAGCTTTGGGGGCATGGATTTCATGCTCCCACCAAAAAACATATTTAAGAACAGGGTTTCAATCATGTCATCACGGTGGTGGCCCAAAGCAATCTTAGTAATACCATTTTGCTCAGCCCAGCCATAAATCACACCTCGACGTAATCTAGAGCACAGCCCGCAGGTCGTCTTACCCTCTGGGATCACACGTTTGACGACGCTGTAAGTATCTTCCTCAATAATTTCATAGGGAATATCTAGCGTTGACAGATAGTTAGGTAGAACTTCTTCAGGAAAACCCGGCTGCTTCTGGTCAAGGTTAACCGCAATCAGGTCGAACTTAATGGGGGCGCTTTTTTGCAAGTTCATCAAGATATCGAGCAATGTGTACGAATCTTTACCGCCAGATAGGCAGACCATGATCTTATCGCCTTCTTCAATCATAGAGTAATCCATGATCGCTTTACCGACGTTTCGACGAAGACGTTTTTGCAGTTTATTAAACTCTAATTTGGAGCGCTTTTCAGACATGGTTTGAGGTGATTTCTGATAATGACGCAGATTATAACTAAAAATATCAGGGCTGACTAACCTAGAGGCTATTTAGCAAAAGCTAATGCAAATGTGACTTAAATAAGGCTTTCGCAATGCATGTATGAATTAATTTAATGCTAAATGTTTGGTGCATCTAAAAATATCTTGTTTAACTGGGATTTAGTGTGATATTTATAGGGTTAATCAAGCCTCTGATGTTTTCTCAGGCATTAGAATATCTTATAGATGGATGGTGGGGTAGTAATTTAGGATTTATGAAAAATCTAATTTTTAAGTCATTGGCTTTTCTGGCTTTATTCATTGCATCATTAAACGTTGCCTATGCCGCAACAGTTGAATTCCAAGTTAACTGGCCTCAATGGTCACAAGAAAACCGAATCGAATTTTATAATACTGCTGTTGATGCAGCAGATCGTGATGCTGATGGCAACACCACAGAGATTATTAATAGCAATTTAGTGACCACTCGTTACGGTGGTGAAAATGCTATTTGTGTGCCGGGGTTTTGTACCTTGCCAGCGGTGGCTGACACGTCTTTTTCACAAAACTATACCTTTAATAATGTTCCTCCCGGAAATTACCGAATCGTCATGTACGATAGTTTTGGGGACGGTTGGAATGGTGGTGGCTCTTTAACCGTTCTAGTCAACGGAACAAATATCGGAACCGTGACAACAACAACTGCGGTGACATCAACTAACGTCTTTGCAATCAGTGACACACCTACGGGCTTAAGCGCACAAACTTGTTCGAATACAAACTTAACCAACGCATGGTCAAACTTAGGCAGCTCGCCTCAAGCTACTTCTGGAGCTATCCCAGTTACTATCAACACCTCAGATACCGGTCCCGCAGGTTGGGTATTTACGGCTGACACTATGAACACGATCAACGCTTGGAGTTCAGCTGCGGTTCAAGGCCGTACTTCACTAGGAGTGCTGTTCGAGTGGGACCCAACGCCAGGAGCAAATGGTTTCGAACCGGTGTATCAAGCAACTAATACAGATGGAGCTGTAAACGATGCTGATCCTGGCGGTCAAGGAACTATGGATATTAGCTTTGGTGGGCGAACGGTAAATAACGCCATCATTCATATCGATCGAGTTGGGGGTATAGGAGCTGGGGTAACTAACTCTTCACGCTGGGGGGTTAATACTGCTGGAGTGACTATGGCGAGGTTAGCAGGCGTTGGCCACTTCGCGACTTATACCAATAATACTTTTTTAAGAGACATGTTAGTGGTTTCAGCTAACACAGAGTCATCAACCAACACAGCCACAGGTACTGCAGCAGGTTCCGTAGCTTATCAAGGAGCTTATTCCAGCCTTAGCCTAGGGTTAGACGGTATTGGCTTAGAGGGTGCTGGCGGTGACGGTATGGAAATGGTGGTGTGTGTACCTCAAGCAGACCTTTCACTGACCAAAACTGTTGATAATAATGCTCCGAATGTTGGTGAAAATGTTACTTATACATTAACTGTGACCAATAATGGACCTGATGGCACTAACAATATCCAAGTTAGAGATATCCTGCCTGCTGAACTTGATTTTGTGTCATCAACCGCGAGCCAGGGAAGCTATGCATCTGGCTCAGGTCTTTGGACCGTCGGCACTATAGCCAACGGAGGTTCTGCGACCTTAGATATTGTCGTTAGCGCCAATACAGCTGGCGTCATTAATAATGAAGCTGAAATTATCAACGCGGATCGTGTTGACCCTGACTCCGAGTTTAGAAGTGGTTTAGCAACGGATGACCTAGGAGATGGCCTTGCGGATGATGATGAAGCGTCAGTTGAGATTAATGCTGGAGTGGTTGATGTTTCAGTAACTAAGACATCTCTTAATGATTTTATTCCTGGAGGCTCTGATACTTATACTATTGTAGTTTCTAATGCTGGCCCTAGTGATGCTGTAGGCTTAGTGGTGACGGATAACTTGCCATCAGGTGTGACATTGAGTGGTAGCTGGACTTGTACGCCATCAGCAGCAGGCTCTAGCTGTAGTAGTACCAGTGGAGGAAGCGCTGGTGGAACCAGCGTTTCAGTTACGGTGAGCGTTGCAGCAGCAGAGCAGGTTACTTTAACGGTGCCTGTCGTCTACAGCGACGATCCAACTGACTATTAAGGAGAACATTATGTCAGCGAAAATTTTTTATTCTGTATTATTAATGATGTTTACGGGCGTTGCCTCAGCAGCCCTGGGCGAAGAATCACCGCCAGTTGAAGATACAAACATAGTACTTCTGCAAGCAAATACCCCTCTGGGAGAAACACAGGTAGGTTTGGTCAAAGGCTTTATTGAAACTACGCTTTCATTATCGCTAAGCTTAAATGCCTCTAAAGCGAGTAAGGGCGCATATCGATATACCGCAAGCCGTTCAATTGCAGCTTCTGAGCAGCAGCTGATAGAGAATACTCTTCCGGCAACTTATGAGGTTAGAGTCTCCTTCCCAGTCGACACTACTGATTATGATCCCAGGCCTGAAGAAGGTGGCGGCGGTGGCTCGTCACTGTCAAAAGGTAAAACAAAACGCAAATAAGAATAAACTCTAATCCCCCTAAGTAGCCGTCCAGTTAAAGACGGCTATTTTATTTCACATTTACTTCACAAGCCCTTGTATACCCTTAAAAAAACTAGCTTTTTCAGAGCTTAGTTATATAATTGCCTAAATTTTGTGCTGAATTTAGCACTTATTCTTTTGGTTTGTAGCCTTGATGAGTCTAGGGTCTAATAATGAAAACAGTAGCTTGTGCAAATAACGTGTCTAGTGATGCGGCTAAGAAACAAAGACGTTTCAATTTATGGGGGCATGCCAACAAAAGCATGTTGTTACTGCTTGGGACTTTGGTATCTACCACGATAAAAGCAGAAGAGCCTTACAATGTTGATATCGACGGTACTGATCCTTGGACAGGAAGTAACGTTACCAACTTTCTTGACGTAGATAGTGGTATATCAACCGAGGCCGCTGCATTGCAGCTTCAAGTCAACGCTACCGTAGGTGTTGTTAACGGAAATTCGATATATGCTGCTACCAACGCCAATGGTGATGAGGAAATCAACGTCAATATTGCTGCTCAAAGTGGGCAGAGGGCAGAAGCTATATGGACTTTTACTCCTTCAGTTTTCCCACTTGGAGTGAACAACCCGTCGTTTAATTTACGTGATGTTGATTCTAATACATCCGGTTTTTTAGAAAACCCTCCTGGAGCCTCTAATGAATTTTGTGATCGAATTGAAGTAAGGGCTTTTGATATCGATGGTAACGCCATCAGCGCGGGTAGCTTCTCTGTTTCGACGGCTACAGCGCCAACAACCTTTGCTGCTATTCCAGCGTCTGGTGGAACCCCTGCAAACAGTTTTGTGATCGAGGGGAATGCCAATGACGTAGCTGGAACTTCTGAGGCGCAGATCTCGATTAATGCTAATAGTGTTCGCTCTATTCGGATGGTTTATGAGGAGTGTGAAACTCCTGATACCGATCGTCCAGGAGCAATTGGCATCGTCAACGGCTTTGGTGATTTCTCTGTGTTTACCACAGACTTGGCTGTTAACAAACAGTGGCAAAATGCAGCTGTAGGCGATCAGGCTACGGTAACGGTAACAGGTGGTACGGTAACTACTTTGCCATCAGTCAACTCGACGGCGAACACCCCTAATGAAACCGATTCAGGAACGGCTCAAGAAATTATTTCAGGGGTTGATTATACGATTTCTGAAACGTTAAACGCTGGAAATACATTTAGCTACGTCAATAGTCTTTCTTGTACCGGCACTGGTGATAGTGATGTTTCTGATGGCGTGCTAACACCTACAGCATCAGACACATCAATAGTCTGTACTTATTTAAATCGCTTACCGGAAGCTGATATTAGCGTGACAAAAAGTGATGGTGATTTACAGTTTGAGCCAGGGAAGACAGTGACTTACCAAATTGTTGTTACCAACAATGGTCCCGAGTCAGCCGATGGCTTACTTGTGTCTGACGTATTGCCTGCGGGTTTAAATTCTGTAACGTGGACCTGTAGCGCAGTTTCTGGCGCGGCATGCGCAAACGCTTCAGGTAGTGGTGATGTTTCTGAAACGATTCCCACACTGCCAAATGGTGGCTCAGTAACATTTAACATTACTGGAACCTTTGATACAGACCCGTCTGGTTACTAGAAAGTAATAGCTCCATTATAAAGGCACCTTGTTTGGTGCCTTTTTTATTTCGAAACAAGAATTTACACCCGAGATTATTTTGGTTAAGTTTAGAGTAGGAACTATAAACATAACCGCATATGCTCAACATTATTTGGCTCTTCTTCTTCGTCATTGCGTTTGCTTTATCATTATTTGATTGGTTGTTCGCGGGCAATCAGGCGGCATTCCCTAATCTAGTAAAATCTTTATTTGATATGGCCAAGCTCAGCGTGACTATTTCAATTGGCCTGATTGGTGTGCTGGCGTTTTGGTTAGGGCTGTTAAAAATCGCTGAGCAAAGCGGTTTAGTGAATAAGCTGGCTCGTTTACTGGCGCCTTTATTTCGGAAACTGATGCCAGAAGTGCCGACAGGACATCCGGCACTTGGTAGCATTAGCATGAATATGGCGGCTAATATGTTGGGTTTAGACAATGCAGCCACTCCCATGGGTATTCGAGCCATGGAGCAGTTACAGGAGTTAAACCCAGTAAAGCATACAGCGTCGAATGCTCAGATCTTATTTCTAGTTCTTAACACTTCGGCGGTTACCATTATCCCCATCACCGTTATGCTTTATCGTGCTCAGATGGGGGCTGCCGATCCTGCGGCAATATTTTTACCCCTCCTATTAGCGACCAGTGCTTCAACATTTGTGGGACTTCTCGCCGTTGCTTTAGTGCAGAAATTATCGATCTTTAATCGAGAGGTCGGTTTATATTTCTTAGGCTTTTCGACAGTTATTGCTACGCTCGTTTGGGCGTTAATGACATTACCAGCAGACGAAATGTCAGCCATGAGCTCAGCACTAGGCAACTTTTTGCTCATGCTGGCTATCATCTTAATTCTGCTTCATGGTTGGAAGCGCAAAATTGCGGTCTATGAGGAATTTGTTGAAGGTGCGAAAGAAGGCTTCAAGGTGGCTGTAACAATTATTCCATACCTTGTTGCTATGTTAACTGCCATCGGTGCTTTGAGAGCCTCTGGTGCTCTTGACGCATTCGCGTCAGGATTGAGCTGGTTATTCGGTTCTTTAGGATTGGATACTCGGTTTGTAGAAGCTATTCCAACAGCCCTCATGAAACCATTTAGCGGGAGCGGAGCGAGAGCCATGATGCTTGAAACCATGGAGTCGCAAGGTGTCGACTCACTAGCTGGTTATATGGTTGCGACGATTCAGGGTAGTACAGAAACGACGTTTTATGTTTTAACGGTATACTTTGGAGCTGTTGGCATCAAAAGGGTTCGTCATGCTTTATCCTGTGGCTTACTAGCGGATCTAGCAGGCATAACTGCTGCGATTCTACTAAGTTACTGGTTCTTTAGCTAAGGTTGGTTAGGCCAGCGAAGCTCCATTTTGGCACCGCCTAATTGACTCGACTGTGAAATGATAAACTCGCCTTCGTGCCAAATAGCCACTTTCCGAACGATGTAAAGTCCTAAACCGAACCCTTTATGGTTTTGCTCTTTAATGTTTTCTCGGCTAAAGGGTTGCATTAGTGCTTCGCCTTTTTCGCCGACACCTGGCCCGTCATCTTCTACCGATAAGACACAAACGTTGTCTTGGAGCTTGAATTTAAGATTGATGGTTTCTTTTGAAAAGCGCAATGCATTAGTCAGCAAATTTTGAATGGCTATCGAGAGTGACTGCTTATCAAAATAGACCTTGACGTCATCGCTGTGACAACTAATTGTTATTTCTTGTTCATAAATAGAAAATTTTTCATGAATATCCTGTATAAAACTCTTCATCGAATAAAGCGCCCGATGAATATTGTCAGTTTCATTTTCTATTTTTGCAAATGATAGGTAATCGCTGACCAATGATTCTATTTCTGAAATATCATTCTGCATCCGGTGTTTTTGTGATGACTTTATATTGGGAGAGATAATTTCAAGCATAAACTTCATACGGGCTAGCGGTGTTCTAATTTCATGAGAGATGGTGCGAGATAGATCTTTGTTCATTTGAATAAAACTTAAAATTTTATTCGACATGCCATAAAAAGATCTAGCCAGCGGATAAATGTTGGAAGACTCTTTAATGGAGCGCTTCATTGCTTGTGGCTTACGACCAAACTCAGCTGCATCCTGTTGTAGTTTTTGAAGATCTCTAAAAATAGGGCGCATCATCAATAGCAATAAACACGCCAAGCTACTGTAAAAAAGAGGAATAATGTAGGGTGCTATACTCGACTCTTTTGTAACTTCTTTGAAGGGACCGAACTGTGTTAAAGAATTCGCATCAGGATTTTTCTTGTAGTAGTAAGTGTCACCTGAGTCATTCGTTACAGCAATAACTTGACCTTTCTTGAGCAGTGTTTGAATATCCTCAGGTAGCGCTAAAGCATTGGCATCAACAGTGTGAAATAAAGGTAACTGGGTGTTATCGTTAGAAGTGTTATTGCTTGCATTGTAGCCTTGAAAAAAAAAGTCTATATCGACTTGATAACTTTTAGCCGGCTCTTGTACAGCATGATAAATTTGATTAAATGACCATACCAGTAGAGAGCCAGCTAAAACAATTAGCGCGTAAAAACGAAAAAACTGAAATTTCATGAGTTAAACTGCTGACTTGGTATAAGTGAATAAATAGCCTTTACCCCACACTGTTCTAATAATCAGCCCGGGTATAGCAAAGCTTTCTAATTTGCTTCGCAATCGACTGGTTCTAGCATCTACAGTTCTATCTAAACCATTATATTCGCGACCAATGATAGCTTGAAATAAAAACTCACGTGACAGAAGTTTTCCTTGGTTTTGTGCAAATATCCAAAGCAGCTCAAAGTCTTGGCTGGTTAAGTCAAGTGGCTCATTGTTTACGGTGGCGACTTGATTATGTTTATCAAGTACAAGATCAGAAATGACGATATTGTCTTGCGGGCTATGCGCTTTTGTTTTGCGGAGATTAGCTTTTATCCGTGCCAGCAGTACATTCGGTTCAACAGGCTTGACGATGTAATCAATAGCGCCAAGTTCTAACCCTAGGATTTGGTCTTCATCATCACTAAGTGCGGTGAGAAAGATGATCGGACACACGAATTTTTGCTCTAACACGTCCTTTAAGTTGAAGCCATCTATATCGGGCAACATAACGTCGCATAGAATCAGGTCGTAACTGGCTGAGTCCGTAATTTTATGAACATCGAGCCCTTTAGCAATATGAGTGATGGCGTAACCTTGAGAGTTAAGGTATTCCTGAATGAGTTCCGCTAAAGGAAGATCGTCTTCTATTAGAAGAATCTTACAATCCAATAAAGTGCTCATAGGATACCAATCCCATAATTTCTTCGTTTACGTGTCTCTGCCGGTTTAAAAGTGCTTAATCGGAAAGTGCTTGTCGCTAAGATGGTGTTGTGATTGCTGTCTTTTGCGATGAGAGTAATGCTAGAACTGGTTTTTACATCAAGCTTTAAGCTCACCATGTTTACTTCTCTGTCACACCATAAAGGTTCTGCATTCTGTACGTTGTAGATACAAATATTGTGACGTTTGTTGTTTTGAAACAGGACAGTGAGGATTTGTTGACAGAGCTCACCTTTAGCTTTTACCACGCAAATCGAAGGTGTGATGGTTAAGGACGCTTCATTCTCTGCAGATTCGATCGATTTGGCTTGCCAAGGGTTTTCTTGTTCAGCATAAGCTTTACTTACCCCGGTTAGGGAGCATAAAACTAATAACTGTATGGTAAACCCCAGTTTTTTCATGTTTTTTTTAGAAAGTGTACTTAACTCCCAAGAAGTAGGTATTAGGTCTTTTGTTACCTACAATAATACTGTTAGTTATTTCGTTGGGCAAAACTACTCTGTTTAAAAGAAGGTGTGCTGACCAATTTTCGTTAAATGAGTACTCAGAGTTAACAGTCCAAGAGTAACTGTTGCCCGACGAATTTGGTGTGTAAAAAGGCCTACGAGTAAAGGCTTCTTCTCTACGTATTGTATAGTAGTAATCTAGTAATTTTTTGCTTTTGTGTAGGGCTGTAGTTTTTAAATCTAATGTCCAATTATCGGTTAGAGAAAAGTGTTTTGCGATAGAAAAACTTACCTCATAGCCACCATGAACATCGGTGATGTCGTGATAGTAGCCACCTCTGATATCTAAACCTAAAACATGATATGTGGCAGATAGGCCCGCTAGGTATGATAGATCTCTATCGATATCAACAACATCTCTGCCTCTTACTGGATTGATGCCAAGCGCTGAAAAAATACCAAAATCTTCTAATTTGAAGTAAAGCCCGTCTCTATTTAATAGACCTACTAGGTCGACATATAAATCCTGACCCTCATATAGGCTGTAACCTAGTGTAGTATTCTCTACGAAAAAGTCTTCGCCATAGTAACTAATGTTAGGCAATAAATAGAGATTGTAATCTTCAACATTCTTTATGATGCTTTCGACTTGCCCATAACCCAGGCTCACTGACACGTCCCACTCTCCAGCTTCTGCTTGCTGGCTAGTTGGTGTTGCACTGTCTTGCTGCTCAGTTACTTCAGGGTCTTTATTGACAGACTCTAAACTAATCTCAGTTGAGGTTGCTTGAGTATCTAAACTTGCTAGTGCAAGAGCAGCTACTAATAATGCGTTTTTCATCAATTTCGTTTTAATGCCTTGGTTCGGAACGAGCCTAATTTTATATCAAAATAAGTCTAGCAACGGCTTTGAACCATGTCCAACCAGTAATACTAATTCGTACAAATTCGTACAAAGGCTTCGGAACTGATTGATAGTTGATAGTGCGTACAAATTCGTACAAATGATCACTCCTGAATAAGTTTATCTATGTGATATACCTTTCTCCGCATAAAAAAAGTAATCAAACTTTATTAGGAGTCTAATCGTGAAAATTATGACGATAGCTTCAGTTGTTGCAGCAGCGGTTTATTCCGCTGGAGTCGCAGCAGCTGCAAGCGGGGTAGGTGGTAATACCTATCAAATCAAACCAATTAATATCAGTCCAGAGTCGGCAAAAGCTCGTTTGGAAACTAGCGAAAACCAAGCGAATCCAAGCCATTTACTGGAAGGGTTTGGCGGTAACATTAAATTGACGCCAAAGGCCAAGTTTAATCCTGAAGATAACATTTCAGGACGCCACAACTATATCATTCGTTTAAAAGATGCTCCGGCAGCGCTTTATACTGGTGGTGCTAATGGTGAGGGCGCGACTAAGCAGTTATTCTCAAACTCTAAGCTTGGTCCTCGTAAGGCAAGTTTAAAGTCTAATCCTGCTGTGCAGGCTTATACTAATAAGCTTAAAAACAAGCAGAATGCTTTTGTTAGCAAAGCTAGCTCTGCTGGTGTGAGCTTGAACATTAAGCAGCAACATCAAGTTGCTATCAATGCTGTCGTTGCAGAGATGACACAAGAAGAAGCCAAGCGTTTATCAAAGCTTAGTGAAGTGGCATATATTTCTCGTGATGTTAATCATGAACTGTTGATGGATGTAGCCCCTGAGCGTACTAACACGCCAAATGTATGGGCTGACACTTCGGTTCCGAGCCAACCTAACGGTATTAAAGGTGAAGGGATGTTGATTGGTGTTATCGATACAGGTATCAGTTCACAGCACCCATCGTTTGCTGCTACGGGTGATGATGGTTATACCGTCCAAAACCCATTAGGCACTGGTAACTTCTTACACGATTGTAGTATCGAAGAGTTTGCTGACCTGTGTAATGACAAGTTAATCGGCGTTTGGTCAACTCCAAATATTACCAAAGCATTCAGTGATCCTGATTTTGCGCAATCGCGCCCTGCAAATGGTGAAGATTACCAAGGTCACGGTTCGCATACGGCAAGCATTGCGGCAGGTAATGTGCTTTATGATGTGCCTTTTAAAATTCCTGCTATAGATTTTACACATGAAGGTATCGATACAGGCTACACCATTCCACAGATGTCAGGAATTGCGCCACATGCGAATGTTATCTCTTACCAAGTTTGCTTCCCAGGAAACTCAGGTGATAAGTGGGTGGGTTGTCCAGCAAGCGGAACTTTGCTAGCTGTAGAGCAAGCAATCCTTGATGGTGTTGACGTGATTAACTACTCAATTTCTGGTGGTTATGATTCACACAATGACCCAGTTGAGCTAGCTTTCCTATCTGCGCATGAAGCGGGGATTAATGTTGCTGCTTCAGCGGGTAACGCAGGCGCTTACCAATCAGTCAACCACGTATCTCCATGGTTATTGTCAGTGGCGTCTAGTCAGCATGGTAGAACCTTTAGTGTGACCACTGGACAAAGATTTGAAAACCTTAGCTATAATGGCGGATCTTTGCCTGCTAGTTACCTTACGGATATTAACGGTATTACGACGGAAGCAATTACTGGGCCAATCGTGTTGGCTGAAAATTTTGGTAACGCTTTGTGTTCTACACCATTCCCTGCTGGTACATTTGCTAATGGCGAGATTGTATTCTGTGAACGCGGAGAAAATGCGTTAGTAGAAAAGTCTGCAAATGTTGAAGCAGGCGGCGGTGCAGCGACCGTGATTTATAATACTGCGACGTCTTCTCAAGATATCTATCCAAACCTTCCGCATACAATCCCAACTATGCAAATGAACGAAGGTGACGGTCAGGCTATGGTTAGCTGGTTAAGAGATGCAGATGGTCACTACGGCACTATCCCTGCAACTGAAACAACCGCTGAAGTGTCTGAGAATCTAGTAGACGCTATTTCTCCTTTTAGTTCAATTGGTCATGCTTTCTTAGAGGAGTATCGCGAATCTACAGCTCCTTCTATCACGGCTCCAGGTTCTGATATCTATTCTGCATACTCAGAAGATCAACCATTTACAAACTACCCAAGTCCAACAGAGTTTAATGCCATTAGTGGTACCTCTATGTCGAGTCCACACATTGCGGGTGCACTAGCATTGATTAAACAAGCGCGTCCGGAGTGGTCACCGTCTGAAGTGATGTCCGCAATGCAGTTGACGGCAAACGATCAGGTGGGTGATAAGTTTGGCCGTGTAGGTAATGCTAACCCATGGTTCTATGGTTCTGGTATTGCTCAAGTCGATAAGGCAATACATTCAGGCTTGATCATGCATGTACCAGTGGAGAACTATACCATTGCTAACCCGCATCAGGGCGGTAACTTAGGTGCTTTGAATACACCAAATATGGTTGACTCTGCATGCTTCCGTTCATGTAGCTGGGTGCGCGAAGTTACTGCAACAGTAGACGGTACTTGGGATGTGTCTGCAGAAACCTCAGAGTACAGTGTTCAATTAGAAGCTTCCCCAAGCACATTCAGCCTCAAAGCTGGTGAAACTCAGCGTATTATTGTGACAGGCTCTTGGGTTGACTCTCAAAACTCATATTCAACGCCTAGAGGGCAAACCGTATTCGGTCAAGTAAATTTGACCCACGAAAATCCTGCGGTTCCGACGGCTACTATGAATGTTGAAATGGAATTGGATAGTGGTCAGCTTCCAGAAGTGGTTGAGTACAATGTGTTTTCGGAAAAGAGTACCCATACAATAAACAACCTTTCTCTGGGTGATGCTCCAGCATTAACAACTACTGTCTATGCTCCTGTTAAAGCAAACATAGAAAACATTGAGCTTGAAGAGCGTGATGACGGCAATGGTTCAAACTTATTTGAAGCTTCTGGAAATCTAGAAAAAGTACACGTTACTTGGGTTGATGTTCCTGAAAATGCTAAGCGTTTCGTTGCCGAAGTCCTTGAAAGTGGCGCCGCGACTAATGCTAACGAATATACTAGACCAAAAGGTAATGCTGGTATCTACGTTGGTATTGATGCTAACGGTGATGGCGAAATCAACTATAGTGAAGAAGCCATCTGTAAGTCGGTACTGACTTCATTTGAAATGTATGACTGGTGTAACATCCCTAACCCTGAGGCGGGCAAATACTGGGTCGTATGGCAAGAGCACAACTACAACTCTAGAAGTTATTTAGGTCTAGAGAATGCAGTCTTTAAGCATAAGGTTGCTACTGCTGTTGTTATGGATACCCAGGCTCAAAAGTTAACAATAGATGCGCCTGCGACTAGCGACAGCGAAAAGTTGACAAGTGTGGATCTAGTGCTAGACGACTCAGGCTTTGTCGAGGGTGAAAAATATTATAGTGCGGTTGAATTTGGTACTGACCCTAACAACCCTGATAACATCGGTTTAGTAGCGGCAAACTTTGTTCGTAAGAAAGATGGCATCAACATGACTGCTAGCCAAAATGGTGCAGTTGTGGGTGATATTGTTGACTACAAGATCTCAGTAAAAGCTAACGCCAGTGGTTCAGATCGTAATTTCTCGATTGAATCAGAGCTTCCTGAAAGTCTAGAGTTAGTAGAAGGTAGTGTTCAGCTGGTTGAGAACCGCTTCCTTTCAGCTGAAGTAACTCAAGATGGTAATAGCTTTAGCGTGACTGGTGTACAATCTGACAGTCGCGACCGTCCGCGTGAGTACTTAATCACAAACTCTATAAACGATGCTTCTTGTCGTACGCCTATCGGTGACGGTGGTTACGTAAACCTATACGAGCATGGTTTTACACCGCAAGAAAATGCTCCTCAGAGCAACCGTGACACAGCATTGCAAGTAACGCTAAACGAAATTTACCAAGATGATCGTTCGGCAGCTGGCGAGACCTATTCATTATTTAATTATAATGAAGGCGATATGTTTAATAGTGGCAGTCTGTATATCTGGGGCAACGGCATGGTCGACTTGCATGGCGCAGCTCCGGGCTTCTTTGGTTCCTATCAGAACATGGCCTTTAACCAAGACTACAAGGCTCCATCCTTCGCTAATATGGGGATATTCTGGTACGGTATTGCCGGTTTCGGTACTTCGGGAATGGAGTTCGGTGCTCCTTACGTAGATACTGGAGTTGAAGAAGAAGCATCAGGTATTAGCTTTGTTAGCTTGGTTGATCAAAACAACGTCAGTACTCACGTGCTAATTGAGTGGGATAACCTACAGCACCTAGTTGGAACTGGTTGTGGTTTCAGGGGTTGTACAGGCTGGGAACCTAACACGGCTTCAACAACTTCTGTTGACGCGCAGTTAATCCTTGCTCGTGACTACAGCTCTGCTACTGGTGACTATGAGATGGTCTATGCTTACGATAATTTGTCTTTCGGCAACTACACTGGCAACGGCTCTCCTTTCCAGCAAAGCACACCAGTTGAAAAGATAGCTACAGCAGGTGTTCATGGTGGCGCAAGCCCAATGGCCGGTGAACCTGTAGACGGTTACTTGAACCAAAGTGCTAATCCGGATTATAACGGGTTCGGTGGCTTGCAGGACTACTTGCGCGACGATATGGCAATTTGCTTTGACTACAACGGTCCAGAAGTCACGGCTTTTGACATTGTGTTCCAAGCGCGAGTTAAGCCAGAAGCTATTGGTCAAGAGTTAGAAGTTTCAGCTAACCTAGCTTTGGATGGCGTAGGAACTAAAATTCTAACCGAAACGCTTAATGCGCCATCAAACATCACTTTGTTCGACATTAACGATCAGCAGATGATGGAAGAAGGTACGATTGAAGATATCCAAGTGGCTTATATGGATAACAACAACGTCTCTAACACTATCAGCGTGACAGGAGAGGGTATTACAGCTGAAGTGCACGGTCATGATAATGGTTCGACGTTTGATATTACGGCTAACGAAAACTTTAGTGGTACTACTGAAGTGACTGTCACCGTGACAGACGACAATCAACCAACCGACCAAGCAAGCACACGCTTCCTTGTAACTGTAGGCCCGGTAGATGACTTACCAGTGGTTATGTTGGCATCGGATGAGATGTCGATTACAGAAGGTGATGTGCTGACGTTAGACGCTTCAGCGAGCTATGATCCTGACGGTGACCAGTTAACGTTCCTGTGGACGGGTGAAGGCACTATTGATAACCCGATGTCTCCTACTACAACGGTTTCAGGCCTAACAGAAGGCTCTTATACGTTCACAGTCATTGTCGGTGACGGTACGTCCGAAGTTGAGAAAGAGGTCGCGGTCGAAGTTGAAGCCCAAGCAACATCTGGCGGCGGTGACGGCTCAGGTGGTGATGGCTCAGACGGAGGCTCTGGTGATAATGGTGACTCAGGTGGTGGTAGCACCGGCTGGTTACTCTTAATGGTATTAGTATTATTTACCAGACAGAGGTTCTCGAAACAGTAAAACTGAGTTAGTCATAAAGTGAAAAGCCTGGACCTTTGGTCTGGGCTTTTTTTATTCCTGTGTTTAGGGGGAAATTGATTATTAAATAGGTAGTACCAGTTCTCATTTTAAAGAACTTAAACGTTAACCGGTAAGTGACTACTTACCTGTGAAAAAAATACAAAAATGACTTGATTTTCTCGATGGATACAATTGGTTACATGACAATATTTTTAATAGAAATCCACAACTGCCACATAAGCCTTAATTTATAAGGCTTTGAGGTAGGAAAAAGGTTTTAGAGTGGCATTTAATGCTTTAGTTAAGATGTTAACTTATTGATTTAAATGATAAAAACCAAAAGCTGCTCAAAAAATGAGCGATCTGTTAAAGGTCACCTTGTTTTATGGGCTTTGAGCAAGTTTCAGCAATTTTTCCCCAAAGTTATCCACAGGAAATGTGTAAACTTTTTGACGCTAAGATGACAATATGACAGCTGTACATTAAATAGACGGCTATATGATAATTATTCTTCTTTTATGGCACTGGCAACAGTGTAGGCTGGGCCTTGTTTATGCTTCTTGTAATTGCCAAAAACCTCTTTAAACGCTCTTTTCATGAAATCACGCAAACCTGTAATGGTTACTACGTAGAAACGACCACCAGGAGCCAGTCGCTCGTAAGCATCGTGCAAGAAAATATAAAGTAACTCGTTGCCCACTTTGGCCGGTATGTTTGAAACAATGACATTAAAGTGTCTTTCGCTAACGTCGCTAAAGCCATTGCTTAAACGAGCGCTAGCATGAGGTGTGTTGTTTTTCTTAGCGTTTTTGTTGGCGTAGTCAACGGCGACATAGTCTTTATCAACCATGATGACTTCACCTTGCGGCGCCATTTTTGCCATGGTCAAACCGAGTACACCATAACCACACCCAAGATCGAGGCACTTATCGTTGGGGGCAACGTCAAGATATTTAAGTAACATGATTGAACCAACATCGATGGCTCTTGGGGAGAATATGCCCCAAGTGGTATCAAAGGTCATCGGGAAGCCACTCAAAGTATCTTCAACAGTTAAGTCTTTTTTAAGATCTGCAATGTCTGATTTGTTGTAATGGGCCATATGGGTGTTGGGGGTGGCTAATCAAAAGTGCCGCCATTTTAGCACCAGCAAGGGCAAAACCCTAATCAAAGGCTGTGACTCTATGTTAGAATCTGCCCATCTTAGTACCACTCTATATTGATTTATGCAGCAAGCCCCTTTTATTTTTTTCTGTCGCCCTGGTTTTGAGTCAGACTGTGCAGCGGAAGTGCAGGCGATAGCCACAGCTCACGATCTTGCTGGTTATGCTAACGCGCAACCTGAGACAGGGTATGTTCGGTATTACATGTTTGATCAATCGAGTGCCGAAGAGTTCTTTGGGGTGCTTGATTTGGCGGATATTATTTTTGCACGTCAATGGTTTTGGACTAAGGCCGAGCTCGAAAACATGCCACTAGACGACCGTATTTCGCCGATCATTGACGTCTGCTCTGAGTTTTCGGGGGCGAAAAATGTGCTGGTTGAGCACCTTGATAGCGATGATGGGCGAGAGCTTTCCAAATTTTGTAAGAAGTTTTCGACGCCTTTGACCATTGCACTGGAAAAGCATGGCTTAGTGCAGGAGAGTGGCGAACTTAGGTTACATTTGTTGTTTTTAGCTAATGATCACTGTCTTGTCGGTTTGTCACCATTAGAGTGTTCGAGCCCGTTAAAAGGCGGTATTGTCCGCTTGAAAGCGCCGAAAGATGCTCCTAGTCGCTCGACCTTAAAGCTTGATGAAGCGATTCAGGTGCTGATTTCTCGTAAGCAACAAAAAGATGCATTTCGTTTAGGGAACACGGGGGTGGATTTAGGTGCCGCTCCTGGGGGCTGGACTTACCAATTGGTCGAACGTGGGTTACAGGTATCTGCGATTGACAATGGACCAATGGATAAAAAATTGATGGCAACAGAACATGTTGAGCATTTTAAGGAAAATGCCTTCACTTGGCTCCCTCAGAAGCCGGTCAACGTATTAGTTTGCGATATGGTAGAGAAACCCTCGCTAGTCGCTAACTTAATGGCACAGTGGCTAGAAGGCGGTCATACCCAGCACGCCATTTTCAACTTAAAGCTTCCGATGAAGAAACGTTTTCAGGAAGTTGCTGATTGCATTGGCTTAATTTGCGAGCGTTTAGAAGATGCTGATTTAGATTATTTTTGGCAGGCGAAACATCTATACCACGATCGTGAGGAAGTGACGGTGTATTTTCGACTGAAGGCTAGAGTGACGCCAAACTAGGTAAGGTGCTGATATGAACCATGATGATATTCCACTTGGGAAAGACGTTGGCTACCCGGATCAGTACGACCCCAGCCTACTGTTCCCTGTTGCGCGTCAGCTCAAGCGTGATGAGCTAGGCTTAAACGATAATTTGCCTTTTCATGGTAGTGACTTCTGGAATGCTTATGAAATGTCATGGCTCAACACTAAAGGCAAACCACAGGTTGCTATTGGTGTTTTCGAATTCTCCCATGACACCATCAATATTGTTGAATCCAAGTCTTTTAAGTTGTACTTGAATTCCTACAACCAAACTCGCTTTAAAAGTTGGGACGCCGTGCTGGAGAGTTTGCAACATGACTTATCCGCAGCAGCAGAGGGAGCTGTTTCAGTGCAGCTGTTGACCTTAGAGCAATACCGACAAGAAGTAGGCATTGTTGCGCCAAAAGCGATACTGATCGATGACATCGATGTAGAGGTCACTGACTATGATTATCAGCCAAGCTTGCTCAAAGTGCAGGAGCGGGTGGTACAAGAAAGCCTGCAAAGCGACTTACTAAAAAGTAACTGCCTGATTACCTCACAACCAGACTGGGCATCAGTGTTGATTGATTACCGTGGCCCTAAAATTGATCACGAAGGCTTACTAAAGTACCTAATATCATTTAGAAACCATAATGAATTCCATGAGCAATGTGTTGAGCGCATTTTCGTTGATCTTATGAAGTATTGTCAGCCACAGGAGCTAACTGTTTACGCACGATATACGCGCCGTGGTGGATTGGATATTAACCCTTTTAGGACAAATGTTATCGAAAACAGAGCTCAGAATATTAGGCTCATTCGCCAATAAATTAAGCGCAATATCAAGATAGAGTGAGCACTGTTATGGCCTTATCAGGCCGGAAAAAGGACTGGACGAATCAAAGTCATTATATAACAATGTGTTGTCTTATTTGGGCCAAGTGTGTTGCTAACAAATAAATTATTAAGAAAATCAGCGACCTATCTAATAATTATTTCGACAAAGATCGAGGCTGGCAGTTAGGTAATCGCACTAAATCACTATGATCTATTACTCTATTGCAGAGTGAAACAGATAGATTTTGAGCAATTAAAGGGTATATCAATGACAGAAGAAACAAAAGACAAGTCCTTTTTTGGGCATCCCAAAGGTCTTCAGACCTTGTTTTTGACCGAAATGTGGGAGCGCATGAGCTACTACGGTATGCGCGGTATTTTGGTTTTATTTATGACGGCTTTGCTGCAAGAAGGTGGTTTAGGGCTTACTACAGTTACTGCAACTGCTATTTACGGCTTATATACCAGCTCAGTATATTTCATGGGTTTACCAGGTGGTTGGATTGCGGATCGATTGATCGGTGGTAAAAAAGCCATTTGGTACGGTGGTATCGTTATCATGTGTGGCCACATAGTGTTGGCTATTCCTAACGAAAGTTCATTCTTTATTGGTTTGATTCTGGTAGCTTTGGGTACCGGTCTATTGAAGCCGAATATTACTGCGGTTGTTGGCCAGCTGTATGGTAGTGAAGATGAGCGTCGTGATGCTGGTTACGCGATTTACTACATGGGTATCAACATCGGCTCTTTAATCGGTTACTTCGTATGTGGGTATCTGATGGAGAGTGCAGGCTGGCACTATGCGTTTGGTGCAGCAGCAGTAGGTATGGCGTTGGGCTTAATTCAATTCTATATCACTCACAGAAACTTGCCTGAAGTTAGCGATAAGCCATCAGTTCACATTTCAGACAGTGCTCGTAAGAAAAGCTGGTCAATTATCGGTATTTTCTTAGTTGCTTTAGCGGTGGTGACTGCTTTAACTTTAGCAGGAACTATCTCGATTGACGCGGTGAGCTTGGCTGAGAAAACAGCCATCGTTCTAAGTGCTCTTTTTGTTATTTACTTTGCATTAATTTACTTCCTAGGTAAATTAAACCCCACAGAAAAGAAAGGCATGTGGGCGTTATTGTTGATTTGTATCGCTTCGGCTTGTTTCTGGTCAGGTTTTGAGCAAGCGGGATCTTCTTTAAATCTATTCGCTAGAGATTATACGGATAGGTTCATAAGTACTTTTGAGATCCCAACCGCTTGGTTCCAAAGTGTTAACTCGATATTCATTATTATACTGACGCCTTTCTTTGCAGCTTTTTGGGTCAAGTTAGGTCAGCGAATGGTAACCCCAGGATACGGCCTTAAAACAGGTTTCGGCCTGATCATCATGGGTAGCGGTTTCGTGGTTATGGTATTCGCGGCACACATCGCAGCCGGCGGTGGTAAATCTGCAGCATTCTTTTTAATCCTAACTTACTTCTTGCATACGGTCGGTGAGCTTTGCTTAAGCCCAATCGCATTAAGTGCTGTGAGTAAATTATCGCCTCGTCGTTATATGGGGCAGATGATGGGCTTATTCATCTTCACTTATTCTATTGGTAGTATTATTGCTGGCTTACTAGCTGGTGGCTTTGATCCAGACAATGTTTCAGAAATGCCAAGCTTGTTCCAGTTCATCGCGACCTTCAGTATCGGTGTTGGTGCCGTTGTTCTGTTAATTGGTATGTTTAGCAGAAAGTGGGAACAAGAAGTTGTTGAAAGAAAAGAAGTGTTAGAAGAAGTTCGGGATGAGAAGTAATTAGATAATAGACTCCCTGTTACTTTTAACAATGCAATCAAAGGCTGGCCATTAATATGGCTGGCCTTTTTACTTTCTAAGAACAACTCCAATTTTAGCCGCAAAACGTCTCAACATCTGATAATCTATTTCTTGGTTAGTTTTCCCGTTAAGGGCTTATCAAAATACATAAAAATATTATGAAACAGATTGGTTTAGGGTTTGATCAGGAGGTTGAAACTTTAGTATTGGGCTCTAATCAGCCTGATAGTCAGTCAAGTGATTCTGTCCAACTCCACCCTAACTTTATTGGGGAGTTGGAAGCCTCAGACTTATATCATACATTACTGAAGTTAGTGGAGTGGCAAGAAGAATCTCTTTGGATTGCTGGCAAGGAGCGACAAGTACCGCGACTGGTGGCTTGGTATGGCGATAGTGAAGCGCAGTATCGTTATTCGGGTAGGTTGCATCAACCTCTACCCTGGATTGAGCCTCTGAAACAGTTGAAAGAGGTGTTACAGTCACAACTCAATACTACTTTTAACAGCGTTCTCTGTAACCTCTACCGAAACGGGCGAGACAGCATGGGGTGGCATGCTGATAATGAAAAAGAGCTAGGCGATGAACCGGTCATAGCCTCAGTGAGTCTGGGCCAAGCAAGAGCGTTTCATCTCAAACACAAAACTAATCCTAAATTGAGACACAAAATGACGCTCACTTCTGGTAGTCTATTGGTCATGCAGGGAACGACCCAGCAACATTGGCTGCATCAAGTTCCCAAAGAATCCAGTATTACAGAGTCTAGAATTAACTTAACCTTTAGAATGATTAAAGCGTAAGTGATAACAGAACCAAAAGGAGTCTATGTGTCTTTTTTAGCCTGCCGAGTATTTAAAGATCCTGACGTTCGCCATCAATTACTTAATATCGATATTGACGATCTTAGTGCTGGCGATACTGTCATTAAAGTTGACTATTCCAGTATTAATTACAAAGACGCTCTTGCCGCGAGTGGGCGAGGGGCGATCATGAAGTCCTTTCCCTTAAATGCAGGTATTGACCTTGCTGGAACGGTAGTCGAATCTTCAAACGCACAGCTAAGCCAAGGCGATAAAGTCCTAGTGAATGGTTGTGGTTTAGGCGAAAGTTTTGATGGTGGTTTAGCCCAATACGCGAGAGTTGAGAGTGAGTTTGTGATGAAACAGCCGCAAGCTTATTCTGGCCGTGAGTCCATGATAATTGGTACTGCTGGGTTTACCGCGGCGCTTGCGATTCATCGCATGGAAGTTAATGGCCAAACTCCTGATAAAGGCCCTATTGTCGTTACTGGAGCGAGTGGTGGCGTGGGTAGTTTTGCCATAAACCTGTTGAGCAAAAAAGGGTATGGCACTGTTGCCGTAACCAGTCAGTCGTCGATGCATGATTACCTGAAAAACTTAGGTGCAACTGAAGTCAAAACCTTGAGTGATTTAGAGTTGAGCGATAAACCCCTTTCCAAAGGCGCTTACGGCGGTTTGATTGATAGTATCGGTGGTGAGACTCTTAGTAAGCTAATGGCGAGTATCGATCTATGGGGCAATATCGCTTGTATTGGCTTGGCGCAAAGTCCAAAACTACAAGCGACTGTCATCCCTCTCATCTTGCGAGGTGTAAGTTTGCTCGGAGTCAGCTCAACTAATTGCCCGATGGATTTGCGCACCAAGCTGTGGAATCAATTCGGACAAGAGACACCACTTCCTGATTTTGATCAAATTCTAAGTAAGGAGATCGCCCTTAAGGATGTGTCTCCCTATTTTGACGAGTTAATTGATAACAAGCATCGCGGACGACTCATCGTTGACTGCCAATAAATCATTGTGAAGAGGAAACATGGACTTTAATGCCGTCGACGCGGAAAACTCGTTAGTCATTACCGCAAGCCGCCGTCAGGCGCGGTTTATTCGTGAGCAATATGCTACCCAGCAGTTATCTCAAGGTCATGATGTGTGGCCTAGTCTAAAAGTGATGCCATGGAGTGCGTTTCTGAATTACTGCTGGGAACTGGCGCAGGAGGAAAATATACCACTGCCCGTGAGGCTGAGCTCCAATCAGAGTCAATATCTGTGGAAGCAGATGGTATCGAGTTCTGATGTGGTTAAGCCGCTACTTAACTCTAAACAAACAGAGCAGTTGAGCTTTGATGCTTGGCGGCTGTGCCAGCAGTGGCAAATTGAATCTCTAGAGGTGATGCCTGGAGATCAGGACCAAGAAGCTTTCCGCGATTGGTTCAGTGCTTTTCAGAAACAGTTGAGCGCTAACGGTTGGATCGATATGCAACAGCAGGGAAATTATCTTGCTACTCTAGTTCCATTGATACAGCAGCAACTGCCCGCTACTATTATTACCTACGGCTTTCAACAACCCACTCCCCAACAAACGGCTTTACTAAATTTACTCGACAAAAATAAGCAAGTGATCAACTGGTCATTTTCTAGTGGGGCTGCGCAAAACGATGTGAAGCTGTTTTCAGCCTCAACGCCGTCTCACGAGTTATTGGCTGCGGTTCGATGGGCGAGGGATATTCTGCTGGAACAACCTAATAAGAAAATAGCGATTGTAGTGCCTGATCTTGAGCAAAAGCGAACATACATTGAGCGTTTAATTTATCGCGAGTTTTATGCAAACAACCTCGTAAGCGGCAAAGAAATCACTCAGCCTTTGCACGACTTTTCGATTGATGAACCTTTGTTGCAACAGCCATTGGTAGCTGTAGTGATGGACTGGGTTGCGCTGACCCATAAAAGTTTAACCAAGACCCAGCTTCAACATATATTGCTTTCTCCTTATTTATACCCAGAGCAGGAACTGCATTGGCAGTCTACCCAGTTTGAGTTACTGATAAGAAAGTCTACAAAGGCCTACTACTCAGTTGATGATATTGTAAAGCTCAGTCGTTATCATAAAATCGAATTGCCATGGCTCGATGTATTAGAGGATTATCAAAAGGAGCTACAAGCTAATACGGATTATAAGTCTCAGATAAAATCGTTCATTGCGTTATTATCAGAGTTACATTGGACGGGTTATCACAGCTTAAACAGTAGAGAATACCAGGTTCAGCAAACTTTCATTGAAGCAGTTAAGACTTCGCAAAGCATCCAAAAGGTTGCATCTGAGGCATTAACTTTTGCTCGTGCCATGTCCTTGCTCAAAGAACAACTTGAACAGCAAAGTTTTCACCAAAAGCAACCTAAAGCACCATTACAAATCATGGGGATGTTAGAAGCTATTGGCGTTACTTTTGAGGCTGTATGGCTGGTGGGCGCCACCGACCAAGTTTTACCGCAGAAAGCGACACCAAACCCTTTCCTCTCAAAAGCGTTACAACGAAAATATGATTTGCCGGGTTCTTCGCATAACCGGGAAGTAGAATATGCGCAGTCATTGATTTATTCACTGCTCGAAAATAAAGAGTTAAACATTAGTTACGCTGAGTATGAAGGTGAGCAGGAGCAAATGGTCAGCCCCTTACTTACGTTAATGCTTCCTGACACGCATGCTATTAAATTGTCATTGGATACAGAGCTTCCCGCTATGCTGGAATCTTGGCCGCAAAAAGAATGCTTAGAGTATTATGATGATCATTATGGTGAGGCGTTAGAAGAGCACTTTGCTGTAAAAGGTGGGACTGGCCTGCTGAGGATGCAGGCAGCGTCGCCTTTTGATGCCTATTTACGCTACCGACTAGAGTTGCAAGCGTTTGAAGAAGACGAGTTGGGTGTGTCTTTCATGGACCGAGGAAATCTATTCCACAAAGCGATGCAGCTCATTTGGAGTCGCTTGGAAACACAGAGTGCCTTACTAGAATTATCGGATGAAGCGTTGATGGACTTAGTCAATAAGACTATAGAGTTTGTCTTATCAGAAGCATCACGTCATATTTATTTATTACAAAACTCTGCTTTCTTTGCCATTGAAGTACAACGCTTGGAAGCTCTTATTCTAGAATCTTTAGAACTAGATAAAAACCGTGAGCCTTTCAAAGTTATTGGTACCGAAGTGCCGCGTGAAATAGAGCTATCAGGACTGAAGTTTAGCATTGTGATTGATCGAATTGACCAGCTGAATGATGGTAGCTTGATAATCATTGATTATAAGACGGGGCAACCGGTTTTATCATCTTTGTTCCGTGATCCTATTGCTGAACCTCAATTATTGCTTTATGCCATTTCTGAAAGCTCTCACCAACAAAACGTTGCTGGTATTGTGTTTATGCAGGCGCACCTTAAGGCTTGCAAATATATTGGTGTTACTGAAGAACCTGATATGTTGAAAGGTGTTACTGCCCTAAGAGATTACAAGAACAACCCTTACCCCGATGACTTTTCTGAGGCGATCCAAACTTGGAAGCAAATATTAGAACAGATTGCGGAAGACTTTAAGCATGGTAATGCTCAACTGACCGATTACTCAGGAAACTTTACAGACCACCACTCGGTAAGTCGTTGGGCGCAGCGTGATGTTGACCTTGAGTCAGCTGTACACAGAGGGGGTGAGCATGACTAAGTTAATGTCACCGCCTGATCAGCTGGTGCGTCAACAAGCCATCAGCGCAGAAGAGTCATTTATTGTCCAAGCTCCTGCCGGAGCGGGTAAAACCAGTCTTCTGACGCAGCGTATACTGAATGTTCTAACAACCGTTGAGCATCCAGAAGAAGTCGTTGCGATGACTTTTACGAGAAAAGCTGCTGCTGAAATGCGACATCGTTTAATCGAATCCTTGTTGATGGCGAAAGGAAATGAGCCTGAGGATGCGCATCAAAAAACCACATGGCAATTAGCGAAGCAAGTCCTTCAGCGTGACTCAGAACTAGAGTGGAATTTATTACAAAACAGTCATCGCTTAAGGGTAACCACTATCGACTCCTTATCGAGTATGATTGCTAACCAGATGCCGGTTTTGAGTCATTCAGGCGGCTCGCTATCTATTACGAACTACCCACAAGAATCATACCGTCGTGCAGCAGAGTCTATTTTGAGCTATTTAGATGATGCTGATTACGGTACTCATATCTTAAAACTGTTGGCACACCTTGATAATCAGGTTGAAAAATTAATCGGTTTATTGGCGCAAATGCTTGGGAAACGAGATCAGTGGTTGCGTTTACTTGGTGCTGGCGAACTGGATATTGATATTTTAGAAGATGGTATTAATCAGATTGCACAGATGAGGCTGCAAAGGCTTCAATCATTCTATCCAACAATAGAAGCAAGTGGCTTACTCCGTGGAATACACTTTGCGTCAGGTTTTCTTGATGCGGAACATGAACTGTCAGCACTTAAGGATATTAGTTCCTTACCTGAGTTAGATTATCAAAACTTAGAGCAGTGGAAAGCAGTTGCCACTTTTTGCTTAACCAAATCAGGCACCTTTAAAAAACAACTCAATAAAAAGATCGGCCTTCTTGCCGATGGCGATTTACAGGGTGAGGATAAAAAAGTAGGCAAGGCACTCAAGACTGAGTTAAAAGAACTGTTTGCCGAATGGGCTGAAATTCCCGAGTTCGCAGAAACTCTAAGTGATATTGTATCCTTGCCTAAACCTGTTTACAGCCCTGAGCAGCAGGAAATTCTTTATTCACTGTTACATCTTTTGAGGTTGGTCTCTGGGGCGCTAACAGTCGATTTTCAGTCAAATGCTGAAGCTGACTTTATAGAAATTGCACTAGCTGCTGATAGGGCGCTGGGTTTTTTTGATGAGCCATCAGAGTTAGCGCTAAAGTTAGATTATCAAATTAAGCATTTGCTGGTTGACGAATTTCAAGATACGTCTTTTACGCAATATCAATTATTAAGCAAACTTATTTCTGGTTGGCAACTTGGAGATGGTCGCACTTTATTCTTAGTAGGCGATCCCATGCAGTCTATTTATCGTTTTCGTGAGGCGAATGTTGGCTTGTTTATTAAGACGCAGCAGGAGGGTATTAATGGCTTGCCTGTTACGCCGCTACAATTAACTGCAAACTTTCGTTCATCACCGTCTATTATTGATTGGGTTAATCGCCGTTTTGAGAAAATTTTTCCTGCCAATGATGATGCGCTGCTAGGTGCGGTGAGCTACAGCAAAGCAGAAGCCATGAAACCTGATGATGAGCAGCACTTTGTTGATTTCAACGTGAGTTTCGATACTGGTGGTAAAAGTGAAGCCGAGCAATTAGCAGAAACCATACAGAAAATCACGATAAAACAACCTGATGAATCCATAGCGGTGCTTGTCAGAGGTCGAAACCATGCTCAAGACTTAATGGCACAACTTAGAGCATCAAGCATCAGTTATTACGCCAAGGATATGGAGTATTTATCGCATAAACCGTGTGTTAGCGACACAATGGTATTGGCACGCTTATTGCTTCACCCGCAAGACGGAATAGCATGGGCTGCATTATTAAAATCTCCTTTGGTTGGTATTAAGTTGTCGCACATCACACATTTACACCGAGCTTTTGGTCATCACTTTTGGAAGTGGTTGGATGAATTTGAGGCGGTCAAACAACTTGATGACGATGCTACTTTACGCCTGAGTAAAGCTAAAAGAATTATAGCTCCAATATTAGAGAGTGCGGGGCGAAAGCCTTTAAGTCAACTTGTAGAAGCTGCTTGGTTAGCGCTAGGTGGGCCTAGCGTATTACTGGATAATGCTGAGCAGAAAGATGTTTATGCGGTATTTGAGTTGCTGATAAGTTTAGAACAAGCTGAGTGGCCGTTAACTTTCGAGCGTATCAATACTGCTGTAACAGAGCTGTTTGCAGACCAGCAAGCGGACTCTGCTCAAGTTGAAATCATGACGATGCATAAGTCGAAAGGTCTGGAGTTCGATACCGTCATCTTGCCATCGTTACAACGGCAAAAAAGAGCTGATGACCATCAGTTATTATTGTGGGAAGAGTTTACCGTTGAGGATAGGGCAGGCTACTTATTGGCGCCTATTCAAGGAGCTGAACAGAAAGAGCCTATCTATCAGTTAGCACGCGACATTCAAAGTAAAAAGGCGATGTATGAGGATGCGCGCTTACTATACGTGGCCGCTACACGTGCAAAAAAACGGTTGGTACTAAGTTGCGAGCTCAAGCTTAAGTTTGACGAAGAAAAGTCTGAGTGGTCTTACAGCTCGGTGGATAAGCGCTCATTACTGCATTACTTACTTACCTATTATGAGAACGTTATTGAAAGGCAGTTTAAGGAAGTCTCTACCAATATTATCAGCGACACTGAAGAGGGCAGTGAGCTGAGTTTCTACGATGGGTGGTATCGACTTAATAATAGTTTTGAGGCACCACTAATAGAGAATCAGCTACAGAGGATGGATGATGAGCTGATTGAGCAAGAAGAGGTGGATTTCGATTGGGCGAGCGATATTGCCCGAGTCGTTGGTTTAGTGGTTCACAAACAATTAGAGCTGATAGCTTTACAAAGACAAAGTTTCGAAAAACTTGAAGCCAGTGGTTATCAAACGATTCAAACTCAGTTACAAGAACTGCTTCATACGGACATTGAAGTGACGCAAGCGTTTCAGAAAGCAAAGCAAGCGCTGTTAAACGTTAAAGATGACAAAAAAGGCCAATGGTTACTGCATAAACATGAAGATTCCCGCTGTGAGTGGGAGCTGACTGGAGCGATCGCAGACTCTAGTGGCCGGGCATTGATTCGGAGCTTTATCATCGATCGTAGCTTTATTGATGAGGAAGGGACTCGTTGGATAATCGACTATAAAACAGGTGATCACAAAGGTTCAGATGTTGACCGTTTTATAAGTGCTGAAGTTGAACGGTATGCCAAGCAGTTAAAGCAGTATCAACACATTGTGGGTAAGTTTGAGCAGCGCCCTAGTAAAATTGCGTTATACTTTCCATTATTGAAGCAGTTTGTTGAAATTCCTGGGTGATGCATTCTATGCAAGAAAACATTGATACCGAACGGTTATTATTACGTCCACTGAAAGAGTCTGACTTCGAGGATTATTGCGAGTACGCCATGGATCCAGAGGTAATGAAGTACATCGCACCTGTTTCTAACAAAAAAGATGCGCATGATATTTTTCTGAACCATTTTGGAGGATGGAAAGGTGAGGAAGGTCGCTGGATGGGTGCTGCTGTTGTTTTAAAGTCGGAAGCTAAGTTGATAGGCGACATTGGTTTCCGCTATACCAGCAAGCAACATCAGCACATAGAAATAGGTTATAAATTTAATCGCCATTATCATGGTCATGGTTACGGTACTGAGGCGCTTAAAGAGCTATTACAGGTAATATTAAGAGACTGGCCTTGTCATAAAATCATTGCTTACTGCGAGCCGAGAAATATCCCATCGTGGAAGTTAATGGAGCATTTTGGAATGCGACGTGAAGGGTATTTCAAAGAACATTTTAATTTTGATGGGCGCTGGCAAGATGAGGTCGCTTATGGCTGCTTGGCTAAAAATATAAAGTTATAAGGTGAGTTAAACTTGTTGGATAAAAAAGGAGCCAAGAGGCTCCTTTTTTTTGCTAAGTGACAAGCGCTAAGCACTTTTCTTTGAGTCAATCCACTCACGAATTTTTGTTTTCAATACAGGCATTGGTAGTGCGCCGTCAATCAATATTTGAGTATGGAACTCTCGAATATCAAACTTATCACCAAGCTCTTTCTCTGCTTCGGCACGAAGGCGGCTAATTTCACGTTGCCCAACCTTGTAAGACACCGCTTGTCCTGGCCATGCAATATAACGCTCAACTTCTGATACAACATCCGTATCAGCCATGGACGAGTTTTCCATCATGTAGTCGATGGCTTTCTGACGCGACCAGCCTTTGGCGTGAAGACCAGTATCGACCACTAAACGCATGGCTCGCAGCATTTCATCACTTAAACGTCCGTAATATTGCATTGGGTCAGTGAACATGCCCATTTCTTTACCGATTGACTCCGCATACAAAGCCCAGCCTTCAGAAAACACACTCAAGCCACCAAAGCGTCTGAACATCGGCAAGCCTTCCACTTCTTGTTGCAGCGATATTTGAAAGTGATGACCCGGTGCTGCTTCGTGGATCGACAGAGTTTCCATGCCGTACTTGGGCTGTCCTTTAAGATTGAATGTGTTGACATAAAATACGCCAGGGCGAGAACCGTCTGGGCTTCCTGGCATGTAGGATGCACCCGCAGAAGATTCAGCGCGATACGCTTCTACTGCACGCACTTCATAGTCAGCTTTCGGTTGGATATCAAACATGCTTGGAAGTAGCTTATTGACCTTGGTTTGGAGATCTCGGTAGCCCTGTAATAAATCTTCTTCATTGTCATAGTAGAACTCAGGGTTGGTTTGAACATAACTAAACCAATCAGCTAGAGTTCCTTCAAACTCAACTTCTTGCATCACCTGTTCCATCTCAGAGCGAATCCGAGCGACTTCATTTAGCCCAAACTGGTGAATATCGTCCGCAGAGAGGCCTGTGGTCGTATAAGTTTTTAACTGGTAATCATACCAAGCTTCACCATTTGGCTGTTCGCTAAGACCAAAGGTTTCTCGTGCATGCTCAAGGTAGTCATCCTTGATAAAGTCATGCAGTTTTTTATAAGTCGGAATGATGTCTTCTTTAATCGACTGCTTATAGGCAGCGGTTAAGCGCTCTTTATCTTCTTCTGAAAATGACTCTGGCATATTAGTAATAGGCTGATAAAACACACTTTCTTCAGGAGAGTCTACGATGTGAGCTTTAAGCTGTGGGATAACTTTTTCCATCAAGGCTTTTGGTTGAACAACATTTTGCTCAATACCTTGGTTCATATTGATGATGACTTGGTCCATTAGCACGGCGCCATCATCAACACGCTTTAACCAATTCTCATAGTCTTCAACAGTCTCAAAAGGCTGTAAACTTTTACCTGAGCCCAGTTGTGCAAAAAAGCTTGCGATGTTATTCGATTGGTTAATTGGGATTAAGTGACCAGGAAACTGTTCGCCCTCTAGCGCCATTTCAGACTGATAAACGAACACATCATAGCTAAGTCGATCTTGGCCTGTCAGTAAACTTCTGTCGATAGATTGGACTTTGTCCAGCCACTTTACCGTAAAGTCATGGGATTTCTTTTGAAATTCAGGCGATAAAAAGTTTGGAAGCTGATCGTTGAAGCGTTTATCACCAATTGCGGTAGCTTGGATTGGGTTTAGGGCTAAACCAGCTTCGAAATTTTCAGCAAAGAGTTGGTTTAACTTCTCTGATGCTTGCTCCGCGGTCATCTCGCTTTTAGTTTCAGTCTCAGATGAAGTCACTTCAGTATCCACTGGCGTTTTGGTAGTAGTATGTTCGTCGTTTGAGCAAGCGCTTAGTGCTAAGGCTATACTTAGACTTAGTAGGGTTATTTTTGTCATTGTGGTTCCTTTTGGAGTTAGGTGTAAAAACATTACCACAAAATTTTTGCTTAATACGAGTTTGAAATATCTTTTTACACATAATCTAGGTTGTGTCATTATCATCTGGTCAGTCCAGAGCATCATTAAGTTGAATTTTATTGGAGTCATTAAAGTGAAAAAGGGCCTTCTATGAGTAAAGATAACCGTTTAGCGAGATTAGTGAAAAAAATAGAAGGATACCCTTCGTTTTTACGGCAGCTATTACTTAACTTTGCTTTGAGAAGGACGGTTAAGCTAGTAGGAACTGCCAAAGTTGAGGTGTTGCAGCTGACGAAATCACAGTCAGAGTTTAGGCTTCAAAATCGAAAAAAAGTACAAAACCATATTGGCACGATTCATGCGGCTGGCATGGCTCTCATCGCTGAAACTGCAACTGGTATGGTGGTCGGGATGAATGTTCCTGACGATAAAGTGCCAGTGATTAAAACGCTTAAGGTCGATTTCCTAAAAAGAGCTAAAGGTGATTTAGTCGCAAAGGCTCATCTCACCGAGTCACAAATACAGGATATTCTGACGTTAGAGAAAGGCGAAGTCGAAGTGGCGGTGTCGGTAATCGACGAAGAGGGGAAGGAGCCTATAGAGTGTACAATGATATGGGCGTGGACCCCTAAACGACGTTAAAGCTCCTTATCGTTGTGTTTAGTTTGTTAAATTGGAATTTTTCGTCGTCATTTACTCTTAGTAAACTCCGTCCTTAAAATTTCAATTTGCCGCCTAAGCACTGAGCTAATGAGCTCTATGTTACGCTTTTTCTCTTGTGGGAACAGGGTAAGGTAACAGACTTGATAACCTTGTTAAGTTCTCAGTTGGTATCACCTAAAAGCCAACATCACACCTACAAACCGACATTTCTTATAATTTTAGCCGTATGCAGTAGTTTATGGCTATGCAGCCGTCCTGTGATTGGTTAAAATATGCCCCTTTTGCGTAGAAAAGAGCGGAAATTCCGCTAAAAATGCATTTGGGGCAGCATGTTAGAAGTTAATCCAATAAGAGAACATTTGAAAGGTATGTCTGAGCGTGTGGTTACGCTTAGGGGGTATCTTTGACTTTGATGCCAAGCAAGAGCGTTTAGAAGAAGTCACTAAAGAATTAGAGCAGCCTGATGTGTGGAACGAACAGGAGCGAGCCCAAGCGTTGGGTCAAGAGCGTGCAAAATTAGAAGCCGTTGTAAATACCATCCTAGAATTGGAACAAGGCGTTACCGACCACTCTGACTTGTTAGAAATAGCGGTGGAAGAGAATGATGCCGATAGTGCTGAGATGATTGAGGCTGAAGTTGCAGGGCTGGAGAAAATGTTAGCCAAACTTGAGTTTAGGCGCATGTTCTCTGGCGAGATGGACGAAAACAATGCCTACCTTGATATTCAAGCCGGCTCTGGCGGTACTGAAGCGCAAGATTGGGCGAGTATGCTACTTCGTATGTATTTGCGCTGGGCGGAGAGCCGTGGGTTTAAGGTTGAAGTCACCGAAGAGTCCGACGGCGATGTCGCAGGAATTAAAAGCGCAACCATCAAAGTGGATGGCGAATATGCTTACGGTTGGCTGAGAACCGAGACTGGCGTTCACCGTTTAGTGCGTAAATCACCTTTCGATTCGGGTAATCGCCGTCATACGTCATTTGCATCGGTGTTTGCCTATCCGGAAGTGGATGACGATATAGATATTGAAGTGAATCCAGCCGATTTGCGCGTGGATACTTACCGAGCGAGCGGTGCAGGTGGACAGCACGTCAATAAAACTGATTCGGCGATACGACTGACGCATATTCCAACAGGAATTGTGGTTCAATGTCAGAATGACCGCTCGCAGCACAAAAACCGTGCTGAAGCGATGAAGATGATGAAAGCCAAGTTGTATGAGCTGGAGATGCAAAAGCAGCGCGAAGAGCAGCAGGCGCTGGAAGACTCTAAGTCTGATATCGGTTGGGGTAGCCAGATTCGGTCGTATGTCTTGGATCAGTCTCGAATTAAAGATTTAAGAACTGGGCATGAGTCGAGTAGTACTCAGGCGGTGTTGGATGGTGATCTAGATAGTTTTATCGAGGCATCCTTAAAGGCCGGCGTATAACCTACTGCGCTTGCAAATACTGCGTTATATTGTAGCTGCAAATGCTCACTTACCTACATGGTAAGCTCCGCTTTTCGCTTACAATATGCCTTGTCTTTGCTTCGCTCGTGACGGTTATATTGAGTAAAAAAATTATATATTCACAGAAAAATGATGTGAGTTTTCGTACCGTGAGTCGGTACTTGTTTTAATGAAGAAAGTAATTAACTTGAGGTGAAGAGAAAAAATGAGCAATCAAGAAACCCCAGTCGTCGATGTCAACGAACAAATTACCTTGCGTAAAGAGAAGTTGGCTGAGAAACGAAAACAGGGGGTTGCCTTTCCGAACGACTTTCGTCGTGATTCCCTAGCAGCGAATATTGCCGAAGAGTTCGGTGATAAAGAAAAACCTGAGCTAGAGGAAATCGGTAAGAAGGTTAAGGTTGCTGGTCGTATCATGTTGTTCCGTAACATGGGTAAAGCGAGCTTTATCACTATTCAAGATATGTCAGGCCGTATTCAATCCTACGTGCGTAAAGATCAGGTCGGCGATGAAACTTATGACGATTTCAAAACGTGGGATATTGGCGATATTGTTGGTATCGAAGGTACTGTGTTTAAAACCAATAAGGGCGAGTTGTCGGTTAAAGCTTCAGACATCAAGCTCTTGACCAAGTCATTGCGTCCCTTACCTGATAAGTGGGGCGGTTTGTCTGATCAAGAAACGCGTTATCGTCAGCGTTATGTTGATTTAATTGTGAATGAAGACTCGCGCGCGACATTTATCGCTCGCTCGAAAGTGGTAAAAGCGATTCGTGATTTCTTAGAAGCACGTGAGTTCTTGGAAGTTGAAACACCGATGATGCACGTGATTCCTGGCGGAGCTACGGCTAAGCCGTTCGAAACGCATCACAATGCTTTAGACATGCCGTTATTCTTACGTGTAGCACCAGAGTTGTATTTGAAGCGTTTGGTTGTTGGTGGCTTAGAAAAGGTTTACGAGATTAACCGTAACTTCCGTAATGAAGGCTTATCAACGCGTCACAACCCTGAGTTTACTATGTTGGAATTCTATTGGGGTTACGCGGATTATAACGACCTGATGGATTTAACCGAAGAGATGTTACGTTTCACCGTTGAATCAGTATTGGGTAAAACGGTATTCGAAAGTGGCGATGCAACGTATGACTTTGGTAAGTCGTTCGAGCGTATGACGGTATTAGAAGCGATTGTTAAGTATTTACCAGAAGTTTCTATTGACCAGTTGAATGATCTTGAGACGGCTAAAAAGATCGCTAAAGCGAGCAATGTCAAAATCGAAGACTCTTGGGGCTTAGGCAAAATTCAGATCGAAATTTTCGAAGAAGTTGCTGAGCATAAGTTAGTTCAACCAACCTTTATTACGGCTTACCCGGCAGAGGTTTCACCATTAGCACGCCGTAATGATGATAATCCTTTCGTGACAGACCGTTTTGAATTCTTCGCCGGTGGTCGTGAATTAGCGAATGGTTTCTCAGAGTTAAATGACGCGGAAGATCAGGCTGAGCGTTTTAAAGCACAGGTTCAAGCTAAAGACGCTGGTGATGATGAAGCGATGCACTATGACGCGGATTATATTCGCGCGCTAGAGTATGGTTTACCACCAACAGCAGGAGAGGGTATTGGTATTGACCGCTTGGTGATGTTGCTTACTGATTCACCAAGCATACGTGATGTACTGTTATTCCCACATATGCGTCCTGAGTAAAAAACTTAGTTTTGGCCTTCTTTAGTAAAGAAAGTTTAAAGCCCGCGTTCTTGCGGGCTTTTTTGTATCTATCGTTCCCACTTTTCGTTAGGATAATACCAAATGATGGAAAGGGGCTAATATGTCTTCTGAAATTGATATCCGCATGGCATTGCGTGCTTACCAAAAAATTGTTGAGCTGGGTGAAAAGCGTGGTAATAAGCATTATTACAAGGGTATTAGTGCTTATTCAGACTTGGATGGTTATAACGTTGATTTGACAGATGATAAGGTGACTTTGAGTATTAACTTTCACAGTAAATACAACTTGGATTATAAGAGCGCTTTGGACAAAGATGAGTTTTTGGAAAAGCTTCAAAAAATCGATAAGATAAAGACGAAATAATGGACATAAAAAAGCCCGCAGTTGCGGGCTTTTTAGTTTAACACTTTGGCACTTAGACTTTTTCAAATAGAAGCGAACAGTTAGTGCCACCAAAACCAAAGCTGTTAGATAAGAAGCTTTTGATGTCGGTGTTGTCCATACGCTGTTGAACAATCGGTAGGCCTTGTGCTTTTTCATCAAGCTCAGTGATATTTGCTGAGGCTGCGATGAAGTTGTTTTGCATCATGATCAACGAGTAAATAGCTTCATGTACGCCTGTCGCGCCTAGCGAATGCCCTGCTAGCGATTTAGTAGAGCCGATATATGGCACTTTTTCAGGGAACACTTCTTTGATTGCGTTAAGCTCAGCGGTGTCACCAACCGGCGTACTAGTCCCATGAGTGTTTACATAGTCAACAGGGTTCTTGGTGTTAGCTAGTGCTTGTTGCATGCAGCGCACCGCGCCTTCGCCTGATGGAGCGACCATGTCATAACCGTCAGATGTTGCGCCATAGCCGGTGATTTCTGCGTAGATTTTGGCGCCACGTGCTTTTGCGTGTTCATACTCTTCTAGCACTAAACAGCCGCCACCTGATGAAATGACAAAGCCGTCACGCGTCGCATCATAAGGGCGTGATGCTGTTTCAGGAGTATCGTTGTATTTGCTAGATAAAGCGCCCATCGCATCAAACAGTACCGTTAAGCGCCAATCTTCTTCTTCGCCACCGCCAGCGAACATAATGTCTTGTTTGCCTAGCTGGATTTGCTCTAAAGCATTACCAATGCA
>CATNCP010000013.1 GCA_950096615.1 uncultured Kangiella sp. | reverse complement strand
GTTGAGGATTTTGAAGATGACGGCGTGGAAGTTGTCTATGTCGACCCTAACCAAGAGCCTGATGACAAGAAGTAATTCTCGGTCAACACTGAATTGAAAGAGCCGCTGAAAAGTGGCTTTTTTGTCTATAGCCACGATAAAATCAGTAACCTCAGTGCCATTTAAGGTAATAAAGCATAACCATCCTGTTGTAACGTGATCAACATTGTCATGGCTGATAACGCCAAGCTGACTTCTGGCATCAACTCTTTTTTATCAATGTCACTAAAAGACGTAGACTGTCCGCATAGATAGAACTTTACACCCTTTTTATTCAGAGCTTTTATCAACTCACTGTTAGGGTTATCTACACCGTGACGGTCTTTATAGGCTTTATCGCTTAAGGTGTCTTTGGTCGAAGCACCATGCAGTACGACAGCGATCTCCATATTCTCTACAGCAACACCGTTGGCGGCATGCATATTCATGTAACGTGCAACACTTTCGATATAACGATTATGGTTGGCTTTGTTGCTATCTGTGTTTTTGACATCAAATACAACTTTGAAATTTTGAGTTTTTACGACTTCAACATCACGGTTCTCAATTTTAAAGTAAGGGCCGTAATTGTCTATTACTGGGCCATAAAGCGGTTTGCCTTTAGCTAATGAAGATAAGCTTGAGAGTAAAATAATGGTAGTGAGTATTAGTGTGCGCATAATGAACTCCGCATTGGTTTGTACAAAGCTTAGCAGATTATAGGCATAAAAAAAGCCACTCAGTGAGTGGCTTAGTTTGTATCAATGCGGCTCCGTTTAACGGCCTTCGCGGCGTAGCGCTGAGGCGGTAAATTGACGGTAGTTCATTCTTTCAGAGAAGTCATACATGTCTTCTTGGTTATCGAGGCCGAAAGCGATATAGCGCTTAGCACGTAAGTCATGAATAACATCTAAAGTTGACCATAACACTGGAACTTCGTAGTAGTTTAAAGCATGCGCTTCTGCTACGCGCCATAGTTCACCTTTATCATCGTAGTGGTCAACCAATAGTGCTTGCCAGCTATCTTCGTCTAAGTAGAAGGTACGACGGCTGTACACATTTTCTTTATTTTCCTTCAAAGTCGCTTCAACCACCCAAACGCGGTGTAATTCGTAGCGAGCATAGTCTTGATTGATATGGCCTGGTTTAACAATGTCTTCGTAGCTTAGTTTATCGCTGTGTAACTGGTAAGCATTATAAGGCACGAACATTTCCTTCTTGCCCTTAAGTGTCCAGTTATAGCGATCTGGCGAGCCGCTGAACATATCAAAGTTGTCGATCGTTGATAAACCATCTGAGGCTAGTGCTGGTGCGTCGTAAGCCACTGTTGGTGTACGCATGGCACGACGACGACCTGGGTCATAACGCCAAGCGCGACGTGGATCAACCACTTGGTTTGACGTTTCATGCACTAAAAGAACTTCACCAGCCATGCTTGAAGGCGATGTGATTCGTTGCTTATATAGGAACAAGAAGTTTTCTTTTTCAGGATGTTCTTGTGCGTAATACTGCAAAGATTCTTGTTCGAACTTCACCGGGTTAAAGCTACCATCCACTTGTGGGCTTACTTGTACGTACTCACGCTTGATGGCTTCGCCACGGTAACGGGTAAGGTGGTTCCAGATAGCTTCTAGGCCGTTTGCTGGAATAGGGAATGGCACGCCAACAGCCGCGTTACTGAGACCGGCGCCATCTTGTGTTAATTCTGCTGAAGTTGCGTTCTTAACACTAAAATCATAGATTTTTTGAGGAAAGGAAGCACTACGGTGAGTCGGGTAGACTTTCAACTTATAATCAGGATATTGCTTCAACATCGCAATTTGTCCTTCAGATAACTTCCCAGCGTAATTCTGGTAGTTCTTGCCTGTGATAGTAAGAATAGGTTCTTCTTCAGCATAAGGGTCAACGTGATGTTCGCCAGGCTTATAGTCTTGTGGAATTTGCTGAATACCACCGCTCCATGCAGGAATACTTCCATCGCTGTTGCCTGCGCGCTCGGCACCCATAGGCGTCAGCTCAACATGCAGCTTTGCTGCTTCTTTCGGGCTTACTTTGGCAGATAGAGGTGCGCTAAAAACACCTGCAAGAATGATTGGTATGATGATACTTTTGTTCATAATCACGGTTCCAATAACATACACTAGAGTTAAGATTGAGCGCATTTTACACATCGGTTGCTTCCTGTCAACTGGTACAACCAGAGTTTACAATTTAATCAATAGTAGAACTTATAGTTAGAAATATGATACTTTAGCTTTGTTAATGTTTAACTTATGTTAATCAAAGTGTAAATTATAACTAGTAAGACAGAAAGTACGAAATAATGATTAATTATCAACAAGATGCAGCCCAAAAGCTCTACCAAATTCTTAATGACTTCCATAACAAAACTAAAAAGTTCGAGAAAGCGACCGGGTTAACTTTAGAACGTCTAGAAATTCTCAAGCAGTTAGTAAATTTAGGCCCTAAAACCATTAATCAACTAGCAGAACAAGAAGCGGTTAGTGCGTCTGCTATTACGCGGACGATTAAGGGACTCGAAAAGCAAGGGTATGTCATTAAGTCTCGTTCTAAAACAGATCAACGCGTTGTGTTTGTCGCGCCAACGCGAAAAAGTCTACAAGTGATTGAAGCATTAAGATTGCAGCAACAGAAATATATTGATGAGCTACTGCAGGGTGTCGATGAGGACGATATTGATGTATTGGCGAAAGCTTTAGAGGCGATTCTTTAGAAGAGTAGTAATTACTGGTAATTCAATAAGTTAGAACTTATATATCAAGCACAGAAAAGCCGCTACTTTTCAGCAGCGGCTTCAAGAATCTGTGCTACTTCAAGCTCTAATTAAAGCGCTTGAACTCGAGCGTTTAAACGGCTCTTATGACGTGCAGCTTTGTTCTTGTGGATAAGGCCCTTATTAGCGGCTTTATCAATCACAGATACAGCACGTTCGAACGCAGCTTCTGCGTCTTTTTTGTTGCCTGCATCAATGGCATAAATAACTTTCTTAATATAGCTACGCATCATTGAGCGGCGACTAGCGTTGTGCTGGCGACGAGCTTCAGCTTGACGAGCACGTTTTTTGGCAGATTTAATGTTAGCCAAGGTGAACTCCTAACAACTGGTTAATAAACAAAAATCACAAATTTAAGGTCGCGAAATATACCTGTTTTAAGGTTACGTATCAAGTGAAAACAGCGAAAAACCGAAGAATTCTGTCAATTTTAGGGCTTTTCTACCATATCTATGGTGACGAACCTGATTTTGGCTTAAACTTGCGACCCATCAGAGCAATATTCTAACACTATTTAGGGTACACTTTTAGCATTATGGCCAGTCTTTTACGCTCAAGTACGATAGTCAGCTTTTGGACCATGATTTCCCGCTTTATGGGATTAGCTAGAGATGTTGTATTGGCAAACTTACTCGGCGCTAGTGGTCAGGCGGATGTCTTCCTCGTTGCTCAAAAAATTCCTAATTTCCTAAGGCGTTTATTTGGTGAGGGCGCATTCGCCACAGCATTTGTACCAGTTTTTTCAGAATATTACTCCAACCGAACTAAAGCTGAGACGGTTTCGCTTCTTAGCAAAGTCTCGGGAACCTTGGGCGGTTTTCTAGCGATTATTACCATAATAGGCGTGCTAGGTTCTCAAGGTGTTATTGCGCTATTCGGTGCCGGCTTTATTGGTGATCCTGAAAAGTTTCAACTGGGTAGTGATTTATTAAAAATCACCTTTCCTTATATATTCTTTATATCGCTGGTAGCGATGTATAGTTCGGTATTGAATACGTTGGACAAATTTGCCGTACCAGCTTTTGCGCCAATCTTATTAAATCTATCAATTATTGCTGCTGCAATTATTTGGGCGCCACACATGGAGCAGCCTACTGTAGCGTTGGCTTGGGCGATATTTATTGCTGGTGCCTTGCAGTTATTTTTGCACTTTCCTTTCTTATGGAAAGCTGGCTATTTACCAAAACCTCAATGGGCTTGGAAGGATTCAGCGGTCCAGCGCATTATCAAACTAATGGTTCCTGTCATTATCGGTGCATCAGCCAGCCAGATTAATTTATTGATCGATACGCAAATTGCTTCGTTTCTGGAAGAGGGCAGTATTTCTTGGCTTTATTATTCCGATCGTATGATGGAGTTTCCATTAGGCATTTTCGGTATCGCTATTGCCACAGTGTTATTGCCGACCTTGTCTAAGTTCTTCTCGAAAAAAGATATGGCTCACTTCTCAGGCACCTTGGATTGGGGCTTGCGCATGGTGCTTATGATCGGCATCCCTGCAGGGATCGGTCTATTTTGGTTAGCTGAGCCTATTATGATAGCCGTATTCCAGCATGGTGCTTTTACAGCCGAAGATTCATTCAAAGCAGGGCAGAGCTTGCAGGCGTACTCGATAGGCTTGATTGGGTTTATGATGGTGAAAGTCTTTTTAACCGGCTATTACTCGCGCCAAGACACAAAGACCCCCGTTAAGATTGCGTTGTTCGCCATCGTAAGTAACATCGTTCTAAACTTGGCGTTGTTCAAGCCATTTGGGCACGTTGGCTTAGCCATAGCCACCAGCGCTTCAGCTTTTATCAACGCGATTTTCCTTTATCGCTACTTGTACAAAGAACAGCATTTACAGTTGTCACGTAAAAGCAAGTTATGGATTTTAAAGTTGATTGTCGCCAGCGGCTTATTGTTACTCGGTCTTTGGTATACCGACTTCAGTATTAAGCAATGGCAATCATGGACGCGCTTTGAAGCTGTCGGCATGATCACCATAATTATAGCTGCGACTATTGCCGCTTACGTTACTTTACTGGTGATACTAGGCTTGCGCCCAAGGGATTTTAAGATTCAGCGCTAAAATTTAGCGCATAATACAACCCTTAGTCTGCTAGTTTTAGAATCGCTTTATAACGCGGTTTTTGGTGTCTCTCCAAATAATAAACCAGTTCTTTGGTATCTGGTTTAAACTCCATCATCCAGACGTTACTTTCGGCATCAGGAATGAGGTTGGCGGTGAAGTCGTCGGCGTGAAAAAACTGCTTGGTTCCGGTCACTGCTTCATCTTTATAACTGCCAGAGTAGCCACCGTAATTGGTTATGCGATCGGGCGTGCCATCTTCGTGTCTATGGTCGTGTTTAAATAACAAGCCTTGGTAAGTAGGACGTATAATCCAAGTTCTTGAATGATCCTCTCCAACGCTAAACGGAATACGAACGACTCGGTCACTGCATTCATCGACTGTTGCCACGAGCTTTTTATTAGCGAAGTCGTGGTTTGGGTCTTCCGGGTAGACTGTTTTACCGATAAATGTTTTTCCGCACAGGGCCTGCATCGTGGTGAAAAAGTCTGCTTCAGGCTTTGACATCATCTCGTCGAGATTGGGTGCTGGCGCGCAGCTACTACAAGCACAAGCGGTAATCAAAGTGGCCAGAGTAAAGCTGGATATTAATTTTATTGTTGATTTCATGACAAAGCCTTTGGTTCAAACGAGCTCTTATACTCCTCGATTTTAAAGGGCTAATCAAGTTGCTAAGTCATTATTATCATTACATTTAGTCTTTCTATAAGCTTAATCAATGATTTATGGTTAATTCTTAGCCCATAGTCCGCTATAATTGCCGCCTTTGGCATAAGCCCAACGGAATTACTGACGACGATGCGTTTACTGCGTGGCCTATACAATTGTCCTAAAGCACTGTTTAATCAGGGCTGTGTGGCAACTATTGGTAACTTTGATGGTGTGCACATCGGTCATCAAACGATTATTCAGCGACTTACCGAAAAGGCTGCCCATTTTGACTTGCCTAGTGTGGTGATATTGTTCGAGCCTCATCCTCAAGAATATTTCCGTCCAAATGCTGCGCCGGCAAGACTCTTTAAGCTGACTGATAAAATACAAGCTCTCAAAGCTTTGGGCGTTGATTACGTTCTGTGCTTTCGCTTTAACCAAGAGTTTGCTGAGTTACGAGCAGAAGACTTTATTCAGCGCGTACTGATTGAGCATTTAAATGTTCAACACCTGTTTATCGGTGACGACTTCCGCTTTGGCTATCAACGCCAAGGTGACTTCGAGATGCTAAAAGAGCGTGGCGAGGGCTTTTTTACGGTTGAAGCGAACCAGTCTGTGACGCTTGAGATTGATGGAGAACAGCAGCGCATTAGTAGTAGCTTGGTGCGTGAAGCTGTCGCTAATAACCGTTTCGATCGGGCTGAGCGCTACCTCAATAGAGCATATCAATTAAGTGGCAAGGTTGCTCATGGAGATAAGCAGGGCCGCGAAATAGGGTTTGCCACTGCGAATATTCCTTTGAAACGACTGAAAAGTCCGTTAAAGGGGGTGTATGCGGTTTGGGTGTATGGTATAAGTGCTAGTTCGCCCCAATATAAGTCTTCTCAACAGTCTCCGAAACGCTTCCAAGCCGTTGCAAATGTTGGACAAAAGCCGACATTGAAGCAAAGCCCAGAGCGTTTGGAAGTGCATGTTTTGGACTTTAAAGGCGACTTGTATGGGCAACAGATTCATATTGAGCCGATAGCGAAGCTGCGAGGTGAGCAAAAATTCTCATCAGTAGAAGAGCTAAAAGCGCAAATTGCTGATGATATCGAAGCAGCAAGAGAAATTTTTGATAGATTGTAGTTTTTAATAAAGTAGCTAACAGAACATAACCTTCAGAATTAACTAAACAGAGTAATCATTTCGATGAGTGACTATAAAGACACACTAAACTTACCGAAAACTAAGTTTGAGATGCGTGGTAACTTGCCTAATCGTGAGCCAAAAATGTTGGCGGAGTGGGACAAAAACGATTTGTATGGCGAAATTCGTAAAGCACGAGCAGGGCGCGAGCAATTTATTTTGCACGATGGCCCTCCGTACGCCAACGGCAATATCCATATTGGTCACTCAGTGAATAAAATTCTGAAAGATATCGTGGTAAAAAGCAAAACCATCAGTGGTTATGATAGCCCATACGTACCAGGTTGGGATTGCCACGGTTTACCGATTGAGAATGTGGTTGAAAAGAAGGTCGGTAAAGCGGGACAGAAAGTGTCTCATGCTGATTTCCGTCAGAAATGCCGTGACTATGCTGAAAAGCAGGTTCAGGGTCAGATGAAGGACTTTGAACGTCTTGGCGTTTTAGGCGAGTGGGACAACCCTTATAAAACCATGAACTTTAGCTTTGAAGCGAACATTGTTCGTGCGCTATCGAAGCTGGTAAAAAATGGCCACATGCACAAAGGCGAGAAGCCTGTTTATTGGAGTGTGGTTGGTGGTTCCTCGTTGGCGGAAGCGGAAGTTGAGTATCAGGATAAGACCTCGTTCTCAATTTATGTTCGCTATCCGCTGGCTGATACAGAAGGTTTTGAAAAAGCGTTTGATGGTGCTGATTGTAAGAACACTTCGGTCGTTATTTGGACGACGACGCCTTGGACGCTCCCTTCAAGCCAAGCGGTTACAGTTCATGCAGATTTCCGCTATGTGTTAGTCAAAGCAAAAACAGATGCGGGCGATGAGCAGTTCGTGCTGGCTGAAGACTTGTATAAGCAAGTGATGGCAGAAGCTGAGATCACCGACTACGAAGTTATCGCTACAACCACTGGTGAGAAATTAGAAAACTTACAGATTAACCATCCGTTCTACGACAAAACATTGCCTGTGATTGTTGGTGAGCATGTGACTACGGATGCTGGTACTGGTTTGGTTCATACGGCACCGGATCATGGTCCAGACGACTTCCAGGTGGTGAAAAAGTACGGCATTGGTTTATTGAACTATGTGATGGCGAACGGTGTCTTCTCAGACGACACGCCTATTTTCAATGGCCAGCACGTTTATAAAGTCGACCAGCCGATCGTTGAGCATTTGGTTGAGAACGGTAAGCTATTACACCAAGATAAAATTCGTCACAGTTATCCACATTGCTGGAGAACTAAGACCCCATTGATTTATCGCGCCACTCCTCAGTGGTTTATTTCCATGTCGCAAAACGGTTTGCAGTCGACGGCGATGCAGGAAATCAAAAAAGTTAAGTGGGTTCCTGATTGGGGCCAAGCGCGAATCGAATCTATGGTTGAGAATCGTCCTGATTGGTGTATTTCGCGCCAGCGTACTTGGGGCGTTCCTTTGTGCTTATTTATCGACAAGAAAGATGGTCAGCCACATCCAGACGCCGCTGAGTTGATGGACAAAGTTTCGAACTTGATCGAAGAGAAGGGTATTCAGGCCTGGTATGACTTAGATGCCGCTGATTATGTTGACGCAGACAAGTATGAAAAAATTGATGATACTTTGGACGTTTGGTTTGATTCGGGTGTGACTCATTACTGCGTATTGAGCGCAAGAGAATATTTACGTCAACCAGCAGATTTGTATCTAGAAGGCTCAGATCAGCACCGTGGTTGGTTCCAGTCGTCATTATTAACATCGGTGGGTATCCATGGCCATGCACCTTATAAGCACTGCTTAACCCACGGTTTTGTGGTTGATGGTAAAGGCGAGAAAATGTCGAAGTCGAAAGGCAACGTCATGGCGCCAAATGATGTGATCAATAAGCTCGGTGCTGATGTATTGCGCTTATGGGTTTCTTCAGCAGACTACCGTGGCGAGATGGCGGTTTCTGATGAAATTCTAAAGCGTACCGGTGATACTTACCGCCGTTTACGCAATACGTCGCGCTTCTTATTAGCGAATCTTGAAGGTTTCGAGCCATCGACGGACTTATTAGCTAAAGATGAATTGTTGCCGTTGGACCGCTGGGCGGTGGATGCCGCTTATCAAGCACAGTCTGCAATCATTGACGCCTACGAGAACTATAACTTCTGGGTTGTCGCGCAGAAAATTCACCATTTCTGCTCGATTGATATGGGTAGCTTCTACTTAGATATCATTAAAGATCGTCAGTACACGGCTAAGCGCGGTTCCAAAGCGCAGCGTTCTTGTCAGACGGCCTTGTATCATATCGTTGAAGCACTGGCCCGTTGGATGGCGCCTATTTTAAGCTTTACGGCTAATGAAATCTGGCCACTATTACCAAAGCCAGCGAATGGCGAGCGTGAGAAAACGGTCTTTATTTCAGAATGGTATGAGGGCTTATTCCCAATGGAGAATGCTACTATCACGGCTGAAGATTGGGATCGTTTATCGAACGTTAAAGATGCTATTAACAAATCAATTGAAGTAAAGCGTAAAGAAGGTGTGATTGGTGGCTCACTACAAGCGGAAGTTACTATCCATGCTGATGAGAAGCTTTATGCCGTGTTGAGTAAGCTGGAAGATGAATTACGCTTTGTTTTCATTACGTCTCAGGCCAAGTTAGTTAACAATGATGATGGCGAGTCGACCGATATCGAAGGTTTAAAGTTAACCATCAATGCATCAGACGCTGAAAAGTGCGAGCGTTGCTGGCATTATCGTGAAGACGTTGGTTCTAATAGCGACCACCCGACGATTTGTAATCGTTGTGTTGAAAATGTCGTGGGTGACGGTGAAGTCCGTCATTACGCTTAAGAATCATAGCGAGGAACTTAGCATTGGATAAATTCAAGCAGTCAGGCTTAGTATGGTTATGGATTACGGTGATTTTTCTGGTCATCGATCAGATAACTAAAATTTGGGCCGACGCTAACTTAGCGCCAGTTTATGGCGGTCCTATTATTGAGGTGATGCCTCACTTTGATCTCAATCTAGCTTATAACTATGGCGCTGCATTTAGCTTTCTAGGCGATGCAGGCGGCTGGCAGCGTTGGTTGTTTACCGTGATTGCCATCGGCATCAGTGTGGCTTTATTGGTTTGGATGTATAAAACACCAAAAAGCCATAAGTTAGCCAATATTGGCATGGCTCTAATATTGAGTGGTGCTATAGGTAATCTTTATGATCGGCTAGCTTACGGCTACGTGATTGATTTTATCGACTGGTACGTCTCAAAAGAAGGCTATCACTGGCCAACCTTTAATATCGCGGATAGTGTGATTCTCATCGGCGTTGGCTTGCTGATCATCGACACATTTAAGAATCCTGAATCAAAAGATGAGAAGAAAGTTTCTTAGACTTCTCAATCTAACCCCTAATAAGATTTTATGACAACAGACAATACAGTTACTACTGACTCAAAAGCATTGGTACATTTCAACGTTTTGTTGAAAGATGGCTCGGCGGCTGATAGCACCCGCGTCAATGGTAAGCCCGTTTGGTTTATCATGGGCGATGGAAGCCTAACGGACGTGATTGAAAAGTCGCTACTGGGATTAAAAGCTGGCGATGAAAAAAAGTTAGACATCCACGGTTCTGACTTTTTCGGTCCTGCGAATCCCGACGACGTGCATTTTATGGATATTAATCAATTCTCTGCGGACGTAAAAATTGAAGAAGGTTCGATTATTGCCTTTGAAGACATGATGGGCGGTACTGTTCCTGGCATGATTCGGGAAGTTAAAGGACATTCCGTTAAAGTAGATTTTAATCACCCACTGGCCGATCAAGATATAATCCTTGAAATTGAAATTGTCGAAGTGAGACAATAGAGCCGTTATCCATACTGAACTGCTGTAGGTAATCTCTTGGAAATAGTATTAGCAAATCCCCGTGGCTTCTGTGCTGGCGTTGATCGAGCGATTGAAATTGTGAATCGTGCGATTGAGCTGTTTGGTGCGCCAATTTATGTGAAGCATGAAGTGGTACACAACAAGTTTGTAGTCGACGGTTTGCGCGAAAAAGGCGCTGTATTCATTGAAGACCTCAATGATGTGCCAAGAGATTCGACTCTAATATTTAGCGCGCATGGTGTTTCTCAACAGGTACGCCGTGATGCAGAAGAGCGCAACTTGAAGGTATTTGACGCTACATGTCCACTGGTGACTAAGGTTCATATGGAGGTGGCTCGCCACAGTCGTCGCAATGAAGAGTGCATTCTGATTGGCCACAAAGGTCACCCAGAAGTTGAGGGCACTATGGGGCAGTATGATAATCCAGACTCTGGTATTTACTTAGTCGAAGATGAGAAAGACGTGGCTAAGCTGGATGTGAAGAACCCTGAGCAGTTGTTTTACGTTACTCAAACGACTTTGTCAGTCGATGATACCCAGCGTCTCGTCGCAGCGCTTCAAGAAAAATTCCCTAAAATTCAAGGGCCTAAGAAAGATGATATTTGTTATGCGACTCAAAACCGTCAAGATGCTGTAAAGCAGCTGGCTACTGATTGTGACTTGATTTTGGTTGTTGGCGCGCAAAATAGTTCTAACTCAAGTCGCTTACAAGAACTCTCTGAAAATGAAGGCACTCGCTCTTTCCTTATTAATAATGCGGGCGAGATTGATCCAGCTTGGTTGAAAGATATTGACAGAGTTGGAGTCACTGCTGGAGCATCAGCTCCAGAAGTATTAGTTCAAGATGTGATTAAATACCTTGAGTCTCAGGGTGGTATTAATCCGAAAGAATCAGATGGCGTTGAAGAAAATATCGTTTTTGTCCTGCCTAGTGAGTTACGCCCCAGTTAAGTCAACTCTGCATTAAAATTCTTATAAATTAATTACTTAAAGCCGATAAATTACCGTTTATCGGCTTTTTTGTACCGCTTGTCTAAGATAGTATGCTTATTTAATAGTAGTTAGGTATAACTAACCGTGGGTAGTTTAATTATGTCTGGACATACAATGATATTAAAAACACGTGGATTTACAATTGTAGAGCTAATGACAGCAATAGCATTATTGGCTGTGATTGCAGCACTGACCGTACCATCTATTGGCAATTTAATGCGCAGTAATAAATTAACTGCTGTATCTAATGATCTTTTCTCATCAATATCTATGGCTCGCAGCGAAGCAATAAAGCGCAAGACGAATGTGACTCTTGAGCCAGTCGGGAATAATTGGGGTAATGGTTGGCGAGTGGTTTCTAATGGTAATGAGCTTGATACAAGCAAAGCGATTGCTGACGGTTTTAAAGCTTCCACCAAAGCTGATAAGGATAGCGTCACATTCGGGCCAAATGGTTATGCTACAACGAATAATCCATGGGGGGCTGGAGATGGGGTTAAGTTTTGTGATGGTAAAGGTAAGGCAAAAGTTGTCACTGTTAACACCGCTGGTAGCATTAAAGTCATTGATGCTAGTTGCTAACTGAGTATGTTTATTATGAAGAATAAAATATCTGGTATCAGTTTAATAGAAGTTTTAATTACTATATTGGTTATGGCGGTTGGGATGCTGGGCGTGGCGGCTCTTCAAGTTAAGTCATTGAACACATCTCAAGAAAGCTATTCGAAATCTCAGGCGGTAGCAGTCGTAGAGGGTGTTGCCGATTTAATGCGTACGGAATATGAGTTTATTCACTCTGACGAAACGGGCAATAATACCTATAGCGCAAGTGGAAATGACTGGTGTACAAATCCACCAGCAAAGTGTAACTCAACAACTTGTACTGCTGAAGAGCAAGCACAAACAAACATTGCTCAAACTTGCGAGGCTCTTATAGCTACCGGTATCCCTAACCCAAAAATGGGCGCTGCATGTATTGATGTTCCAACAACGGACGCAGACAACTGTAGCCCAGGCTCAATGCATATTATCTATGCGTCCTGGAGTCCAGACGTTCGCGAAGATACGGATGGTTCTGCGAACTTAAATGGTCCTAAAACACGTTGTCATACCCAGTTTGGTTTAGATGAAAGTTCAGAAGACTGTGTTTTTATTGAGTTGATTCCATAAGGTGCTGTTGATGATGCGATATAACAAAGGTTTTACAATTGTCGAATTAATGGTTGGTTTAGCGCTGTCATTGCTTTTGGTAGCAGCGGCTGCAACGGTGTATTTGTCTAGTAAGAAAACGAATGCAGTGAACCAAAATATTTTGAATATACAAAACGATGGCCAGCTTGCATTGCAAGTGTTGAAAAATGATATTCGACATGCAGGTTGGACGAGGAATGATCTGCAAAGTCAGTCGATGGCTACGCCTTTAGCTGCGGGTTTCAAAGATGGTGGTGGAGCTGCTTCTGATACTCTTGCCATTCAATATGAGGGCGACTTTGATTGTAACGGTACTGCTGTAACCAATGTTGTTATCAACACTTACTCACTTAACGGCAATACGTTGATGTGTAATGGCCAGCCAATGATAGATGGTGTTGAATCATTCCAAGTCTTGTATGGTTATTCCGGTGCTGGTGGTGGGGTGAAGTATGTCACTGCTGATAATATTTCTGACCCAACAGCCGTAGAAAGTGTCCGTTTTGGAGTTCTGTTGCGCTCAGAAAAATCTATCCCTGATGCGCCAGCTAGTAAGGATTATGTCGTACTTGATCAAAACCTTACTGGTTTTACCGATAAAAAAATACGACAGGTCTATTCTGCAACTGTAGCGATATTAAATAGACCGCACAACCTTTCAGAAATAGGTAGTTAATAGAATGAGTTACCAATTATTAAGAAATCAAAATGGAGCTTCTCTAGTATTAGTCATGTTGTTCTTTGTAGCTTTGACAGTTGTGGGGTTAGCAGTAATGCGCTCAGGTATTTTGTCTCAGAAACAAGCTAATAACATTCATGAGAAAAGTGTATCTTTTCATATAGCACAAACATCAAATAACGCCGTTACACAATCTTATAGAGACCGTCTTCCAGGTGGTTTTCAACAGACTTTTGTGAGTGGCACAGTGCTCCCAGCCCCGAATACCGGTCATATTCCAACTCTATTAGCCCATACAAATAGCTTCACAACATGTATTGGGGCAGACGGAAAAATAGCTGATTGTGCCAACAGCCCTACAATGGATAACAATGGAGCTGATGGGGTTTTGGTTGCTCAAACAGAAAATTTTTACAGAGGTTGCTCAAGTGGCGGCTTTTCATGTCCTGGAATGTCATCAGGAATAGGCGATGACAATAACCTTGGGTGTAGTTTTTTTGAGCACCGAGGTAAAGGTTTTATTGATGTTGATGGCGATTATGCAGAAGCCGGAGATACAGTTACAGAAATTAATCAGTGGTCACAAGCTATACAAGCTTGTGAGTACTCAATCGAGTAGGTGGGGATTATGAATCAATTAATCAGGAAAATTACAGTAGGTGCTACAGCATTATTAGCTGGAGCATTTGTATCTTCACCGGTACTCGGTGATGACACTGAGGTTTATTTTGGTGGTACAACGCCGTCAAACATTCTATTAGTTCTGGATGAGTCGGGTTCGATGGCTTGGGATACAGTTCAAGCTCAAGCGCATAGTTATTTCTATTATAATGGAGGGAACTTCCCTTCAAAAGTAGACGATGATGATTACCTACAATGGTATTCATTTAATGCGCGACGTTGGTATCGGTATACCGGCAACACCCCTCCAAGTGGCTACTATTATCGCTGGGTGCACGACGGAAGTGGCGTTTCGAGAATGAGCGTTCTAAAGCAGGCCGCGAAAATCTTTATCAATGATTTAGAAGATAGTACTCGTGTTGGTATTATGAGTTATACCACTGGTAATATTCGCTTGAGACAAGAAGTGCGTCCAATGTCCGATAGCTATAGTGGACTAACTCACAAGCAGCGATTACTTGCTACTATTGAAGCCCTGACTCCCAATTCGGGGACGCCAACAGCTGGCGCATTACTCAAGGGGGCAGAATACTTCCGAGGTGAGTTAAGCAAGCCCGTAGGTGGCAAATATGTGTCACCGATAACGGATACTTGTAGCCTGTCTAACAATATGATCTTATTATCCGATGGTGAGCCTAATACATTCTATAATAGTTATGAGAATGACATCGAAGACATGATTGGAAAGAACAGTTGTGTTGGTACCTTTGACGAAAATGGTAACGCCAGTATCGGTAATGATGTTGGTAACAACGGACAGGGCGACGATGATGATGGTGAGCGCTGTAGCATGGATTTGGCTGCATTCCTTGCTAATAATAAACAAATATCAAATGTAGATGAGTCGCAAGTTATCACAAGCACCATTGCTTTTTCGTTAGCCAATACTCGAGCTCAGCAGTATCTTAAAGACGTTGCTAACAAAGCTAAACGTTACGATGCGGATGGAAATATCCTAGCCGAAGGTAGTTATGCAGAAGCTACGGATGTGGACTCTTTGGTTGAAGCATTTAAAGCTTCTATCTCAAGTACTGTTGATACTGGTAGTCTAGTTGCTCCAAGTGTTCCTTTAAGTCAGAGTAATCGTTTACGTTCTGGTAACGAAGTGTTTTTAGCCATGTTCCGTCCATTGAGTAACAATTACTGGCCTGGGAACTTGAAAAAATATTATTTAAAAGAAGGTAAAATTCATTCTGAGGATACTTCGAAGCCAAATAAAATTGGTACCAAAGCTGTCAATGAAAATACCGGTGAGTTCTTCCCTTCGGCAAGTAGTGCGTGGACAAGCTTCAACGATGGCGACAATATGTTGAAAGGTGGTGCCGCACAAGATTTAGATGGTTTTTCAACACCGGTTTATACAAACTTGTTCAGTGATGATTTAGCTGGAAACGGTAAAAATACACTAGATGTTGGTACAACGGGTGACCTACAAGAGTCCCAGTATCAAGAGTTATATGGGTTAGGCACAACCGAGTCTGAATCTATTGATTATACCGCCTGGCTTTCCGCAAAAAATATAACAATGCCAATCGATTATGATGGTGATGGCGACCGTGAAGAAACGACACTAGAGCGTTTTGGCGACCCGCTACATTCGCGTCCAATCGTTGTTAACTATGATGAATTTAATAGTCGTACTGTTTACATAGCCACAAATCAGGGATTCTTGCATTCAGTTAACCCTGATACTGGTAAATTAAACTGGTCTTTTATTCCAAAAGAGTTAATGCGCAATGTACCTGACTGGAAGTCAAACCTGCCTCTAGCTTCAGCTGATAACCGCAACTACGGTCTCGATGGTGATATTACCATTTCAGTCGTGGATAATGACAGAGATGGCAAAATTGAGCCAGCTGATGGTGATTCGCGAACTTTATATGTCGGCCAAAGACGTGGTGGTTATGAGTACTATGCGTTAGATATCACCAGCCCAGCATCTCCGAAAATCAAATTTACGGTTAGATCAGGTTACAGCAAGGCGATGACTAAGTTTTATAACGATGAAAAGGTTACAATCTTACCGAATTTAGGCCAAACCTGGTCAAAACCTCTCGTCGCTAAAATGTGGTGGGGTGGCACAGAGCGTAGAGTGTTGTTCTTTGGCGGCGGTTATGATGAGAAGCATGACAATCCAAACTATGCAGTTAATACCATCGGTCAAAAAGGTAATACAGTTTATGCACTAGATGCCGACACAGGTGCTCCAATTACTGGGTTTGCAACTAAAATGGCTAGCGCTGGCATAACCAATGCTGTCGCATCAAATCTGACGATTATTGATTTGAATAACGACGCTATTGCAGACACCATTTACGTAGCCGATGTAGGAGGTAAAATTTATAGAGCCGACTTACCTCAAAAGGGTGATACCGATAACTCTAAATTCCAAGCAGGGTTGATTGCCAATGTTAACTCTAATGGTTCAAATCGTAAGTTCTTCAACAAGCCTGATGTAGTGTTTACTAACTATGCCGGTCAAAAATTTGGCCTGATAGCGATAGGTAGTGGATATCGAGCACATCCTAAAAATGAAGATACTACAGACAGAATGTATGTGTTCTATGATAAATATATCAACTCTCGGACCTTCCCCAACGGGGGTATCGTAGAGTCTGAACTTAAAGATGTTACCGGTCCTGGTGCTGAAGGTTTTGCCTCAATTGCGGATATTTATCCCAATAATGAAGGTTGGTATATCACTTTACCAAAAGGTGAGAAAGTACTTTCGGACTCAACCACGATTAATTACCGATCGTTCTTCACCACCTATAGCCCTGGAGATGCAGAGGATGCTTGCTCTCCAGCTACAGGTTCGAATAAGTTATACGGTATCAATATCTTAGACGGAGCACCAATTATTGATCGTTTCAATAATAACGATGGTACTTTAGATGGTTTTGACCGTTATGCTGAGTTAGATTATATAGGTATTGCCCCGGGTATTACCTTGTTGTTCCCCGATGATACGTCTGCTGCGGCATTGGTTGGTACTGAAACTATTGGTGCTGGCGATGACTGGGCTGAAGAGCTTGGATTAAAAGATACGTTAACAACAATTAAGTGGAAGCAGGATAAGTAATAATGAAAACACCTAAAATGAAGAGGTCTTCTCGGGGTTTTACCTTGATGGAAGTGATGATTGTTGTAGCAATCGTGGCGATATTAGCCGCTATTGCTATACCTTCGTATCAAAATTATGTCATACGCTCAAAGCGCGGTGATGCGATGGGGGCTTTGTTGTCTGCAGCACAAGCTGTAGAGCGTTATAAAGCAGCAAATAACTTTAGTTATCAAGGCGCAGCTCTGCCGTTTCTTCAAGTTCCAGCTGATGGAGGAACTGCTTATTATACCTTAGGTATCGTTACTCCCACGGCTAGAACCTATACGATCACAGCTACACCCGTAGCTGGAAGTTCTCAAGATGGCGATGGAACATTGACCATTAATGAGTCGGGTGCCAAAACTTGGAATGGTAACAACTGTTGGCCTGAGTCTGGAAATACTTGCTAATATTTATCTTGTCTGTAAAAGCCGCTTTAAAGCGGCTTTTTTATGCATGTGGCCTTTGCAGATAAAGTAACTAGAATCAATAACCTACCTCATGTAGAATGCTTAAATCAAAATAACGGAATTTGGGGCTGTTTGTTATGCGCGCAAAAGTATTAAGTTTTGTTCAGATGAAGGGTGGTGCCGGTAAGACGACTCTATGCTCTAACATTGCTTCTACCTTGTCCGATTCAGGTAAAGTTCTCATTATTGATACGGATGTTCCTCAGTGCTCCCTTAAAACATGGTTTGAGATTCGAAGCGAGAACTATGTTATTGAAAACCTAGATGTTTTAGTCGCCAAAAACGTTGCACACTTACAAAAACTGGTGCGCGATAACGTTAAAGATTATGATTACATACTAATCGATGGTCACCCCCGAATCACGAACTTAACCCGCGCAGTTATTCTACTTTCCGATTTGGTTTTAATTCCTATGGCGCCGTCTCAAGTTGAGGTCTGGTCTACTAAGCATTTGGCTGAGATCGTCGGAGAGGCCAAGCAGGTTAACAAAAGCCTAGAGGCTAGAATTTGTTGGAATCGATACCGCGTAAGAACCAACTCGGCTGAAGATGTGGTTTCTAAGGCGAAAAAAGAGCTAAATTTAGAAGATTTCCCAACAAAGCTAGGTAACCGAGTGGCATATTTAGACTCTTTTGCGGATGGGTTAACTGTTGCTGAGTGGCATGATCCAGCAGCTAAACTTGAAATTTGGGCTTTAACGTCTAGCATCGAACGTTTGCTGTCATCACAAGCCGGCTCTCGGTTGAAGACCGAGGCTCAAGTTGAGAAATTCGTAAGAGAAAAATAAGTTCGAATAAACACTTGACCTAGATTTAGAATTGAATTAACTTAGCTCACATGAAAACTTTATACGTAAAAAATATCTGGTGGTGGCACGTTACTTAAGTAGCGGGCTTCTTGACGTTTGGTATAAAGCGAAAAAAGAATTTTAAAGCCCGCACTGTGCGGGCTTTTTTTATGCGTAAATAAAATTAATTGATTAACCAAGGTAATAGCAACATGACAATCATCAACTTAGCAACAGATATGACTCAACATCAATGGTGGTGGAGCTGCTAGGGCGGGCTATTGTCTATGTGAAATGACAAAACCCGCCATTGAGCGGGTTTTTTTGTGTCTACAGAATTTGAATTTAACGATTTTAAACTTAAGGAAACAACCATGATTATTATTTTAAAGCCTACAGCGACCGAAGCAGATGCACAGGAAATTTTAACGCAGATTGAAGAGGCTGGATTAAAGCCATTACATATGCCTGGTGTCGAGCGGACTGTTATTGGCGCGTTAGGCGATGAACGTATTTTGCAGTCTCTACACTTTGATAATCATCCACAAGTCGAGCACTTAAAGCCTGTGTTGAGCAAGTATAAGTTGGTTAGTCGTGAAATTTACCCACACGATACGGTTATAGATGTAGGTAACACCCCTGTCGGTGGTGATCAGTTCACCATTATGGCGGGACCATGTGCTATCGAGAGTTATGAGCAGTTACTTGAAACTGCTCAGCAGGTTAAGTCTTCAGGCGCAACAGTGCTACGAGGCGGTGCTTTCAAACCTAGAACTAGCCCGTATTCATTTCAAGGGTTAGGGGTCGAAGGTTTAAAAATTATGGAGCAGGTGGGCAAAGAAGTTGGAATGGATACGATAACTGAGATTATGGATGTTAATGATCTTGATGATGTTGCTCGTTATACGTCTGCTTTCCAAATCGGTGCACGTAACATGCAGAATTATACGCTTTTAAAAGCAGTTGGTGAAACAAAGCACCCAGTGCTTCTGAAGCGTGGCTTATCAGCAACTATCGAAGAGTTACTGTTGGCAGCTGAGTATATTGTAGCGACCGGCAACCCTAACGTTATGATCTGCGAGCGAGGTATTCGTACATTTGAGACAGCTACACGAAATACCTTGGACTTAAATGCGGTAGCGTTTATTAAAGAGAAAAGTCACTTGCCTGTTATCGTTGACCCTTCACACGGCACTGGAGTACGAACATTAGTCGGACCTATGGCAAAGGCAGGGGTCGCATGCGGCGCTGATGGTTTGATCATTGAGTCACACCGTAATCCCCGCGAATCTGTGTCTGATGCAGCGCAAGCGCTGTCAGCGGACGATTTTTCGCAATTGATGCAACAGCTGGTTCCGTTTATTAAAGCTAGCGGCCGAACTTATCAGGAGGCGCTCAATGCGAGTTAAAACGTTAACCCGTAAACTGCCTTTGAGTCTAAACCCGTTTCAGGTCTATGGTGTTTTAGCCGATAAGGGGCAGGTTAAGCATACTGCACTGTTAGAGACTGCAGAGGCAGGGACTCACGAGCACCAACGTAGCGTTGTGATGGTATCGGCAGCGCTTCAGATTAAAGCGTTGGATCACGTTGTAACGTTGACAGCTTTAAATCCAAATGGCCAAGAACTGCTAAAATCCATTAAATCATTAGAGTTCTTAGAGCAAAGCTTTGTCGTGAATGATAAGGGGCAAGAGCTAGATTTGGTGTTAGAGAAAAGCCCGTCAGTCAGCAATGAAGCGGAACGTTTGTCCGAAACCACGACAGTGACAGTGTTGCAATACCTTAGAGACTTACTAAAAGATAATACCGCTGATAACGAAACATCAATGCTTATAGGTGCTTTCAGTTACGAAGTTGTTGAGCAATATGAACAGTTACCGAGTATTAGCAAATCTCAGGAAGATTATTGCTTCTATGTAGCAGACCAACTAGTGATACAACATCGCGAAAGTCAGTCAGCTAAAGTGGTGGTGAAAGGTTTTGGTAATAATGCTGAGAATACTGTCAGGCTAGGAGTTGAGTTAGAAAACATTTATGACATTCTTGTGAGTCAGCAATCGAATGAATTGTTGAGCTTTGATGAGCAGAACGAGAATTCTTCGATAGCCTTAAATATTTCTGATAATGAGTACTATCAGTTTGTGGATCGAGCCAAGGAACGTATTGTTAAAGGCGACATTTTTCAGGTGGTGTTAGCTCGAACCTTTAATGTATCTTGCTCAAATGCGTACAAAGCTTATGGCAAGTTACGTTTAACCAATCCATCACCTTATATGTACTTTCTAAACTTTGGCGATAAAGAGCTCTTTGGTGCGAGCCCCGAAAGCGCACTCAAGGTCAATAAGAAACGTGAGGTTTACCTCTATCCGATTGCTGGCACTCGTAAGCGCGCAATCGATGAACTTACTGGTGAGATTAATCACGATCATGATTCTCGAGTAGAGTTCGAATTAATTGAGGACAAAAAAGAGTCAGCTGAGCATATGATGTTGGTAGATCTTGCTCGAAACGATTTGGCCAAGGTGGTTGTTCCTGGCAGCCGCGAAGTTATTCAATTAAAGCGCATTGTGAAGTATTCGCACGTACAGCATATGGTGTCAGAAATTAAGGGTGTGTTAAAAACCGACATTGATTCACTGGTTGCCTATCGAGCCTGCGCCAATATGGGAACCTTAACCGGCGCACCTAAGATTAAAGCGATGGAAATCATCCGTGAGCAGGAGTCTGAAGGTCGAGGCTATTATGGTGGCGCGGTATGTGTGCTCAATGCCAATGATGAATTTGATAGTGCCATCATTATTCGCTCAGCTGTGGTGAGCGATGGCGTTGCAAAAATATCTGCTGGTGCAGGTATTGTTCATGACTCTGAACCCAGTCTTGAGGCATTAGAAACGGTCAACAAGGCTAAAGCTGTGATTGATGCTTGTCGCAATAATCCACCAAGTTCGGAGCTACTATCATGAAAACGTTACTGATTGATAACTATGATTCCTTTATCTACAACTTAAAGTATGAGCTAGAGCTTGCTGGTGTTGAAGTGACTGTGTGTCGTAATGACGTTCCTTACGAAGAGTTAAAGAAATTGACTAAATCAGTTGATTCAATTGTGCTGTCTCCTGGTCCAGGGGCTCCGAAAGAAGCAGGGCACTGCATTAAGCTGGTCAGAGAACTGTTTTCTGAAAAGCCTATTCTTGGCGTTTGCTTAGGTCACCAGGTCATTGTTGAAGCATTCGGTGGAAAAGTTGGTACAGCAAAAAGCATTGTGCACGGAAAGGCTGCTAATGTTTATTCGTACCAGTCAGGGTTATTGGATGTTTTAAGCTCAAAAATCACGGTTGCACGATACCACTCTTTAGCAGCGACGCATCTAACTAAAGACTTACGCGTGGATGCGGTGACTGAAGATGATGAGGTTATGGCAATTTCACACATAGAATATCCTGTGTTTGGTTTACAGTTTCACCCTGAAAGTATTATGACTCGTGATGGTACAAAAATACTGAAGAACTATATCGAATTGGCACTGAATAAGAAGAGTAAAAAAGAAGGAGTGTCTTATGCTGAATTTGCTTGAAAATGTTTACCAAGGCCAAAACCTTAACTTCGAACAAGCCAGTGGCTCTTTCCGTCAAGTGTTGCAGGGTGATGTAGAGCTTCCTGTGGTGGCAGCCATGTTGGCAGCGCTTAAAACAAAAGGCGAGACAGTTGAAGAAATTGCCGGAGCTGCAGCGGCGTTAAGGCAAGAAGCGCAATATTTTCCACCAGCCGAATACTCTGTCAGCGATTGCTGTGGAACTGGAGGCGATGGCTTAAATACCATCAATGTTTCCACTCTAGTGGCCATTGTTGCGGCGGCGGCTGGCGTGAAGATCGTTAAGCATGGTAATCGCTCGGTGTCTTCTAAATGTGGCTCTGCAGACTTAATGGAGCAATTAGGGGTTACGATTGACTTAAATGCAACAAGGAGTAAATCATTACTCGATCAGGCAAATTTCTGCTTTTTATATGCTCCTGATTATCATCAAGGCGTAAAACATGTGATGCCTGTACGCCGTTCACTAAAAACTCGTACGATTTTTAATCTTATTGGCCCTTTAGCAAATCCTGCCTTGCCTGATACTCAGTTGTTAGGCGTGTATGATGAGCAATATTTAGAACCTTTCGCTAGAATCCTAGAGCTATTGGGTACTAAGAGAGCCTTGATTGTTCATGGGGCAGGCCTAGACGAAATCGCTGTGCACGGGCCAACAAAAGCGGTCATGCTTAATAATGGTGCTATTGAAAAACTTGAATTTTCCCCAGAGGACTTCTCTGCTAGACGCCATGACTTAAGCGCGATACAAGTTGGTGATGGCGTCGATAACAAAACAGCAGCTCTTCAATTACTCAGTGGCGAAGCGCCTGAAGCGCATGTTGATATGGTCGCTGTTAATTGCTCTGCGTTATTGGTGCTTAATGGTTTGGCAGCTGATTACAAAGAAGGTTATGGTATTGCCAAGAATATTATTCAAAGTGGTCGAGGTTTGAATCATTTGAACAAGATTAAGGAGCTATCAAATGGTTAATGTATTACAAGCCATTGTTGAGCATCGTCGGGAAACACTCGCTAACAGCCCAGACGTCACAGGCCTAGTTGCCAGTAAAAAAAGTTTTTTTGAGGCATTAAAGAAAACTCATTTCGGCTTTATCATGGAATGTAAAATGGCATCGCCATCAAAGGGGTTAATCCGCGAAGATTTTAATTTAGAAGAAATAGTGCCGATCTATAACCAATACGCGGATGCAATTTCGGTACTCACCGAAGACCGTTTCTTCCGTGGCAGCTTCGCTAATTTAAAGTATGTGAGCGAGAATACTGACAAACCAGTTTTGTGCAAAGACTTTATTCTGGAGCCCAAGCAAGTTCGTCAGGCTCGCTTTTATGGTGCTGATGCTATTTTATTAATGCTATCGGTGTTGAATGACCAAGAGTACAAAGCGTGCCAGACAGAAGCTGAAAAGTATGACTTGGATATTTTGACAGAAGTTCATAATGAGGAAGAACTTGAGAGAGCTTTGAATCTAAACGCTAAGATTATTGGCATCAACAATCGTAATCTAAAAGACTTGAGTATTGACCTTACTCACACAGAGCGACTAGTAGCTGCAATTCCGAGTGATACGGTGGTGGTTACAGAGTCGGGAATTTCTACCCACGACGATGTGTTAACGCTATCACCATTGGCAGATGCCTGTTTGGTCGGAAGCAGTTTAATGAGCCAGAAAGATTTAGCATTGGCGGCGAAGCAGTTAGTCTACGGTGATATAAAAGTTTGTGGCGTGAAAGATCAGCCTTCAGCTGACCTATTGGTTGAATCTCCTGCATCATCCGTTGGCATGATTTTTGTAGACGCTTCGCCTCGCAGAGTTGTTCCGGAAGGTTTCGATACAAAAAATTCTACTGTTGGCGTGTTTCAGAATCATAGCATTGAAGAGATTAAAGACTCGGTTATTCAGCATCAACTTTCTGGAGTGCAGTTGCATGGTGATGAAAGTGCTGAGTACGTTGAGACTTTGAGGGCGGCGCTTCCAGCTTCCTGCTTTATATCAAAGGTTATTTCTATCCGAGAAGGGGGTAGCCTACCAGTAATTCCTGAGTATTCAGTTGATGAGATTTTGCTGGATACTCAGGTTGGTAGCGTCAAAGGAGGAACTGGTCAGCCTTTTGATTGGTCGATCATTAACGAACTAAGGATACAATACCCGCAGTTTAAGTTTAGGGTCGCAGGTGGTGTCACTCCTGATAATATTAGGCAATTAAAATCTTTTGGCGTCAGCGCGGTTGACGTGTGTGGTGGCACTGAGACTTCACCGGGCGTTAAGTCTCCAGAAAGAATTGAACAATTATTTGCTAATGCCAGAGCATTGTCTGGTAGAAGTCATCTAGGGCAAACACCTAGAAACGATCATAGAGGTTAGTCATGTCATTGAATGATACTAGTTCAAGCAAATTTGAATACGACGGTGCTTATATTGGGCAATACGGAGGGCAGTTCGTCCCTCAGATCCTAGTACCTGCACTAGAGCAACTAGAAGAGGCCTTCGAAAATGCTATTACTGATGATGAGTTTTTAAGCGAACTCAATTCGCTACTGAATAATTATGCGGGCAGACCTACGCCATTAACCGAGTGTAAAACTTTTGGGCGCACTGAAAACTGTCGAGTGTTTTTAAAGCGCGAAGACTTGCTCCATGGCGGTGCTCACAAGACTAACCAAGTACTGGCGCAGGCCTTACTGGCTAAGCGCATGGGAAAAACTCGTATTATTGCGGAAACTGGCGCGGGTCAGCATGGAGTGGCGACGGCATTGGCGTGTGCTCTGCTAGGTTTGAAAGTGACCGTTTATATGGGGAAGAAAGACTGCGATCGCCAAGCCCCTAATGTTTTCAGAATGCGTCTAATGGGCGCTGAAGTTATTCCCGTTGATAATGGTAGCGCAAGTCTCAAAGACGCGATCAATGAAGCTTTGCGCGACTGGGCATCAAGTTATGATGATACGCACTACCTACTGGGTACGGCTGCTGGGCCACATCCTTTCCCGAAAATGGTGAAGAGGTTCCAACAAGTGATCGGAGAAGAAGCCAAAAAACAGATGTTGGAGCAAACAGGACAACTTCCTGATGCGGTCATTGCTTGTGTTGGCGGCGGTTCTAATGCTATAGGAATCTTTGCTGACTTTATTAAAGAGGAGCAAGTGAAGCTTATTGGCGTTGAGCCTGCTGGGCATGGCTTAGACTCTGATGCTCATGGTGCAACCTTACTAAAAGGTACTGAAGGCATCATTCATGGGGCAAGGACACACACGTTACAAACCGATGAGGGGCAAATCATAGAGTCGCACTCAATTTCAGCTGGTTTAGACTATCCTGCCGTGGGGCCTGAGCATGTACACCTCATGACCAGTGGGCGAGCGGAATATGTGGGAATTACTGATGAAGAGGCATTAGAGGCTTTTCAGGAGCTATCACACGCAGAAGGAATCATCCCTGCTTTGGAGTCGTCGCACGCACTTGCTTATGCAAAGAAAGTGAGTCAAGGCGTTAAGCAACCGACGGTGTTGTTGGTTAATTTATCGGGACGAGGGGATAAAGACTTGAGTCATGTGATGAGTGTTTTAGAAAAAGGCGGAGACATTTAGGATGGAAGCGAGTATGCGTTATCAAACTATGTTCGATAAGACTTCATCGAATAACCATCTAGCTTATATCCCTTTTGTGATCGTTGGGGATCCCAATGAGGAGCTGTCCTTGCAAATCATTGACCAGTTAGTCGAGAGTGGAGCTGATGGTCTTGAACTGGGCTTGGCTTTTTCTGATCCTGTGGCGGATGGTCCCGTCATCCAGCAGGCAGCATTAAGACCTATGGCTAATAGTTTTTCCATCGAGGCAGGGCTTAACCTTATTGGTAAAGTCCGGGCAAAGTATCCTCAATTACCGATCGGGCTACTGACTTATGCCAATTTAGTCTTTGCTCAGGGCATTGAAACCTTTTTTAATAAATGTCGCAACGTTGGTATTGATTCGGTGCTGGTCGCTGACTGTCCGGTAAAAGAATCACAGTTATTCGCTAAAACAGCTGAGAATAGTGGTTTGCAGTTGGTGTTTATTGCTCCGCCTGATGCCAGTGACGAAACGTTGAAACAGATTGCTGATAACAGTAAAGGTTACACCTATGTGTTAAGTCGGAAGGGTATTACCGGCACTGAAGTAGCGGCAACGAAGGCTAAAACTGGCTTTCTAGGTAAATTAAGAGAGTTTAATAGTCCGCCATTGGTACAAGGCTTCGGTATTTCTGAACCAAAACATGTCTTTGATGCGGCAAATGCTGGGGTTGATGGAATTATTACGGGCTCAGCCATAGTTAACTTAATCAATCAACACTATAATAACCCTCAAATTATGCTGGAGAAGATTGGCGACTATGTTCGTTCAATCGCTCAAGCTGCACACACAAACCATGCTGACACTGCTTAGTGTTAGCATGGGGGACTATTTTTTGAAGAAGAGAGTGGGTTATGCCGATTGCCGAGCAAATTAAGCAACAATTACTAGAGTTAGAACAAACCGTTGAAGAAGAAAAGTTATTCTTAGTCGGGTATTTAATTCCAATGGTGGATTTAATCCCTGTGGATGACTTAACCGATGAACAGTGGTTTGCCGAATTTGCGCTATTTGTTGAGGATGCTGTGGAGTCAGATGGTTTAAGTGATCGCGATATTGAATTGCTGTCTGAATTAATCGAAGAGTTACAACCTTAGGATCTTAAGACTAATAGGCTCTTATGGTCTGTGAGTATGCAAAGTATGTCAAATAGACAAGTTATTACCCATAACATCAAGTCTCCAGCCGTGACTGTTCCAGGGAGCAAGTACCTAGCTAACCGTTATATTGCGTTAGCCGCTATGGCTACTGGCACAACTCAGCTGCGTAACTTACCGCAGAACGATGATATCGAAGCGGCTCTTGATGCAATCACTCAGCTTGGTGCTGAAGTGACTGAAATAGAGCCTGGTGTTGTGGATATTGAAGGGGTCAAACATTATAGCCTTGCTCAAACTGCCAAAGTTAATTGTCGCGATAGTGGCACACTTAGCCGGTTTATTACTGCGGTAGCTAGCAACTTGGACTCTGAAGTTGTGATTGATGCTAGTCAACAAATGCGTCAGCGTCCTATGCAAGAAGTTTCTCAAAGCCTTCGTGAACTGGGTGTAGAAGTGGATAGTGATACTTTGCCCATTAAACTTAAAGGGCCCATTCAGGGCGGGTATGTTGAATTGGATACCAGTCGCAGTAGCCAATATTTAAGTGGTCTGTTAATTGCTTGTTTAAAAGCGAAGTCTGACACGATGCTTAAACTAAAGGGTAAAACGGTTTCTTCAAGTTATATCCAGCTCACTAAAAATGCTATTTCATTGTTTGGTGGTGTTGTTGAAGAGGTTTCCAGTACCGAACTCAAGATTCCTGCCGAGCAGTCGATTAATGCAGCAAGTATTGATATCGCCAGTGATGTGGTGAGTAGTAGTTACTTCATGGCGGCGGGGCTTCTGGCTGAAACTAGCGTCACTTTAAATGCTTTTGACTTTAATTCCCCACAGGGCGAGTCCAAGTTTTACCAAGTGTTGCAGCAGATGGGTGCTGATGTCGAGCGCACGGACAGTCAATTGACGCTAAGCTATCAGCATCGATTGAAAGGCATTGCAGTTGATATGGGCGATATGCCCGATGTGGTGCCTACTTTGGTGGTGCTTGCGATGTTCGCTGAGGGGCAAACTCACATTACGAATATTGCCCACTTGGCGTTCAAGGAATCGAACCGCATCGTAGACCTTTGTGATGAGCTCAACAAACTCGGTGCCAATATCGAGTATGACGACGACAGCATTCGAGTGACTGGTGCGCAGAAGCTTTCATTGCACAAAGTATCGAGCTGTCATGACCATAGGCTGGCGATGAGCTTCGCGCTATTAGGTATTAAAATGCCTGGTATTGTTGTAACGGATGCTCAGGCTGTAGAAAAATCATTCCCGAGATACTGGGAGTTTTTAGAGCATATTGGTATCGAAACACGGGTTGTGGATGCCTCTTAAACTAAACAGATTTGGAGAAGGGTAAATGGCGGGCGATAGCTTCGGAAAATTATTTAAAATCAGTAACTGGGGCGAGTCCCACGGAAAGGGCATTGGCGTCGTTGTCGAAGGCTGCCCAGCTGGTTTGAAGCTGAACGAAGAAGATATTCAACCTTATCTGGATAAGCGCCGACCTGGACAAAGCTCTATCACTACGCGTCGAGATGAAGCCGATGCAGTAGAAATTTTGTCTGGAACGGTAGATGGCATAACTACCGGGACACCGCTGACATTATTTATTCGTAACAAAGACCAAAAGAGCAAAGATTACTCAGAAATGGCTAAGCTCTATCGTCCTAGTCATGCTGATTACACGTATCAGAAGAAATACGGCATTCGAGACGTGGCTGGCGGCGGCAGAAGTTCTGCTCGTGTAACGGCTGGTCACGTTGCTGCTGGGGCTGTCGCGCGCAAAGTCCTAAGCGAAGCGCTGGGTGTAGACATCTTGGGCTATGTCAAAAGTGTGCAAGATTTAGAGTTGCAGACATCCCCAGAGGATGTGAATTCAGAATTTATCGAGACCAATCTTGTGCGCTGTCCAGACCCTGAGCTGGCTGAGAAGATGGTGAAGAAGATTGAAGCTGCTCGTAAATCTGGAGACTCTCTTGGTGGTGTCGTTGAGTGTCAGCTGCGTAAGGTCCCTGTAGGATTAGGGGAGCCTGTTTTCGATAAACTTGAAGCAGACTTGGCAAAAGCAATGCTGTCGATAAACGCAAGTAAAGGTTTTGAGATTGGTTCTGGCTTTGCTGGAACCCTGATGCAGGGCTCTACTCACAATGATGTTTTCTTCGATGATAATGGCTCGGTTAGTACCAAGACTAACTACTCCGGAGGTGTACAGGGTGGCATTTCGAATGGTATGCCGATAATTTTTCGAGTCGCTTTTAAGCCAACACCAACCATTATACGTGAGCAGGAAACGGTTAACTTAGAGGGTGAGGACGTGGTATTTCATGGGCGTGGGCGACATGACCCATGTGTGTTGCCAAGAGCAGTACCCATAGTTGAGGCTATGGCTGCGCTGGTTTTATGCGATCACTTCTTACGTTTTCGAGCCTATAAAAACTTATTCGATCAATAATTTATACTTAGTATCATTCAAACAATAAAAAAGGCTGGGGAGTAACCAGCCTTTTCGTTAAAACTTCTTATATCAATCACTCTATTCCTTTAGCTTTTTTTGCCTCAGCATTAGTTTTTACCCCTTGCGATAAGGCGAACTGTTTGACGTAACTGACGGACATCAAAAAGTATATTATCGATAGCACTACGATGACCGATGACCATACGATTTTTTCTGGCTCTGTAATATAGAAGAAAGCATAGAAGAAGGGTAGTAAGATCACAAAGCCTGTCCAACCATAGGTATAGGTCTTGCCTTTAAACATTCCAGGTACAGCGAACAATAAAGGTAACCACCAAACAACCAGCGATACCCAGCGCAGAGCAGGGTTCTCATGATTCAACCAAATAAATATAGGTAGAATAAGGGCGATGGCTAGGAAGCTGGCTACGGCTATCAATCTGGCTCTAAGGGCTTTTTTTAAATGGACATTCATATACTAATCGCAAATAGAAGGTGTTGTGGCTAAGGTTAATTTGAACTGAGTTTTTTGCTCAGTTCCGCAATTCGTTTGCCTTGCGCAATGCACAAAGCTTTTTCTGAGGCACTAATATCGTTATTGCTTTCTGGACCAGCTAAATGGGATGCGCCATAGGGAGTTCCGCCAGTGGTGGTTTTAACCAAATCCGTTTCCGAGTAGGGTATACCAGAAATGATCATGCCATGGTGTAGCAAAGGTACCATCATCGTAAGCAAGGTTGATTCTTGTCCTCCATGCAGCGAGCTGGTTGAAGTGAAAACACTAGCCGGCTTTCCGCTTAAGGTGCCGGAAAGCCAGTGTGATGATGTGGTCTCCAAAAAGTACTTTAATGGTGCTGCCATGTTGCCGAAGCGAGTAGGGCTACCTAGAACTAAGCCATCACAGTGCTCGAGATCATCCAGAGTGACATAGGGCTCGCCTTCACTAGGTATAGCTTCAGCCGTCGCCTCATGATTAGCACTAATCGGCGGGACTGTTCTTAACAAGGCCTCACAGTCATCAACTTGGTCGATGCCGCGGGCAACCAGTCTCGCCATAGCTCTGGTATTGCCAGAGCGAGAATAATAAAGCACTAAAATGGTATTCATTACTAATCTTCTTAAGAGATTGTTACTGGATGAGCGTTACTTGATGATATCAAGAACGTTTTCTGGCGGGCGACCAACAGCCGCTGCTTTCTCACTGAATACAATGGGACGTTCGATAACTTTAGGATATTTGACCATAAGCGCTATCACTTCTTTATCACTTAAGTCTTGATTATCAAGCCCTGACTCTTTGTACTCGGCTTCTTTTTTGCGCAAAATATCGCGAGGGCTAACGCCTAATAATGTAACGATGTCGTTGATTTGCGCCTCAGAAGGCGGGATTTCAAGGTATTTAATGATGTTTGGCTCTACACCGTTTTCTTGAAGTAATTCTAAAGTTTGACGAGATTTTGAACAACGAGGGTTATGTAAAATGTTAAAATCGCTCATAATAGTGTCAGTTTTATAAATTCATGCGACTATTCTAGGCATAATTGATGTTAGAAAAAAGGATTAAATGGTTAAAAGCGTTCACTAAATTTGTGTTTGGTGAGTTTGCTAAGAAAAACAGCAGTTCTATGGCGGCTGAGCTAACCTTAAATACGATGTTGGCTTTAGTACCTCTGATGACGGTTGCAGTTAGCTTGATGGCGATTTTCCCAGCTTTTGAAAAGCTCAATGTTGAAGTTCAGGAGCTAATTTTTAAAAACTTTTTGCCTGAGACTGGCTTAGCGGTTCAAGATCATCTCAATGAATATGTGGCCAAGTCTAAGAATTTGTCTGCGGTTGGTTTTGCGTTCTTATTCCTCACGTCAATGATGTTAATGCGCGCTATTGATCGCGCGATTAATACGATTTGGGAAACTAAGAATCGGCGTCGCGGTATTCAAAAGTGGATTTCTTACTGGGCCATGCTGACAATGGCGCCAATATTGATTGCAGCCAGTTTAGCTGCTTCATCTTATTTCGCGGCATTGCCTTTAGTGTCAAGTATTAGTGGTGTCCTAACTTTTGGCTTGCCATTTGTGTTGATTGTTTTGGCGTTCAGCGCACTCTATATGGTTGCGCCGTTTAGCCATGTTAGATTTCGCAAAGCTATTATCGCGGCAACCATTACAGCGTTATTGTTCGAAATAGCGAAGTATGCATTCGCACTGTTCGTGGCAAAGTTTTCAACCTATGAAGTTATCTACGGAGCTATTACGGCCATTCCATTATTTTTCTTGTGGGTGTTCCTGTCGTGGATAATTTTATTGCTAGGCGCGGTGTTATGTTTCGCGCTCCATCGCTTTGAAATGAAGCGTGAGAAGACTGAGCATGACTTTATATCCATTCTGAAGATATTGCAGATCTTCGCCCAAGCTCAATCTAATGAAAGCTCATTAACTATCGATCAGTTGAGAAGTAAGTTTCCTTACTTACATGGACAAACCTTAAGACATTTGGTGGAGCAGCTACTGAACCTAAATTACGTTGCTAAGCTTGAGGGCAGTCAGTACTGCTTGAAGGTTAATGCTATGGAGCTAACGGTTGGTCGAGTCTATCGAGAAGGACCGTGGCGCCTACCCAATAATAATCAGGCTTTAGAAGTTGATAAAACCAACTATTTTGCAGAATATGTTGAAAGTGCAAACGCATCAATTGATGAGATATTAGACGTCTCCATCGTCAATGACAGTCGTAACCTCAAAGATAGCGATTAACGAATTCGATTCCTTAGTCGAGATAATGTGATGCTCAACGGGTTTCCCGTTGAGCTCTAAGCGAATCTTCTTTCGATTGCCAATAAGGTGCTTAGGGGCTATGAGTAACGTTTCATGGTTATCGAAAGGGGCCACCAGTAAAATATTATGCTTCAGCACTTCACCATGGTTATTCTTGGTTAAGTAATGTGCTGGAGTTTTTTGGCCATGCAAATACTCAAGCCCCATGGTAGCACCAGTGTTCCTGTTACCATTTAACCAGCGTACGATGCCCAGCTGCCAGGTTTTTTGTGGTTGATTGTTGATATGACGTTTTAGCAGCACCAGGTTTCCAACATTAAGCTGAGTAATATCTTCTTTAGGCTGGCGAACGCAAATTCCACCGTTACTATAATTAACGGCCTGCCAGTGCAGCATCTGCTTATAGTTTTTACCCAGCAGTTTTTTCAGAGACGTTTCCAGCTCATCACTATTGGTGCTAGCAGGGGAGGTCGACTGTAAGACTTTCACGATATTCGCCAGCCCCCAAACCAAGTTAACGTTACTAATAACAGGGTAGCGGGCGTCTTTACGTTCGATGTGATGATCGCAGTAGGCATAAATTTGTTGTAATAACTTTTGCCCAATACTCGGCTCAATAACTGAATAAAATCCAGGGTTGGGCAAAGTGTGATGGCTCGAAAAGTGTTGAAGTTGTTTATGCAACCGCTCTAGAAGTTCAGACGTAATTAGCAAGCGATAAAAGGCATGCTCTTCGTACTCATTATCTGAAGCTGCGTATTCAGGCCGCTTGCCACTCGTTAGATCGATCACAAAGCACTCACTTTGGGCAAACTTTTTTAGGTCAGAAGAAAGAATGGTGCTCTTCGCCCAGTGACTGAAGTATTTAAATAAATGCCAGTGCTGATTGCCTTCAACGTGATAAGGATTAATCACGGACATCAAGCAGTTTCTTTTGTAAGTGTTCTCTATAGTATCCAGAGATAACAAGCTATCGGTTTGTTCTTTAATTTTCAGCGTTTGCAGCTTGAGTAGCTCCGCAAAGTGGAAAAGCTTGTGCAATTCATGCCATATGTAACTTGGTACTGGTGAATATTGCTGGTAATGCTCGATTAAGTGCAGCCCAAGGTAGTGCTGAGCTTGGTTTATAGCGTTGGCCATTCTGCGTTGCTTCTTCAGAAGAATTTTTTGTTCAGCAAGCTCATGGACGATGCGTTTATAACCATAGGCCATTTCAGCCGTTAAATTGCTGAGTAACTTCGCTTGGTGCTCAGTAGCGATAACGAGCCGTTGGTCGTTATGTTGACGAAAGTGACGACTCATTCGGAGGTAGCCCTGCTCAAGCGTGATAAGGTTTTCCTCGCGTTGGCTGAGCTTTTGTTCGGTGCGGTTTAGGGTGCGAGCGGCCTGAAGAAGCTGATCAAGAGACTTAGTAATATCAGTAAACGATAAGTTGGATAACCAGCTTTTAACAGAACTCGGCTTATGATCCATCATAAACTCTTGTCCATGCTGGGTTGAAGGATAAGTTAACTGTATCGATTCCATTAAGAGTCCTTGACCAATAAATCTGTTGTAAACTACTTTCGGCTTACAAACCTTTGTCTGTATAATAATGCCCAAATTATGTGACATAGTCCACTTTTTTGTGGGCTGTATCTGGTTTAAGTGATTGATTTAAGTTGATATCTCATGAGAAAAATTATTGTCCTATGCTTGCTGCTTGCGCTAAGTTTCCTAACCGCTTGTTCGAACCAAAACAGTTTTCATTTTCTTTCGGGAGAAGAAAAGACCGTTGAGGACTATCGAGGGCAATGGTTAGTGATTAACTTTTGGGCTGAGTGGTGTCCACCCTGTTTGGAGGAGATCCCAGAGTTAGGAAAGTTGGTTGATGAAAACCCAGAGATTGCGGTTGTTGGAGTAAGCTTTGATAAGTTGTCGAATGCTGAGCTTGAAGGGTTGGTTGAAAAGCTTGATATTAAATATCCAATTGTGGCAACGGAGCCGATGCCATACCTGCCTGTTGCAAAGCCACAAAGCTTGCCTGGGACCTATTTAATCAGTCCTAGTGGGCAGACGATGGGCCCCATTTTGGGGAAAATAGATCGCTCTAAAATCTTAGAAATTATTGAGAAGGTAGAAGGGCAACAAAAGCCTTAGCGCATTGAGCCTTCCTCAATCATGGCGCGTATCTTTAATCTAACGTCTTCTAAACGTGCCTGAATGCGAGTTTGAGCATAAGGATCTTCAGAGGTGGCGTGTAGCGCTAACTCAAAATGCTTTTTGGCTGTCCTCAAGTCTCCCAGTAATAACAAATACTGCCCGGTTGTCTCATACATTTCGGGCGTGTGTCCCGCATCAGCTTGAGCTTTAGCAAGAAGACTCAAGTAGGTTGGGTTCTTTTGATTAAGATCGGCATAGCGAAGCAGCAGTGATTCTGCTTTTTCGGGCTGGTCCGCATTGAGATAAATTTCTGAAGTAGCGAGAATTAGTTTAGTCGAATCGGGTGTTTTGGATAACTGCTCTTCCAACATGGGCAGCATTTTTCGACCAGACCCATGGGCTAAGTGTGCCTCTGCGAGAGTGAACAGCAACAGTTGGTTGCCCGGATGGTCATTATACAGCTCAGTTAGAATATCAATGGCTGGCTCATTTCTGTTTTTACTTTTAAGCAGTTCCGCCAGAAGGTAGTGCTCTTCTATGGTTTTAAGCTTACTATTTTGATACTTACTCAATAAGTCGCGAAATGCTTCTTTATCATTAATTAAGGTCTTACTCCGAATTCGTGACTTTACAAGTGTATAATCCAGCGAATCCTCGTGTTCAACTTTCGGGTAAAGCTCTGCGCGTTCTCTAGCAGCAGCAATACGGTTTCGTGACAGTGGGTGCGTTAGTAAAATTTCAGGCGGCTTGAACGTGTATCGGCTCGACTGTTGTAGAGTTTCAAAGAAGTCAGCTGCCGCTCTAACATCAAAACCAGCGGCAGAAAGCATGGTAATACCAATGCGGTCGGCTTCTTTTTCATTATCCCGAGTGTGGTTGATAATGCTTTGTTGTCCAGCGGCTTGAGTAGCCGCAACACCTGCCATACCGGCCTCGGGATCTTGGGTAGCGGCCAATACTGAAGCGATAAGCCCTAGTATGCTTGGTAGAGATAGCTCGCTTTGTTTCTCTAAGCGCCTTGCTAGGTGACGTTGAGTGACGTGTGCTACCTCGTGACCTACTACGGATGCTAATTCACTTTCGCTACGAGATGCGTTAATCAGCCCAGAGTGTAGGCCGATATAGCCACCAGGTAGGGCAAAAGCGTTGATCGAGTTTTCTTGGATAACGAAAAAACGAAACTGACGGCCTAAGGCATCAGGGTTTGCCGCGACCAGTTTATAACCGAGGTGTTGAATATATTCAGTGACAATGGGGTCCTTCATCAGGAATTCGCTGCGGCGAATTTGACGCATGATGTCATCGCCAATTTGCTGTTCTTGGGCAATAGATAATGTCGAACCGGCTGTTTCACCTATTTTAGGCAGGTCTATCCTGCTGCTTTGAGCCGAATGAGCGGTAAAAGTAACCCCGGCCGTAAGAATGCTACTGGCAATGAAGGTTAATATTGGTTTCATGGGGCTTATGCTCATTATGCTAAAATAAATGTTAAGTTACTGTATATGATGGGGCTTGTGTGGTAAAAGTTCAATCACAAGTCTGATTTAGCTGAGTACACTTTCAGCTAGTATAAAAAGTAAGCATTAGTGCTTGTTTATCAATATAAGAACTCGTGAGTAGCTCATGACATCTATCTTTACTCGTTGGTTTAGACGCAACTTTTCCAGCCCTGCGACTATTGTCCTAACAATGCTTATCATTGTTGGTTTCTTCATTATTTTAACGGTCGGGGATATTCTGGCGCCCATACTATGGGCTTTGGTTATCGCTTACCTGCTGGAGTGGGGCGTTACAGCGTTGCAGAAAAGAGGGCTGGGGCGCTTAACCTCGGTTCTGATTGTGTTTGCAGCTTTTGTAGGCATATCGATTGTCATCTTTTTAGGACTAGTGCCTTTGATTTGGAAGCAGGGCTCAAGGCTGATTGCTGAATTACCGAACATTATGCTAAAGCTCAAAGAGCAGGTGCTAGAACTTCCAAGTAAATACCCAAACTTCGTCTCTACTGAGCAGGTGAATGGTTTCATCAACAGCTTGAATTCTGAGCTGGGGAGTTTGGGCGAGGCTTTGCTTAGTGCATCTTTCAGTTCTTTAATTAGTATTGCCAGCTTGCTGGTTTATATTATTCTGGTGCCACTGCTAGTATTCTTTTTCTTGAAAGACCGCCATAAGATTTTTGGGTGGTGTAGTCAATGGTTACCGCAAGATCGTCACTTAGCGGAGCGCGTTTGGTCAGAAGTAAACCGCCAAATTGGTAATTATATCCGCGGTAAAGTGGTGGAAATCATCATTGTTGGTGTGGTTTCTTACATTACCTTTGCCATTATGGGGTTAAATTACGCACTTTTACTCAGCGTGTGTGTTGGCTTATCGGTGTTGATACCATACGTAGGCGCGGCGTTGGTGACGATCCCTGTGGCTTTAATAGCTTTCTTTCAGTGGGGGCTTACCCAAGACTTCTATATCTTGATGGTGGCTTATTTCATTATCCAAATTTTAGACGGTAATGTGTTAGTGCCGTTAATTTTCTCTGAAGCGGTTAATCTTCATCCTGTAGCTATTATCGGTGCCATACTACTGTTTGGCGGCTTGTGGGGCTTCTGGGGCGTGTTCTTTGCTATTCCATTAGCGGTGCTGGTCAATGCAACGCTAGACGCGGTTAAGGAGCATAAAAAGCAAGGCGCTGAGGATGATGAGACACTAGAGTTAGAACATCAAGCTGAAACTGAGTAAGGCAAACATCTGTTATGAAAAAGGCTCCCAAGGGAGCCTTTTTGGTTTCTCAAGTTATGGTTAAAGTAGTTCCGATGCATAGTCGGCCAAACGAGAACGCTCACCACGTTTCAGCGTGATATGTCCAGAGTGTTTCCAATTTTTAAACCGATCGACCACAAAGGTGATGCCTGACGTGGTTTCCGTAAGATAAGGGGTGTCAATTTGTGCGACGTTACCCATGCAAACCACCTTCGTTCCTGGCCCTGCGCGTGTGATTAGAGTCTTCATTTGCTTAGAGGTTAAGTTTTGAGCTTCATCAATAATAATGAATTTGTTGAGGAAGGTCCTGCCGCGCATAAAGTTTAACGAACGAACCTTGATCCATTTACGCAAAAGATCATGGGTTGCAGCTACACCCCATTCATCATTATCGGTGGGCGAGAGGACTTCGAGGTTATCCATCAGAGCGCCCATCCACGGCGTCATTTTTTCCTCTTCAGTGCCCGGCAAGAAACCAATATCTTCACCTACAGAGACCGTGACACGGGTGACGATGATTTCTTTATACCGCTTCATTTCGATAGCTTGTTCGAGGGCCGCAGCTAACGCAAGCAATGTCTTACCCGTGCCTGCGGGGCCTTGTAAAGTGACGAAGTCGATATTGGGATCCATCAACTGATTTAAGGCAAAGCTTTGCTCTCGATTTCGGGCGGTAATTCCCCAGATGTTATGGCTATCATTACGGTAATCGACAAGCAACTCAATAAGTGCGGTAGGGCTGTCGCTGTCGGCATCATCAATGTCTCGAACGATAGCTTCAAACTTATCTTGAGGTTGGTAAAGACACTGATTGATGAACCATTCTTTTACCAATGGCCCCTTGATCTTATAGAAGGTATGGCCTTCTTCCTGCCATGAGTCAATATCACGACTGTGGGTATCCCAGAAATCCTCGGGGAGTTCGTAAAAGCCGGTATGGAGCTGCTCAACGTCGTCGAGGACTTTGTCGTTGAAGTAGTCCTCTGAATGAACACCAACAATGTTAGCTTTTATACGAAGATTGATGTCTTTAGAAACCAAGGTAACGGTTTTGTCATCGTTTTTGGTTTGTAGGGCTAAGGCTACGTTTAGAATGGTATTGTCAGCTTTACTACTAGGTAGTGAGTCTGGCAGGCGGTCGATATGATCTTTGGTTTGGAAATAAATTTTGCCGTGTTTCGATGGGTCTTGTATTTGTTGGAGCATTCCAATAGGAATACCTTCTTTCATAGGATCTTTATCATCTTCAGCGATAGAGAGAAGGTCATCAAGGTATCTGCTTACTTGCCGAACATTTCGGGCCACCTCCGAGAGCCCCTTTTTCCCGGCATCTAATTCTTCGAGGACAACCATAGGGATTAATATGTCGTGTTCCTCGAAGCGAAATAGGGCGGTAGGATCGTGCATCAGCACGTTTGTGTCTAAAACAAAAAGACGTTTACCAGCAATTTTCGGTTTTACCATTTGGGCTCCTTCTATAGGCTCCTTTGGGAAAGACTGAAGTTACAGTGATTTCACTGCGTCTAATACTTCATCGGCATGACCCTTTACTTTTACCTTGCGCCACTCTTGACGTAACTTGCCATTTTTATCAATCAAGAAAGTGCTGCGCTCAATCCCCATATACTCTTTACCGTACATCTTTTTGAGCTTGATGACATCGTAGGCATTGCACATTTCTTCTTCTTTGTCGCTCAGTAATTCAAAAGGAAATTCATGCTTTTTCTTGAAATTCTCGTGGACACGAACACTATCGCGAGATACGCCTAGTATTTCGGTGTCATGACTTTGAAACTCTTGGAAAAGATCACGAAAGTTTTGGCCTTCAGTGGTACAGCCAGGTGTGTTGTCTTTAGGGTAGAAATAGATAACGAGATTTTTATCTTTGAAGTCTTTAAGGGAGAGGTTTTGTTCCCCTGTCGCGGGTAGATCAAAATGTGGTGCTTTCTTATTCAGCTGCGGTTGGCTCAAGCTCAGCCTCCTGTATGCTTTTTATACTATTTGTCTGTTTATTGAGCACTTGTCATGCCAAGCACATCAATGGGTTATATGAAACTAGAGTAACGTTCTTTTATTGAACTAATATGAACGTTAGCATCGTTTAATATCACTTTACGTTAGAATTTTTATTGTCGCAAGTTATCCCAGCGATTTTTCCGTTTTAGGTTGTTTTTAGCGCTATTGCTGGCTAACATAGCGACGCGTAATTAGAGGAATTAGAGATGTTTTCAGGCAGTATTGTAGCAATTGTGACACCGATGACTGATGAAGGTCAGCTTGATTTAGAGGCTTTACGCCAGCTGGTTGATTGGCACATTGAGCAAGGCACTTCTGGTATTGTGGTGATGGGAACGACTGGTGAGTCGGGAACCGTGACAGAGCAAGAGTATTTCTTGGCTATTAAGACCGTTGTTGAACAGGCGGCAGGGAAGATACAAGTAATTGCTGGTAGCGGTGCAATGAGCACAGATAAAACCATTACATTGACCAACGAAGTTATGAAACTTGGCGTTGATGGCGCTTTAGTTGTAACACCTTATTACTGTAAACCTTCTCAACAAGGGCTTTTGGCACATTTTACGGCGGTTGCTGAAAACTGTGACTTGCCCATTATTCTGTATAATGTGCCAGGCAGAACAGCAGTTGACTTATTACCACAAACAGTGGCTGAGTTAGCTAAACTGGACAATATCGTGGCAATTAAAGAAGCGACAGGTGATGTAACTCGAGTTACGGAACTAAATCGCTTACTTGAAACTCCAATCACCATATTAAGTGGTGATGACGCAACTGCGTACGACTTCATGAAACTCGGTGGTCACGGGGTAATATCTGTTACGGCAAATGTTGCACCGGGATTAATGAGCAAAATGTGTGAGTTAGCAGATGCTCAAAACTGGAAACAGGCAGCACTTATTAATGACAAACTTATGGGGTTGAATGAAAAGCTATTTCTTGAGGCAAACCCCATCCCTGTGAAGTGGGCGCTTTATCGAATGAGTAAAATGGGCCGTGGTATTCGCTTACCACTGACCGAGTTAGAGTCGCGCTTTCACGAACAAGTTACACAAGCACTGGAACAGGCAAATGTTGAATTACCATAAAACAATTAAAACTATTTCTTTGGCAGTAAGCGCGGTCGTTGTGCTGTCTGCTTGCGCGACGACAGATGGCACTGAAGATATTGATGATCGCTACATGAATAGCGGTAAAGGTCCTGAATTACAACTTCCACCGGGTACTACGGAAGTCAATGTGACCGACGGTTACAGAGTCCCAGAAGGTACGGTGATCACGAATCGTGAAGCAAAGGGCAAGCAACTGACCCTTGAGCCACCTCAACTACTATTAGTGGCTGGTGATGGTATTTGGGAAGACACTGAGCGGCAACAACCTACGGTGTGGGTTCGCGGTAACAGCGAGGAGCTGGTTCAGTATATTGAGCGGTTTATGACGTCTCAAAACATCAGTTATCAAGAGTCTGGTGCTGGTTCAGTGAGTACAGACTGGATAAGCGATACTGATGAGAGTCAAGTTTCTGAGCATTTAGGTACTTATTCGTTCGAGGGTGAACGCCATAAATTTAGCTTGAATGTTGTCGATACTAAACCTAATGAAGTGGCGCTTCAGGCAGACCATTTAGCGTACCAACAAAATAAAGATGACCAGTGGGTTGATGTTGAAACGTCAAGCCGCATGGCTAAGCAGTTCCTGAATTACTTTATCGGATATTACGATTCAGAGCGCACTCGTGAAGCTCGTGAGCGTATCCTGCAGCAAGCTAAAATTAATGTTGAGCTTGGCTATAACGATCAAGGAGCTTTAGCTTTAGTATCTGAGCGTGAATTTTTAGCTGTTTGGGATCAGATGCCTCGAGTTTTGGGAGCATTGAACCTAGAAATTACTGACCGTGATCGCTCTGAGAAAACTTATTACTTTAGGGTTAATGAGCCTGATGATGGTTTCTGGTCGTGGTTTGGTAGCGATGAAAACGAAGCCAAAATTGATCTTGAGCCTGGTGATTACCAAATTAAGCTTTCAGAGCTTAACGCTGGCGGTGTAAGTTTGAGCTTTTATGGGGCTGAAGGTGAGCCTCTGGACTCAAGTACTGTTACTCGCATATATCCTGAGTTTTCTGCAGAGTTTAAGCGGGGTAAAGGTGAGCGAGGCGATAATTAAGTGCTAAAAGTCGCTTCGCTGGGTTCTGGAAGCAAAGGTAATGCAACACTGATAGCAACGGATAAAGCCACAGTCATGGTTGATTGTGGCTTTACGCTTAAAGAGACTTTAAAACGTCTTGAGCGTTTAGAAGTTTCAGCTCACGATATTGACGCTGTCTTAGTAACGCACGAGCATCAAGATCATATTAGTGGTGTCGGGCCATTAAGCAGGAAGTTTGATATTCCCGTTTGGTCTACACGCGGCTCCTTGCTGTCTGGGAAATGCGGAAAATTAACTCAATATTCAATTATTGAAGGCTTTGAAGCATTTCAAATTGGTGATCTTGATATCCTACCTATTTCTGTTCCTCACGACGCTCGTGAGCCTTGTCAGTACTTATTCAAAGCTTCTCAAAAGCGTTTAGCTATTTTGACGGACTTAGGATCTTATACCCCAGAAATTATTGACACCTTAAAATCTTGTCATGGCATTTTGCTAGAGTGCAATCACGATGAAGAGATGTTGTGGAATGGACCTTATCCTTATTCGCTTAAACAGCGAGTTGGTGGGCCTCTGGGTCACATGAGTAATAAACAGGCGATAAAATTACTGCAAAGTATTATCAGCGATGAACTGGAATTGCTTATCGCTAGTCATATTAGCGAGCAGAATAACTGCCAAGACTTAGTGCAAAAATCGGTTGCGGAAGCGATTAGCTGGCCACAGGATAATGTGATTATAGCAGGTCAAGATGAAGGTTTTGGCTGGTACTCGATCAGTTAGTTCTTGTTAATTTTATACGTCTTGGCTTCGTCTTTTTTTCCTAAACTTATCAAAAGCGGAACTCTTCTTTGACTTCTTTTTAGAAGCTTTTTTCAATGCATCTTCTGCTTCGATAATTGGCGACTTTTGTTTTAACGGCATGTGTATTGTAAATACAGCACCACCTAATTCTCTGCTATCTTCAGCCCAAATGGTTCCCTGATGGCGATTGACGATACCTTTGGCGATTGCAAGACCGAGTCCAGCGCCGCCTGAATCGCGGTTCCGGCTAAAGTCGAGACGGGTGAAAGGCTCGAATATACGGGTTCTTTTGCCGGGTGGTATTCCTGGACCATCATCTTCAACTCTTATTTCTATACTGTTTTTAAAGCGTATGAGCGCAATTTTGACGCGTTTATTAGAGAAGCGCGCTGCGTTACGGATTAAGTTTATCATCACGCGCTCGATAAGGTTACAGTCAGCGTAAAGTGGGATAGATTTTGCAGGATCTGAATAGAGTACAAATTGCTTTTCTGGATAAATAGTTTCGACTTTTTCAATAGTTTCAGCGCAGACTTTCTTGAGATCGAAATGCTCTAAACTTAAAGGAAAACGACCATCCTTTAACCGTGAATACCCGAGCACTTCTTTGACCAGGTCGTCGAGTTCTTGCAGTGCTTCATCCATATCATTGCTGAGTTCTTTTTGGCGACTCTCTGAGTCTGTTTGCGCAAACAAGTCCAGTGCAAAACTCAATCTTGCCATGGGGCCTCGAAACTCGTGCGCCACGGCATGCATCAAGTCTCTTTGGTTGTAAAGGCTTTGCTGATGTTGCTTGCTAAGCCCATTGATATGATTAACAACTCTTGGCGTGTTAACCGCAATATTTGTAAGAGGCGATTTTATGGGCTTGAGGCGCAGTCCAGTTAAATCTAATTCGCGAATCGCTCTGATGGCGACATTGAGGTACTCATTTACATGTCGGTAAACGATAAGCACAGCAATCGCATTGAATATCAAGAGGATGATTAAATAGAAGAACCAATCTCGAAGATTGATAGAGTCATCATGCTTGGGATAGGGACCGACTGCCAAAATAGTTTGATCATCATTTAACAGTAAATAGGCGAGTGGGCCTTCAGGGCGGGCCATATTTATGCCATAACGATTTTCTTGTAAGGTTTGAAAGTTCGTTGGCTCCATTCCAAGCTGCTCACGCGTGGTGGCAGTGATCTTAGCATTGAGTTCATGCTCGGCTTTGGCAATGGTTTGTGGTGAGTAGCTGTAGTCTAATAGAGATAAACGAAAGTTAAGAAATCGAATATCCGACAAAATTGACTCTTGCTGTTCTTGATTGTCTACTTTTTCCATCCACGGAAAATAGACATAGTACATAGCTATAAAACCGCAAAGGTTTACTGCTATTAGAATGACCAGTAGGGCTAAACTTCGTTTCATTATATGGCGAGAAGATATCCTTCACCCCGAATTGTCTTAATAATATAAGGCAATTTAGGGTCATCTCCAAGCTTTCGTCTAAGTCTTGAAATTCTTAGGTCAATACTTCTATCGGTACCGTCATATTCTAACTTGAATGTTTTGCGATGCAGTTCTTCACGACTAACCACTTCTCCAGAACGTTCAGCTAAAAGCCACAATAAGTTGTATTCAGCGGTAGTCAGATGAATCTCTTTAGAGTCACACATGACGCTTCGATTCTGGGCATTAATGGCAATGTTTCCAGCATTGATGATCTTATCTTGGTTTTGTACAGGCTCATCAGACTCGACTCGTCGTAACAAGGCGCGCAAATGAGCTAGTAGGACATGCGATTTAACGGGTTTTGAGAGGTAATCATCAGCACCATTCTCAAGCCCCGCAATTTCGTCAATCTCGTCACTAAGTGAGGTTAGCATCAAAATAGGACCTTGGTACTTGGGGCGAACCGTGCGGCAGATAGTGAAGCCATCTGTACCCGGAAGCATGACGTCCAGTACGACTGCACGAGGTTGGTTTTGTTCTATGAACTCAATAGCACGGTTGCCATGACCTTCAACCACCACATTGAAACTATGTGAGCGAAGGAAGTCGGCGATCATGCTTGAAAGCTTTTCATCATCTTCAACCAGAAGAATTATATCGTTCATAAACTCAACTTATCTGAATATACCTCGGAGGTGAGATAAATTGCCTGATTTCTGTGCTAAGGTCAATGTTTTAAGTGAACTAAAGCTCCTAAAGCGACAATAACTTTACAAATTAATAAACGGTATAATTTATGGCGCTAAATTAAAACCCATAAAAATCAGGGTGTTACAGGTGTAATTCAAACTTGCAATTAAATGCTAAACTCTTACAATATGAACTGTGTCATAATTTTTGACAATAATGATGTTTCTCGACTAATAATGGCTGCATTTAGATGAAAAAACTAACTCAAATTATTTCTTACTCCTTTGCTGTTTTGGTGCTTACTATTGCGCCTAAGCTATTGGTTGCTGCTGAACAAACAACTGTTTCAGGAACGACTTTAGAATTAAATGGACTAGGGGTTCATAGTGAATTAAGAAACGAGTGGTTTCTTAACGGACTGTATCTAGTAAGCAAAACGGATGATGCAGATGATGCTATTAATTCATCCGGCTCTAAAAGGATGGAGATTAAGGTTCTTGCTGACAATTTATCTGGTAGACGTTTAAAGCGTTTCTGGATTGAGCGTATCAAAAATAACAATGAAGCTAGTAGTGTATTGGCTAATGCTAAATCAGTACGAGACTTCGCAACATTTATGGATCAAGATTTAGTCAGTGGAGATGTCGTTACTGTTGATTTGTTGCCTTCGGTAGCCACGGTAATCAGTATCAATGGTTCTGAAGTAGGCCGCACTGCCCCAGAAGCATTTGCACTAATTCTAAGAACATGGATTGGCGACCGACCACCAAGCTCTGAGTTTAAAGATGCTATTTTAGGCGATATTTCTGGTGCTCAACGTGCTGATTTAGTAACTCGTTTTGCAGAGATACAGCCATCTTCTTCTCGTATCGCTAAGTTTGACCAAGCTGCAATTGCAGCGCGTGAAGAGGAAGAGCGTAAACAGCGTGAAGAGGAACAACGTAAACAACAAGAGTTAGAGCAACAACGAATTCTTGAAGAGCAAGAAAAAATTGCTGAGCAAGAGAAGCAGTTAGAAGAGCAAAAGAAACAAGCAGAAGCTGAACAGCAGGCTGAAGAAGAGGCTGAGGCAGAACGCTTGCGTCGTGAGCTGGAAGAAGCAAAAAGGCAGCTTGCTGAACAACAGAAAGCTGCTGAGGCAGCACAGAAAGCACAAGGGCCTACACCCGCAGAGATTGCTAGAATGAGAGATCAGTATTCTGGTGAACTTGGAGCTCATTATGTACCATATTTCGAGTACCCTCAGAAAGATATTCTACGTCGACATGGTAAATCAGCCTTAATGAGGCCGCGTAAAGGCAAGACTCATGGTGATGTTTCCATCAGTATTGAGGTTGATAGAGATGGCCAATTGGTCGGTGGTAGCTTAGTTAATAGTTCTGGAGAAAAGATTTTAGATGATGCTGTGATGAATGCACTATTTGATTCAGTACCATTCCCAGCGATGCCAGAAGAATTACCCGGCGAAACATTTAAGACAACGGTGAGTATTTCAATTCCTGCACCGCAAATGTAGAATAACTGTTTAAGTCTGGAAGGGGCCTGCTGGCCCCTTTTTTGTTAATATATTGTTATTATATTCCATTAATGTTCAATGGTTTGCACAAGCATATTGAGGATCTATGAAAATAAATAGTTCATTTGATAGCGGTAATATCGAAGTCGTATCAACAGATGATGCATCAAATATCACACTTAATATCCCAGCTGACTCTAATAGTGAGTTCAAGCAGTGGTTTCACTTCAAGGCTCACGGCGAAGCTGGCAAAGAATACGGCTTTGAAATTCTCAATGCTAAAGACTGTTCTTATGTTGATGGCTGGGAAAACTACCAAGCAGTGGCTTCATACGATAGGCAGTACTGGTTTCGGGTTGAAACTGAGCTGACTGCTGATAAAACATTGAAGTTCAAGCATCAGTTTGAGCAAGCGACCGTATACTTCTCATATTTTGAGCCTTATTCGTACGAGCGCCATCAAAACTTGATTCAAGTAGCTCAGCTATCAGAGGACTGTGAACAACGCATTATTGGCGAAACGGTAGATGGACGTGATATGGATTTGTTGGTTATCGGCAACGAGTCTAAAGAGCGCAAAATCTGGATAACCGCACGCCAGCACCCTGGAGAGACTATGGCAGAGTGGTGTGCTGAAGGTTTGATTGAGCGTTTGCTTGATCCAACCGATGCGCTATCACGCAGCCTGCTTGAAAAAGCTGTTTTTTACGTGGTACCAAACATGAATGTTGACGGTAGTTATCGTGGAAACCTTCGTTCGAATGCTGCCGGCGCTAACTTAAATCGGGAGTGGCAAAATCCTTCATTGGAGAAGAGCCCAGAGGTTTATCACGTTCGCCAAACAATGCAACAGACAGGCGTTGACGCCTATTTAGATTTACATGGCGATGAAGCGCTACCGTACGTATTTGTTGCTGGTACTGAGGGCGTGCCAAGCTACTCTTCAAAAATCAAGGAACTTGAAGACGAGTTTAAGTCAATCTTAATGGCAGTAAATCCAGACTTTCAGGATAAGTTTGGCTACGACAAAGATGAGCCTGGCAAAGCCAACCTAACCGTTGCTAATGCATGGGTAGGTGAAGAGTTTAATTGCTTGTCATATACGCTGGAAATGCCTTTTAAAGAGAACGCTAATCTACCTAATCCGGAAACTGGGTGGTCAGGTGAGCGTAGTTATGTGTTAGGACAAACCTTGCTGAACCCACTTTATCAGCTGATTGATAAGTTACGGTAGGCCACCGGGTGTTAGATTTATAAAGCGCCTTCGGGCGCTTTTTTTATGGTTGACTTTTTTGTCAACCAATTAAGAATTGATGTTTTGCCAAAAAAAGAGGTACACTTCACATTGCGCGCCAATTTTACGTTGTTGGCTATAAGAATAATTTTTATATACACAATTTGACTCGCTAGGAAGTAATATCATTAAATGGGGACTCCAATGTTTAGCACTGTGCAATACATACAAAAAAACTTTTCAGGTTGGTTTGGTGGACGTAAATTCAACCTTTTATCCTTATCTTTTATCTTTTTTTGCTTCTTCACACTCAATGCACATGCTGCTCCACCAACCTTCGATGCAAATTTCACTCCGAATGCCATCGGTCCCCAAAGCGGATCGACACTGACTTTTATAATTCAAACCGATCAAGAGCTTGCTGAGGAGTTGAACTTCACTGCTACGCTTCCTTCTGGTTTGACATTTGCTGATGGTATTAACCTTACGAACACTTGTAATAATGGTATCGTTACGGCAGTTAGTGGAGGGAGCTCTCTTAGTTTTGAGAATGGACGTTTAGGGAGTAATAGAAGTTGTACTATTAGCGTTGACGTAATAACAAGCTTATCGCCTGCTGCAGGTACACCAGAAACCCATATGTTTGTTTCAGGTGACTTAAACTCTAGTCTTGGTAATAGCGGTACTGCTTCGAGTGATTTGACAGTGCATGCTGAAAGACCTGGTTTTTTGATGAGCTTTAGCCCTTCAGTTATAGAGCCTGGGCAGACCTCGACATTGACTTACACCATTGACAATAGTTTAAACCCAGCAAGTGTTAATAGTTTAGATTTTAGAAACACTTTACCAAACGCTTTATTGATTGCTAGCACTCCTAATGCCACAACAGATTGTGGTACTGCAACCATTCCGCCGAATCTGACGGCAGAGCCTAATAGTACTTCTATAAATTTGTTTGCCAATGGTTTTGGCACATTCCCAGCTCTAGCTGCTGGCGCAGTATGTACCGTTTCAGTTGACGTAACCTCTACAGCGACTAAACGCTTTTCTAATTCTGCAGCGTTAAACGCTAACAATTTGCCGTCAGGTAAGGCCAATGCTGTTTTATCAGTTGAAAAAAGTGTTTTAGACATCAACTTTAAAGATGATCCCGTAGCCCCAGGAAGCTCAGTAACCTTAGATTATAAGTTAACTAACCTTGAGCGCTCCGCTGTAGCCACTAACATCAGTTTTAATAATGATTTAAATGCTTCTCTTGCTGGATTGACCATTACTGGTATCACGAACAATTGCTCAGGTTCGGCTAGCGGAATAGGAACATCGACGCTTATATTTTCTGGTGGGACTTTGTCTCCTGGGGCTGACTGCTTGGTCACCGCGGAGCTTCAAGTACCCGCTGGAGCTACTCCTGGGCAATACTTAAATACGACTAGCACCGTCTCCTTCGAACTAGACGGAAACAGTATTAGCTCAGATGCTAGCTCTGATATTCTAGCGGTTTCGCCTGTTCCAGTAATGGCTGGGGGTGTATTGAACCAACCTGTAACAACAGGTGGTGTTGCTAGTATTGAATATACTGTGACAAACAGCAGCGCAACGTCGTCTGCTACTGATGTGACTTTCACCGAAAACTTATCTGCTGTTTTCCCATTCCCAGTTTCGGCAACCCTGCCAGCTAACGACTCCTGTGGTGCAGGCTCTACATTTAGTTTGGTGTCAACGGGCTTTAACGAGCAAGGCATGATGATGGCAGGTGGCACTTTAGCTCCCGAAGGTGCGGCTGGTGACTCTTGTACCTTCACAATTGAAGTTGATATACCGTTGGACTTTTCGTCAGGGACTTATAACTTTGAGCAAAAGACTCTTTCTGCGACAGTTGATGGGTCTACTAGGCAAGCTTCTACACTTACTGAGCCTATGGCAGTTGTTGCTGGCCCAAGTTTGTCGATGAGCTTCAGCGACTCGCCTGTGTTGCCAGGTGACACGGTTACTCTTGAATTCGTATTATCTAACCTCGGGGAGCAAAGCCAGGCAGCCTCTAATATCGCCTTTTCGAATGACTTGGACCTTGTTTTACCGGGTATGACTGCTGCTGGTTTGCCATTGAATGATGTTTGTGGAACTGGCTCAGTTTTATCAGGTACTTCAACGTTGAGCCTGACGGGAGCTTCGTTAGCTTCGGGTGATTCGTGTACTTTTGGTGTGACCGTTAGTGTTCCAGGAACAGCGAATGCTGGAGTTTATTCCAGCACCACATCAGAGGTCACTGCAGACGTTGCTGGTTCTTCTACACGTACAAACTCTGCGACTGCAGATATTACTGTCGCTGGTTTGATCTTCAGTAAAGAATTTATTGATGACCCTGCTATTGCAGGTGGTGAAACCATTTTGAGGTTTACTCTGGATAACCAGTCCCCAACTGATGATGCTACCAACATCTCTTTTTCCGATGATTTAAACAGAGTTATACCAGGAATGGTTCCGTCATCAGCTCTTCCTATTAGTGCTTGTGGTGGTAGCTTAAATGCTTTTGGAGCTGGTTTCTTGTTCTACAGTGGTGGAACAGTAAATGCCGGAGCTAGTTGCTCATTTGAGCTGACATTGAGTATACCTGCAAGCGCAGATATTGGAGGGTATACAAATGTGACGAGCAACCTTTCTGCATCAATTAATGGCTCTGGGGTTTCATTACCACCAGCTATAGACCTGCTAGAAATTTTCACACCGCTAGTGTTAGAGATAGACTACCAAAATGATCCAGTAGCGCCGGGAGATATTGTTAACCTTAATTATACAGTGACTAATAATGATCTGGTTAACAATATGTCAGCTATTTCTCTGACAGATGATCTTAACAACACACTAAGTTCTTTAACTCCTATCGGACTTCCTTTGAATGACGTTTGTGGAACTGGCTCAAGCCTTACTAATGTTTCTGGAAATGATGTTACTTTAAGTGGTGGGAGTTTAACTCCTGGTGCAACGTGTAGCTTCACAGTAGCTTTACAGGTACCAGTTGGGGCTGCGGATGGTAGTTATAACGATACACAGGATGCTTCAGCAACAGTATCTGGAGTAGCTATTGATTCGCAAGATGCTGTAGATACTTTAGCAATTGTTACGCCGCCAGTTGTCCCATTGACCACTACAGATATAACGACGTCTGTGATATCTCCGACTAATGCAACTAGCTTTTCAGTAGACATTGAATTTAGTGCTAATGTCAGTGATTTTGATATATCTGATGTTATTGTTGCAAATGGGGTGGTTACCAGCTTAACAGGTACAGGTGATTCTTATATCGCCACAATATCACCTGTAAGCACTGGGCTTGTGACCGTTGAACTTCCCGAAAATAGCGCTAGAGATGGTAATGGTAACGGCACCTTGGCATCAAACGTAATTTCGGTGAATTATGACGGGCAAGCACCAAGTTTATCCGAAGTTACTGCAATTCCAACGCCGACCAATAACACATCACCAAGCTATACTTTTAATTCTGATGAAGCAGGCTCAATTAGTTACTCAGGAGCTTGTAGCTCCGCTACAGCTAACGCAACTGCTGGTGATAACCTTATTACGTTAACAGCTCTGACTGAAGGGGAGTACAGTGATTGTGGGGTTACTGTGACTGATACAGCGGGTAACGCTTCAAACGTGCTGAGAATTTCTACATTCACAATTGATGTAACCGCTCCAAGTTTGACTGAAGTGTTGGCAGTACCCACCCCTAGCAATATCCAAGCGCCAAGCTATACTTTCAACACTAATGAGTCTGGAGCTATTACTTACAATGGCGCTTGTAATTCGACATCTGCAAATGCGACCGTTGGTGACAACAGTTTAACTTTTGATTCTCTAGCTGAAGGAACCTACAACAGTTGCAGTATATTGGTTACCGATGCGGCAGGAAATGACTCTTCAGCATTAGTAATCAGTGAGTTTATTATTGATTTAACCGCACCGATATTAACTGCTAATAATATCGGTCCTGTGGCAAGTTTTATACCTACCTTCTCAGGAACAACTGACCAGCCTGATGGCAGCACGGTTGCTGTTACAAGAAGTGGAGCATCGTTAGTGTGTAATGCAGTGGTTGCTGGTGGGGTATGGAGTTGTACAGCTACTGCCTCGTTTACAGATGGTAGCTATAGCTTAACGGCAAGCACTACAGACTTGGCTGGTAATATGAGTCAAGCTAATTTCACTCTGCTTATTATTAACGATAGTGATGATGACGGCATTCCTGATGTCTTAGAGGGCAATGGTGATACTGACAACGACGGTATCCCTGACTCACTAGATACAGACTCTGATGGCGATGGTATCTCAGACAGTGACGAGAACTTGACCGATATCCCAAGCTCAGGGCTAGACAGTGATGGCGACGGCATTGATGATGCGATTGATGTCGATGAAACTGGTGGTTTGGACCATAATAATAATGGTGTCGATGACCAGTTTGAGCCTAGTGATAGTGATAACGATGGAGTTCCAAACCATTTAGACGATGATAGCGACGGTGATGGGATTTCTGATGAGTTTGAGGGCTCAACAGACTTCGATAATGATGGTATTCCAGACTACTTAGATGCCGACTCTGATGGTGATGGAATTGATGATCAGGCTGAAACCAATGCAGATTTTGATGGTGACGCCTTACCTAACTATCTTGATACTGACTCTGACGATGATGGTATCAGTGATACTGAAGAAGGTGTGGTAGATACAGATAATGATGGTCATTCTGATTTCATAGACTTGGATAGTGATAACGATGGGGTTCTTGATGAAACAGAAACAGCTGTTGATACTGATGACGACGGGATCGCTAACCGATTAGACCTCGATAGTGATAATGATAGTGTGACGGATGCTGTGGAATCTGGCCACGCTGACGAGGACTTAGACGGTTTGGTTGATAATTATTCTGACTGGAATAATGATGGACATCATGATGATGCTATGACCGACCTGCTAGACACCGATGGCGATGGCGTTAGTGATTATTTAGACTTAGACAGCGATAACGATAGTATGTCCGATGCTTTTGAGGCTACCGGCTTAGATTCAAATAATGATGGCGTTCTTGAGGTGTTTTCTGATGTGGATAGCAATGGCTTAGTAGATGACTTAGTTATCGCACCTCTAGATTATGATTCTGACGGCGTTTATGACCACCTAGATCTTGATAGTGATAATGATGGTATCCCAGATGTTATCGAGTCTGAAGGCGATGATATTGACTCAAACGGTATGATCGATAACTTCATTGATAACGATGGTAATGGATATGACGATGTCGTTGATATCAATGTAACCAATACCGACGGTGACTCTGAGTATGATTACCATGATCTGGATAGTGACAATGACACTATATTAGATATCATTGAAGCAGGGGCTAGCGCTTCTCTTGATGCAAATACAGACGGTGTCATAGACCTTCTAGTTGATATAGACAATGATGGGTTATTAGACTCGGTTGATGCATTTGTTCAAGGTGGCGTCAATGGACAAGCTTTGCCTGTGCCCGATACCGATGGAGACTCACAAAAAGATTTCCAAGACTCTGATAGCGATAACGATGGAATTGCAGACTCTGACGAAAACGGTGATTTTGACGGGAATGGGGTGTCAGACCATTTAGAGCGAGCTGATGGTAATTCAATTGAAACGTCAACGGGTGGCGGTAGTACAGGCTTAATGCTCCTTGTGACTTTAATGACGTTAGTCCTCATTAGAAAAGGGATGGTTGGGCAAAAAGCTCTATTGCTTTTTTGTCTAAGTTTCATGTTGATGCCGGTAAAAGCAGAGGATAACTTCTTAGCCTATGTCGGTTATACAAAAGCTATGTTTGAACCTCAAGGCAGCTCGAACGGTTGGTATGCATCGGATAAACAAGGAGAGGGTTATAAAGTTGTTTTAGGTTACATTTTAAGTGATGACTGGATCCTAGAAGGCAACTATACCGATGCTGGTCATGTTCGTACAACCCATGATAACCCAGTTTTTACGACACTTTTCGCTGCTCCGAATATTGAGTATAAGGCATCAAGTTTCTACATAAATTATAGGTTATTACAGTTAGAGGGTGGGGGTGACTTCTTTATTAAAGTAGGTGGCTCAAATATAAATACAGAGGCCACAAGTAATTTGATAAACTTATCAGATGAAGGCTCCATACAACTATCCATAGGTGCTGGGGTGGATTGGCAATTAACCGAAAGTGGCCATTTACGCTTTGAGTTTGAGAGTTTATCAGAAGACTTAAGAGCGATGACTCTTAGTTATGGATATCGCTTTTAAAAGAAATGGCGAGATTGTGCCACTCTCTACCGAGTTAAGAGTGGCATAGTTTTTTCACTAACATTATGCTTTATAAATCAACGATCTAAGAATTACTTATCAGTTATCCAGTAAGTGTTATATAATGCTCTAACGATCTAAGACTTATTGGTAGCGATGACCAACGTAATTACCTCAATGGACATTGATGTTCCATTCCCGAAACCACCGCTTGAATTAAGCCCTGAACAAAAAGATAACCATATAGCAAAAGTCAAAGCTTTGCTAGAGCAGCATAATGCGGTGTTAATTGCCCATTACTATACTGATCCTGATATTCAGGCATTAGCTGAGGAAACCGGCGGCTTTGTTGGTGATTCGCTTGAAATGGCAAAATTTGGCGCCCGTCATGATGCAGAAACTATCATTATTGCTGGCGTAAAGTTCATGGGAGAAACGGCAAAGATCTTAAGCCCCGAAAAGCGGATTTTAATGCCAACATTAGAAGCAACCTGCTCATTAGATTTAGGGTGCCCGATTAAAGAGTTTAGTGAGTTCTGCGATCAGCATCCAGACAGAGAAGTCGTGGTTTATGCCAATACTTCTGCGGCAGTCAAGGCTCGTGCTGACTGGGTAGTGACTTCGAGTATTGCTGTAGATGTCTTAGAGCACCTAGCAGACGAAGGAAAGAAAATTATCTGGGGGCCAGATAAGCACCTTGGTCGTTATATTCAGCAAAAAACAGGTGCCGACATGCTGTTATGGCAAGGAGCTTGTATTGTGCATGATGAGTTTAAAACGAATGCCTTAAAACAGACCATGGCGTTGCATCCAGATGCAGCAGTATTGGTCCACCCAGAATCACCTCAAGAAATTGTAGACTTAGCCGACTTTGTGGGCTCTACCTCACAAATTATCAAAGCTGCGAACGAGTTGCCTCAGAGTAAAATGATTGTCGCTACTGACAAAGGGATTTTCTATAAGATGCAACAGCAGGCGCCGGACAAAGAGCTGATCATCGCTCCTACTGCGGGTGAGGGGGCGACTTGCCGTAGCTGTGCACATTGCCCTTGGATGAAGATGAATGCCTTGCATGTCTTGTCTGAAGTTTTCGAAGGCAGTGATAAAGAAATTTTTGTTGACGAAGCGTTGGCAGAAAAAGCATTGATTCCCCTTGAAAAGATGGTCAACTTCGCTAAGACTATACAGTCAGAAGTAAAAAGTAATATCTAGTTAATACATCTTTTAAGAAGTCACTAGGAGTCAAATCATGCAAAAACTGACATTCAGCGCTTTAGCATTAGTGCTAGCGGCAGGTTGTTCTGATGCAGCAGATACGGAAACAAAAGCTCAAGTTAACGCCGAAGCTAAAGCTAAAACGAGTGTTGAGCAGGAAGTTGAAGCAAACGTCGAGGCTGTGGTTGAAAAGTCCGATGGAATTAGCCTGTGGGAAGAGTTGCTGACCGCTGGTCATCGCTCAGAAAAGAATAAGCAGCGCGATCAATACCGTCATCCACAAGAGACTTTAGAGTTCTTTGGCATCAAGCCTGGAATGACCGTGGTTGAAATAGCACCTGGTGGCGGTTGGTACACTGAAATTTTATCGCCGTTATTAGGGCCAAACGGAACGCTTTATGCCGCTCACTTCGATCCTAACAGCGAGGTTGAATATTATCGCAACGGTCGAGCTAAGTTTGAGCGCAAAATGGACGTTGAGTCTGATGTCTACGGCAACGTCGAAATCACGACATTTCAGCCACCAGAGATGCTTGATATTGCACCGGCAGGTTCAGCAGATGCTGTGGTAACCTTCCGCAATGTTCATAACTGGTTGCGAGGTGGGCGTGAAGCCACGGTCGACAGTTTCAAAGCAATGCATAAAGCATTAAAACCTGGTGGTGTGCTTGGTGTTGTGGAGCATCGTTTGCCTGAGTCACAACAGCAGGACGAGAAAGCATCGAGCGGTTATATGCATCAACAATTTGTGATTGATGTGGCTCAGGATGCTGGGTTTAAGTTAGTCGCGAGCTCAGAAATTAACGCAAACCCTAAAGACACAGCGAACCATCCTAAAGGTGTTTGGACGTTACCACCAAGCTTAAGGTTAGGTGAAGAAAACCAAGACAAATATCTTGAGATTGGTGAAAGCGACCGAATGACATTAAAGTTTGTTAAACCTAAAAATTAACAATAATTGTCGATATTAAAAAAGGCTCCTCAAGGAGCCTTTTTTAATGGAGAGTCAAAACTGACTGTCGAGTCGCATAAACATGGCTTAAAGTCGACGCATGTTAGTCTCAATACTCTTTTCAGTTAATCGCAGTTTTTTATAGTCTGCTAACTTATAACCAATCACAAACTTTATTCCGCTTCAGAAACCTTTTTACTTAACTCGATCATTTCTTTGACATAGTCATCCTTGTCTTTCTGAAGATCTTCGTCTGTCGGAAGAGGCTGGCCCGTATAAGCATGTAGAAATGCCTCGCACAGAAGCTCACTGTTTGTGGCGTGTCTTAAGTTATTGATTTGACGTCTTGTTCTCTCATCAGTTAATACTTTTAATACAGAAAAGGGAATAGAAACAGTAATTTTCTTTACTTTATCTTTTTTCTCACCGTGCTCTACGTAGGGATTAATAAATTCCCCATTCCACTTTTTACTCATGTTCACCTCGAAATTAGTTAGTCATCGAAATTATACACATATTCAGACGCCTAAACATCTTGACTTTTATAGTCATGAGGTTATTATATCCAGACGCTTGGACGTCTAAACGTTTATAATTTTAGATGCTTGACGATGTGTTGCCTACAACAGGTGCATATCATAAGCCAAAAAGTACTTATATTCCATAAGGTTATATGTTTATAACAGGTAAATATCATGGCAATAGCAACAACTGAGATACAGAATAGCTCACATTTACCGTCTGAAGCGGTGCATGGTTCTATTGTAGTAAAAGACAATCTTGGTTTAAGCCTAGGCAATACCTCCGAACCTTTTGATATTGAGTATTCAATTTATGGTCATTTAGCTCGTCCTGTGATTGTAGTTTTAGGCGGAATCACTGCCGATAGGTATGTCTTAGGCACGAAGGAACATTACGTCGAAAAGCCTGCTAGTAATGAAAAGAAGAGTCAATATTCAGGTTGGTGGGGGCAGTTAGCTGGAGCGAACAATGCATTGAGCACTGATGAGCACTGTATTGTATCTTTTAATTACATAAGCCGTGTAAACCTTAAATCATCTGCGGGTAACAGCCTCGAATATAATCTCACCCCATTAGATCAAGCTATTGTGTTGAAGCATTTATTAGATGCTTTGGGCGTAAGCAAGCGAATCAAGATTATCGGTAGTTCTTATGGCGGTATGGTTGGCCTTAGCTTTGCCGAACAATTTAATGACAGTACTGAGCAGCTCACCTGCATTTCTGCCAGTGATCGTAGTACTCACACAGCGCGAGCAATTAGAGCTATCCAGAAAGGCATTTTTGAATTAGCAGATAATTCCTTACAAAAGCATCAGGCATTGTCTTTAGCGCGACAACTATCGGTTTTATTTTACCGCACGGATGACGTTTTCGATACGCAGTTTATTGATCCCGCGATTCAATCACCCTTAGGCAAAGTGATTAACTTTGATCAAACCATCTACAGCTATTTAAACCACCAGGGTCAGAAGTTTGCCAACAAAACCAGCATTGGCAACTACGAAGCATTATTAGACTCAATCGACGCGCATAGCGTCAATCCAGAAAACATTCAATGCGCCTGTAACTTCATTGCAGTCCCGAATGATCGACTGGTCAGTTACGAGTCTATGCGCAGGCTTGCGCAGAATGTTAAAGGAAAATCAGAATTTTATCGTCTTGAATCAATTTATGGTCACGACGCATTTTTAAAAGAATTTGAGCAATTAAATAAATTATTGAAAAAGATTTTAGGAGAAAGTGATGAGTCATCAACCAGCTACGCAAGCTGTTAGAGCAGGGATCGAAACTGACGAGCAGTATGGTGCCGTAACTCCAGCATTATATTTGTCGAGTAATTATACGTTTGAGGGGTTAGGTAGCCCTAGAAAATATGATTATAGCCGCTCAGGTAATCCTACACGCGATGTCTTGGCGGACTGCCTAGCTGAACTAGAGGGGGGTGCAGGAGCGGTAGTCACATCAAGTGGCATGTCAGCTGTTCACTTGGTTACACAGTTGCTTGAGCCGGGGGATTTAGTGATTGTTCCTCACGATTGTTACGGTGGAACCTATCGTTTATTTACATCCCTAGCGAAGAAAGGCGGTTGTCGAGTAAAGTTTGTCGATCAGGGGAGCGATGAAGCGTACCAAGAAGCGTTAGCTGAAAAGCCGAAAATTGTATGGATTGAAACACCTAGTAATCCTTTGTTGCGTATCGTGGATGTTGAAAAGCTTTGTACGCAAGCAGGCAATGAGGTTATTAAGGTGGTCGATAATACTTTCTTATCGCCTATTCAGCAAAAACCTTTAGAGCTTGGGGCTGACTTAGTCATTCATTCAACGACTAAGTACATTAATGGCCATAGCGATGTGGTGGGCGGCGCAGCTGTTGCTAAAACTGAAGAGTTGTTAGAACAGGTTTCTTGGTGGGCAAACTGTATCGGTATTACCGCGTCGCCTTTCGATAGTTTTATCACTACTCGCGGAGTTCGTACCTTAGGTATTCGTATTAAAAAACACGAAGAAAATGCACAAGCCATCGCTGACTTTCTAGATAAGCACTCATTGGTCGATAACGTGTATTATCCGGGCTTAGAGCATCACCCAGGTCATTTAATTGCTCGTAAGCAACAGAAAGGTTTCGGTGCAATGCTATCGTTCACTACAAGGTTTAACCAAGAAACCTTGGCGTTGTTTATTAAAGAATTAAAACTATTTTCATTAGCAGAGTCATTAGGCGGTGTCGAAAGTTTGATTTGTCACCCAGCGACCATGACTCATGCCGCTATGGATGAGGCTGCGCAAATTGAGGCGGGTATTACGCCAAGATTATTGCGTGTTTCTGTTGGGATTGAGGAGCTTGATGACTTGCTCGCTGATCTCACCCAAGCGTTTCAGAAAGTATCGTTGCACACAACCGCAGTAGAGAAAGAGGTGAGCAATGGCTGATGAAAACTATGCTGTCGGTACAGCAAAGAACTACAAAGCTGGTGGCCACAGAGTTCATAAATTTGGTGGCACTTGTTTAGCAACCGCTGACTCCATTAATTCGGTGTCGGATATCGTTAAATCTCAAGCATCTCCGGGTGACGTAGTAGTGGTGTCTGCAAACGGTAATGTCACCAACTGGTTGCTAGCGCTAATAGAGGGCGGTATTTCCAACGGTAATATTTTGCTGGAATATTTTACTGACCTTCAGGCTAGTGTTGGCTTTGGCAGGGAAATATTAGAGCAGATTCAGTCTGAAATTAAAGACATTGAATCACTTATTGATCAGAGCCATTACTCTCAAAGTGAGGTTTTGGCTTATGGTGAAGCATGGTCATCGCTTATTCTATCGGATGTGTTGAGCCTTAAGGGCTGCAAAGCTCAAGCCATCGACAGCTGTCGATGTTTAAAACTCAATACAGAAACGTATCAATATCCTTTTGACCAACACTTTGCTGACGAGGCATTAGGCAAGTTGTATTCGTCAGAGACAGACTCGGTTTTTGTGGTTACGGGGTATATTGCCTTAGATAATGAATTTCGAAAAACAACGCTAGGCAGAAATGGTAGTGATTTTTCCGCCACGGCGTTAGGTAATCTTATAAACTCACCAAGCATCACCATTTGGACTGATGTAAACGGTATTTATACCGCTGATCCAAAAATCATTCGTAAACCTTTGTTGGTTGATAGCTTAACCTTGTGCGAAGCTCAGGCTTTGTCAGAGCTTGGGGCGAATGTGTTACATGAAAAAACGGTTCTTCCTTTGTTGGCTTATAAAGGGAGTGTTCACATCAAAAGCTTTGATCGACCGAATGAACCAGGAACAATTGTTTCTCAGGAAGTTGCTCCCACCAACCGAGTTAAGACTATTACTTTCAAACCAAAGTTACACAAGGTATGCGTTCACTCGATTGATGAACTACAGGCTCGTCGTATTCAGAAGAAAATAGCTGAGAAGAACATCGCTAGTTATGTGAATGGCTATGATATTACCCAGCATAAGCTGACGTTTTATATTGAAAAAAGTGATGTCTTTAGCGTGACCTCAACCATCAAAGCGATGCAACATTACCCATCAGTGTTGCTATCAAACATGACCTTAATTTCCCTAGTCGGTCAGAATATTCGTCAAGACAAACGGATCATTGAGCGTTTCATTCGACGACTCAGCTCGTTCGATACCCAAGAGATTCACTATCCGAATAACAGTCATAGTTTATCGGTTATTATTGATGACGAACATGCTGAAGGTTTGTTGAGAGATTTGCACACAAGCTTTTTCTGTCAAGAACCAACAGTGCCTATCGTTGTGCTGGGTTACGGCAACATTGGAAAAAAGTTCATTGATTTGATTCATAACGGTTACGAGCGCTTAGGTAAAGAGCTCAATCGTTCGATACAGGTTCTTGCTGTGGCTAACAGTAAGCGCTTTATAAGCGATGCGAATGGCTTGAGCTTATCTGAGGTTGATGAATTATTAACTGATGGCAGTGATAACACCGATGACCAAATATTCAGTTGGCTAGAGCGCTATGCAGGACGTGAGTTGATTGTTGTTGATGTTACGGCGAGTAACAGTATCTCTGAGCGTTATAAAACTTTTGCTGAGAATAAGTGGCACATTATTTCAGCCAATAAAATAGCTGCTTCTGATAAAAACTACTCAAATCAAGTTGAATTGATACTTAACGATAACCGTCGAACGTGGAAAAAGAACACCACGGCTGGAGCTGGATTACCGATACAAGCATCAATCAAGAATCTACATGAAGCAGGTGATCAGATTGAGGAAGTGAGTGGTATTTTTTCAGGATCCTTGTCCTGGTTGTTTAGCGAGTTCGATGGCTCTAAGCCATTTACGGATTTACTGAAAGTCGCTAAGGATAATGCATACACTGAGCCTGATCCGAGAGAAGACTTATCGGGAAACGATGTGATTCGTAAAATTAGAATTTTGGCACAGCAATTAGGCTTCGAGGACGCTCCAGAGGATTTCGAGCCAGCGATTTCAGATGAGCTTTTAGAGGGGGAGCTTGAAGAGTTTTGGCAAAAGAGCGAGGCCATTAATGCGTATTATAAAGATTTACTCGACCAAGCGAATGAGAACGGTGGGCTACTTCGATATATCGCTACTCTGACGCCCCAAAAGCTGTCGTTAAAATTAGAGTTTATTGATAAATCACATCCTTTTGCATCGCTAAATCCCTGCGATAATGTTTTCCAAGTCATTAGTGGCTGGTATAGCGATAACCCTTTAATTATTCAGGGCCCGGGCGCAGGAAGAGAAGTGACTGCTGGTGGTGTATTGAATGATTTATGTGATTTGTTGAGGGGGCACTAATGTCCGGCTCAGTGACTCCACCTAGCAAAGGAAAGCCTTCTTATGAAGAAGCGCGAATAGCAGAATTTCTCAATCAACAAATTGCGGATTTAGACGGAAAAGTTAATGTGTCTTTCGAGTTCTTTCCTCCAAATACACCTGAAATGCAAAACACTTTATGGTCGAGTATCAAAAAGCTTGAGCCGTTAAACCCTGATTTTGTCTCAGTAACCTATGGTGCGGCCGCAAGCACACGCTCTAGGACCCATGACGTGATCACGAAGATCATTCGAGAGACCGAACTGACTGCTGTGCCACACTTGACCTGTATCGGCTCATCGGAAGCTGAAATTGAGCATATCGCAGAAGATTACTGGTCAAAGGGAGTGCGTCATATTGTGGCTCTACGAGGTGATCTGGGGCAAGGAACGGAACAAGGCGATTTTAAGTATGCAACTGATTTAGTTTATAAACTAAAGCAGCTCCATGACTTTGAAATTAGCGTTGCTGCGTACCCGGAGATACACCCTGAGGCAGAAACGGCTAAAGCTGACTTAGAAAATCTAAAACGAAAAGTAGATGCTGGCGCCAGTCGTGCTATCAGTCAATTCTTCTTTAGTGCGGAAAAGTTTTTAAGGTTTCGTGATCAATGTCAGAGGGAAGGTTTACAGATAGACTTAACGCCTGGGATTTTGCCGGTGACAAATTTTACTCAGCTGCAAAAGTTCGCAAAGTTTACTCAGGTAGATATTCCTGACTGGATGTACAAAGTTTATGACGGACTCCAAGATGATCCTGAAACCAGTCGCTTAATCGCTTCACATATCGCTATTGAGCAGGTCAAGTTGTTGGTTAAAGAAGGTGTTAGCGACTTCCACTTTTATACCTTAAATCGTGCAGACCTGACTTATGCAATTTGCCATAGTCTAGGTAAAAGGTGTCTAACTTCTGCCGCGTAACATATTGTTGCAATGGCAATATAAATGCTATAAAGTCTGCTGCTCAGCTTTAGAGTAGCAGACGAAATTAGTTCGGATTATAAATACTTATCCAACTGTAGCTTTCTCTTTATTGAGAATCGTTTGCAAATAGAATTTATTCTTATATAATTCGGCTAAATCCTCCGAATGGTGGAACTCATGAGTAATTTAAATATTGAAAAAGTATTGTCAGTAAAACACTGGAACGACACCTTATTCACTTTCCAAACCACGCGTGATCAAAGCCTACGGTTCCGTAATGGCGAATTCATCATGATAGGTTTGCCGCTAGAAGACGGTAAAAAGGTCATGCGTGCTTATAGTATCGCTAGCCCTAATTACGAAGAAAACCTTGAGTTTTTTAGTATTAAAGTTCCTGATGGGAAACTGACTTCGCGCCTGCAGCACTTGAAGCCTGGCGATGAAGTCATGGTGAGTAAAAAGCCGACTGGTACTTTGGTGGTTGATGATCTTAAACAAGGTCGCAATTTATATTTGTTAGCTACTGGTACTGGCTTAGCACCTTTCTTAAGTATTGTTCAATGCCCTGAAACTTATGAGAAGTTTGATAAAGTCATTCTTTGTCATGGTGTTCGATTTGTCAGCGAGCTTTGCTATCAAGAAATGATTATGCAAGATTTGCCGAACCATGAATACCTAGGCGACATTATTGCCGAAAAATTACTTTATTACCCAACGGTTACCCGTGAGCCTTATCAAAACCAAGGTCGTTTAACTCACGCGCTAGAAAATGGACAGGTAGAAGAAACCTTAGGTTTAGACAAGCTTGATCCTAAACATGATAGAGCGATGATTTGCGGTAGTCCTGCTATGCTTGAGGACCTTTCACAGATGCTAAACGATAAAGGCTTTGAGATTAGTCAGAAAATGGGGATTCAAGGTGACTATGTTATCGAGCGAGCCTTTGTGGAGTAGTGTTCATCACTTAAATTCCCAAAAGATATAACATTTAGTTTTTATATAGCCCCGTATTTCGGGGCTTTTTCGTATTAGAGCGTCTTATCCTGCAATGATAAATATCAGCAACCCCATTTGATATAACCAGATCGCATACATTTATAGTGGTTAATTTGTAGAGAATAGACGTCTATACACCAATAATAGCAGTCATTGTGAATAATAGAC
>CATNCP010000012.1 GCA_950096615.1 uncultured Kangiella sp. | reverse complement strand
ACCAAGTTTGAGCCACACCAAGCAACCACCTTCTACGCCTTCGTAGACAAAGGTGTGCTACAAAAAGGCACAAACTCAATCGATATGAGCTGGCCTGATAAGCCCAAAAGCGCAAAAGCCGACAAAATGCGCCACGCCTATCAGCTAGAACTTAAAAAGTAGGCAAACAAGCAACCACTAAAAAGCCCGCGATTAGCGGGCTTTTTTATGCTGATACGATAAAGTATAAAAAGCGTTATTCACTTGGAATTAGAATCAGCTCTTCTTGAGGTGGTATCAGGTATTCAGCACCGTCTTCAGTAATCACCGCCATCTCCTCCACTGAAATCGTCTTAGTGGTTCCATCATCACGCTTCCACGCATGAAAGCCATCGAAGGCGAATACCATTCCAGCTTTAAGTAACTTCTGAGCAGCAGGTCTTACTGTCGCACCTCTTGAACCTCCTAAGTTTGGCCCAGTATCATGCGCCACATAACCCACAGGATGCCCCGTACTCCACATTACATGTTCAGAGCCTTTCTGCTTCATCAATACGCTTTGCGCCGCATCGACATCAATTCCACGAACGCCTGGTTTCATCGCCTCAAAAGCGGCACGTCCACCAGCGCGAGCGCTTTCCCAATAATGCTGAATATCTTCTGGAGGTTCTGTTTCACCCGGCTTTAACACATAAGCAAAACGCTGAATGTCGCTGACCCAACGACCATGAACCTTAATCCCAAAGTCCGTTTGAATCACATCACCCGGCATAATGACTTTACCAGTCGCGTGCGAGTGACCACGATCGGCGCCAGAGTTCACGTTGGGATTTTGATCCGGCGCCCAAGCATCGGTCACGCCATGTTCCGCCATCTTAGCTTTCAAAAAACGCGCCGCATCAGCATCAGTAGTCTTACCCGGAACTACCTGTTTATATGCCTCGATTTGCCACTCGGCAGTCAACCGAGCAGCCTCGCGCATAATATCCACTTCCTGCGGTAACTTAATCGCTAACCACTCGTATACCAATTCTTCTGAAGACACTAGACGTTGCGCAAACTTATCACCTAAAACCTTTTCTAGAGCTAATCGTTGGGTATAACTCAAACCATCAGCTTGCGCATTATTCACCGATGAGTTCACTGCAATACGCTGAAAATCGTGCTCCTGAATAAACTCTGCCGCATACTCAAGAGCAGACTCACCTCGCGACACCGACACAACCTTGTCATGAATCTCTAACTCAGCAAGCGCCGTAGCCTCGCTCGAAGGCGAAAACACCAGCGAATAAAACTCGCCACCGCCTTTCTCATCGCTTAAACGATAAAACACATAAGCCGCCGGAGCACCCGCATTCTCACAACCAACATGATCCGCCAAAGGATCATTATTATTTTCACGACACAAAATCACCCACGCATCAACCTCCGCTGCCTCCAACGCCCGAGGCAGTAACATATTGATTCGCTCCTTGCGAACCTCCGGCCACGGATTAACTGCACCCTCAGCATCCCCCGCCACAGCAGACGCCTGAGAAAAAAATAACGTACTAAGAATGACACCAAAGAATAAAACCAACCGCTGAATCATAGAGCTCTCTTATTATTGACGTTAAAAAATCAAATCCCAAGAACTTAAAATCTTGGTGACAACCTAGCTACAACATAAAGAAAAGAAACTATAAAGTCGAATTTTGAAAGGGTATAAATTCAAAATATTATAAATATTCTAGGCATAAAAAAACCGGCAATTAAGCCGGTTTCTTCAATATGTGAGGGTGGGATTTGAACCCACCATTTTGGTTAGCAACTCATTGAGTTATATTATAAATCAACAACTTAAAAGAAACTTAAAGGCCTCCAAGGGGTTACAAAGAGCCTGGGGATGTCCCAAAGATGTCCCATTTTTAAAATTGTTTAACTTCCTTACTGGAAATTGGGGCAGCGGTATAATGAATCTAATGAGCAAACGCAGAAATATTAAAACTAACATTTTGAAAATGTATGCCCCTACCCCGGGACAACCCTGTCAGTTAATCTTAACGCTCATTCAATCTAGTGAGGTACAGTACATGTTAAAAGCAAACGCTAACCATAAAGCTAACCAATCCAACCCTAATAAGGGTACAAGTGGCTCAAATAAGGCCTACTCTAAAGCACAAGGAAATAGAGGAAAGCAAATGAATCCTAATAGAAAGTAACCATATACTCCCACTACAATTAATTGTAGTGGGAGTTATGATACTTAATATACTCGAAATATTCTTCTGTGATTTCAGAAAAATCAAAACTTAATAGATGGTTAAAGTTTTCCAAATAAACACACAAAAGGTGACGCCACTCATATAATTGAACGATTTGCTCATCTTTAAATATGAGCTTCAGGATTTCTTTGAGCCGTTTCTTTGAGGGCCCTTTCCCTCTCCTATACCTTATTAAACTTTTTCGTTTATCCTCTTTATCTCCACCAAATTCTGCTGCATACCACTCAGAAAATGCATGCCAGCTAGGGGGAATGCTATATGTATTGCTTAAATTTTCTTTAATATTCTCCCAGTAAGCCTCGAATATGCATTTTTGATCTTTTAACTGATTGTAATATTCAAACAGTCCCCCGAATACCATTTTATTACTTGGTATCTCCAACCTCTTTTTGAGTACTACATCGAAAGAAGCTAGTGCGTATAGTGATACACTTAGAAAATTACTTCTTAAGCACTTATCACTCAGCCGATCGTGCTGAGCAACAAAGTTGAATCCCAGTCTCTTCAATAACCCCGAACATAGCCTTTTATTTTCAAGAATAGACTTTTGAAAGTGTGTGTGGTCACTAAGCTCACAAGCTTTAAATAGGTCTACATCTAGCTTTATTAATTGATACAGACAGTTTGAAGCATACTTGGAGTAAAATGCTAATTCCAAATACAGGGAAAAGTAAGTAACAGAAAATGGCTTTCGTCCATTTTCAGGGTCAAGGCCTAATTGATGAATAAAATTAGCGTAATTATCAAATAACTCACTTATCTGTCGATTTTCTTGTCGAAAGTTTTGAAGTTTTACAAAAGTTCTAGGAGAGGCAGTATGAGATGGAGAGATCACTTTCTTTAAAGTATTCGGCGACACCCCTCCTCCTGTAAGCTCGGAAAAATCTTTGTATGGCTCCTTCAAACCACAGAGTTTATTGAATAGAGTAATATCAGGAAAAATCAAGCTCATTACAGACCACTTCCCTTGCCAAATTAATAATTCAAATCAACTTGCGATTAAATTGGAATTAAAAAGTCCTTAATGTAAGAAACAATACCGGAAGACTTTTTACCACTAACATCAGAGTCTACTAAAATACCTCGACCACTGGTAGGCTTCAAATATACTGAGCTAAAATACACGTTAGCAATGCTTTTGTCCGACATTAAATCAAATTCGACATCACGGCTCCATGCTAAAACCCTTCTTAGCGGCACACTCCTTGCGCTTTGCGTAGACGTATAACAATGAGCGAGCCCCTTAGTTTTAAATATCAATACTCCTGGACCTTTGGCACTCGAAAAAATTGATTTCCCGAGTACCAATGTAGGAACTTTAAAACTAAATACTGACTTTAAGTTAATTGTCTGACTCATTGCTACCAGATTTTTAAAATCGAAGATCACCTCCTGACCTTCTTCCAGCTCCCACACAACAAATTCCTCACTACCCTCCCCTGTAAACAGAATAGGCTGGTCAATTTCTTCTAGCTCGATCTTATTAAATACATAAGAATTAGAGAGCAACCGTCTGAAAACAGCTTTTGAAGGTTGAGGCAATACAATATTGGGCACCGCATTATCCGGCTCATAAAGGCGATTAATGTAGTAACAGCTGTAGTCAAAATGATTTTCATTAAGGTCAAAGCTTTTCCCAAGACTCAATACTTTAGAAAGCCCTCCCTTTCTTTCAGTTTTACCTTTTAATGTAGCTATAACCCCAGTATTACTTGAAACAACGAATCGAGATAATGTTTTAAGGTAACTAGTGATAACTGTAAAGATCAGCAAAAGGTTCAATATGTGACCTAATATTTCATACACTATACTATATGAGCCTTTCGATGCTTGGTAAGCCTCAATTGATTTCTCCCTACTATTAAGTTTCAAATACTGAGCATTTATTGTTTTCTTAATTTTATTGTATGGATTTAAGTGACAAAACGGGTCCCAACCACACTCAAGTTCTTCTGGGTCGAATACATAGCCTTGGTGCTTTTTATTTAATTTCTCTATAATTTCGCTATCAACTCTTGCTGAGTAATCACTCATGTAGTTTGACAGGTACATGCCGGGTAATAAGAACACTAACAATGGTGCCCAGCAAAAAAATGCTTTTATGATCCCTTTGAAAAAGTGCCCTTTTTTTGAATGGATGAAGACCTTATAGTTATCCTTTATGACCTTGAACATAAGTAGCAACATAGACAGGGTTAAAGCCATAATGATGACAACATCAAGGTTTACAAAAGAGGATAAAACAGCCCATAGAAAAATACTGAGTAAGAGAAAGGCTATTCCGTAAATAACAATAATTCCAAGTTTGCCCGTAAGTTTTAGTTCAGTTTTTTGAGCTTTTTGTTTCCTGAAAATTGAGAAATATAGACAAATAAAAACGATGGGTGCTAAAAGTGATAAACCTATTAAAACTGGAATTATACCTGTGTCTTTATCAATTATTGAAATTAATTTCCCTAAAAGTATCAAAAAAAACATACCAATGAGACCAACTAGAATACGAAAGGGCAAACTCAAATAAAGCTCTTTTTTGGATGCAATTCCTTCAGGGTCAGTAGAAAAATAACTAGAGTAGAAGTACCCTCTATAATCAAACCCATCTCCGAGATAACTTCTTCTGAAAAAGAAAACACTCAGCATAATGCTAACAATTGAAAAGGGTATAAATTCACCGTCGTTAATCAAGTATGAATAAACCCAATAAACTGAAAATGCCAAACATAATACCCCCAAAACCGCGTATACACATCGTCTCAGAGTATTCTTCTTATTCATTTTTATAATTTTTCCTTGTTCGTTATTTTTTGGTAGCTTTTATTGCTTCACGTTCGGCTTTTATCTTTGCTAATAAGGCTTCGGCGGAGTTTTTGCCGGTGATAAGTTCGGGGTTGTCTTTACGCCATTGCTCGGTTAGTTCGCCTCTGAATGCTTTAGCGAGTATGGATTGAGTGAGGTTATTGACGCGAGCTAATGCGGCATTAGCTTTTTCTTCAATACTGTCAGCAAAGGCGAAAAGTTCTTCTACACGATTTACGATCTGGGTTTGTTCTTCTAGACCAGGAAAATAAACAGCTAATGCTTTAATAACTTTTTGATTAAGATTAACCATCGTTGATCCAACAGATGCACGGTTAAAATAATCAACAGCCTTTGGTGACCTTATAATGATCTCTAAGTATTTCGGAAGGACATTAGCTGGAGAACGTAATATCATTGAACCAGTACCACAAAGCATTTTTTCACCCGCACAGTAAAGTGCAGCTCTTCCCATCTCACCTCGACGTCCAACAACTACATCTCCTTTTTTTAATTGCCAACTTGAAAGCTCGTGAAACTTTTTTTCAGAAATTGACATTAATCTTGAGGGCAAAATTTTTCCTTCTGAGATGTGCATAGGATTTACAACAGGAATACCGTTCGGAATGTAATCACTTTTATGGAGTGAGCTTCCAAAAGGACCAGTTTTTACTATTACACCAACATCACCTAAGTTTTTATACATTCTTTCAGCAGGTTGGCTAATTCCGCACTCTTCGGTCAATTTACCGCTGACGGCGGCGTTGAGGACGGATTGACGGAAGGTTTTTAGGATTTGGGGGATGCGTTGGAGGCGGGCTTTGGTGGTTTCCACCTGTGCCAGCAGAGTGTCAAGTTTCTCGGCGATGACTTTTTGTTCGGCTAGAGGGGGAAGTGGAACTGGTATTTTCCGCATGTTTGCTTGCGTAAGCTTCAGCCTAGTTCCCCCATTAACATAGCCGTGATAGTCAAACTGGTTTAAATAGTGAAGGAGAATTTTATTGTTTAATCCATCTGGCCAACCTTTTAAAACATGAGCATGGTTATTAACCCATGTTTTCCCAGATAGTAAATATGCTTTAGTTTTTAAATGATCGTAAAAAGGAACTCCATCCTCACCTAAAGCAACCAAATCTTCATTGAATAGGTATCCGTCAATTTTCCCAACCTCTCCAGTAGCCCCGTAATAAGGAAAAAGTTGTGATGCTGACTTGCCATCTATTCGTGATTGCCGTTCCTTGTTATTGACAGGGACTCGCATCGAGTCAAGGATTTCTACCACTTCCTCTAAATTTACATCCATCCAACCTTTTGGAAAAGCCACTGCCATTACTTCACTTCCTCCAACGCTACCAACAATTCGTCCAGTTCACTGAGCGCTGCTTGCAGTTCTTCTTTGGCTTCGCGTGCTAATACGTCGGGTTCGGGCAGGTCGGCGGCGTCAATGCTGTCTTTGTCTTTTAGCCAGCTGATATCGAGGGAATCACCTTTAGTCTCGTTAATCCAGTCACGGCTGAAACAGCGCCAGCGGCTTTTGGCGAGCTTGTCTTCGATGCCTTGGTTTTCTTTAACCATTGTTTTATCAACTTCGATGTCTTCGACGTTGAAGCTGTATTCGCCCTCCTTGCGGTCACTGTCGCCGTTAGGGCTTTCGCCATACACCTCTTCAAACGGTTTTAGGTGCTGTTCGGTAAAGGGCGTACGCTTTCCGAAGCTTGGCATATTGGTTCTTAGGTCATAGACCCAGACGTTTTCGGTGCAGTTTTCTTTTTGGTGCTTGTCTTTGGCTGAGCCTTTGGTGAAGAACAGGACGTTCGTTTTTACGCCTTGGGCATAGAAAATCCCGGTGGGGAGGCGCAGGATCGTGTGTAGGTTACATTTATCCATTAAGTCACGGCGTACGTCTGTGCCGACGCCCGCTTCAAACAATACGTTATCGGGCAAGACCACGGCAGCACGACCGCCAGGCTTTAGGTTTCGGTAAATATGTTGTAGGAACGCGAGCTGTTTGTTGCTGGTTTTGTAGGTTAAGTCATCGCGCGTAATACTGGCTTCGCCGCCTTTACTGGTTCCGAACGGCGGGTTAGCCAGAATAATATCGGCTTTGGCGAGATTCGCACCAACTTCGCCAAGGGCGTTACCGAGATGGACCACACCTTCTGCGTCGCCTTCCATGCCGTGTAATAGACAGTTCATTAACGCCAGACGACGCGTTCTCGGCACTAGCTCGACGCCAACAAAGGCTTTAGTACGCTGGAACTTAGCTTGTTTCGCAGAAAGATCGAAATAATCGTCGGTTTGATCGCGCATGTATTGATCTGCCGAGACTAAAAAGCCCGCTGTTCCCGCCGCTGGGTCTTGAATGACTTCGCCAACTTGAGGCTTGATACAGCGCACCATGCTGTTAATAAGCGCGCGAGGCGTGAAGTATTGGCCCGCGCCTGATTTGGTTTCGGTGGCGTTTTTCTCGATTAAACCTTCGTAGAGGTCGCCGAGGCCATCTTTCTGGGCGCTAAACCAGTCGATTTTATCCAGCGTTCGAATCATTTGTTCGAGGTGGCGCGGTTCTCTTAGGCGCGTTTGTGCGCTGTCGTAAATCGCGCTAATGAGCGGATCATCGTGAATTTGGTTACCTTCAGCGTCTTTACCACTGGATAGCCCTAGCAGGATTCTTTTGTAATCGTCTAAAAGGGTAATGCCAGATTTGCTGTTTAGATCCGTCCAGCGACAGCCTTCCGGTAGCGGATGTTTTTTTAGCACGCCTGCTTCTGTGTTTTCGTGAACCATTTTAATAAACAACAACATCACTAGCTCGGTGACATAGTCGCTGTAGTTTATGCCGTCATCCCTTAACACGTCACACAGGTTCCATAGTTTTTGGACGATATCATTATTATTCATAGTTATCTCGGTTCTTATAAACTTTTTAGTTTTTCGGTTATTTAGGCAGTTTGGTGTTTAATTAATAAAAAACATGCTGATTAATCAGGCCGTTTTCGAAGGCCACATGGCTTCGTTAAGCTCAACTAAAACAGTGTCTAATTGGTTACCTAGGACTTTATCAAAGCGTTTAGCACCGCCCTGCTCACCGAAGCGGTTATTGACGAACTCTCGGTCGATAATCACTTCGTAAACCAGTTGTTTCGACAGTCTATCGAGCCACTTTCGCTGGTTAGGCGTCCATTGGTGGCTACTATATATATTGTCCATCGCCTTAGCAACGCGTTGCTCAAACGGCATTAAAGGTTCGCCGATGGCAGCGCGACGGATGTGACCAATGATACTGGCGGCAATGTCCTTATTGGTTTGGTTACGAATCGCGCTTTGCAATTTAGCTTCGGTATAACCGTTATTATCGAGCAATAACCGCACTTCTTTAAGCTGTTCGCGGGTTAAATCGCGAGGCTTGTTCACAACCACGGCTAATGCGGATGATTGGTTAATTTGGTCTTTAATAAATTTGTTAAAGCTATCTAGATAGTCCTCGGGGCGTTTATGTGGGCCATAGGTTTGGGCGCGCTCTTCGATCCGATCTTCATGTTCAGAAATGATCGGCAAGTATTCGCTTCCAATATAGCTTTTGACCTCGGTGATTTGCTCTAACAGTGCTTGGTGTTGATTGAGGAAATTTGAGGCTTCTTTGGGGCCAAGCTCATGCAAGTGTTTATGTAGGTATTTCGGCTCTACGCCCCACGATTGTTCGAGTTCGTCGAGTTTTTCTTTAAGTTTAGGATTAGATTCCGCTTTATTGTCGGCCTTTCTCAGCACACGCATGAGCTTTTGGCTCAGCTGGCTAAGAACCACGTCGGCTTGGCTTTCGCCTTCCATATCTCCAGGGCTGTTGAGCGCTTTTTCAAGGCTTTCTGGATTTCGGATTTCTTCGGCCAGTTGTTCGATCGTGATATTCGGATTTTTCACTAGAGGTTTCATGGTGTTTACCTCCTCTAGCGCGGCGTAGATATCGACTGGATCGTAAATTCTGAACACCGTTTTACCAATGTCATCGCAACGACGAGTGGCTCGGCCAATCATTTGTTCGTATAAAATTCTTGAGCGTACTCGGCGCAAAAATACTAGATTACAAATTGGCGGAACATCAATTCCCGTGGTTAATAAATCCACGGTAATTGCTATATTAGGGTAACGCTCGTTTTTGTACTTACTAATCAGCTGGTCAACTTTATCGCTTTGCCCCGTTATTTTGGCTACAGCTTGCTGATTATATTCACCGTTGTATAAATCTTTAAAAGCGTCATCCAATAGCCTCTTAACCATATCTGCATGAAGATCGGTGGCACAGAAAATCATGGTTTTTTCATCACCAAAGGGATCCAGTTCCTGAACGAGCTGTTGGCAAATCACGCGATTAAAGTTTTCGTTGATGACTTTGCGGTTGAAAGACTCCACTTCAAAGTTAACTTCATCCTCAAGCTCAGAGGTTTCGACAGCACCTGTTTGTGTATTGATAACACTGACTTCCGCGCCTTTCTCAAAAGTAATTCCGTTTTTGGTGAGCAAAGTTTCGTAACGTATCGGAGGTTCGTGGTCGATCAACCAATCATCAGCCACCGCTTCACGGTAGGAATAGGTATAAACTGGTTTGCCAAAGATTTCACTGGTGTGCTTGGCGGGTGTGGCCGTTAGGCCAATTCTAAAGGCGTCAAAATAATCCAGTACGCGCCTATAGCTTGAAATGTATTGGTTAGGATCTCGAATTGCTAGTTCGCCATCCGTCATTTCTTGGTCGAGGGTGTAACCACGGTGCGCTTCATCGACAATAATACAGTCGTACTGGTCTACTGGAGGCGGGTTATCGGAAAGAAAGGTTCTTCGAACCATGGCTTGTACCGTTGCAACCTGAATTTTAGTTTCAGCTTCAACGGCCATATCGCCTAATTCAGCGACATTATAGATTTTGGATAATGGGAAGTTTTGTTCGAGCGGAGCTTCATTGAAAGAATCGACGGCCTGTTGCCCAAGCGCAGAACGATCAACGAGAAATAAGATGCGCTTAAAGCGCTCAGCTTTTAGGAAGCGGTACATTAAGCCGATAATCGTTCGAGTTTTACCGGTTCCTGTGGCCATTGCTAATAAGGCACTATTAGCCCCCTGTTCTAAAGCCATCTCTGTAGCTTGGATGGCTTTTTGCTGATAATCCCTTAATCCTAAGTAGCTGAATGGTTCTTTGCGTAATTGTTCCTCCGCTTTAGCTTTGCTACGACTTAGTCTATCGAGCAAACCTTCAGGAGTATGAAAGCTTTGTAATGCCCTACGGGTATTACTCGATTTTCTTATATCTCTAAACCAAGTGCCACATTGTTCTTCAAGCTGCTTAACGTATGGTCTGCCGTTGCTGGAATAAACAAATGGTACTTTATAGGTTTCGGAATCATCACAGTCCCAAGGCTGCCCTCTTCCTGCCAGCTCCCAAGCGGGTAATAAGGGCTTCTCTACTTTTATACCTTTGCTGTATCTTTCTGCCTGTCTGATTTTTCCTGCGACGTTGGTGTTCTCTTTCTTAGCTTCAACAACGGCTATCGGGGTTAAGCCAGCAAATAATACGTAATCTGCTCTGCCACCCTCGGTAGGCCATTCGGCAATCGCTTTATTCGTGCCTTTTTCAGGTCTATTGCCGTTAGCATAAGTCAATTCTTGACTGTCGGCTTCCCAGCCTGCCTCGACTAACTGAGTATCAATAATAATTCTGGTCAGTTCTTCGTTCAGCACCAAGCTTTGGGAGGCGGTTTGGGTTTTATGGCTAACCTCTTGCTTTTGCTGCTGTCGAGCAGAGTCTTCTTTAGCTGATATTTGTTTTTGAAGTTTTTCTATTTTCGATTCGTACTCTAGCTTTTGCGCTTCCAAATCCAACTCAAACTGCTGGGCCTGTTTTGCCAGAGTCCTAGACTCTTCATCCATAGCTACTGCCAAAGATTCATATTCAGCTTTCTCTTTTGCTATGAGTTCATTTAGCTGCTGACTTGACTCCAGCTCAACATTCGCATGACCTAAATCGTGCTTTAGGGATTCTATTTGTGATTGTAACCGCCTTAAGTCATGGCTCGGATCTTTCGGTGGAATGAAACGACCTGGTGAAAAATTAGCGGCGCTTTGTCCGAACGAGCGATGGAACCAAACGGCCAACTCACGTGCAATTTTAAGCCCATCTAAAGCGTCTTTGTGTCGAGTTTGAAACTCATGCGTGGCCTTGTTTCCTTCAATCCGTAAAGTGTGGAACAACTCCCTAACGACTGGATCTAACCGTATTTCTCTATGAATTCTTTGAAGAAGCTCAACTTGTGTTAGCTTTTCACCCAAATCAATACCTGATGCTGCAGCAATATGCTGTGCTATAGCTTCGCCAAGTTGTCTGAGTTTTATTAACGTAGTGTTCGGATCGCTTGAAAATACACGCTCAGCTGAATGAGCAAGCTGAAAGAACAACTCATCGTGCTCTTTTAAAAAACCGAAGTTTGAGGCTTGTGTGCTTTCTTGAGTATTCAAATAGATATTCCAGTTCTTATGTTTATAGTCCTAGTCGGAATTAGTCCAAACTCCAAGCAACCTTAACAGGTCAAATCTAATACTATATTTTAAAGTGAACCAGTTCAACTTTTGAAGCAATGCAAATATGTATAAGGAAGGGCTCTAGGGCTTAACTTTCCTCCCTAGAGTTAGAAGAAATGTTATTTTTCTTTATTGGATTCAAATAGCACTCTATTCATTGAGTCTTTTATACTCTTTGTCTTAGCATCTTCATCGATGATTTTACCGTAATGCTTATTTAGCATATTTACTGAAGTGCCCATTTGTTGGGCAATCCGCTCTAAATGTATTTCGCCAGTGGTGATGAGTTGCGATGCGTATGTATGTCGGCATTGGTTTGGACCTCGGTGTTCGACTCCGCATTCTTCTAAGAAGTTATCCCAAAATACTTTCCCGAAAGTCTTAATATCCCTGAAAGGTAAGCCTGAATTACTATTTGTGAATATTATATTCACCCTTTCGTCTGTAAAAGTCTTGTTGTCACGCTCTAACACAGATATCTCTTGTGGCTGGTTCTTACTTGTGATACTCAACTGACGCTTCAAAGCCTCTAAAGCAGGCTTCAGTAGCACAACTGTTCGACTTTTACCGTTTTTGGGCCTTTTATAGACACCATTAACAACTGACCTATTTACGTAAACAATTTCTTTATCGAAATCTATATCACTCCAGGATAGAGCAAGAGCTTCACCTCCTCTCATTCCTGTCCAGCAGCTAAAAAGTACGTAGTTTTGTTCACTTTCTTTGTCTGTAACGTGATTTTCAAGCGTTTCAATCTCTTCTCGGGTGAAAGGCTTGGGCTGTTTCTTAGATATTGGAAGATTTGATATGTTCACCAGCGGGTTCGAATCAATATACCCTTCCATCAAAGCAAACTTAAAGGTGCCTCTGACCAATGAGAAGATGTTGTTTATATATTTATTTGAATAAACGCTTAGCTTGACCTTCCTCCATTTTAATAGCCAACCCTCATTTATTTGCTCAATAGGAATATCTCCTACCGTTTTACTAATCAACTTTCTATTTTTCTCGTACCCTCTCAAGGTATTCGGATCTAGCTCCTTTTCTCTAAACTCAAGCCACTCATCAATAACACCTAAGAAAGTCTTAGTATCTGTAATGTTCTTTTTGGAAGGAAAGTACTTCTCCATATCGAAAGTATTAGTAGCGATATCATATTTGATAGACTCAAGCTTTCGCTTTACAAAATCAACATTGCTTTTAGTGAGTTTTATATTTATCGCCTTTCGATACCTCTTTCCCTGAATAGAAAAGTCCAGCCGCAAAGAGTTACCGTGTCTGGAAACCCCGCGTATTGTTTTTATGTATTTATCTAGCTTCTTTTCGTCCATTACTAATCCAGTTGTAAATTTTAATTAGTTCGTAATAGATTCGGTTGTCTGGCCCCTTAACCCAGTGGTGATTTTCTTGCCATACCCCCTGATACCGCTTTTTCTTTGCAGCATCTTCTGTAATTCCTACTATTTCATGGAGTTTTTTACCACTCACCCAATGTTGATCTTTCATTTCAGTACCTATTAATTTCTTTACCTACTACTTAGTATGGGGAAAAAACCTGCAGTTTCTGAGAAACCGCAGAGAAAAATATTTTTTGGTGTACCGGTAATTTCTAGCTAACTAATTATTGCGTTAAGCTTTGTATGACTAGTTAGATCAATACTCAATATAATTTGTAGTTTCGAACTTAGTCCGCCATATCGATACAGAGATTAATAAGTCAACACTCCTTGTTGCTGAAGAAAGCTAATAAAGTCGTCTAACATCTCTAATTCTGAGAACGTGTACCCTTTAACTTCATACAATAGGAATATAGAAACCCAAGTTTTGATCGCAGCTAGATTATCTTCTGCATAGAAATACCCCATAGGGCCAGGTAGTTCATTGTTGCTAGGTTCGATCTTTAAGCTGAAGCATAAAAATAATGCTGCATTATGGATTAATTTTGCAGGATATTTAGGCTTCGCTACTTTAGTGTGGCTTCTGTCTAGGTCTAGCTTGTTTAGAAAATGGATATTCTGAGTCATTTGATTCTCCTAGGAGGTAAAAAGAACCAATTTCTCATGCGGTTACTGATGGGCAACTTAAGATCATGTTTTAAAACAAATTACTTTTGCTTTCACTTAGGGAGGTTAATTATTGGTCATTGAACCGTAGATTAAGAAATACTTTGAAAGAGCCTGGACTCTTTGGATATAGTATTGAATTACCAAATAAGGCGCTAGGGACTTATAGATGTGTAGTAGTTTACAAGCTGTTTGAGACCTTTGGGGGACTGGAGTAAATCAGTCGGAGTAGCATCAAGGTGGGTATTATGAGTATTAAGCAAGTGCTGTATTAAGTCAGCATTGCCTGAAGATAGTATATTTAATCGTTTATAGAGCTCAATCAACAGCAAGCACTGACTCTCAGCAATAACTTCCGGTTTATTAACAACCTCACTCTCATTAGAGTGCTTTTCTAAGCCAGCGATAGATGCTCTGATTTCTTTTGTGAGCTGTAGTTCATCACATGCTTTATGGAAAGCTTCGTGAATTATTAATGCGTCATCTTTCATATCGCCATTATAGCAACAGTTCAATAAATGACCATTGAGATTTTTTGAATGAATATTATCTAATAGGATCCGGTTCCTTTTTACTCCAAATTTATTACCTACTATTTGAGAATCCATTTACAATAACTATTCTTATAAAACTATTTAACGCTGGGCAGCTCAGTCCAGTTAGTCGTGTAATCAGGGCTTCTACGTTCACTTCTCATCACCCAGCTCTTTGAAAACCCCTCAGAAGCAAACTGTAAGGTACCCTTTCCCATAGATTGGTTAATATTATCAAGAGTGTTCATAAGCTTAGGGTTCGAAGGAGTTCTATTGAATAAGTCAGCTTGATGACTGGTGGCATCTACTAATCCATCAAGCATCACCGAAACCTTTTTGTATAGATACCCGTCTCGATAAATTTTCCGTAAGGCTTGGTAGGAAGCTTTGAGCATGGTACTTGTATCATCTGTAGCCTCAGGAAAAACTACCGATATAGAATTGCTATACTGCCTATCTTGCTCACTAAATGGATTAGTTCGAATACCTAAAGTAAGAGACTTAGCCATGGACTGTTGTTGCCTTAATTTTATGCATGCCCTAGTCACATGGTATGAAGTTGCTTGACGCAAAAGATTAAAATCATCACTTTTATTGGCAAAAGATCGTGAACATACTATCTGCTTTCTCTTATTGATATCTTCTTCTAAGGGGATGCAAGATTGTCCTCTCAGCTCTAATATCGTTCTGGACATATTTACAGAAAACTGGCGTTGGAGAGTTTTTTCGTCAGCATCGCGAAGTTGCAAGGCCGTCTTTATTCCTATTCTATTTAGTCGCTCTGAAAGTCGGCGACCAACCCCCCAGATTTCAGTTACTGGTAAATTCTTAAGAGCATTAGCAATATTATATTCACTGAACAAGCCGAGTACGCCACCAGGCACCGCTAGCGATTTTGCATAATGATTAGCAATTTTTGCTAGTGTTTTTGAAGGGGCCACCCCGATACAGATAGGAAGCCCTAAACCACGTTTGACTGTTTTTACAATTTCTCTGGTATGTTTGCCAAGGTTATGGTGATGAAAACCACTAAAACCTAAAAAAGCTTCATCTATTGAATATACTTCAACTTGGTCTGTAAACTGCTCCAGAATTGAGATAAATCGATTAGACATATCGCCGTATAAGCGATAATTTGAAGAGAATACCTGTATCTGGTGTTGGTTAACTAAATCTTGTATTTGATGTAATGGAGCCCCCATTTTTATTCCAAGACTTTTAACTTCATTAGATCGAGCCACTGCACAGCCGTCATTATTGCTTAATACAATCACTGGCTTGTTTTCTAAAGCAGGATTAAAAGCCCTTTCACAAGACACATAAAAGTTATTAACATCGCACAAGGCAAAGATCTGACTCATGAGCGTAGGTGGCCGATTGTATGGGTCGCAACCCCCCAAACACGCAACTCCATGTCTCCATTAATACTGATATCAGGATATTCAGGGTTTTCGGATACAAGCTTTACATTGTGTTTAGTATGCAAAGTTTTTACGGTTAATTCCCCATTTAAGATTGCCACTACAACATCCCCATGACGGGGCTCTAGACTTCTATCAATAACTAAAACATCTCCAGCCATGATGCCTTTACCTACCATTGAATCACCTTCGACTCGTGCAAAAAATGTAGTACTGGGGTTCTTAATCAGGTAATTATTTAGGTCTAAACTATCACCAAGGTACTCTTCAGCTGGAGACGGAAAGCCCGCTGGCACCTTGGTAGTTACTAATGGCAGCTCCATTGGTGTGGATTTTGGCATTAACAATGTAACTTTACTCATTAGTTTTAATCTCTCGAAACTTTAAATGATTCTCCGCTAGACTCAAAGCTACGCCACTGTTTTAAAGGGGTTACGTTGAAGTCTTCTCTTAATACAGGCTCCATGATCTCGATGAACGGCTCTACTTCATTCATATAGGGATCTAACCACATTTTCAGTAGTTCTGCATTACTTAAAGGGAGCATCAACGGCATTGCCTTTTCATGAATACCTTTAAGTTTAGGATGAGGAGGAACTGTTATTATAGAACATGAAAAAACAGTACCAACCTCTGTTTTCCAAGATTTATAAAGGCCGCCAAAAGCAAGCACCCCTGAAGACGGCTCTAAATAGTGATATTTTTTATTCATACCCTCTACAAAGCCATTTGCGGGTATTATGCAGCGCGACTCCCTAAAGGGCTTCTTCGATGAAGCCGAAAATCCCTTCCCAGGGTTCCAACGGCTGTTAAATGATGTGTATTTACTATGAGGCTTTAAATTACCCTCTTTAGATTCAAGTAACAACCACCATATAGCGTCGCTTAAACTGTAGTTATCATGGTCTTGACGGATCATTTGTATAGTTTGTCCGCAGTTAGCCCAGCCTTTACTATCAGGAGAAGGTAGACCAAACAGTTCCGTCAATGTAGCCACCTTAGGCGTATCTGATATTTTAAAAGCTCCACACATATTCAATTACCCGCTAATCTTGCGCCTCTCAGTCAAGTAATCTTAACTTACCATCACCAGGGAGAAATTTCAGAAATATGATATTTATATTGCTGGTTCATCCGTGTGGCAATTTGCCACACACCCTAAAGAATACCCATAGACGTGTGGCAAATTGCCACACACATACTCCACCACTAAAAACGTTTCTAGACCCAGATCATTACCTATAGCAGCACTGAAAGTGGCGATAATAAGAAAATTCTTTAATTAAACACCGATAACACCTCGGAAAGGTTATAAATGATTTCCCTATAGAATTAGAGAAAGATTACGAAAATTTCTGACAAACTGCAATATCGAAAGCAACTAAAACATTTACATATAATTAGGTAAAACAAATGAAAATTTATGACAAACACTTAAAAGCTTCTTTTTAGCAAGAATAAATTTCTTTCAACTACACGGATTAGTTCCTGCTTTTCCTATACTAAGGTTGAACAAGAATGTTTTATCCCTCTAGGGTGAACACAGTTCAAAAAAGCCAATTTGAATGATTTTCCCTATTAAAATGATTTTCCCTATTAATAAGGAAATGAAATCAAATTTTTAACTTAATTTAGAAACAACAAATTAAGTTTTCCTAAACGTAATATATAGAGAAAAAGAGGATATTTTTATATGTCAAAAATAATTGACAATCTAACATCATGTATTAATGCAGTCCAAAAACGAATCGCAGAACTCGAACAGCTTGGAATGAAAATTGTTGATGAACAAGCAAGTGAATTAATCAGGATTTGTAAAGAACGTACGATGAAACGAGTTGATGGAATAGAATGGCATTACAACTCTCATGTTCGTTTTTCATATAAGAAATCGGCAGGCAGAGTCTATTTTTATCTTACCAAACTTATAATTAATTCGAAGGTCGCTGTAATGGGCCACCCAGTTACTAAGGTCATAAAAAAGAGGAAGACTTATCCCTACTACACCGATAGTCAGCTCGACAGTAACTCGAAGGATTGGGAGTTTGATTGTCTTTACTATACACGTGAAATATTGGCCGATATCACCAAATCTATATCACACCTTAAGCAAGTGTTGCGTGGACTGGAAAGTGCCAAGAGGACTATAAGGGTGCGAGAAGAAAAAGCACAGCTTGATTCAGCGTACAGTAAAATTTCAGAGTTCTATATAGGGCTCGTTAACAAAATGGACGAATAAACACCGTATGGTTCTGACCACTCTACGAAGATTACAATGTATTTGGTTTAGATAAGCCACCCTAGAGGTGGCTTTGAAGAAATCCGCTTGACTGAAATAGAGGGGAAAGTAAGAGCCAACCTATCACCCCACTCAATAGCTTTTAGAAGGTACTCCCTCCTAATTTTCCAGGCCAACCTTCCTCATAAAGTTATCTCGTATTGATATATTTTTGAAAAGCTGTCTTTTCGTTTGGTAAGTATTATGGCCGCCAATTTCGTTATGGTAAATAAATACTTTGTTGCTCATTTCTGATAATTTTTTAAAGAGCCTTATTGAATGAACGGGTAAAACCCTGTCATCTTTATCTGAAAAGAATATTAATATTGGAGGAATGTTAGAGCTGACATAGTTACTTTCTACCGGCGTATATGATTTTAGATAGTCATAGTGCTCCTGTACGGATGGGTCTCCATATTCATCAATCCAAACTTCACCTTTGCCTATTTCTGTATAATTTACCATATCAGCAATAGGTACTGTGACGACAGCAGAAGCTATTGGTGGATTATAAAGAGCAATGGTAGCCATAATAACTAGGCCGCCGTTGCTAGTTCCTGCTAAATGTGTGTTTTGAGGTTTTGAAATGGAGCGACTATATAAATCAAGTATCACTGAATTTAGGTCAGAAAAGGAGTTCTTTTTATTGAGAACTGTACCATCTGTATGCCATGCTTTACCTTTTTCGCCACCGCCTCGAATGCCTGGATAGACTAGAATTCCGCCTCGCAAAATAAAATCTAAGTTTTCCGGTGTGTAGAAAGGAAGATTTTTTTGGTTAAAACCTCCATAAGGTTTAACAAGTGTAAGCGATCTCTTAGGGCGTTCTGTGCCAATATAAACAAGGTAATATGGAATTTGAGCACCATCAACTGACTTAGATGATAGCTTTTCTATCGTAACATTGTTTTGCCCGAACTCTGATTGAATCAAACTAACGGGGGTGAAGCTGTTGTCATGGTCACTAATATATATTAGTGAGCCGTTGTTTTCATAACTCTCAATGTTGATAAATAGTTTTTCTGGATGAGAACTATCTGTTATAGGATTCATTCTTCCGAAACTACTTGATGTGAGAATAGGATTTTTGCTAAGTAATTTCAGAGTCTTTAGGTCATGAGCATATAATTCTATAACACCATCATTAGAAAAATAGGTGTATATTCTTTCATTAGTGATGTAGTGTGCTTTGTACTGTAAAGATGTATCAGGTTTCTCTAAAAAATTATACGCTAATTCATTAGAATCTTTGTTGGACATTAACTCATCCAGAGTTGTTCTAGCTAACCACCTTTGTCCGTCATAATTCCTTGGCAAGAAAACGTTTTCATTAGAAAAGTTGTATTTATAGGTGCTTGAAGATTTAGAAACTGTTTTCGAATGGGAAAAATACATGTATGCCTTCCCTTCAATATAGAAGTTTAAAGCTACATGAGGATTTCCATCTTTGTAATACCGCCAAATCATTGGGAACTCAGCACCATCGGGAATTGTAAAAATAGGCGTGGAACCTTTGCCTCTTGCCCATAACATTAGAGTTCTTGAATAACCTCTAGGAGTGAGTTCGCCTCCGGATTTATTACCTAGAAAGTATACTAAGTCATTTGTCATTGACTTTATTTGAGATATACCATCGCTGTCTTTGATAAAAACATTTTCCTTTGTAAGGCCTTCGCCAATCAAATACTCAAAGATAAAGTCAAAGTCTGAACCTGCCTTAGAACCGAAAAAGATTATTTTGTTAGATGAGTCATCGAATATTGATATAGAATATAGTGAAATAGTTTCACCAAAGAAGCTGCTTACCTCTTGCTCAGTGATTAGTTTTTTCCAAGATGCTTTGTTACCGTTACTTAAAAAGTCATCCTCTAGTGCTGATTCAAGATATTTATGACCATCTTGGTCCACATTTAACCTATATGCTTTTTGATTAGCGAATTCAGGTAGCCAAGCTGAATTCGAATCCTTGTATAGGTCTATAAGAGTTAAATATTGTTTTGCTGCACTAGTATCATAGAAATGCTCAACTACGAAATTGTTTTGTTCTGAAGTGAACTTGTTGAATTCTACAGAAGCTATGTCTTCAATTAATGTGTAGTCGTATTTAGCGTTGAGTGCTGGGTTTCTTAATTTATTTACAGAGCACGCTATAGAGGTAAAAGTTACTACCAGTACAAAGATTCCCTTGATTATCCATTTCACAATAGATCTCCAACTTGCTTATTATCCAGCTCTTAATTAACACTACAAAGTTTTAATGATTAGACTACATACTACGGATTTGGCCCAATAATGTCCCATTTTTTATATCTCTAAACGCAAAAAAGCTCGCTAAGTAGCGAGCTTTCTGGGCTTGAGCGCCAAACAATATGGCGGAGAGGGTGGGATTTGAACCCACGAAGGGCTACAAACCCTTGCTGGTTTTCAAGACCAGTGCATTCAGCCGCTCTGCCACCTCTCCTGATTTGCGCGAAATAATACCGTAACAATGGGTTAGATGGAAGCCCTTTATTCAAAAAAATGTCACTTTTTTCGGGCTTCTACCTAAGTTTTGTACAGTTTGTTTAATATTTACCCACGAAGTTAATAAACCAGCCTTCGTAGTTGAAGTCTAGGTTAGCTAAGTTGTCGCTGAACTCGGTGAAGTTGTAGCCAACACCGATTTTGAAGTTGTTGCTGATGTGGTAATCCGCACCAGCTAACCAACCTTCACGTTCGTCTTGGCTTTCTTCAAGTTCTAACCAGCGGTACTCGAGTAACGCGTCCCATTCGCTAATAATGTGGTAGCGAGTTTGGGCTGCGTATAGGTTCGCGGTACTTTTGAACCATGCGCCTGAGCCACGATTTTCACGGACTTGACCACGGCGATGTGCGACTTTGGCGGCCACTTTCCAACGTGGGTTAAAGCTGTAGATACCTTCAAATGAGTAGATATCTGACTTTTGGTCCGCGCCTGTAGTGACTTGCGCTAACGTTCTTAGGTCATATAAGTAAGTATATTTACCTAACAATGCCCAACGAGTGTTGTCTATTGGTCGGTAGGCGAAACCTAAGTTACCTTCTACGAACTTGGCGTTTTGCGCAGGGTCGATAAGGTCTTCGGTGTCGGCGTAGTTAATACGCGCAGCTAAACGCCAGTCTTCGGTTAAGCGATAGGTTAAGCGGTTGGTTGTTAACCATTGCTCACGCTCTTCTGCCCCGCTGTCTTCGCGGTATTCAATTTTCGAGCTCCAGTCAGCGTCTTTCGAGCGGTAGCCACCGCTAATCGTCGCTGCCTGGCGGTCTACTGGCCCAGAAAGCGCATCAAGATTACCGTCTTGCAGGTTGAAACCAATGGTCCAGCCTTGCGATGGGTAGTAGTCCATACCGAACGTATGCACGATGCCTGATTCTTGTGGCGCCTTGAAGTGTTGGCTTTCGTTATAAATCGTTACTTGGTTCGATAGGCGAAGTTTTTGCCCTAACACGATACCGTCGTTGATTTGTGAGCCAAACACGTTTTGCGTGGTATCCGTCGAATAGGTGTAACGACCATACACTTGGTGCTCGTTATTGATCTGGTATTCCGCAGTTAAGCTCGCTGCATCACCACGGTGGCCTGTTGTATATTCAGCACCGATTGAAGAACGATCGCCGAATAAATAGCGCGTACCAAGGGTAAACAAATCGTTATTGTCGTAGTCACCGCCATCGTTTTCTAGCGTAAACTGGCCAATACCGTAGACATCCCACGTTTCACCGATACGCTGGTTATATTGTAGTGCAGCCAACGTCGCCGACGTTTCTACGCCCAGAATCGTTTCTTCTAACTGGCGTAGCTCTGTGGTGATATCAATCTTTGGTGTGATTTGATAGTTCACGCCAATTTGCGCCTGACGCAAGCTGTTGTCTGCACCACGTTCATAGTTACTGGCACGAGTGGTTATCGAAACTGTGTCTGTAAAGTAGCCGTTTACCTCTGCGCCTGTCTCAGTAGTTTCCTCGTTCAGAGTACGACGAGCGACCGAGAAGCCTGCATCAGTTTCACGGTGCCATGCGCCAGCTTTCCATTCATGCTCTGACCAGCCTAACTCTTTAAAGTTAGCACGAGCTTCGATGGAGTAAGCGCCGCCATTCTTATCGGTCACTTCTTCTGTCGGGTCGGGCACGACTTCATCAAAGGTGAAACCACCGTTATCCGAGAAGAAGGTTGCAGCCTGATTCGCTTCCGAGTCGGCTGACTCAACTTTAAGATAGGTGCCGCGTCCAGCTTGCAACGTCACGTCTACGCCCGCTAACTGGTAATCGTCACCAGAGCGGTTTTCATCAACAAAAGTACCGCCGACAGCCACATGCTCGCCCAGCCAAACTTTTGCTCGACCACCTAATGTGGTGCTATCTGGCTCAAAACCTGATGGACGGTATTCGTAATCCACTAACAAGACGTTATCAAAACCATCTAAAGGCTGATCACGAATAATCGTGTCTAGATTACGACGCGAAATTTGCGACAACGGCGTAGTTAGAATAATACGACCTTGTAACTCGTCGATTTCATAATCTGCGCCACGCTGTAAGTCGACACGCGTTTCGACGCGGCCGGTAGTGCTATCGCGAACTTCTAAGGTAATCTTGTCAGAGCCAGGCAGAATGTCTGTATGCTTCAAGTAATACAAGCTACCGCCAGTTCCTAGGAACTCTACGTGCCCTAATGCCGTCTGCGCTTCAGAAGCGAATGCTTTGACTTGGGTTTTCGCTTCGCCGAGCTCAGTCGTATCCAGCGAACGCCAGTTAATCGCTGCACCATAAAGCGAGCGCGAATACTGGGCGAATTCATTGCCGGTTATACCGGTATTGAAGTTACCCCATAAGGCTTGGCTCTTGTCCCAATCAACACGAACGTAGAAACGGCCTTGGGTATCGACGTCACGATAAGTCGTGGAATCATCGCCATACACTGGGTAATAACGATCAGGGTCTAATCGACGGAAAATATCCTGCGGATCTTTATCCAAGAAGCCATCAAACATTTCGTCTAACTCACGCTCTTGGGTATCAGCCTGTGCCGTTATTAAATATTTACCTTTGATTTTACCTTTTAAGTAAAATGCTAAACGCCCTTCCATTAAGAAGTCGTCTTGGAACTTATCGCCCTCGTCTACTGCTTGAATACTGTCTGACACAGAGTTCTTAGAGGCGGTTAAGTCTGCTAACGCGACCATGAACATATGCTCACCAGTCACATCAACCGTCATTTCATTAACGATTTGCTCGGCTTCATCATTACCGATAACCACATTAAAGTTATGCTGGCCTACCGGTAATAAATATTCAGCAACGAAACGACGCTCTAAATCCACAGGGATAATATCGCCATTAATCGTTAATGGTTGGTTTTCAGGAATATCCTGACCGAAGATTCGAACGCGTGAACCGTAAATCGGTATATTTTGCTGACGCAGATTATTTTGACCAAAGGTTTGGCTTTCAATCAGCTGATTCGTTAGCTGCTGATCAGAAATCTCTTCTTCGGACTCGCCTCGACGAACTTGGTCAGCAAACTGGGCAATATTGTTTTTCTTTTCTTCAGGAGAAACCAGCAGTAAGCCTTTTGCCGCCGTTTCATCCATGCGCCCTTCTTTGTCATACGCACGAAGAACGTAAATCAATCGGTCACCTTGAACTAAAGGACGATCCAAAGTTAACTCACCATCCCACGCGTAACGACCATTGTTAGTTACTTCTAATGACTCAGTAGCCAATGGCGTGACTAAATCAGTATCGTTAGCATCGAAAACCGTGAGTTCTAAACGGTCAATGAAAGCCGCATAATTTGAGTAATAACTAAAGTTAACAGGCTCTACAACTTTGCCATCTTCAAATGCCACTACCGAAGCACCGCTAACGCCTAATGATGGTGGCGTTAAGGCTGGGTCTTCCGTTGCCCACATGATGCCGCCGTTTGGAAGTTGAACTAACATTTTCCCAGCTACATCTGCGCGCTTTTGGTCTGGCCTAAAGCCAGCTTCGTCGTAGGTATAAATACCACGATAATCAACATCGACGCGGCGGTCTTTATCCATTTCGGATTCTTTAACTGCTGTCGCTGTCGATTCACCTTTACTCTTAACCCTGAAAATCAAACCTTCTTCAGTCTTACATTCAGAGTTTTCACAGCTGTACTCTTTCGTGGGTTTATTAGGCTCAGCACTGAACGCTTCAGGCGCTAGGCTGAATAAGATTGCTCCTAAACCAAAACTTAATAGCGGCTGCGCCACATTTTTTAGCATTAGCTTACTCATGGCTAGCACCTCCTGCTGAAGCTTGATACTGGCCTGGAGCCACCTCAATTCTTACGTTTTTAATCAACTCTTCACCTAAGTACTTCTTCAGTGCACTGTACACAGCATCTGCACGCTTCAAACCTAAGCGGTAGTTATAATCCGAGCTACCTCTGATGTCGGCATAACCCGACACCCAGATAGCACCGCCACCCTTCTCATTTAAATATGTAGCTATCGTCTCTAGTACAACTTTTTGACTGTCGCCAATTGTTGATTCATCAGTATCAAAGAACAACTGACCGATTTCTATCTTGTCGCCAATAGTAATAAAGTCACGTCCATCAACAATTTCAGCGGCATGCGTATTAATTTTCACTTTAACGTTAGGCGCAACGTTCGCTTTTACCTTTTCGAGGATAGCTTCACGCAAGGCCGTAGCGCGGTCTAGGGCGATAGGAATACCACCGCCATAGCCGTTAATCGTTAAAGTCGCACCTTTAGATTGGTTAATTTTAGTAGCGATATCATCTAAAGCTGAGCGGTACTTATCTTTAATTTCGATGCTGTTATCATCGAATAATACCGTTCCCAACTCGATTTCTATGGCGTTCGACTTGTCTAACTCAGGCTCTTTGGGTTCTGGTAACTTGATACCAAAGTCAAAGCGTGTCGACATACCTTGAGTCAAACGTTGAACTCTTGGGTTCTCAGTCGTGAATACACTTCCTGCTGGTAACGTCGCTGGGTCAACTTTCATGATGAAGTTTTTACCGCGTGCGTAATTTTCAACATCTAGCGCATTCAAGTGGAATCGACCGTAAGCATCGGTTTCAACAATTAAACCTTCCACCGTCGCAATACGTACACCTGGAATACCACGCTCATAGATACCGTAGTTACTGATAACAAAATCAACTCGGTAACTATCGCCAACGCGTGTAATGTGACGCTCAACTCGCAGGTTCTGACCTGATAAATCATCAGCAACTTCACCAGTGTGTTCAACGCGCGTATTACCCTCGGCATCCATCATCACCTTAGTGCCTTCGTCTGTAGTTAAGACAAAGTCGTTGGTGAAACGTGGTTCACTCATCAGCTGAGAAATAACCATCGTATGATTCGAGGCAGGATCCATCACTGAGTTACGACCACGCAATGTGCCTAGCTCAATACCGTGATTAATTGGAGCGCTTGCATCCGCTTCAGGCTGTGGACCGTTGCCACGGTCAACCGTAGTCGAGTCTGCGATGTATGTAGATTCATCGATACCACCGCTGACGCTAATACCTGTCGCCGTTGCATCATCCTGCCAGCCGTCGCCATCACGGTCGTTAAACACTTTACCCATGATAGTCGCTTGCTCGAAGTCAGGATCCGACGTCATGAATACCGACACAGTCGCTGTGTTACTAACTTTGTCGCCATTGAAGTAAGCCGTCACACTGTTCACATGTTCCGCACCTACCGCAGATGGGCCAACTCGCATTAAGTACTTGATAGAAGCAGTTTCGCCTTCAGCAACATCAATACCTTCAAACTGTAGTGGTTTATAAGGTGTTATCACATCATTGCCAGCATTAACGTCAGTAATTTCACCACTGTTATCGACATAACCAAAGCCTAGTGGCGGTGAATCAATCACTTGAATATCAGTGACATCAACGGTACCAACGTTTTCTACCGTAATGGTGTAGCTTACAAAGTCACCCAGCTGTACTTGATCCGTGCTTACCGTTTTAACCAAGCGAAGTTGCGGTTTCTCGGATTGTTCGATAATCAACTCGCCAGCGGTTGCATCATCGGCTGAGTTACCAGCATCATCAGCAACGCTAGCTGTCACATCATAAGTGCCTTCGGTTAATACATCCGCATCTGGGATTGTTAACGCCCAAGTGCCATCACCATTGTCGACCAAGTTGCCGTCACCTTCAGTGTAAGTCACACCGTTAACAGTAACCGTCAAATCATCAGCACTATCTGCCGTACCGGTAATTACCGGCGTACCATCTGTAGTCGTTAAAGGATCAACCGTTGGCGTTGTAATCTGCGTATCAACCGTAAGCTCTTGATTGGTGGCGTCATCGGCTGTGTTAGTGCCATCTGTTACTGTCGCAGTAACGTCATAGGTACCATCAGCTAATGCGTCGGCATCAGGAATCGTTAACGTCCAAGTGCCATCGCCATTGTCAACTAAGTTGCCATCACCTTCAGTGTAAGTCACACCGTTAACAGTAACCGTTAGGTCATCAGCACTATCCGCTGTACCCGTAATCACTGGCGTATCATCATTCGTGGTTAACGGATCTACCGTTGGCGTTGTAATCGCTGTATCAACGACCAACTCATTAGTGGTTGCATCAGTTAGCGAGTTAGTGCCGTCAGTAGTAGTTGCAGTGACGTCATAAGTACCGTCAGGGATTTCATTTCCTGCTGGAATGGTTAATGTCCAAGTACCATCGCCATTGTCCACTAAGTTGCCATCACCTTCAGTGTAAGTCACACCATTAACAGTAACCGTTAGGTCATCAGCACTATCCGCTGTACCCGTAATCACTGGTGTATCATCATTTGTCACTTGCGAATTAACGGTCGGTGCGTTTTCAGTCACGTTATCAACTGTAACAGTGGCTAATTCAACCGCTGTATTACCGTCACTATCCGTCGCCGTGATTTGAACTTCGTACACGTTGTCGGTGTCCGCATCAGCTGGATTCTCAAAGTCTTGAGCACCTAGCGTCAGCTCACCCGTCGCTGGATCAATCGTGAATAAACCTTGATCCGCGCCACCGGTAATGGTGTAAGTCACAGTACCAATCGGAGCGTCACCCGGCGTTAAGTCCGCTGGCGCTGTCGTATGAGCCGTGTTCTCAGGCGTCGTTTCGTTAATTGGCGCTATATCTAAGTTCGCGGTTTCAGCTACGTCGGTAATAGTTACCGTCGCTAATTCATCCGCAGTATTTCCATCGCTATCCGTCGCCGTAATTTGGACTTCGTAGACATTATCCGTATCAGCGTCGACAGGATTTTCAAAGTCTTGAGGTCCGATAGTCAACTCACCAGTAACAGGGTCAATCGTGAACAAGCCTTGATCTGCGCCACCGGTAATGGTGTAAGTCACAGTACCAATCGGTGCGTCGCCAGGCGTTAAATCTGCAGGAGCTGTAGTATGAGATTGGTTCTCTGCTGTGCTTTCGTTAATCGGCGCCATATCCAAGTTCGCGGTCTCAGCTACGTTGGTAACCGTTACAGTCGCGTCTTCCGTTGCAGTATTACCCGCTGAGTCAGTCGCTGTAATTTGAACTTCGTACACGTTGTCCGTATTAGCGTCCGCTGGGTTCTCAAAGTCTTGAGCGCCTAGCGTTAGTTCGCCTGTCGCTGGGTCAATCGTGAATAAGCCTTGATCCGCACCGCCAGTAATGGTGTACGTCACAGCACCTACAGGAGTATCGCCCGGCGATAAGTCCGCAGGCGCTGTGGTGTGCGCTGTATTTTCAGGCGTTGATTCATCGATTGGAGCAATATCAAGGTTTCTATCGTCGTCAGCAATCGTTACCGTGTCGCTAGCAGTACCGATAGTACCGTTGCTTACTGCAGTAATGGTGGCATCAACGGTTTCATCACCTTCTACTAGTGCATCATCAAGGACATCAACAGTAACAACAGCTGTCGTGCTACCTGCTGGAATCACAACTGTCGTCGTGCCTGAAGCGCCCGTTAGGTTGTAGTCACTAGCGTCTGTTGCAGTACCCGCGTAATCAATGGTTACGGTTGTATCAGTGGCACTCGTCGTGCTCAACGTCACCGTGAACTCACCATCTGTCGCAGGCTCAGAAGCCGCCGCTACTGTGGCTGCGATAGAAACTTGCAATGCGTCGTTATCAGTAATGGTTGCTTGACCTTGGTCATCGGTGAAACTCACACTACCATTGCTTAGATTAGTTAAGTTAACAACGAAGTCTTCACTTGGTTCAACCACAGTATCGTTAGTAATCGGTACTGTGATAGTTACCGTTTCGCCATCGGTGCCATTAAAGGTTCCCGTGCCGCTAGTCGCTGTATAGTCGCTACCCGCTAGCGCCGTTCCATCCGCAGTCGCGAAGTCAAACGTAAATCCGCCTTGAACATCGCCGGTTAGCGTTACTGTGAACACGGCATTGCCGTCAGCTTCGTTAACCGTGACATCATCAATCGCTACCGTTGCAGTATCATCATCAGCGATAGTAACTGTCGCAGTATTGGCGCCGCCAATCGTACCGTTACTCACTGTATCAATCGTGATTTCTACCGTTTCGCTTGGCTCCACGATATTGTCATCAGTAGTATCAACTAAGACAGTTGCCGTAGTATCACCCGCAAGAATCGTTACCGTTCCAGTTAAAGCGGTGTAATCATTACCGGCCGTTGCGGTACCCGCTACCGTGTAGGTAATCGTTGTGTCAGTTGCGCTTGGGTTGCTTAGCGTGAAAGTAAACTCGCCATCGTCCGCAGGCTCTGCTGCTGTCGCATCAGACGCTGCAACAGTAACAACTAAGTTATCGTCATCAGCAATCGTTACTGTGTCGCTGGCATTATTAATATTACCGTTCGATACCGCAGTGATAGTACCGATAACCGTTTCGTCTCCTTCAACGATAGTATCGTCAATCACTTCAACCGCTACCGTCGCACTGGTGTCGCCCGCTGGAATCACAACCGTCGTCGTGCCAGCAGCACCCGTTAAGTTGTAGTCAGTAGCGTCCGTTGCAGTACCAGTGTAGTCAATAGTTACCGTGGTGTCAGTTGCGCTTGCGTTGTTAAGCGTCACCGTGAACTCACCGTCAGTACCTGGCTCAGAAGCCGCGGCTACTGTTGCTGCGATAGATACTTGTAGATTGTCATCATCAGTAATGGTACCTGTCGCAGTATCGGTGTCGGTCACTAATGGGTTGACTGCATCTAAGTTCACTGTAAAGGTTTCATTACCTTCTACCAGCGCATCATCGGTAATCGCTACCGTGAATGTCTGCGTTTCATTCGCTGTTCCTGCGAACGTTACGGTACCAGCGGTGCTATCGTAATCCGTACCACCGCCAGTTGCTGTGCCGTCAGTGAAGCTGTAGTTCACATCCGTGCCGCCAGCCACTTCAGAATCTAGTGTGATAGTGAAAGTGGCCGTGCCAGCATCTTCGTCGACAGTAACATCTTCGATAGTCACAGCAGCAGCGTCGTTATCCGCAATCGTTACCGTATCCGTCGCTGTTGCGATCGTACCGTTACTAACCGCTGAAATAGTCGCAATAACCGTTTCATCACCTTCAGTGATGAAGTCATCAATAACTCCTACAGCAACAGTCGCAGTAGTAGCTCCCGCAGGAATGACAACCGTCGTAGTGCCGGATGCTCCGCTTAGGTTGTAATCGCTACCGTCAGTAGCAGTACCGGTATAACCAATAGTGACAGTCGTGTCTGTTGAACTGGTTGTGTTCAAGCTTACCGTAAACTGGCCATTTGAATTAGGCTCAGAAGCTGCAGCAGTCGTCGCCACAATCGATACTTCTAGGTTGTCATTATCAGTAATAGTACCTAGACCTGTGTCAGTATCGGTAACTAATGGATTCACCGCATCAATATTGACGGTAAAGTCTTCGCTACCTTCGACAATAGTGTCGTCAGTGATTGCCACGTCAAACGTTTGCGTCTCACCGGCTGTACCAGTAAAGGTCACGCTACCTGCAGTGTTATCAAAATCATCACCGCCAGTCGCTGTACCGTCTGTGAAGCTATAGTTCACGACCGTTCCACCGACAACATCGTTGTCTAGAGTAATCGTAAAGGTTGCTGTGCCCGCATTTTCATTAACGGTTACATCATTCACCGTTACTTCCGCGTTATCGTTATCGTTGATCGTACCCAGACCCTGGTCGTCGCTAAAGGTCACGCCGCCAGTCGTTAGGTTACTTAAATCAAACGTGAAGTCTTCGGTACCTTCAACCAACACATCGTCAGTAATCGGAACGCTGATAACAATCGTCTCACCGTCCGTACCCGCGAACGTATCAGTGCCCGACGTCGCCGTGTAGTCACTGCCCGCTGTCGCGCTGCCATCATTCGTGGTGTAGTCGAAGCTTACGCCGCCTTGAACGTCACCGGTTAAAGTCACGGTAAAGTCGGCCGTACCATCGGCTTCGTTCACAGTGACGTCATTCACCGACACCGTCGCTGCGTCGTTATCCGTAATGGTGCCAAGACCTTGGTCATCCGCAAACGTCACGCTACCGTTACTTAAAGCGCTAAGGTCAACCGTGAAGGTTTCATTACCTTCTACCGTGTTATCGTTGATGATTGGCACAGTAATAGTTTGTGTCTCGCCCGGAGTACCCGCGAAGGTTAACGTGCCAGCGTCTGTGGTGTAATCACCTGGTGCCGCTGCGCTGCCGTCATTCGTGGTGTAGTCCAGCGTAAAGCCGCCTTGAACTTCGCCCGTTAACGTCACTGTGAAGATGGCGTTCATACCATCTTCTGCAATCGTAACGTCATTAATCGCTACCGTCGCATTGTCGTTATCCGTAATGGTGCCCTGACCTTGGTCATCGCTAAAGGTCACGCTACCGTTATTCAAGTTGCTTAAATCAACCGTGAAGTTTTCAGTGCCTTCAACAATCGCGTCGTCGGTAATCGGCACACTAATTGTAATCGTCTCGCCATCGGTACCGGTGAAGGTATCGCTGCCAGACGTCGCCGTGTAGTCACCGTCAGCAACCGTCGCTGTACCGTCATTCGTGGTGTAATCGAAGCTTACGCCACCTTGAACATCACCCGTCAAGGTCACGGTAAAGTCCGCTGTACCATCCGCTTCGTTCACGGTGACGTCGTTAATCGCAACTGTGGCGTTATCGTTATCCGTGATCGTGCCTTGCCCTTGATCATCGGCAAAGGTTACGCCTGCGTTGTTCAAGTTGCTCAGATCTAAAGTAAAGGTTTCATCGCCTTCAACAATCGCGTCGTTAAGGATTGGGACGCTAATCGTAATCGTCTCACCATCCGTACCCGTGAAGGTTTCAGTGCCCGACACAGCCGTGTAGTCACCGTCAGCAACCGTCGCTGAACCATCATTCGTGGTGTAATCGAAGCTCACGCCACCGGCAACATCGCCATTCAACGTCACTGTGAAGATAGCATTACCGCCCGCTTCATCAATCGTTACGTCGTTTACCGTTACCGTCGCGTTGTCGTTATCGGTGATCGTGCCAAGAGCCGTATCGGTATCGGTTACTAGTGCATTAACTGCGTCCAAGTTAACCGTGAAGGTTTCATCGCCTTCGACAATCGCGTCATCAGTAATCGCTACCGTAAAGGTTTGCGTTTCACCGTCAGTACCCGTGAAGGTTACAGTACCAGCCGTACTGTCATAATCTGTATTGCCGCCAGTCGCCGTGCCGTCAGTGAAGCTGTAGTTCACATCCGTGCCGCCAGCTACTGCACCATTTAGAGTAATGGTGAAAGTTGCTGTACCCGCCGCTTCTGTTACCGTGACGTCTTCAACTGTAACGCTTGCGTTATCGTTGTCTGCAATTGTTACTGTGTCAGTCGCCGTACCAATGGTACCGTTGCTGACGGTCGTAATCGTTGCAACAACGGTTTCATCGCCTTCTAATAAGTTGTCGTTCACCACGCCAACATTAACGACTGCTGATGTTGCACCCGCTGGGATCACCACGGTTGTTGTGCCCGAAGCGCCCGTTAGGTTGTAATCATCAGGAGAAATAGCTGTACCAGCGTAATCAATCGTAATCGTCGTATCGGTAGTGCTAACTGCATTTAGACTTACGGTAAATTCACCATCCGCGCCGCCCTCAGCTGCTGCGGCAGTTGTCGCTGCAATTGACACAACCAAGTTATCGTCATCAGTAATGGTGCCGATCGCACCATCAGTATCATCAACCAATGGGTTCGATGCCGTAAGCGCTACATTAAAGGTTTCGTCACCCTCAACAATCGCATCATCAGTAATGGCTACCGTGAAGGTTTGCGTTTCGCCGTCTGTGCCCGCGAACGTTACCGAGCCTGCAGTACTATCGTAATCCGTACCACCGCCAGTTGCTGTGTTATCGCTAAAGCTGTAGGTAACATCCGTACCACCAGCCACGGCACCGTTTAGAGTAATAGTGAAGGTTGCATTACCTGCATCTTCATCCACCGTCACATCTTCAACCGTTACAGAAGACACATCATTGTCAACAATCGTACCCAGACCCTGGTCGTCGCTAAAGGTCACGCCGCCAGTCGTTAGGTTACTTAAATCAAACGTGAAGTCTTCGGTACCTTCAACCAACACATCGTCAGTAATCGGAACGCTGATAACAATCGTCTCACCGTCCGTACCCGCGAACGTATCAGTGCCCGACGTCGCCGTGTAGTCACTGCCCGCTGTCGCGCTGCCATCATTCGTGGTGTAGTCGAAGCTTACGCCGCCTTGAACGTCACCGGTTAAAGTCACGGTAAAGTCGGCCGTACCATCGGCTTCGTTCACAGTGACGTCATTCACCGACACCGTCGCTGCGTCGTTATCCGTAATGGTGCCAAGACCTTGGTCATCCGCAAACGTCACGCTACCGTTACTTAAAGCGCTAAGGTCAACCGTGAAGGTTTCATTACCTTCTACCGTGTTATCGTTGATGATTGGCACAGTAATAGTTTGTGTCTCGCCCGGAGTACCCGCGAAGGTTAACGTGCCAGCGTCTGTGGTGTAATCACCTGGTGCCGCTGCGCTGCCGTCATTCGTGGTGTAGTCCAGCGTAAAGCCGCCTTGAACTTCGCCCGTTAACGTCACTGTGAAGATGGCGTTCATACCATCTTCTGCAATCGTAACGTCATTAATCGCTACCGTCGCATTGTCGTTATCCGTAATGGTGCCCTGACCTTGGTCATCGCTAAAGGTCACGCTACCGTTATTCAAGTTGCTTAAATCAACCGTGAAGTTTTCAGTGCCTTCAACAATCGCGTCGTCGGTAATCGGCACACTAATTGTAATCGTCTCGCCATCGGTACCGGTGAAGGTATCGCTGCCAGACGTCGCCGTGTAGTCACCGTCAGCAACCGTCGCTGTACCGTCATTCGTGGTGTAATCGAAGCTTACGCCACCTTGAACATCACCCGTCAAGGTCACGGTAAAGTCCGCTGTACCATCCGCTTCGTTCACGGTGACGTCGTTAATCGCAACTGTGGCGTTATCGTTATCCGTGATCGTGCCTTGCCCTTGATCATCGGCAAAGGTTACGCCTGCGTTGTTCAAGTTGCTCAGATCTAAAGTAAAGGTTTCATCGCCTTCAACAATCGCGTCGTTAAGGATTGGGACGCTAATCGTAATCGTCTCACCATCCGTACCCGTGAAGGTTTCAGTGCCCGACACAGCCGTGTAGTCACCGTCAGCAACCGTCGCTGAACCATCATTCGTGGTGTAATCGAAGCTCACGCCACCGGCAACATCGCCATTCAACGTCACTGTGAAGATGGCATTACCGCCCGCTTCATCAATCGTTACGTCGTTTACCGTTACCGTCGCGTTGTCGTTATCGGTGATCGTTACAGTATCAGTGGCATTATCAATAGTACCGTTTGAAACCGTATCAATCGTTGCGATAACTGTCTCGTCACCTTCGACAATATTGTCATCCGCCACTTCAACGGCAATGGTCGCCGTGGTATCGCCCGCAAGGATCACCACGGTTGTTGTTCCGCTAGCTCCCGTTAAGCCATAATCCGCTGGATCTGCTGCTGTGCCCGCATAACTCAAGGTTACCGTCGTATCCGTCGCGCTTGGCGCGCTCAGACTAACCGTGAACTCACCATCAGTCGCTGGTTCGCTGGCTGTTGCCACGCTAGCAATCACTGACACTTGCAAGTTATCGTTATCGTTAATAGTACCTGTCGCCGTGTCGGTATCCGTGACCTGAGGGTTTACCGCATCAAGGTTGACCGTGAAGGTTTCATCGCCTTCAACCAAACCGTCATCAATAATATTAACGGTAAAGGTTTGTGTTTCACCTGCGATGCCCGCAAAAGTAACCGTACCCGCAGTATCATCGTAATCAGTACCGCCACCAGTCGCTGTGCCGTCTGTGAAGCTGTAGTTCACATCGGTACCGCCAGCCACTGCGTTATCTAAAGTAATGGTAAAGGTCGCAGTGCCTGCACCTTCGTTAACCGATACATCTTCAACCGTTACTGATGCATTATCGTCGTCAGCAATCGTTACGGTATCTGAAGCAGTGCCGATATTACCGTTGTTCACACTAGTAATAGTGGCAATAACCGTTTCACTCGGCTCTGCAACATTGTCATTAGCCACATCAACCGTCACTGTGGCCGAGGTGTCGCCCGCAGGAATAGTTACTGTCGTTGTACCCGCAGCACCGGTTAGGCTGTAATCCGATGGATCAGCCGCTGTGCCTGTGTAGTCAATCGTAACAACCGTATCGGTTGAGCTTTCTGCGCTTAAGTTGATCGTGAACTCACCATCAGTCGCCGGCTCAGAAGCGTTTGGCACTGAAGCGGTGATCGATGTAACAAGCGGAGTGTCATCGTCGGTAATAGTACCTGTCGCAACGTCGGTAGCATCGACTAAAGGGTTGCTCGCCGATAAGTTGATGGTAAAGGTTTCATCAAATTCAACGATAGCGTCATCAATAATCGGTACGGTGATATCAATAAATTCACCGTCATTACCGGTAAAGCTAACCGTACTACCCGTGCTATCGTAATCCGTGCCGCCACCGGTCGCTGAGCCATCTGTGAAGCTGTAAGTAACGTCTGTGCCACCATCAACTTCGCCATTAAGCGTAATTCTGAAGGTTGCGCTGCCACCATCTTCCGCTACGGTTACATCTTCAACCGTTACCGAAGCAGTATCTTCTGACTCGATGGTCACGGTGTCAGTCGCACCACTAATAGTGCCGTTGTCAGTTGCAGTGATGGTCGCGATAACCGTCTCATCACCTTCAACAATGTTGTCGTCAAGCACATCAACGGTCACGATGGCGTCAGTCGAGCCAGCAGGAATCACAACAGTGGTTGTGCCTGAAGCGCCCGTTAAGTTGTAATCTGAACTGTCGGTTGCTGTACCTGAGTAGGCAATAGTTACCGTGGTATCAGTTGCGCTAGTGGTACTTAGGCTAACCGTAAACTCACCATTAGTCGCTGGCTCTTGAGCCGTTGGCGTTGTAGCAACCACAGAAACCGTTAAGGCGTCATCATCAACAATCGTACCTGTCGCCGTGTCCGTATCGATAACGTTCGGGTTAACCGCATCAAGGTTAACCGTAAAGGTTTCGTCGCCTTCTACAACTGCATCGTTGGTAATCGCAACAGTGAAAGTTTGTGTTTCACCCGCGGTACCCGCGAACGTCACTGTTCCGCCTGTGCTGTCGTAATCTGTACCGCCGCCTGTTGCTGTGCCATCAGTGAAGCTATAGTTCACGTCAGTGCCGCCAGCAATGGCTTCTTCTAATGTGATCGTAAAGGTTGCAGTGCCGTCAGCTTCATTAACGCTAACGTCTTCAACTGTTACGCGTGAATCATTATCAGCAATCGTCACTGTGTCAGTTGCCGTGCCAATATTGCCGTTACTAACTGCCGTAATTGTCGCTTCAACTGTTTCGCTGCCTTCAACCAGCGCATCATCGGCTACATCAACTGCAACTGTTGCGCTAGTGCTGCCCGCAGGAATTACCACGCTTGTAGTACCATCAGCACCAACTAATGTGTAATCATCAGGGTCCGTTGCCGTACCCGCGTAATTAACAAATACCGTGGTGTCTGTATCGCTAGGATTGCTTAATGTAATCGTGAACTCACCGTCAGTGCCTGGCTCAGACGCTGCAGCAATAGTCGCAGACATATCAATGGTCAGTACGTCATTATCTTCAATCGTACCGGTAGCTGTATCAGTATCCGTTACGTTAGGATTGTCAGCGTTTAAAGATACCGTAAAGGTTTCATCAGCTTCCGTTACGTTATCGTCTGTGTAAGCCACAGTGAAAGTTTGCGTTTCACCGGCCGTACCAGCGAATGTAACTGTGCCGCCAGTACTATCGTAATCCGTACCACCGCCAGTTGCTGTGCCGTCTGTGAAGCTGTAGTCAACGTTAGTGCCACCAGCAACATCATTATTCAGCGTGACAGTAAAGGTTACTGTACCAGCGCCTTCGTCCGCTGATACGTCTTCAACCGTCACTGCCGCTGCATCATTATCCGCAATGTTAACGGTATCCGTTGCAGCAACAATCGTACCTTCGCTCACGCTATCGATCGTCGCGATAACTGTTTCCGTTGGTTCAACAGTCGCATCATCATTTACAATTACATCAACGGTAACGCTGGTATCACCCGCAGGGATCACAACCGTAGTCGTGCCCGCTGCGCCCGCTAAGCTGTAGTCCGCAGGATCTGCGGCTGTACCTGCATAGCTCAAGTTAACCGTGATATCAGTTGCACTTGGCGTATTCAGGCTAATCGTGAACTCGCCGTTAGTCGTTGGCTCTGAAGCATTAGCAACACTCGCTGTTACTGATACTTCCAATACTTCATCATCGATAATCGTGGTTGCAGAGTCGTTATCATTAATAACTGGGTTTACTGCATCAAGATTAACCGTAAAGGTCTCATCACCTTCATAAACACCATCGTTAATGATAGCGACGGTAAAGGTTTGTGTTTCACCAGCGGTGCCCGCAAAAGTCACACTGCCTGGCGTGTTATCGTAATCTACGCCGCCGGTTGCCGTGCCATCGGTAAAGGTGTAGTTAACAACGCTGCCGCCCTGTACCGCATTATCAAGCGTCACAGTATAAGTTGCTGTTCCAGCATCTTCGTCAATGGTTACATTGTTAATGGTAAGCGTTGCATTGTCGTTATCATTGATCGTACCTAGACCTTGCGCATCACTTAAAGTAACGCCAGCATTCGATACATTGGATAAATCAACAAAATAGGTTTCACTCGGCTCAGCAACCGCATCATCAGCAATAGTCACTGTAACTGTTTGAGTTTCAGCGTCATTACCGGTGAAGTTTAAGGTGCCAGAGTTCGCTGTGTAATCGCTACCCGCTTCCGCTGTATCATTAGCAGTTGCAAAGTCGACCGACACGCCGCCTTGTACATCACCAGTTAACGTTACGGTAAAGGTTGCTGTACCGTCGCCTTCATTAACCGTGACATCATCAATCGCTAAGCTCGCGTTATCATTATCGTTAATAATGCCAATGCCTTGATCGTCGGCTAAAGTTACCACCGCATTGCCGACGTTTGATAAGTTGACAAAATAACTTTCAGAATTTTCTAGTAAAGCATCATCGGTAACACTAACGACTATGGTTTGTTGTTCACCATCTGTGCCACTGAAATTTAAAGTGCCCGTTGCCGCCGTGTAATCACTTCCAGCTAAAGCTGTGTTATCTGCTGTTGCATAGTCTACGGAAACACCGCCTTGAACATCACCGGTCAGGGTGACGGTAAAGGTTGCCGTGCCATCACCTTCATTTACCGCGATATTATCAATCGCTAAACTTGCGTTGTCATTGTCAGTAATCGAGCCCACGCCTTGTGCATCGGCAATAGTGACAAGACCATTTGAAATGTTTGATAAGTTTGCGAAGAATGTTTCTGTCGCTTCAGCGATACCATCATCAGTGATTGGCACTGTGAAGGTTTGTGTTTCGCCATTATTACCTGCAAAAGTTAAAGTGTCTGTTGTCGACGTATAGTCGCTACCCGCAGCTGCGGTATCATCAGCAGTTGCAGCGTCAACAGTAAAACCACCTTGAACGTTGCCTGTTAGCGTTACCGTGAAGACTGCGTTGCCACCCGCTTCATCAACGGTTACATCATCAATGGCAATGCTTGCTGCATCGTTATCAGTGATATTGACCGTCGCATTGTCCGGTGTACCGATAGTTGCGTTACCGCTGGTCACAGTATCTAAAGTAACGATGACTGTCTCTGTTGGCTCTAGCAGTGAGTCATCAATCGCTAAGACGTCCAAGTTAACAGAAGTCGTGTTCGCAGGAATCGTCACACTCGTCGCTAAAGCTGCATAGTCAGAACCTGAGGTCGCCGTACCGCCAACAACAATATCAACTACTGTATCAGTGTCTGACGGACTGCTTAGACTAACCGTAAACTGTCCGGCAATACCACTGCCTTCTGCAGTATCTGTATTAGCAACAATAGTTACTTCAGCCGCATCATCATTGTTGATAGTGCCGTTTGCACTAGCCGTTGTGATAGTTGCGTTACTTGAAGGGTTAGAGATAGTCAGTGCGACTGTTTCGTCAGCCTCAACCGTCAAATCACCGTTCACTGTTACAGAAACCGTGGTGCTGGTATCACCAGCAGTAATGGTTCCGCTACCTGTTAAAGCCACATAATCATTATCTGCTGTTGTTGCAGTACCATCAGACGTTGCGAAGTCAAAAGTGACATCAGCAGCTGTAGTCACAGCGTTAGCAAACTGTACGGTATAAATCAGTATTGTCGTTCCAGCATCACCTTCTACAACACTTGTCGGTAATACTTCTAACTGAGCATTATCATTATCGGCGATGGTTACTGTTGCTTCGTCGTTACCCGCGTCAATCGTACCGTCGGTCGTTGTATCTAACGTGATAACAACCGTTTCATCACCTTCAACAATGGTGTCATCCGCCACAGTGACGTCGATCGTTGCCGTTGTGTCGCCAGCTGGGATTGTTACTGTGCCCGTTAAAGGCGTGTAATCATTGGTTGGCGTTGCAGTACCTGCGATGCTGTAAGTAACCGTCGTATCAACTGAATTAGGGTTGCTTAAAGTAACCGTGAACTGGCCATTATCAGCAGGTTCAGCTGCCGCTGCATCATTAGCCGCTACCGTGACCGTGATCGGATCATTATCTTGAATGGTGTAAGTGTTCGTCGATTGGGTATTACTATCTAAGTCTGCATCACCCAACACTAAACGAGGGTTAACGCTAGACAATTCGAAGTTGATGGTTTCATCACCTTCAAGAATATTGTCGTCAACCACCGTTAAATTAATCGGCACTGATGTACCAGCGCCACCATCATAAGTTCCGGCAGGAATGGTTACCGTAACAACATTGGTGTAATCCGTTCCAGAACCTGTAGCCGTGCCACCTGTAACGTTAACATTTATATTCGTATCGTTCGGCAAGAAGCCAAGGATTCTCAAGCGCGGCTCATCAGTGATTGATTCGTCAGCGCTATCAGCAGCAGCATCAAACTCAATTAATACCACAGAGTCATTATCTTCAATGGTAACGACGCCAGTACCGTCATTAATCGTCGCAAGGCCGCCTGTAATATTAGACAAGTTCACATCGAAAGTTTCATCACCCTCAATAGCGAAGTCATCGTTAATAGTGACCGTGATACTTTGTACTTCACCATCAGTACCAGCAAAGCTTAAAGTACCTGAGTTAGCAAGATAATCCGCTAGTGGACCGGCTGTTGCGGTGCCGTCGGCAGTTGCAAAGTCAACATCAAAGCCTGCAGATGTATCCCCCGTCAAAGTCACATTGATTGTCGCAGTACCGTCACCTTCGTTAACAGTGACATCTGCAACCGACACACTTGCAGCATCATCATTCTCGATGGTTGAGTCCGCCACACCGTCTGAAGCAACTGCATTTGGAGAGATATTGCTTAAAGTAACTGTAAAGGTTTCATCAGGCTCAACAACAGTGTCACCATTAATAGTCGTCGTAATGGTAGTGCTGGCATCACCTGCAGGAATGGTTCCAGAAATTGAACCATCGGCGATAGCAACATAGTCAGAGCCAGCCTGGGCTGTGCCATCAGTCGTAAAGTAATCAAATGTTACATCGGCATTGGTCGTCACACCGTTGGTAATACTGACGGTGTAAGTAAAGGTCGTAGTACCTGCATCAGTCTCGACTTGGCTGACGTCACTAATAGCTATAAGAGCCTGTGGGCCGATGGTTAAGTCAGCGGATGCAGCTGCACTAACGCCCATACCTGTATCAAGAGAGCCTGCTGGAAGTTGGTTAGTGTAATCACCAGCAAAGCCACTGGTTACGTCAGCGGTGATAGTACAAGAACCATTCGCCGGAATCGTTGCACCTTGTAAAAGCGCAATATCAATATCGCCATCAATGGCAACTAGCGTTCCAGTACAGGTTGTTGAAGCATTAGCTGGTGTTGTTAGTGTCAAATCTGTCGGCAGAGAGTCAACAAAATCTGATTGTAAAGTAGCATCAAAGTCGTTGGTGTTGGTCAGCGTAATGGTTAGGGTAGAGTTGCTGCCAAAATCAACTTGGGTAGGAGAAAAAGCTTTTGTAGGCTCTGGGGTGACAACATTCAGCGCATTTGAATCAGTGGCACAAGCTGCTGCGGTTGGGTCTGCAACTGTACATCCACCATTTGTATTATTTGCTGTATTGTTATCAATAACACCAGCCGGTAATGTCACATTAACGGTATTATCGATGGTCGAAGGATAATCGACCGCCATGACAGAGTTTGAAATTAAAAGAGCCGAAGCCGCAAAGAAAACGGAAGCAATCCTTTTAACTGAACCAGTGACAGTTCTAGAAAGCATCGTGCTTTTGCCAAAAATTTTCATTAAAGTCTACCCAACCTAATAAATGCTAAAGCAAAGACACTGACTACCAGCGCTCTGCATTTATAAAAGGAGTTGTTCTAACTCAACCCCAGCCACAACACTAATCCCCAGTGAAAAGACATGTTGCGTTTCTATATCGAAATACGGTTAAGTGGTAACACTATTAGCACAAAGATTTAGAGTCCCTCTAATTTACCCTGCTAATGAGCGCCAATTCACACTTTTCAAAAGATGCATTGCAATTACTTTTTAAGTCAGCTAGCATCTCGACTGTCAGGAAATTTAACACCTTTTAAATTTTGCTTTCCCTTTCCTGTTCCATTTCCTGACAACCTTATTCTAAACCGATATAAATCAAAATCTTGTGAAGGCTTTAAAATCATAATTATTTAAAGTAAAACCAACACTCGTATTTACAACAGAGTATATCCTCATAACATCGGTGCAAGAAGATGGTAAATATACATTTGACAATCTTTTATAATTTGAACCACTCCACACTTTCGACGAGAATCAAATCTCAAAAAATCTAACTCACCAACTAGTTTCGTCTATTTTTTGAACAAAACATAGCTAATGTCAGCATATTATACAGCTATTAATGCAAATATGAGAATAGTTTACTCATTATTTACACAGGATATATCTCAAAGCTTAACAATTTTATTATTAGAAAGACAATAGAATCATGAAAAATAAAGGAATCCAGTCCGAGGATTAAGGCTCTACTTTCCGTAGCGCTGCATAATACTGCAACTGTTCAAAAAAGCAACAAGAAATAGCGCTTAGCGCTGAATCTCCATACCTTAACAAGCATAACTGATTGAAATTATTAATACTTAGTCTTGGCGACTGGACTGACCAGATCCGCCAACCTAGAAGGCATTAATTCCAATACTTCTGCAACAGGGCCAATGCGATAAATATGAAAGCGATTGAGAAGTCGAATGAAAGCGCCCAATTCTTATGGGAAGGTGGTAAAGAGCCAGGCGTCGGCCGAATGAACAACTTAGCGGCTCATTACACTGCTAATATGCCGGCCGGAACAATCTTACTGGGTAACTGGCGAGATCTGATTGTCGGGACTTGGGGCGGCTTGGAGCTGATGGCCGACCCATACGGTGCAAACTTCGGAAAAGGTGCAGTATCAATTCGAGCTATCCTTGATACAGATATTCAAATCCGACACCCGGAGAGCTTCTGTATCAGTACATTAGCGCCGTAGTAAAGAGAATATGCACGGGAGCCCCCTTCGTCGTTGCTATCGGCTTCCTGTGCATTACTGAGCGAGCACGCTCCTGCTTAGAGCTCACGGTTTGTTGCTCAGGGTGTGACTATTGGCGTGGTAACACTGCAAGGCAGACCAACAAGAAGCCCTCCTACGATTGGAGGGCTTCTTCTGTCAAGTCAGAGATTTGAAAGCTTCTTAAAGTCTCACTATCAATAAACCCAAGCTGGGCTGCAGAATACGCATAAAAGAACAACTCCACACATTTAGCCTTTATTTCAGGATGTTCTTCATAAGTTAAATCTAGATGCTCAGGTTTAGTAATATCTTTATAATAACTATTATATTTCGAAAGCATTATTAATCGTTTCGCTAGCTCCACATAAAACACCTTGTACTTATTTCTATAATAGGTAATCACGCCTGGTGGAACTTCTTCAATAAACCCTATTTTAACAAACTCATTAAAGCTCAGTTCTTTACTACTATTATCGAATCGTACGTCATTTTTATGAATACGAATTTTAGGGAAGTCCTTCATAAAACTGAGCGTTTCATTAAAGTACGGTTTAAAGTTTAGGTAAAGCTCTTTGCATTCTAAACTATACTTATTAAAATCAGTCTGTTTCTCGAGGGCAGCTGACGACTTTCTAAACTGCTCACGAGCTTCTTTTAGTTCTTTTCGCTGCAATGTTAAGGTGTCATATAATAAAATCACGCCCGCTAAGGCCACTAAAGGACTTGCAACCCCACCAATAAAACCACCTAAGCTTGAAAAAAATGGTTCTTCGCTGTTAGCAATATGAATTACAAACAGGATAACCATTAATCCAATAATAGATATAACAATTGCAATTTTATTTGTTTGCGACTTGTTAATTTCACATTTACTGCATAAGAGCGAACTTGACGCGGGGGTTATTTCATTATCGCATCCATTGCTTAAGCATATATTTTTTTTCATTTTCTTAAGAATTATTTATTTGGCACAACTATCTACAAAAAAATCATAACTATCAATTTTATGAAAATAGCAAAGCGCGTGGTACGCCAGGTGGTACGCAGAGCAGAAAACTCAGTTGCAAGGCGCTCTGCCACACAGTAAGCCTTTGATTTGATTGGTCGGAGCGAGAGGATTTGAACCTCCGACCCCTTGCACCCCATGCAAGTGCGCTACCAAGCTGCGCCACGCTCCGACAAAAGAAAGGATATGTTTGGAAAACGGCGACATAGTACCGTTTTCCTGAGAAATTACAATATTAAAATATCACCGAGATTTAGTGATTAGATTGATAGGAATCGTTTGATTTTTTCTAGCTCTTCGATAATTTCATCGATCTGAGCCTTTTCAACGGGTGAATCAACGTCTCCGCCCTCTTCTAAGCACTGACGAGCGCCGCCTATGGTATAACCATGCTCATACAGTAAAGAACGTATTTGACGCACAATTAGGACGTCTTCTCGTTGATAGTAGCGGCGATTACCACGTCTTACAGGATCAAGCTGATCAAACTCTTGTTCCCAATAACGCAATACGTGCGGCTTTACCGCACATAAGTCACTCACTTCACCAATCGTAAAGTACCGCTTGCCTGGAATTGCTGGTAGTTCGTTATTATTGCTCGGTTCCAACATAATCGGCTACTTTCCCTCTAAGTTTTTGCCCAGGTTTAAACGTGACAACACGTCGCGCGCTGATCGGAACTTCTTCCCCCGTTTTCGGGTTACGACCAGGACGCTGCGCTTTATCACGCAACTCAAAATTACCGAAGCCAGAGAGCTTGACATTATACCCCTGCTCTAAGGAATCGCGGATTTGCTCAAAAAAAGCTTCTACAATTTCTTTTGACTCACGCTTATTCAAGCCTAGCTCTTCATACAAACGTTCTGCCATGTCCGCTTTTGTTAGTGCCATAATCAATCTCCGCTATCTCACTTGTAGATTCTGGTTTTCTGGTTTAGTTCAAATGCCGCTTAGGAACGCTAATTCCTAAGAACGGCTTTATACTCTTCTGCCAAACCGGAAACCACTTTATCTACAACAGAATTAATTTCCGCATCTTCTAAAGTTTTCTCTGGATGACGTAGTGTCATACCCAAAGCAACACTTTTCTTTCCTTGCTCAAGATGCTCACCTTTGTATATATCAAAAATAAAGGCATCTGTCAGTAAATTACCACCAATTTTTACAATAAAATCAATTAATTCCCCACCTTTTACGGTTTCGTCAACGATCACAGCAAGATCACGTCGAATCGACGGGAATTTCATTAATGGGGCAAATTTTGGTAATTCTCGTTCGGATAAAGCATCTAAATCAATCTCAAATACAAAGGCATCCATATCCAAGTCAACTTTTTGTTGAATTTCTGGATGCAGTTTACCGATATACCCAACCGCCTTACCGTCAAACTTGATATCCGCAGACTGGCCAGGATGAACAATGCTTTTCTCCGATGGCACAAAGTCAAAACGATGCTTTGTTACCTTCAATAATGCTTCTATATCACCTTTAACATCATAGAAATCCACTTTACGCGCATCACCGTCCCACGACTCAATAAAGCGACGTCCTCCGACAATACCCGCTAACGTTGGAATTTGTCTTAGCTCAGCGTCGTCTGAGTTCGTTTCAAAGCGTAACCCCATCTCGAAGAAACGAATACGACTTTGCTGGCGATTGACATTGAATTGCGCCGCTTGTACCAAACCTGGCAGCAAGTTCGTACGCATAACACCCATCTCGCTCGAAATCGGGTTCATCAACGGTAAAGGCTTCATCGTAGGCTCTAAAACAGCCTGCAACTTAGGCTCAACAAAACTATAAGTAATCGCTTCTTGATAGCCACGAGTCACCAATACGTCACGCAGCAAGTCTTTAAAGACGCGACTTTCATTCTGCATGAACATCGCCATTTCGCCCTGAGGCTTACGGATTGGTAAGTTGTTATAACCATAAACACGGACTAATTCTTCAATGAGGCTTTCTTCGTTATCAATATCGAAGCGGAAACTCGGTACAGAAACGTCCCAACCTTGGTTATTTGGTGTTAGCCCTAAGCCTAGGCGGGTCAATATATCTTCAACCTGCGCATCGTCGAACGCTACGCCAACAACACGTTCAATACGCTCACGACGAAGCGTTAAGTGACGCTTCTCCGGCATAGCTGATTGATCAATCGCTTCAATAATTGCGCCCGGCTGGCCACCGACGATCTCAAGCAACAATTCCGTCGCTCGCTCCATCGCCGTTCTTTGCAGTTCATAATCAACGCCACGCTCATAGCGATGCGACGCATCAGTATGCAAGCCATATTGGCGCGCCTTGCCTGCTACAGCAATCGCATCGAAATACGCGCTTTCTAAGAAAATATCGTTAGTGTCAGGGTTAACGCCAGAATGCTCACCGCCCATCACACCAGCAATCGCAAGTGGTTTAGAGTTATCAGCAATCATTAGAGTATCTTCGGTCAGCTCAACCTCTTGTCCATCAAGAAGTGTTAGCTTCTCGTCTTTCTTCGCCATGCGAACATCAATCGCACCATCGATTTTGGCTAAATCAAACGCATGCATCGGGTGTCCCATCTCCAGTAAGACGTAATTCGTCACGTCTACTACTGGGTCAATAGAACGCACACCAGAGCGCTCGATACGCTGTACCATCCACTGCGGTGTTGTCGCTTTAGGGTTAATACCTTTAATCACACGACCTAAGTAGCGAGGGCACGCTTGCGGTGCACTTAATTTAACATCTAACTTATCGCTGACTTCGCTAGCTACTGCTTTTGGCTCAACAAAGTTAACGTCTTCTTGAGTCAACACGCCAACTTCACGCGCGATACCACGAAGACCTAAGCAGTCGCCACGGTTCGGTGTTAAGTCAACATCAATAACATGATCATCAAGATTAAAGTATTGTTTTAAATCTTGCCCTAGAGGCGCGTCTAACCGTAGCTCAACAATGCCGTCGCTGCCTTCACCGATATTCAGCTCAGTTTCCGAACACAGCATACCGAAGGAATGAACGCCACGAAGTTTGGCTTTCTTAATTTTGAAGTCACCTGGCAACACAGCACCAATCATCGCTACCGCAACTTTAATGCCCTTGCGTGCGTTTGGCGCACCGCAGATGATTTGTAACTCTTCATCGCTGGCATCGCCCACATTGATCGTACAAACCTGTAATTTGTCCGCATCAGGATGTTGCTCAGCGGCAACAATTTCACCGACTACTACGCCAGAGAAGCTATCACCTAAATATTCAAAGCCATCAACTTCAAGGCCAGCCATGGTCAATTTATCGACTAATTCTTGAGTGGAAATTTCAGGGTTTACCCACTCACGTAACCACTGTTCACTAAATTTCATAGCATTTATCCAGTTTTAGCCAAACATTATGGCTATAAAAATTCTTTTCCAAACTACCAAGTAGCGTTACTGGCGCTGATAGTGCGAGGCAAAACGATTTCGAAGCAACGACGGTTACCCTCTTCGTAATCAAGGCAGCTGAGAAACGTTTTAACAATGCAATATCAAGCATAAGTAGCTACTTAGTTGAATTGCTTAAGGAAGTTCAGGTCGTTCTCAAAGAACAATCTCAGATCATTCACGCCATAGCGCAACATCGTCAAACGTTCAACGCCCATACCAAAAGCAAAGCCCGTGTACTTCTCACTATCAACGCCTACCGACTCAAGAACTTTCGGGTGAACCATGCCGCAGCCTAGGATTTCTAACCAACCGGTATGGCTACAAACACGACAACCTTTACCGCTACACATGACACACTCAATATCCACTTCCGCCGATGGCTCAGTGAATGGGAAGTATGACGGACGGAAACGCACACCTAAGTCTTTCTCAAAGAAGTGAGTCACAAATTCATACAGAACGCCTTTGAGATCAACAAAAGTCGTACTCTCATCAATCAAAAGGCCTTCGACCTGATGGAACATTGGCGTATGCGTTAAATCCGAATCACAGCGATAGACACGGCCAGGAGCAATAATGCGATACGGTGGCTCGGCATTCTCCATGACGCGTACCTGTACTGGCGATGTATGCGTTCTCAATAAACGCCCTGCATCAAAATAGAAGGTATCGTGCATCGCGCGTGCTGGATGATGCTCAGGAATGTTTAGTGCGGTGAAGTTATGGAAGTCATCTTCCACTTCCGGTCCTTCTGCAACAGAAAAACCCATTTGACCAAAATAAGACTCAATACGTCTCAAGGTACGGTTTACAGGGTGTACACCGCCCGCCTCTGAGTTACGACCACTCAAAGTGACATCAATCGTTTCGCTCGCAAGCTTGGCATTAATTTCAGCAGATTTAATAGCACTTTGTTTGGCTTCGATAATACCAAACACTTCTTTTTTAGCTTCATTAACCTTAGCGCCAAATTTTGGCTTCTCTTCTGGTGGCAAAGTTGCCATCTGCTTCATTTGCGCAGTGATTAATCCTTTTTTACCAACGAAGCGTGCTTTAACTTGCTCCAGCTCTGGTAACGATTCAACTGCACTGATTTCTTGCTCAGCTTGTTGGATAATTTCTTGTAAATCAGCCATGATATTTACTCATAGTTTGTCGTATTTTAGTCGTAGAACCTTCTGGTTTGCTCACGTTATTGTCTTAGTTTTAACCCAATAAATAACTTGGCAAAAAAAAAGGAAGAGCATTTCTGCCCTTCCTTTTAAGACTTTAATCGCTTGTTATCGGAGTTCTAAGTCGAGCCACGATAACAAATGCTATTCTTTAATTCAGTATCAAATTAAAGAACAGAGTGCTTAGATTAAGCGTCTAGGACAGATTTAGCTTGCTCTGCAAAAGCAGCAAAAGCTACTTTATCAAAAACTGCCAATTCTGCTAGCATCTTACGATCAACTTCAATGTTTGATTTCTTCAAACCATTGATAAAACGGCTATAAGACAAACCGTGTGTACGTGCTTCAGCGTTGATACGTGCAATCCACAATGAACGGAACTGACGTTTGCGTTGGCGACGGTCACGATATGCATATTGACCCGCTTTAATTACAGCTTGTTTAGCTACACGATAAACACGACTACGTGCACCGTAATAACCTTTTGCCTGCTTTAAAACTTTTTTGTGACGTGCGTGAGCTGTCACGCCGCGTTTTACTCTTGCCATCTCTTAATCCTCACCAATTATCCGTTAGGAAGCATACGATCGATTTGCTTTGTATCCGCGGCATCAACTAGCTTGCCGTGGCGCAAATGACGCTTACGCTTAGTGGATTTCTTGGTCAAAATGTGACGCAAGTGTGATTGTTTGTGCTTATAACGACCCGAAGCAGTTTTTTTGAAACGCTTCGAAGCACCGCGGTCAGTTTTCATCTTTGGCATAGTAATATACTCGCATTGATTACTGTCATGGCCACTGCTTAAGCAAAATTATGCCGGCAGTCGTCTGGAGCTCATGATGAGTTAATAAAACGGATAAGCCAGCCGTTAAGCCGATTTATCCAACCTTTTGAAGTAAAGTAAGCGCCTTACGAACTTCTATTCGGTTCAGACCTAAGGAAAAACCCTGAGGTAGAACTGAAAGCTCAATTACTTCTTTTTGTTGGGGGCAATCACCATCGTCATTTGACGACCTTCCATTGATGGACGTTGCTCAACTGAACCGTATTCTTCCAGGTCTTTTTCGACACGCTTCAATAACTCCATTCCGAGTTCTTGGTGCGCCATCTCACGACCACGGAAGCGGACAGTGATCTTCGTCTTGTCCCCATCTTCCAAGAAACGTATAAGGTTGCGTAGTTTTACCTTATAGTCCCCTATATCCGTCCCTGGGCGAAACTTGATTTCTTTAACTTGGGTAACTTTCTGTTTCTTTTTAGCAGCAGCTTTCGCTTTCTTCTGCTCAAACAAGTATTTACCAAAGTCCATAATTTTACAGACTGGAGGATTCGCATCTGGCGATACTTCGACTAAGTCCAACTTAGCTTCTTGAGCTTGCTCTAAGGCATCTCTTGTATCTACCACGCCAACATTTTCGCCGTCGGCTTGAATTAAGCGAACTTCTTTCGCTCGAATATTTTCATTTATGCGCTGTCTATCGTCACGCTTTTGACCTTTTTTAATGTGTCTAATCCTCTAATTGGTTAAAATTAAGTCAAATTATTCGGCCTGTGCTTCTGTTTTTCTTGCTCGCTTAGCGACTTCCGCTTCAAGCAACTCAGCAAAGGCGTCTATGCTCATGCTACCTAGGTCTTCACCTTCTCGAGTTCTGACGGCAACCTGACCATTTTCAACTTCACGATCTCCGACTACAAGTAAGAACGGAACACGTGCTAATGTCTGCTCGCGAATTTTAAAGCCGATCTTCTCATTTCTCAAGTCCGAATTTACCCTAAATCCCTTATTTTTCAAGGAATCGACTGTTTTTTGGCAAAAATCGGCCTGTTTATCGGTAATATTCATGATTACGGCCTGTGTTGGCGCTAACCATGCAGGGAATTTTCCAGCGTATTCTTCGATTAAAATACCGATAAAACGCTCCAAAGATCCCAAAATTGCTCGGTGAAGCATCACAGGAACTTCTCTTTCGCCGCTTTCAGCGACAAATTCCGCACCCAAACGCCCCGGCATCGAGAAGTCGACCTGAATCGTACCACACTGCCAATGACGCTCTAAGCAGTCCTTCAATGTGAACTCAAGCTTCGGCCCATAGAAGGCACCTTCGCCTGGCTGGTATTCGAATTCAATGTTATTCGCCTTCAAAGCGTCCGCAAGAGCCGCTTCCGCTTTATCCCATACTTCATCCGAACCGACACGCTGCTCTGGACGAGTTGACAGTTTCACGATGACGTCGGTAAAACCGAAGTCACGATAAACGTCATACAACATCTCGATAAACTTCGAGACTTCTTCCTGAATTTGGTTTTCAGTACAGAAAATGTGTGCATCGTCCTGAACAAAATTACGCAAACGCATGATGCCGTGCAAAGCGCCCGACGGCTCATTACGGTGACATGAGCCAAATTCCGCCATACGCAACGGTAAGTCACGGTAGCTTTTTAAGCCTGAGTTATAAATCTGTACGTGGCACGGGCAGTTCATTGGCTTAATCGCATAGTCACGCTGATCCGATTCAAGCGTAAACATATCGTCGCCAAACTTATCCCAGTGACCTGACTTTTCCCACAAGCTACGATCGACGATTTGTGGCGTCTTCACTTCTTGATAATCGTGTTCTTTCAGGCGATCACGAATGTACTGCTCAAGTGTTTTGTAGATTGACCAGCCCTTGTCGTGCCAGAAGATCATGCCTGGCGCTTCTTCTTGTAAATGGAACAGGTCTAAAGCCTTACCAATCTTACGGTGGTCACGCTTTTCCGCTTCCTCAAGACGTCTTAAGTAAGCTTTTAATTCTTTCTTGTTGGTCCAAGCCGTACCGTAAATACGCTGCAACATTTCGTTATTGGAATCGCCACGCCAATATGCACCCGCAACCTTCATTAACTTAAAGGCTTTCAGTTTTGAAGTGCTAGGAACATGTGGGCCACGACATAAGTCGATAAAGTCACCTTGGCGATATAACGATAGCGCCTCATTGCTTGGGATCGACTCAATAATCTCAGCCTTATACTCTTCACCCATGTTACGGAAGAAAGCAACCGCTTCGTCACGTTCCATTTCGGTACGTTCAACCTGAAGGTTTTCTTTTGAGATTTTCTCCATCTCTTTTTCGATGGCACGAAGATCATCTTCGGTAAACGGCTTTTCTGTCGCAAAGTCATAGTAGAAGCCATGGTCAATCACAGGACCAATGGTTACTTGAACATTGTCGAAAAGGCGTTGAACCGCTTGCGCTAACAAGTGTGCAGTCGAGTGACGGATAATCTCTAAGCCGTCTTCATCACGCTCAGTGATAATCGCCAGCTGTGCATCAGAGTCCATAACATAACTGGTATCAACGAGCTTGCCGTCAACCTTGCCAGCTAAAGCAGCTTTGGCTAAACCAGGGCCAATATCGTTCGCTACATCGTGTACAGAAACGGCTTTATCAAACTCGCGTTGACTTCCATCAGGTAAAGTAATTACAGGCATTGCAAATCTCTCTGTTCGAATATAAGCCCTACGAATGGCCTATTATTCAATGAATGATTAAATTAATTCGTATTTTATCGCCAAAATCCGCTCTACCCAACGGTATTTCAGGGGTTTTGACAAAAAATTAAGACAAGTGGTCGATTATGGTGGAATTAGTGAAATATGCAAGAGATCACAGCAAATATTCTTGCTTTTTAAAGGGGGTAAGGTAACTTTTAGAGATGATTAATTCTTTAAAGGGATCCCTTAATGTCTACCATCAGCCTTAATGCCCAATGTCTGTGCAAAAAAGTCAGTGTACACGCTACTGAAGCCAAGCCTCACGTCGACTCTTGCCATTGCTCCATGTGTCGCAAATGGTCCGGCGGGCCACTGTTAGCGCTAGATTGCGGTTCAAACGTTAGCTTTGAAGGAAAGGAACACATCAAAACCTTTGATTCATCAGAATGGGCTGAACGTGGGTTTTGCTCGGGCTGCGGCACCCACCTCTTCTACCGACTTAAACAAGCAAATCAATATATCATGCCTGCAGGGCTTTTCGATAGCCTGGATAATTTAGACAGCGCTGAATTCACCACCCAAATATTTATCGATGAAAAACCTCGATATTATGACTTCGCCAACCAAACCAAAATGATGACCGGCGAAGAAGTGTTTGCGGCTTATAGCCAAGAGTAAATGCTAGGCAGATAACAACGTATTAATTTCGCTGATAATGTTCTTAATTCGGTTAGGGAGCACCTTGTTACGTCTCTGACAGAGGTATAACGCCTCACTCACAGGGGTGCTTAGTTCATATGCCGTTATCAAGTCTTGAGATTGAAATGCCTTAACGGCATGTTGGGGCAATACTGTAAAACCAAGCCCCCTGCTCACAGGTTCTAGAATCAAGTGGATTTGGTTAATACGGCCTGACTGCTTAAGCTGGCTGATATGTTCAAACTCAGGAAAGTTTTTACTCAAAAGCTGACGAGCGTGGTGCTCACCATCAGGGTGATTGATAAACCCCAGAGCTTGCAAGCTTTTCCAATCAACGTGTTGAGCCGTACTGGGAGTGACTAACAGCAGCGGCTCGCTTGCAACCTGCTTGGAAACAACCCACTCAGTGTCTATGGGTATTGTTGCCAAACCAATATCAATCTTATCCTCAATCAAAGCCTGCTGAATGTCATCGTTCGGCGCAAACCGGTAATCAAATACCAACTCAGGGTGGCTTTGCTGCAAACACAATAGCTCAGGGTAAAGTAAAGTCCCGACACTGCCCGGCGACATTAACCGCACTTGACCTGCGAACTCCGGATCAGACTTTATCTTCAGTTCTATCCCATCAAGCTTTTCAAGTAGCTCTTCAGCCTCCTCTAACAATAACTGTCCGCTTTCTGTCAAAGTGAAACCTTTACCCTCTCGGAGTAACAGCTCTGAATTAAGAGCTTCCTCAAGCTTTTTCACATGCTGGCTGACACCAGACTGCGTCATGTGCAAACGCTCAGCCGTTTTAGTGAAATGTTTTTCATCAGCTAAAACACAAAATGTCTTAAGCCACACCATATTAATCATAATAGACCACAATCATAACGAAAAATTATTATTTCAATGACAAATCATAATTTAACATGATTGCTTGTGCGGCGTAAACTAGCCTCACATTAAAGACATGAGGAGTAATTATGAACTCTGTATACCCTAGAACATTTTCTCACATCGGTATCTCAGTACCTGACTTAGAGGCCGCCGTAAAATTTTATACTGAAGTACTGGGCTGGTATAAAATCATGGAGCCGACCAAGATTACCGAAGACAAGAGTGCCATTGGTGAAATGTGTACTGACGTATTTGGTCCAGGCTGGGGGAGTTTCAACATTGCCCACCTCTCGACTGGCGATCGAATTGGCGTTGAGTTATTCGAGTTCAACAACCAAGAAAATCCCGAGGATAACTTTGAGTACTGGAAAACAGGGATATTCCACTTCTGTGTTCAAGACCCCAACGTTGAAGAGCTGGCAGAAAAAATTGTGGAAGCTGGCGGCAAAAAACGCATGGAAAAACCAAGATACTATTATCCAGGAGAAAAACCATACCGCATGATTTATATGGAAGATCCGTTCGGTAACATCCTAGAAATCTACAGTCACAGTTATGAATTGATTTACAGTGAAGGCGCTTATTAATTAGATAAGTCTGTAACGGCCTAGATTAGATCTAGGCCTTTATAGCCCTTAACTTATTTAACGCCTTAACTTACAACGCTTGTCCAGCACGGGAAATTAACTCTAAAACTTACGCTGTACACTGGTGTGCAGGGTAATACCAAACATTGAGTATTTTCTGTTCTTTCAATTCGTAGATTGCAACGCTACATTGGCTTTTCTCTTTACCCTCTGACGACCAAATAGCTTTCTCGACCGTATGAACAAAATCACCACTTCCCTGAATACTGAGTATTTCAGATCGCCCATGGTTACCATTAGCAAAGAAACCCTGAATTGCCTTGCTTAACTGCTCTTTACCCGCAGTAATGATTGAAAGCTTTTTTGACTCCACACTCATCCAACTCACATCAGAAGTCGTAAGATCTAACATCCCCTCAAGATCCTGCTGATTATAAGCTTCCACAAAACTCTTAACGACTTGGGTTTCAGACTCGTTAGCTTGGCTTAATGGGGAAATAAGCAAACCAATTAACAATACAATACTTTTCATACTCTACCCTCATTAAACACTTTTATTCTCAGTTCCCTCGCCGGGTGTGATAAATAAAGCTTTAGTCGATGTTTCGGTTCGAGCGGTATGCCATGTATTTTTGGGAACAACCACATAGTCACCTTGCTCGCGTAGTTCTACGTCTTGATGCTCGCCATCAATATCCAATACAAATGTAATTCGCCCAGAAAGTAGCACAACGACTTCATCGCCTTTGGGATGAATCTCCCAAGAACTCCAGTCCTCTGAAAACTCATACATCGAAACGAGCTGATGACCTTTGAAGTTATTAAAGTTTTCATCAAGTTCTTGATAGATAGAAGGGGTTACTGTCACTTTCTCGACAGTTTGGTTAGGCTTTAATACTGCGAAGACTTTTTCTAAGTTATTTACTGGGGAAGACATAGTATTTCTTAATGATCAGCACTAATTTGAATACTAATATCCCCTTCATTAGCCCAAACTTCAAATTCAATTGGCCGACAGCAGACCTGGCAGTCCTCAATATACTCTTGATGCTGCACTGAATCATCGATCAATATCGTAATGACCTCACCGCAATAAGGGCAAGAAATATCTCGTTCTATTAGCTGATTAATCATGTAACAACTTTTTCATACAAAACCTAGTGCTGACCCAACACTAATCGAATAAGTAAACCAATACAGGTCAAGGCTAACACGCCACCTAACCAGAGCCCAACAAACCAGAGCGCTTTCTTCCACCCTGGTTTGTTAGTTGCATCTAGCTCATCGTTCTGTTTGTCGTTTTTATCATTAACCATTAATGATATGCCTCGCCTTCTTTAACTTTGCCTCTAAATACCCAGTATGCATAAGTGGTGTAAGCTAGAATAATCGGCAACAAGAATGCTGAACCAACGAGTAGGAATTTCAAACTAGAGTCTGGGGCTGCGGCATCCCATATACTGACCGACGGCGGCACCAGGTTCGGGAAAAGGCTAATCGCTAGGCCAATATAACTCAGCAAGAATAACGATATGGATAACAAAAATGGGCTAACGTCGCGCTCTCTTTTAAGCGTAATAAACAAACTCACGCCGACGATGAACACCAATACAGGCACTACAAATAAGTAATAAATATTGGGCGCATCAAACCAACGGTGTAGGTACTGCTGCTCGATGAAAATCATCCACAAACTGATCAGGCCAATAAAACCAAACGTCGCGATTCCCGCTATTTTAGCGATGCCACGAGACTGCTTTTGTAAGCTGCCTGTCGTTTTCATATTAAGCCAAGTCGAACCCAGCAATACGTAGCCAACAACCAGCGCAATACCTGTGGTGATACTAAACGGCGTCAGCCAATCCCACCAGCCGCCAGCATAAGCTCGGTTTTCGACCGTAATGCCTTGTACTAACGCGCCTAGCGCAATACCTTGGCATAAAGCTGCAACTAGCGAGCCAATGGCAAAACCTTTATCCCACAAATGCTGCGATTTACGGGCGCGCCAGTGAAACTCGAAAGCCACGCCGCGGAAGATTAGACCTAACAGCATCAAAATAATCGGCATATAAAGCGCGGGCAAAATAATGGCATAAGCCAGTGGAAAGACGGCAAATAAACCGCCACCACCGAGCACCAGCCAGGTTTCGTTACCGTCCCAAATTGGAGCGATGGTATTCATCGCAGTTTCTTTATCTTCCTTCTTTTTAATGAAGGGAAACATAATGCCAATACCGAGATCGAAACCATCAAGGATAATGTAGGCCAGCACGGCAAACGCAATCAAGCCGGCCCAAATCAATGCATAATCAATCATGATTTATCCTCCTCATCGCTACCCTTTTCATCGCTTGCCTCATGAGGTAAGCGATTTGACAAGGTAACGGCTGACTGAACTTTGCTTTCTTCATCCGATAACTCACCCCGCTCACCGGGACGAACCCTCATCAAACGTAAGGTGTAAACAATACCAGCTCCAAACACCAGTATGTAAACAATCACAAAGATTGCGAGCGATGCTGCAACCGCTGGCGCATCTAGCGGTGAGTGTGAATCGTAGGTTCTGAGTAAGCCATAAACCGTGTAGGGCTGACGACCGACCTCAGTCACAATCCAACCAGCGATGGTGGCGACTACGCCCGATGGCGCGAACCACACCGCCGTTTTGAGTAAGAAGCGATTGTCATAAAGTTTGTTTCGCCAGCGTAAAAACAGACTGAATAAACCGATGGCGATCATGCCCATGCCAATAGCTACCATGAGGCGGAAGCTGTAGAAGACCCACTTAGTATTGGGGCGGTCTTCTTTAGCAAACTGATCAAGCCCCACCAGCTCGCCATCCATGTCATGAGTTAAAATAAAGCTCGCCATTTTAGGAATCTCAATCGCGTAATCCACTCGCTCTTCTTCGTCATTCGGAATGCCGAATAGAATCAGCGGCGCGCCATTTTGCGTTTCATAGTTACCTTCCATCGCAGCGACTTTTGCGGGCTGATGCTCTAGCGTGTTAAGACCATGCAAGTCACCGATAAATAACTGTATCGGTGCGACAATCGCCGCCATCCACATTGCCATGGAAAACATCAGTCGTGCGGTTTCGTTCTTGACCTTTTCTTTGCGCTCTTTCAGCAGATGCCATGCAGCCACACCACCGACTAGGAATGCCGTGCTTAAGAAAGCCGCTGTCGTCATGTGAGCTAAGCGATAAGGGAAGGACGGATTAAATACGACCTCGAACCAATCTTCCGCAATAAACTGCCCGACTTCGTTGTAAGCGTAGCCTGTAGGCGTTTGCATCCAGCTGTTCACACTTAAAATCCAGAAAGCTGACATCAAGGTACCGATTGAAACCATCAGGGTGGCAAAAAAGTGAAGCTTTTTACCCACTTTATCCATACCAAACAACATCACGCCCAAGAAACCCGCCTCCAAGAAAAAGGCAGATAACACTTCATACCCCATCAAAGGGCCTAGAATCGGGCCAGTTTTGTCTGAAAACACACTCCAGTTGGTGCCGATTTGATAACTCATGACGACGCCAGAAACCACGCCCATACCAAAAATAATCGAGAAGATTTTTAGCCAATACTTGAAGGCAGTAAGATAAATTTTCTTATTGGTTTTAAGCCAGAGGGCTTCAAGAACAGCAAGATATGCAGCGAGACCAATGGACAGGCCGGGAAAGACGATATGAAACGCAATTGTAAACGCAAACTGTATCCTCGCGAGGAGTACAGGATCGAGGAACTCCATCGATTACCTCCTTAATCACAGGCGACTCTATGTTATTAAGCGCTGTAAAGGATAGTCACAGCCACTGCATAACAAAGTATTAAGAGTTCATGACAAAACCATTACGAATGGTGTGTCTTTATACTAGCGTGGTCGGGCCTTTTATCAAGAAGAATTCGCAGGATATTTAGTATGGAGAACTAAGGGTTTGATAAGTTTTTGTAATCCTTTTTTTTAAACTCATCTTCCATAGGGTCCTCATTTTTATTTAAAGTATCAACAATATCTTTTGGTAATGAGCTTTTTGTGATTTCATCAACTGTACAAAGCTGCTCGAAACATTCTTTATTAACTAGAGCTTCATCAAACTTACAACAAGTAAACGAACACCCCTTAAACTCAAACTGTTGTAAGTTCGCTCTGCTGAAATCAAAGTTGATAAACTCTGTATCTTCAAAAAAGTAATTAAGAAAGTCATTATCTGATAGGTCAACAACTACACTCCATGTTATACCTCCAGAAGTGTACATCTGATAATAATGACCAGAAATTACAGATAAAGCTTCAACTACAGCTTTCAAATCCTTTGACCAACCATCATTAATATTACTATTAAAGTGATTTGATAGTATGTCTGTTACCATTTTAGCGTACTCAGAGTTATCTATTGCTAGCTTTTCTAGTGCGAAAACCCCTCCAACCTTTAAAGTTAGACTATCTTTAGCAAGTAAATTTAAGGCTGAGTTAAAACTCTCTTGATCACTAGATTTAATTTGTAGATCAACTTTTTTTCCATCCTGTTTTGCTGTTTGATACAAAGACGATGATCTCCAAGCAAACAAAACTACACTTACTAAACCAAATATGGCTAAACTGAAATTTCTAAATTGTTCGTGATGCTCAACGACAAAAGTAAAACCATAACTAAGTAATAAACCTATAATTAAACCCACTACTATCGCTATGAGTATTGTGATTGCCTTATTCATACTAAATCCCTCTACTTAAAAACGATGTGGTTATTACTTTAATCCCCAAACCACTGCTTAAAGCCGTCGCTGTTCAAATAGCCACGCAAACCAATTAAGTATATCACCACAAATAATGAGCCAAAGAACGCCAAAACGCCCCACAGTGACAAGAAGTCTTTAGTTAACACCATCGTGGTTAATGCTTGCAACAAAGCAATAGTATAAATCAAGGCTCTCAACATACCCCATGCTTTACGCATTTTGCTCAACAAAACGATTTCACAAAAAACCAAGGTACCAAGCAGCGACCAAGTCGCGAAGGCAATTAAAATCTCCGCGCCTGTTTCGGTGTACATGTTAAACAGCGCCCACGCCGCTATGGCAATGATGACCACATTGATCAATAAAACATTTTTCACGCCTTTTGGCATGTTAACTTTACTTACGGTTTGCTCTTCACTCATGATCTTCTCTTTTCATTGGCTTTCAATAAAACATGTTGAATCTATTAGGCGTTATGACGATCTTCTAGCAACTCAATCTTATAACCATCAGGATCTTCGACGAAGGCTAAAACGGTAGTGCCGTGTTTCATCGGGCCAGGCTCACGCACAATGGTGCCACCCGCTTCTCGAATTTTTTCACAAGCAGCGTAAACATCGTCCACTGCAATCGCGATATGGCCAAAGCCTTCGCCTTTCTCGTAACTGTCGGTATCCCAGTTATGGGTCAGCTCTAATACAGTATTATCTTTTTCTTCGCCGTAGCCTAAAAAGGCCAAGGTAAAACGACCGGATTCATAATCATGCTTACGAAGAAGCTCCATCCCCATAATATCGCTATAGAATTGAATGGATTTGTCTAAATCACCAACACGCAGCATGGTATGTAATAATCTCATGGAGCCTCCCGACATTTTTTGGTTACAGCCTCTTACAGTTACAGGGTTTAGTTACTGCTAGGACTTGCGTATAATACCGCGCCATTAAACACAATTAAGCGTATCAGGTAAACCCGCGCTAACTCCAAACACGGAATTGCCGATACCAACGCCTCGATTTCTGAGGTTGCAGCCGCAAAAGGCCACAGCAGAGACCATTATGCAAACATTGACTATTACCCGTCCAGACGACTGGCACATTCACCTTCGTTCTGGCGCTTCCTTGCAGCACACAGTCAAAGACGCCGCTAAGCAATTTGCTCGCGCTATCGTCATGCCAAACCTAGTACCGCCGGTCACAAATGTCGAACAAGCTGATGATTATCGTCAGGCTATTCTTCGTCACACCACGGAAAGCATGGACTTTGAGCCCCTGATGACTTTGTATTTGACGGACAATACCAGTCCCGAAGATATCAAAGCTGCAGTCGAAAGTGGCTTTGTTAAGGCTTGTAAGCTGTATCCAGCTGGCGCAACCACAAACTCTGACTCGGGCCTAACGGACATCGAAAACGCTTACCCAGTGTTCGAGAAGATGGCTGAATTAGGCATGCCGCTTTTGATTCACGGTGAAGTGACTGATGCCGACATCGACATTTTCGACCGTGAAAAAGTCTTTATCGACACTAAACTTCGCCCTGTGGTCGAGAAGTTCACCGACTTAAAAGTGGTGCTAGAGCACATCACGACCAAAGACGCGGTTGATTTTGTTAACGAACAAGGTCCGAATGTCGCAGCGACGATTACAGCGCACCACTTGTTACTAAACCGTAATGACATGCTGGTTGGCGGTATTCGCCCACACTTGTACTGCTTACCAATTCTTAAGCGCCAAGAACATCAGGCGGCACTGCTTGTCGCGGCAACTTCTGGCTCACCGAAATTCTTCTTGGGCACAGACAGCGCGCCTCACGCTAAGAGCAAAAAAGAAGCAGCTTGCGGTTGTGCAGGTGTTTACACCGCTTATGCAGCGATTGAACTTTACGCGGAAGCGTTTGAGATGATGGGTAAACTCGACCGTTTAGAAGGTTTCGCCAGTTTCCATGGCCCAGACTTCTATGGCTTACCTCGAAATCAAACGCAAATCACTTTAGTTAAAGATGAGTGGAAAGTTCCAAAGCACCTATGTCTTGGTAATGATAAGCTCGTGCCTTTCTGCGCTGACGAAATGCTTCAGTGGAAGCTTAAAGCTGATCAATAGCCCGCCAGGCTTAAGGACTTTAAATGCTTAACTTGCCCCTGAACAATCGATTTCGAGGCTTTTATCCAGTGGTTGTAGATGTTGAAACGGGTGGCTTTAACGCGCAAACAGATGCTTTGCTCGAAATCGCCGCCGTAACCACTCGCTATAACGACGAAGGACTGCTTGAAGTGAACAACAGCTACCACTTCAACGTTGAGCCATTTGAAGGAGCAAACATTGAGCAACGTGCATTAGAGTTTACGGGTATCGATCCTGATAACCCGTTACGCAATGCCGTTAGCGAGGATGAAGCCCTAAAGTCCATCTTTAAAAGTCTCCGCAATGAGCAAAAAGATGCCGAGTGTAACCGCTGTGTTCTCGTCGGCCACAACGCTTGGTTCGACCAAAGCTTTTTAAACGCAGCGGCCGAACGTGCCAATATTAAGCGCAATCCATTCCACCCTTTTACTAGTTTTGATACCGCATCCTTGTCCGCTTTAATGCTCGGCCATACGGTTCTAGCTCAAGCGTGTAAACGTGCGGAAATTACCTTTAGCCAGAAAGAAGCCCACTCAGCACTCTATGATGCGACGAAAACGGCTGAGCTATTTTGTCACTTGGTTAATCGGGCTAATCTCGCACAAGCCGATGCACCCTTCGTAGGCGAGCTTGAGCAATCAAAAGACGATTAATTTACTGAGCTTTTATAAATTGAGTTCTTACAAATTGACCTCTTACAAAATCAGCTTTGATACAAGCAGCGCCCGCACAACTCTTCGCAGGTCACCTCCAGAATCAAGGCTTTCACTAGCTTCTTTAGTTGCGTCTGACTGCTTGTTTGCAACTCTTGGTAACTAATCAGTCCAGAGTTAAACAGCTCCTGTAAGCGGCGCCCTTGCCACCGACGAACCACCTGCCCGCTATTTTGTTCCACTAATTCCAAGTGCGGCTGACGTTTATCCAGCCACGCATTCACCATGTAATGAATCACCCTGCTTTCTCCTTCGATAATCGTATTGTTATAAAACAGCATTGCCAAACCTTCAAATGAGAATAATTCTCATGCGCATTAAAAGCAAGCGTAATTTACTCCAATTTTGTCAGCCATCACAGATCAGAGTTAACAACTCGCGTGCCATGTGATAGAACGTTAGAACTTCAATAAGAAAAATGGCTTAAACACAAATATGACCAAATTACTAAAGGCACTAGCGTTAACCGCTCTGTTCTCGATCAGTTTCAACAGCTCTGCCATGACCAAACCCGAACGCCCTTACGGGTTGGTTATCCACGGTGGCGCAGGCACTATCCTTAAAAAGAACATGACGGATGAAGCTGAAAAGGCGTATCGTGAAAAGCTGGATGAAGCGCTGGCTGCCGGATACAAAGTCCTAGAACAAGGCGGCAGCAGCATCGAAGCCGTTAAAGCATCCATCGTTATCATGGAAGACTCTCCGCTGTTTAACGCAGGTAAAGGCGCCGTATTTACCCACGAAGGCGTTAACGAACTGGATGCCTCAATTATGTACAGCAAGGACCTATCAGCAGGCGCTATCGCGGGCGTCAGCCATATCAAAAACCCAATTTTATTAGCGGACACCGTTCGCACAGACTCGGTTCACGTCATGATGGCGCGCGAAGGTGCGGAAGAATTTGCCAAAGAACAAGGCTTTGAACTGGTCGACACACAATATTTCTTCACTCAGCGCCGCTGGGACCAGCTAGAAAAAGTCCTAAAACATACGCCAGAAAAGCCTGAGCTTTCTGAAGACGAAGCCAAAAATTCAAAATTTGGCACAGTTGGCGCAGTGGCCCTCGACAAAGACGGCAACATCGCAGCAGCAACATCCACAGGCGGCATGACCAACAAACGCTACGGCCGTATTGGTGATTCGCCAGTAATCGGTGCAGGGACTTACGCCGACAAAAGCTGCGGTGTGTCCGCCACAGGCCACGGCGAATACTTTATCCGTGCTGCCGTGACCTACGACATTTGCGCACGCGTGAAATACAAGCGCCAAGGCATTCAACAGTCTGCCAACGAAGTGATTCATGACAAACTGGTCGAGATGGGCGGTGACGGTGGCGTTATCGGCTTAGACGCAGGCGCCAACATCATGGCAAGTTTCAACACCGAAGGCATGTACCACGGCTGGAAAACCAGCAACGGCCAACAGGCAATCAAAATTTACAAAGGCGAATAAAGAGCAATTCACCATGGCAATTTCTCAAACACTATCTAAAAGTCTGATTACGATTCTAGCGCTGGGCGCACTGTACGGCTGCTCTGAAGACCCAAAGCCGCAACAACAACCGCCCGCAGAAAGCGAACAGCAAGAGCAAACTCAGACTGATGAAGATGTCAGCTCTGAAGACTCTGATACAACCGAGACTCAGCCAGAAGCTGAAGAAGAAATGGTTGAAACGACCGAAATCAAAAAAGGCTTGTACGTTTACGATACCGACAAAGCCACCTTCACCGACTGTAGCAACAACCAAACCTACCCCGTCGCGCAAGAAGGCAACTACTACGAACTCGAAGCGACCTACCTCGCGCTCAAAGACGAAGCCAAACAAAAGCTCCTGTTTGAAGTTAAAGGCGAATATGACATGCGCGCTCCTGAAGAAGGCGACGACGTCGACATGCTTATTCCCTCTGAGCTAATTGGCATGGTTCATAAGGAAAGCTGTCAATAGCTTTTATTCGCTAAAACCACCACCAATTAAGGCTTATACGCTTTAATTGGTGGCTAAAACACCCGATTTAATACCCTTCTGCATTAGACTAATCCGAACAGTGAATTACTCTTTGTTTATCTTACTTTTCTGTTGCTATACTCAAAAAATCTAGTTTTCTGAAGGGATGCAGAAAACGATCCACGCACCCTTCTAAAGCTAGCAAAATAATAATCATCAACACCATATAGCATAGAAGGAATCATCGAATGACGTTTAACTACAGTAAGTTTTTCAAAGGAGTCGATCCCGAGCCTGCAGGCGAAAGTCAGGGCTATCCGGTTCCCGGGCCTCAAGGCGCGAGCGCCGACCAAATCGCGGGCAACGCGTTTTTCGCGTCACAATGCGACTGGAAGC
>CATNCP010000011.1 GCA_950096615.1 uncultured Kangiella sp. | reverse complement strand
ATCGCTAGTAATCGTGGATCAGAATGCCACGGTGAATACGTTCCCGGGCCTTGTACACACCGCCCGTCACACCATGGAAGTTGTTTGCACCAGAAGTAGCTAGCTTAACATTGGGCGGTTACCACGGTGTGAGCAATGACTGGGGTGAAGTCGTAACAAGGTAGCCGTAGGGGAACCTGCGGCTGGATCACCTCCTTAACGACAGTGTTCTCATTACATAAGTGTTCACACAAATTGTCTTATTAAAATCATCTGGAATAGTGATCGGTTGTGCAGGCCGTTAGTGTCTGTAACAAGACAGATTTATAGGTCTGTAGCTCAGCTGGTTAGAGCGCACCCCTGATAAGGGTGAGGTCGGCAGTTCAAGTCTGCCCAGACCTACCAATTTTGGTTTATGCTGCGTTAGATAAACGTTGCTTAGGAGATACTAAGCTTCCTTATTATCTGCCTTGCTTAAAGCGAAATTCACCGATATCAAAATGGGGCTATAGCTCAGCTGGGAGAGCGCCTGCCTTGCACGCAGGAGGTCAGCGGTTCGATCCCGCTTAGCTCCACCATTTATTGGGAGTCACTATGATGCAGTGTTTAGATGTATAAGTAGACTTATACATCTGGATATTGACCAGAACAAGTTCTTTAACAATTTGGCAGAAGCGAGTAATAAATTTGTAAGCGAATAGTATTCATCATGTTAGAAAACGTAGTTAGTTATCGAAGTCGGATAGCTAGCAATTATGTTTGCTGATTGTATGGTCCTAATATTTTTGGGGTTATATAGTCAAGTGAATAAGAGCATGCGGTGGATGCCTTGGCGACAGAAGGCGATGAAGGACGTAGTAGTCTGCGATAAGCCTCGGGGAGTTGACAACAAACGTTATATCCGAGGATTTCCGAATGGGGAAACCCAGCCAGTATAAGCTGGTTATCTTGCACTGAATACATAGGTGTAAGAGGCGAACGCGGGGAACTGAAACATCTAAGTACCCGTAGGAACAGAAATCAAACGAGATTCCGTTAGTAGCGGCGAGCGAACGCGGATTAGCCCTTAAGCTTCTTTTGAGTTAGTGGAAGTCTCTGGAAAGTGACGCGATACAGGGTGATAGCCCCGTACACGAAAACAACTTAGAAGTGAAATCGAGTAGGTCGGGACACGTGTTATCTTGACTGAATATGGGGGGACCATCCTCCAAGGCTAAATACTCTCTGTCGACCGATAGTGAACCAGTACCGTGAGGGAAAGGCGAAAAGAACCCCTGTGAGGGGAGTGAAATAGACCCTGAAACCGCATGCTTACAAGCAGTGGAAGCCAGATTTAGTCTGGTGACTGCGTACCTTTTGTATAATGGGTCAGCGACTTACTCTTCAGTAGCGAGGTTAACCATTTAGGGGAGCCGTAGGGAAACCGAGTCTTAATAGGGCGTCACAGTTGCTGGAGGTAGACCCGAAACCCGGTGATCTATCCATGGTCAGGTTGAAGGTTGGGTAACACCAACTGGAGGACCGAACCCACTTATGTTGCAAAATGAGGGGATGAACTGTGGATCGGAGTGAAAGGCTAATCAAACCGGGAGATAGCTGGTTCTCCTCGAAATCTATTTAGGTAGAGCCTCGCGTATTACCCTAGGGGGTAGAGCACTGTTAAGGCTAGGGGGTCATCCCGACTTACCAACCCTTTGCAAACTCCGAATACCTAGGAGTACAGCGCGGGAGACACACTGCGGGTGCTAACGTCCGTAGTGGAAAGGGAAACAACCCAGACCGCCAGCTAAGGTCCCAAAGTCATAGCTAAGTGGGAAACGATGTGGAAAGGCTTAGACAGCTAGGAGGTTGGCTTAGAAGCAGCCACCCTTTAAAGAAAGCGTAATAGCTCACTAGTCGAGTCGGTCTGCGCGGAAGATGTAACGGGGCTAAGCTATGCACCGAAGCTGCGGGATACACTATGTGTATCGGTAGAGGAGCGTTCTGTAAGCCGCTGAAGGTGGATTGAGAAGTCTGCTGGAGGTATCAGAAGTGCGAATGCTGACATGAGTAACGTTAATGCGGGTGAAAAACCCGCACGCCGGAAGACCAAGGGTTCCTGTTCGACGTTAATCGGAGCAGGGTGAGTCGGCCCCTAAGGCGAGGCAGAGATGCGTAGTCGATGGGAAACAGGTTAATATTCCTGTACCGGTGTTTATTGTGATGGAGAGACGGAGAAGGCTAGGCCAGCGCGGCGACGGTTGTCCGCGTTTAAGGTGGTAGGCTTGGAACTTAGGTAAATCCGGGTTCCTTTAAGGCCGAGAGCTGATGACGATCGCCCAAGGGCGAGAAGTGGTTGATGCCATGCTTCCAGGAAAATCTTCTAAACTTCAGGTAAACACCGACCGTACCCCAAACCAACACTGGTGGTCAGGTAGAGAATACTAAGGCGCTTGAGAGAACTCGGGTGAAGGAACTAGGCAAAATAGCACCGTAACTTCGGGAGAAGGTGCGCCGGCTTTGGTGATGGGACTTGCTCCCTAAGCTGAGGCTGGTCGAAGATACCAGGTGGCTGCGACTGTTTATCAAAAACACAGCACTCTGCAAACACGAAAGTGGACGTATAGGGTGTGACGCCTGCCCGGTGCCGGAAGGTTAATTGATGGGGTTAGCTTCGGCGAAGCTCTTGATCGAAGCCCCGGTAAACGGCGGCCGTAACTATAACGGTCCTAAGGTAGCGAAATTCCTTGTCGGGTAAGTTCCGACCTGCACGAATGGCGTAACGACGGCCACACTGTCTCCACCCGAGACTCAGTGAAATTGAACTCGCTGTGAAGATGCAGTGTTCCCGCGGCTAGACGGAAAGACCCCGTGAACCTTTACTACAGCTTCACACTGGACTTAGAACCTGCTTGTGTAGGATAGCTGGGAGACTTTGAAGCATTGTCGCTAGATGATGTGGAGTCGTCCTTGAAATACCAGCCTAGTAGCTTTTGAGTTCTAACTCAGGTCCGTTATCCGGATCGAGGACAGTGTGTGGTGGGTAGTTTGACTGGGGCGGTCTCCTCCCAAAGAGTAACGGAGGAGCACGAAGGTTGGCTAATCATGGTCGGAAATCATGAGGTTAGTGTAATGGCACAAGCCAGCTTAACTGCGAGACAGACACGTCGAGCAGGTACGAAAGTAGGTCATAGTGATCCGGTGGTTCTGAATGGAAGGGCCATCGCTCAACGGATAAAAGGTACTCCGGGGATAACAGGCTGATACTACCCAAGAGTTCATATCGACGGTAGTGTTTGGCACCTCGATGTCGGCTCATCTCATCCTGGGGCTGTAGCCGGTCCCAAGGGTATGGCTGTTCGCCATTTAAAGAGGTACGCGAGCTGGGTTCAGAACGTCGTGAGACAGTTCGGTCCCTATCTGCCGTGGGCGTTTGAGATTTGAGGAGAGCTGCTCCTAGTACGAGAGGACCGGAGTGGACGAACCTCTGGTGTTCCGGTTGTCACGCCAGTGGCATTGCCGGGTAGCTATGTTCGGACAGGATAACCGCTGAAAGCATCTAAGCGGGAAGCCCCCTCCAAGATGAGATCTCACTGAAACTTTAAGTTTCCTGAAGAGCCGTTGTAGACTACGACGTTGATAGGCAAGGTGTGGAAGCGTTGAGAGGCGTTAAGCTAACTTGTACTAATTGCTCGTGAGGCTTGACTATATAACCCCAAGAGTTTTGGGCTTATGTAAGTCAGCAAACAAAGAAACAAAGCGTGTTGAATACTGCAACATCTTACAGATTTAGAACTTCTTCTGCCAAATTATAAGACTTAGGTCAATATCCAAACATTTTTGCTTGGCGACCATAGAGAGTTGGAACCACCTGATCCCTTGCCGAACTCAGAAGTGAAACGACTCATCGCCGATGGTAGTGTGGGGCTTCCCCATGTGAGAGTAGGTCATCGCCAAGCGCTTAATCAAAGAAAGGGCTCACCGAAAGGTGGGCCCTTTTTCTTTGCATGTGTGGTTGATGAGCTCTTTTATATACTTAGGACGGCTGACTGTTATTGAACAATAGATATATCGCTAGGTCACTAACATCTTGCTCGACTTAGGTAACTGAAGGGGATGCTTTAGCATACCCAGAAGGAATACCTTTAGGTATCATCGCCATACCCTGAAGGGCACGTGAGCGCTTATACAAAAGCCCAGTCTAAGGACTGGGCTGTTTTTTATGCCTACCCGAAAAGTTTACATCACAGCATTTGGGCTAACCTTAATGGCACGTGAACGCTTATACAGAGAACTTTAGTCAATAAGGTTGGGGATTTATTTATAAAGAAATTATAAACCATCAGTAGTCGCTTGAATGTAAATTGTAAATCGATAGCGGGGGTAGAGTTTTTTGATATACGCATGGGATTGATGAGAACTTTATATCAAGGATCTGTGTCAGAATTACCTTTAAATTTGATGATTTATCCAATCCTGTTTTAAAAGCATTGCACTCCCTAGGTGGCTCAGGAACCAACGAAGAAATAATAGATGAGATTATCGAGAGATTGAGGTTGTCTGATCAAGAAGTTGAGGATATTCATAGAGACAATACTACAAAATTGGAATACAGGACCGCATGGGCAAAAATTATTTGCATAATAGTGCTTATTTAGAAAGTTGATCAAAGGTGCCTGTACCTTAATATGTACGGCTCTAGAATTGAGTCTGTAGAAAAGAACGAAGTGAAAGCGACCATTCGTGAATTTGATAGAGGAAACCTCGAACTATGGAGTCTGCTGATAATCTGTCAGTTGTCATAGAAGAGTTGGGCGCAGAAACAAAATTCTTGCAGAATTATAAGGTATTGAGGCTGATTCATTCCAGCGGCTTAGCAATAAATTATTTAGAGAATTAAGGTTAGGAGTTAAAGTAGTACTGGTGGAAAAGGTTACAATTGATAAAGATGGTTTGATAATATATAAAAAAGGCCTCTATTGAGGCCTTTTTTACTTAAAGCATTTTAAGACTTTGGTTTGCGTTTCTTTGCTTTCGGCTTACCTTTATCTTTGTCCTTTGGCTTGGATTTGCTTTTACCGCTTTCTTGCTTACCAATAGGTGCTAGTTGCATTGGTTTACCTGCAACGCGTGCTTTAGCAAGAATAGATTGAACTTCTTTCGGCATACCTGCTGGAAGATCAACCGTCGTAAACTCGTCGAATAAATCGATTCGGCCGATGTATTCACTGTCGATATCCGCTTCGTTGGCAATAGCGCCAACAATGCTACCAACTTTCACATCGTGGTTACGGCCTAGTTCGATACGATAACGCTCCATTTCCACATCAGGGTGATCGGCTAATGGTTGTGCTTGTGCAGAGAAAGTGTTTTCACGGCGTGGACGATCTTTGCGATCACGTTTGCGATCTCGGCGATCATCGCGACGGTCGTCACGATCACGGCTCTCACGTTCTTTGCGAGGTCTTTCTTTTAATAGTAACTCGTCACCAGCAGCCATTTTCGCTAATGCGGCAGCAAGTTGTGGCCAGTCCTGATCGTTTTCTTTGACATATTTTTCGACTAAATCTGTATAGAATTGTAAGTCTTGGCTAGCCAAAGTTTCTGTAATGGTAGTTGCAAAGCGTTCGACACGAGTTTCATTAATCGCGTCGATAGTTGGCATATGCATTTCTTCGATTGGCTGGTTGGTGGCACGCTCAATCGCTTTTAACATACGTTTCTCGCGGTGAGAAACAAATAAAATGGCGTGTCCTTCACGGCCAGCACGACCTGTACGACCAATACGGTGTACGTAAGATTCGGTGTCGTAAGGAATGTCATAGTTGATAACGTGGCTAATACGTTCTACATCAAGTCCACGAGCCGCGACGTCTGTGGCTAACAGAACATCAATTTTTCCGCGCTTTAGTTTATCGACAATTTTTTCACGCGTGTTTTGCGGAATGTCACCATTAAGCGCGTCGGCACGGAAGCCGCGGGCGTTTAACTTTTCAGCCAACTCCATGGTAGCCGTTTTAGTGCGCACGAAAATAATCATGCCGTCGAAAGTTTCAGTTTCGAGAATTCGAGTTAAAGCGTCTAGCTTATGTAAACCACTAACGAACCAGTATCTCTGACTAATGGTTTTAGCTGTTGACGTTTTGGTTTCAATTTTGATGTGCTCAGGGTTGCTCAAGTATTTTTGAGCAACCTTCTTAATTTGATTTGGCATGGTCGCTGAGAACAACGCAATTTGGCGCTGATCTGGCGTGTGGCCTAAAATCCATTCAACATCATCAATGAAACCCATGCGAAGCATTTCATCAGCTTCGTCCAATACTAGAGCTTTTAAGTTATCTAGCTTTAAAGTGCCGCGACGGATATGGTCCATCACGCGACCTGGTGTACCGACTACAACTTGCGCGCCTCGTTTGAGTTGGCGTAATTGTGTGTCGTAACGTTGGCCGCCATAAATAGGCAAAATAGTAAATTGATCCATGTGCTTGGCATAAGTTTGACACGCCTCAGCGACCTGCAACGCAAGCTCACGAGTCGGTGCTAATACCAATACTTGGGTGGTTTTGTCTTTAGGATCAATTCGAGATAGTAGTGGTAAGGCAAATGCCGCCGTTTTACCGGTACCGGTTTGTGCTTGGCCAATAATGTCTCGTCCGGTTAATAGGACAGGGATACTGGCTTGTTGAATTGGAGAGGGTTGCTCGTAGCCGACTTCTTGAATAGCTTTCAATACCGCAGGCGCGAGTTCCAGTTGATCAAAACTGGTCGTAGAATCTTTAGATGTCATCAGATGTACCTTATTAATGCATGATGAGCGGAATGCTCAACGAAGCTTCGGTCAACTGATAAACCCAACTAAAACCACAACTTAGTGCACAGATAGGAAAGGAAGTGCATGTGACCACTACTTCGATTGGTGGCGATTATACGCGCAAAAGCTAAAAAACGTTAGTATTATTAGTAAAACTTTTGTGAAAATAGTATAAAGTGGTTAAAAAGCTTTGTTTTTCAAGAGACTATCTATTAAAGGAAATAATATGCGGTTGATAACTTTAGGTGTTTTGTGTGTGTTGATGAGTGCTTGCTGGCAGCAAAATGAGGTTGTTGCGATTGAAAAAGGCGGCGCCATGAAGTGGTTGGTTATAGCCACACCAGACTGGGATTTTGTAACGGTTGACGGCGTTAAAAGTGATGTAGCGGACTATACTAAACAAATGACGCAAGCTGGCTGGCAGGTCGACAGCAATACGACAATTGAAGTGGCTAAAGATGTCGTGTTGAGCTTAAGGGGGAACTTGCAAAAAGTGTCAAGAACCACCGATTTTTATAAGATTCATTCAGTCACTCAGTCGACAGTGAAAATTGAGTTTCTATGTCCCATGATCGATGATGAAGACCGAGTAAGCCGCTTCATTAAAATAAAAAGTCGAAACGCCTCAGTAATTAGTTGTAGTGACGGGGTGCAAACTTTCCACTATTAAGTGTGGTGAGGCAGGGCGTCAGCCCTGCTCCAGTCATTACTTTTTAACGATGGCTCCATCTTTCATGACGAAAGTGACATTTTGTAAAAGCGTCACATCGTCAATGGGGTTGCCATCAACGGCAATGATGTCAGCCAACTTGCCTTCTGCAATAACACCAAGATTATCATTCTTCAATAGTTCTGCAGTAGTGATGGTCGCGCTTTGAATCGCTTCCATCGCTGGCATACCTGCTTCTACCATGTACTGGAACTCTTTGGCGTTATCACCATGCGCTGACACGCCACTATCAGTACCAAAAGCGATCTTGACGCCATAGTCATAAGCTTTGGCGAAAGTGTTTTGGATTTGCGGGCCTACTGCTCGGGCTTTGGGGCGAACGATTTCAGGAAAGAAACCATCGATTTCTGCTTTCTCGGCCACAAATTTACCGGCAATAATGGTTGGAACGTAATAGGTACCTTTCTTTTTCATGGCTTTCATAACATCTTCCGACATGTAGGTACCATGTTCAATACTGGTAATGCCCGCGTTTACCGCTCGAAGCATACCTTCATCACCATGGGCATGGGCCGCTACATGCATGCCATAATCATTGGCTGTTTTGATGACTGAGCGTAACTCTTCTTCAGTGAACTGTGGGTTTTGGCCACTTTTAGCCAAACTTAAAACGCCCCCTGTCGCGGTAATTTTAATGAAGTCAGCGCCTTCCTTATAACGCTGGCGCACGGCTTTACGTGCATCTTCCGCACTGTTGACCACACCTTCTTTGGGGCCGGGGTCACCCATAAGCGCAGCATTCGTGCCATTGGTAGGATCCGCATGCCCGCCGGTGGTCGCAAGCGATTTTCCCGCTGAATAAATGCGAGGTCCTTGAACTAATCCTTGATTGATAGCGTTACGCAAGGAGATGGTAACGTTATAAGAATCGCCCGGGTTTCTGACGGTGGTAAAGCCCGCCATAAGGGTCTTCATGCCAAAGTCCTGAGCTCTATACGCTAAGTCTGCTGGATTTAAAGTAAAGCCATCAATATAAGACTTAGGGTTCATTTCTCCATCAAGGTGGACGTGCATATCCATTAAACCTGGAAGGCAAGTTTTTTCACTTAAATCTACTAGCTCTACGCCTGCCGGACGTTCAGTGGTAAGGCTAGTGATGGTGTTGTTATCAATGCGAATATAACGTTGGTCTAGTGTTTCGCCTTCGGCGGTGTCAATGACGTTACCACAATGCAGCCACGTTGTTTTTTGCTGCTCGGAGAATGCTAAAGCCGAATTGGATGCGGCAACTAGTCCAAGGGCTGATGCGAGTGTCATCAGCTTTAATGGTGAGGTGAGTGTCATAAATGCCTCTTATTCGTTGTTATCATGGTTTGCATAATCTAACCCTTATCAAGATGGCTGGCAAATTTGTGCGCTTAATTCTTCAGCGTTCGTCGGGGAATGGCGGTGGAGTCACGGCGGAGGCGCTATGGAGTGATACGAGTCGGCTGTTGGCGGGAAACCAAATAGTAATTCGAGGCGCTTCTGATACAATGCCGAACAGTCGTATACGTTCTAGGATTTTAGCCTCATGGCGCAATCACTTACTGCTCTAAACACATTTGGCGTTGAAGCGTCATGTGACGATTTATTCCGCTTTACGTCCGAACAAGACGTTCAGGACTGGCTGGCTGGCATGCCGATCCCTCCTGAGAAGTTCTTTGTATTGGGCGGCGGTAGTAACTTGTTATTGTTGGGGCATATACCTCTGACCTTTTTAAAGGCTGATATTACCGGTATCAACTATAAAGAAAGCGGAGACCAGGTGCTGGTAACGGCTGGCGCTGGGGTTAATTGGCATGACTTAGTGCTGGACTCGCTAGAACAGGGTTATTCAGGATTAGAGAATTTATCATTAATTCCTGGCAACGTCGGGGCGGCACCCATACAGAACATTGGAGCTTATGGTGTCGAGCTTGAGCAGTTATTTGTCTCGCTCAATGCGGTAGATTTATACAGCGGAGAAAAGGTTGTTTTTGAGCATAAGGATTGTGAGTTTGGTTATCGCAATAGCGTGTTCAAAAATCGCTGCAAAGGCCAGTACCTCATCACTGAGGTGACTTTAAAGCTTAACATCAGCCCAAAGTTAGTGCTTACTTATGGGCCACTTAAGGCCTTATCCGATAATACCGATAATCTCACAGCAAAAGATGTTAGTGATGAAGTTATTCGGATCCGACAAAGCAAGCTGCCGGATCCTGAGAGACTTGGTAACGCTGGCTCGTTTTTTAAGAATCCGGTTATTTCTAACCACCAATACAATCAACTTAAAAGTGACTACCCAGAGTTAGTGGCTTATGCTGTGGATGACTCGCATATGAAACTGGCGGCTGGCTGGTTAATTGACCAATGTGGTCTTAAAGGCTATCGGCAGGGTGATGCGGGAGTTCACCAGCAACAGGCTTTAGTCATGGTCAACCATGGCAACGCCTCTGGTCTTGACCTATTGGCATTAGCGGCACATGTGCGCGATACGGTTTTGGAGCGGTTCGGCGTGAAGCTGGAGCCGGAAGTGTGGATTATTGGTAAGCAGGATATATTTACACAGAGCAAGTAATTTATGGCATCTCAAAAAGAACAACAGCTGATTGAAATTATACGAGTTTTGTCCAAAGGCGGATTTTACTCTGGTCAAGCTATCGCGGATACCTTGGACGTTAGTCGGGCTTATGTGTGGAAACTGATCCAACAGCTGCAAGAGCTAGGTTTAGGGATCGAGTCGGTAACAGGGCGTGGATATTGTTTACAGTTCCCGGTTGAGTTACTCGATGAAGAAAGTTTAAAGCAATCATTGGCGCTGAATGAATTGGATGTGAGGTTGATTACCGATTCGACTAATGAAGCTCTAAAGGGCGAAGGGTTCGGACACAATAAACTAGTGGTTGCTGAGTACCAGTCCGCTGGCCGTGGTCGTCGTGGGCGACAGTGGGTGTCGCCGTTAGCGAGTAATTTATATTGGTCATTAGGTTGGAAAACTCAGTTACCCGTGCAGCAGTTAGGTGGTTTGAGTTTGGTTGTTGGCTTGGCCACCGTGAGTGCTTTAAGCCAATTGGGCGTTAAGGACGTTGAAGTTAAGTGGCCAAACGATATTCGCTATCAGGGCCGTAAGTTAGGAGGTATATTGGTCGAGCTTTCTGGTGATATGGTTGGAGGCTTGAATGTCATTATTGGCGTTGGGCTGAATGTGCATATGGCAAGCGTTGCCGCTGACTCGATCGATCAAGATTGGATAAACCTGCAGGAGCTACACCCTAACATAAGCCGTCAAGCGGTATTAATTAACGTGATTAAAAAGCTTCAGGCGCATTTAGAACAGTTTTCGTCAGAAGGCTTTGAGTCTTTTAAAAACGATTGGAGCCGGGTCGACGAATGCTTTAATAAGAAGGTATCAATTTTACAAGGCGATGATGTTGTTAATGGTGTCGGAGCGGGTGTTGACACTAATGGCGCCTTTCTGTTGCAAACCGGTAAAGGGATCAAGCCAGTCTATGCAGGTGAAGTGAGTTTGCGCTTCAGAGAAGGAGGTTGATGGATGCACTTACTGCTAGATTTAGGGAATAGCCGATGTAAGTACTTGCTTGCTGCATACTTACCAGTAGTTATGACTCAGGGATCTGAAGAGCGCGAGCTAGGCTCATGGGACAATAAGTCGTTTGACCAAGGTTACTGGGAAGCGCAGCTAAAAAGATTTCAATCTGAGACGCTGAGCAAGGTGTTGGTAAGCAGCGTTGCTGGCAAAGATAGGAAAGAATGGTTGGAAGCGATATGCCAACAGGTACTCGGTCTAACGCCACTCTTTGCAGAATCTACCGAGACTTATGTATCGGAAAAACTTGGCCAGCTCAGAAACAGCTACGACAATCCAGTTGCGCTGGGTGTGGATCGGTGGCTTGCAATGGTTGCCGCGTTTGAGCAGAGCGAAACCGAGTTTGTGGTGATAGATGCTGGTACAGCGATAACGACAGACTGGGTCAGTAAAGACGGTCAGCATCAAGGTGGCCATATTGTTGCTGGGGGACGTATGCTGCAACAGAGCCTCTTAGGAGGGACTGGTGGTATTGCCTGGAGCGCTAGCCATGATGGCGAGTTAAAAGGTGATAGCTTTGGTATTAACACCTCAGCTGCCGTGACACTTGGCGCTGAAGCCATGATTAAAGGATATTGCAGCCAGCTCCTTAAAGATATCGCGGCACAGGCAGAGACGACGTCGGTAAGACTGTTTGTTACTGGTGGAGATGGCGACTTCATCACAACTTGTTTAAAAGAGGCTATGACCGATAGAGGTCTGGAATACTCGATCAGTTATCAACCACACTTAGTTCTTGAAGGATTAAGTTATTGGTTTTCGTTGAATAATTAAACAATTTAGCTTTATATCGGGAAAAAATACCAATATCACTAAAAAAAGTTAAAAAAAGTTAAAAAAAGCATTGCCAAAGCTAAATCAGATCGCTAAAATTCCGCCCACTTAACGACATAGCCAAAAGGCTAGTAAGAAAAACGTCAATAAGTAACGCCGACTTAGCTCAGTAGGTAGAGCAACTGACTTGTAATCAGTAGGTCGCCAGTTCGATTCCGGCAGTCGGCACCATTATTTAAAGGGTTGCAATAGCAGCCCTTTTTAAATGCAAGCTTCAGTTCTTATCAGAGCTCTTTATTAAGATTCTTTGCGAAGATAAATACTTGCATTTTCTCCAGCAAATTGGCATCATGCGCGCTCGCTTTGAGCAACGATGATGTTCAAATCTTGGAGGGGTTCCCGAGCGGCCAAAGGGATCAGACTGTAAATCTGACGCGAAAGCTTCGGAGGTTCGAATCCTCCCCCCTCCACCAAATTACTTCATCCTGCCTCAAGCTCTAAGTCATTGAAAAATGAAGAAGAGTGGCTGGATGAAAGCTTGGTTTGCGATATGCGTTAATCAGGCTAATATCGTTCTTGGTGCGTGCGTAAACTTACTGTGGTTTACTCGGTAGCATTATAGAGATACGGTAATCAGTTGAGCGCGGGTATAGTTCAACGGTAGAACCTCAGCCTTCCAAGCTGATGATGCGGGTTCGATTCCCGCTACCCGCTCCAAATTGCCGATATAGCTCAGTAGGTAGAGCACTCCCTTGGTAAGGGAGAGGTCAGCAGTTCAAATCTGCTTATCGGCACCAGGCTTTGTCGTTCTTGCAGGCTTGAATCTTTCAGTCTATCAAGTTTGGCAAAATTTAGGGTGCGAGGGTGCTAGTACGCTGTATCTTTGACGTACAACCCGGTGACACCCGTTTTAATATTGGAACTTAAAACGCGGAAATTCCGGGAGGCTTAAAATGGCTAAAGAGAAATTTGAACGTAATAAGCCGCACGTAAACGTAGGAACGATTGGTCACGTAGACCATGGTAAAACTACTTTGACGGCGGCGATTTGTACAGTATTGGCAAAAGTATACGGTGGTGCTGCACAAGCATTCGCAGATATTGACAATGCTCCAGAAGAGCGTGAGCGTGGTATTACAATTGCGACGTCACACGTTGAATATGAAACACCTTCACGTCACTACGCACACGTAGACTGCCCAGGCCACGCTGATTATGTGAAAAACATGATTACGGGTGCTGCACAGATGGACGGTGCTATCTTAGTATGTTCAGCAGCAGACGGCCCAATGCCACAAACACGTGAGCACATCTTGTTATCACGTCAGGTAGGTGTACCGAAGATTGTTGTATTCTTGAACAAATGCGACATGGTAGACGACGAAGAGTTACTAGAATTGGTTGAGATGGAAGTTCGTGAACTTCTAGATCAATACGAATTCCCAGGTGACGACACGCCAATCGTTCGTGGTTCAGCGTTGAAAGCGTTGGAAGGTGACGAAGGCGCGTTAGGTCAAGAAGCTATCGTAGCACTTGGTGAAGCTCTAGATACTTATATCCCAGAGCCAGAGCGTGCAGTAGACAAGCCATTCTTGTTACCAATCGAAGACGTATTCTCAATTTCAGGTCGTGGTACGGTAGTAACAGGCCGTGTTGAGAGTGGTGTTGTAAAAGTTGGTGAAGAGATTGAAATCGTTGGTATCAAAGATACGACGAAGACGACTGTAACGGGCGTAGAGATGTTCCGTAAGTTGCTTGACCAAGGTGAAGCTGGCGACAACGTAGGTGTTTTATTACGTGGTACTAAGCGTGATGAAGTAGAGCGTGGTCAAGTATTGGCTCACACAGGTACAATCAACCCACACACACGTTTCGAAGCAGAAGTGTACGTATTGTCGAAAGATGAAGGTGGTCGTCACACGCCATTCTTCAAAGGCTACCGTCCACAGTTCTACTTCCGTACAACAGACGTAACGGGTGCTTGTGAGTTACCTGAAGGCGTAGAAATGGTTATGCCAGGCGATAACATCAAGATGGATGTTACGTTGATTGCACCGATTGCGATGGACGAAGGTTTACGCTTCGCGATTCGTGAAGGTGGCCGTACTGTAGGTGCGGGTGTTGTTTCTAAGATTCACGAGTAAGCTTAGATAGACTGGAGTTCTTTGTCCCGATTCTGGGATAGGCGAACTTCGTTCGCAGGTGTTGGCAGGGTATCGCTCCCGCTAACCCTGCACTTCCGACATCCATGTCGGTCGTTTCTAAGATTCACGAGTAATCTTAAACACAACGGCTGAAAAGCTTGAAAAGGGTCGCATAAGCGGCCCTTTTTTATGAAAGCCCTAGAAATTGATTTTAGGCAGCAGATCATAAACATTTCGACATGAAGTTTATGACCTAAAGTACCGTTTTTTATACAGTTTCTTTGCAAAAGAGTTTCTTTGCATAAATTGCCAAGAAATAATTGCAATTCGAATGAGACATTGTATAATTCACGGCCTTATTTTAGACAATCAGTTTAAAGGCCAGTAGTTCAATTGGTAGAGCGTCGGTCTCCAAAACCGAAAGTTGGGGGTTCGAGTCCCTCCTGGCCTGCCACTTCTTTCCTAGTAAGGCATTTTCAAGGTATAGAAGACGTCGGAAGTAAGTTAAGTGGCTGTTGATAAAGGTTTATTCCATGAGTGCACAAGCAAATACAGAACCATCAAAACTTGATTCTTTGAAGTGGATCGCTGCATTCGCCATATTGTTTGGTGGTATCTACGCGTTTAATGTCCTAGTTGAAGAGTCAATCTTGGTTCGTGCTGGTATTGTTATTGCTTCGGTAGTAATCGCCATTGCAGTAGCTATGATGACTGCTAAAGGTAAAGCGCTATGGCAGTTTGTTAAAGGCGCTCGTACTGAATTACGCAAAGTTATTTGGCCAAAAACCAATGAAACGACACGTATGACAATCGTGGTCATTATCATGATTATCATTTTGGGTGCTTTCTTATGGTTGTTGGACTGGTTGATTAATAGCTTTATAATACAGCCAATCTTAGGTTAGGAGACGTCTCATGGCATTACGCTGGTACGTAGTTCAGGCCTTCTCAGGCTATGAAAACAAAGTCAAAAACTTGCTTCAGGAGCGCATTGAGCTTGCTGGTTTGCAAGAAAGCTTTGGTGAAGTGCTAGTTCCGACAGAAGAAGTCGTTGAAATGCGAGCGGGACAAAAGCGTAAAAGTGAACGCAAGTTCTTCCCAGGTTACGTTCTTGTCGAAATGGACATGAATGAAGAAACTTGGCAGGTGGTTCGCAATACACCTCGCGTTATGGGCTTTATTGGTGGTACATCTGATCGTCCAGCGCCTATCTCTAAGAAAGAAGCTGATGCTATCTTAAACCGTCTTGAAGATGGTGGTGATAAGCCAAAACCGAAAGTATTGTTTGAAGCTGGTGAAATGGTTCGCGTTACAGACGGTCCATTCGCTGACTTTAACGGCGTCGTAGAGTCAGTAAACTACGAAAAAAGCCGTTTGCAGGTGTCTGTGTCTATCTTTGGACGTTCAACTCCTGTAGAATTGGAATTCAGTCAAGTCGAAAAAGGCTAGACGACAAATTTAAACATAAAGCGATCTCTGTTTGGTCTACTTCAAGGTAGCCAAGTCTGGGGAGCGCTTTTTTGTCTTTGCGAAACGGGGAGCTAGCAATAGCGTTTGTACCCATATTGAGGTGAAACATGGCTAAGAAAGTCGAAGCTTATATTAAGCTACAAGTTGGTGCCGGAATGGCAAACCCAAGTCCACCAGTTGGTCCTGCTCTAGGTCAGCACGGTGTGAACATCATGGAATTCTGTAAAGCATTCAACGCTGAAACAGAAAAGGTTGAGAAAGGCCTTCCAATTCCAGTAGTTATCACAGTTTATAACGACCGTAGTTTTACGTTTGTTACTAAAACTCCTCCAGCAGCAGTACTAATCCTTAAAGCGATTGGTGTTAAGTCTGGTAGTGGTACGCCTAACACTAAGAAAGTGGGCAAAATCACTCGTGAGCAATTAGAAGAAATTGCCAAGATGAAAGAACCTGATTTAACAGCGGCTGATATGGATGCTGCGGTTCGCACAATTGCTGGTACAGCGCGCTCTATGGGCGTTGACGCGGAGGTATAAGACCATGGCTAAGTTAAGTAAACGTATTCGTGCTATCAACGAGAAAGTTGGTGAGCGCACATTACTTCCTGCAGCAGAAGCGATTACTTTATTGAAAGACGTTTCTAGCGTGAAGTTCGATGAGAGCTTAGAAGTAGCGGTGAACCTTGGTATTGATCCTCGTAAATCTGACCAAGTAGTTCGTGGCGCTACAGTTCTTCCTAACGGTACTGGTAAAGACGTTCGCGTTGCAGTATTCACAACTAACGCTGACGCTGCTAAAGAAGCAGGCGCTGACGTTGTAGGTATGGAAGATCTTGCTGAAGAAGTTAAGAAAGGCAACATGGATTTTGACGTAGTAATCGCTAGCCCAGACGCAATGCGTGTGGTTGGTCAACTAGGTCAAATCTTAGGCCCTAAAGGTCTTATGCCAAACCCTAAAGTGGGTACGGTAACTCCAGACGTTGCAACAGCAGTTAAAAATGCTAAAGCTGGTCAGGTTCAATACCGCGCAGATAAGAACGGTATCGTTCATGCTGCGATTGGTAAAATTAGCTTTGGTGCAGAGCAATTAGAAGAGAATTTAACGTCGCTTCTTTTAGCTCTGAAAAAAGCAAAACCAGCTTCGTCAAAAGGTACTTACTTGAAGAAGATTTCTCTATCTTCAACAATGGGTCCTGGTTTGACATTAGATAAGTCTTCTATATCTCTTAAAGACTAATCGATTCTGTTTAAGCAGGGATTGGCTTAAACATAATTGAAGTAAACAAGCGTTTATTTCAATAACAAGGCTTTGGGTTTCCTGGGTTTTAAAAGCAATTCAGGGAACCGTCAAAGACCGTAGGTACTGGCGATTCGTCAGCTTATTGTTTCTACTGAGGTAGGGAGAGTAAGGACAACGAAGAGTTGGTTTAATCCAGCTGGCTTTATGGATTTAAAGACAGTAAGCCTACGCAGACGGTGAGACCTGATGAAACTTTTATAGTGGAATCGTTCACCGTGACTCAAAGGATAAGGCTTGCCTTATCAAAACTGTAACTCAAACCAAGCTTCGGCAAGGTTTGAAACAATCGGAGGTGAACTAGTGGCACTTGGACTAGAAGGCAAAAAGGCTATTGTTACTGAGGTAAACGAAGTAGCAAAGACAGCCCTTTCAGCCGTTATTGCTGAGTACCGCGGTTTAACAGTAGAGCAAATGACTGCGCTTCGCGTGAAAGCACGTGAAAGCAACGTTTATGTACGTGTTGTTCGTAACACGTTAGCTCGTCGCGCTGTTGAAGATACAGAGTTCGCTTGTATGCAAGATGCACTAACTGGTCCTCTAGTTTATGCATTCTCTATCGACGCACCTGGTGCGGCTGCACGTCTTTTCAAAGACTTTGCAAAAGAGAATGACTTACTAGAAGTAACTGGTTTGTCGATTGCTGGTGAAATGCACGGTCCTGAGCGTTTAGACGCTATCGCTGCATTACCAACAAGAGACGAAGCGCTTGCGTCGCTAATGAGCGTGATGATTGCACCTGTTACGAAACTTGCTCGTACTTTCAACGAAGTACCAAGCAAAGTTACTCGTGCAGTGGCAGCTGTTCGCGATCAGAAGCAAGAAGCAGCTTAATATTTTCACTACGAATACTGTTAGATCGTAGTTTAAATTTTTTATTTATTTTTGAATTAAATACCCAGGAGACTGAAAATGGCTCTATCTAAAGATGATATCTTAAACGCTATTGCTGAAATGAGCGTAATGGACGTTGTTGAACTTGTTGAAGCAATGGAAGAAAAATTCGGCGTATCAGCAGCTGCAGCAGTTGCAGTAGCTGGTCCTGCAGCAGGCGGCGAAGCAGCTGCAGCTGAGCAGACTGAATTTGACGTAGTAATGAAAAGCTTCGGCGGTAACAAAGTAGCTGTAATTAAAGCTATCCGCGGCATCACTGGTCTTGGCTTGAAAGAAGCTAAAGACATGGTTGAAGGCGCTCCTGTTGCTGTTAAAGAAGGCGTTGAGAAAGACGAAGCTGAAGACGTTAAGAAGCAATTGGAAGAAGCTGGCGCTGAAGTTGAAATCAAGTAATAAACAGTTATTGCTTGGTGTCAATTAACGACAGCAAAAGATCCAAAATGGCTGGTGACAATGTCACCGGCCTTTTTGCCGTTAAAAAACGGTACGTGGCGTAAGTCACTTTTTTGTCTCAAAAGAGACAAACTAAAACGAGTTAAAGTTAGCGAGCCGAGGAACCCAAATGGCATATTCTTACACTGAGAAAAAACGAATCCGTAAGGATTTTGGTCGACGTTCAAAGATTCTCGATGTGCCTTATCTGTTGGCAATTCAATTGGATTCATACCGTGAATTCCTTGAGCCAAAAGGCGATAATGATTCTGGTTTGGACTCTGCGTTCAGATCAATCTTCCCTATCGAAAGCTATTCAGGTAATGCAGCTCTTGAGTACGTAAGTTACTCAATGGGTGAGCCAGTATTCAACGTTAAGGAATGTCAGATCCGTGGCATTACTTATTCTGCGCCATTGCGCGTAAAAATTCGATTAGTAATCTACGATAAAGATTCTAAGACGAAGAAAGTAAAAGATATTCGTGAACAAGAAGTGTTCATGGGTGAGTTACCATTGATGACCGAAAACGGTACTTTCGTTATCAACGGTACAGAGCGTGTAATCGTTTCTCAGTTACACCGTAGCCCGGGTGTTTTCTTCGACTCTGATCGTGGTAAAACGCACAGCTCCGGTAAGCTATTGTATCAAGCTCGTGTTATTCCTTACCGTGGTTCATGGTTGGATTTCGAGTTCGATCCAAAAGATATGCTATACGTGCGAATCGACCGTCGCCGTAAATTACCAGCATCAATCATCTTGCGTGCGCTAGAGTATTCAACGCAAGACATGCTGGATATGTTCTTCGAGCGTAACAACTTCTATATCACTAAAGATGGTGGCATCCAGCTTGAGCTAGTGCCGTCTCGTTTACGTGGTGAAACTGCAACCTTCGATATTAAAGCGAAGAGTAAAGTTGTGGTTGAAGAAGGTCGTCGTATTACGCCTCGTCACATCCAGCAGCTTGAAAAAGCTGGCATCAAAAAGCTAGATGTTCCGACTGAGTATATCTTAGGTCGTGCACTTGCTACTGATATTATTGATAAAGACTCTGGTGAAGTAATTGCTGAAGCTAACGCAGAAATTACTGAAGAGTTGTTAGAGTCTTTAACTGAAGCAAAAGTAACGGATGTTCCAACTCTTTATACCAATGATTTGGATCATGGCCCTTACATGTCAGATACTTTACGTATCGACCCTAGTAAGAGCGCACTTGAAGCTAAAGTAGAAATCTACCGCATGATGCGTCCAGGTGAACCACCAACGCAAGAAGCGGCAGAAGGTTTGTTTGAAAACCTATTCTTCAATCAAGAACGTTATGACTTATCTCGCGTTGGACGTATGAAGTTCAATCGCCGTGTTGGTCGTGATGAGATTGAAGGTGAAGGTACCCTATCTAACGAAGATATCATTGATGTGATGAAAACATTGATAGATATCCGTAACGGTAGCGGCACAGTTGATGATATTGACCACTTAGGTAACCGTCGTATTCGTTGCGTTGGTGAAATGGCTGAGAATCAATTCCGTGTTGGTTTGGTACGTGTTGAGCGTGCGGTAAAAGAGCGTCTTTCACAAGCTGAAAGCGAAAACTTAATGCCACAAGATTTGATCAACGCTAAGCCTGTATCAGCAGCGGTTAAAGAATTCTTTGGCTCAAGCCAGTTGTCACAGTTCATGGACCAGAATAACCCATTGTCAGAAATTACGCATAAGCGTCGTGTTTCTGCATTAGGTCCTGGTGGTTTGACGCGTGAGCGTGCAGGCTTTGAGGTTAGAGACGTACACCCAACTCACTATGGTCGTGTATGTCCGATTGAGACGCCAGAGGGTCCAAACATTGGTTTGATTAACTCATTAGCGTGTTATGCACGTACTAATGAATATGGTTTCTTAGAGACGCCATACCGTCGAGTAAAAGACGGCAAGCCAACTGCTGATGTTGACTATTTATCAGCAATTGATGAAGGCAAGTTCATCATTGCACAGGCAAACGCCAACTTGAACAAAGACGGTACATTCAGTGATGAATTAGTACCTTCTCGTAACATGGGCGAGTTCATGTTAGCGACGCCTGACCAAGTTGAATATATGGACGTCTCGCCACAGCAGATCGTATCGGTTGCGGCAAGTATGATTCCATTCCTTGAGCACGATGATGCGAACCGCGCATTGATGGGCTCAAACATGCAACGTCAGGCTGTTCCAACATTACGCGCTGAAAAGCCGTTAGTTGGTACGGGTATGGAGCGCGCTGTTGCGGTTGACTCCGGTGTGGTTGTTGCTGCTAAGCGTGGTGGTGTAGTTGACCAAGTTGACGCGAGTCGTGTGGTAATCCGTGTTCATGAAGATGAAGTCGGTGATAATGATTCAGGCGTTGATATTTACAACTTCACTAAGTACACGCGTTCTAACCAGAACACCTGTATTAACCAGCGTCCAATCGTTAAACAAGGCGATATTATTGAGCGTGGCGATGTATTGGCTGACGGCCCTTCAACTGACTTAGGTGAGTTGGCGTTAGGTCAAAACATGCGTGTCGCATTCATGCCTTGGAATGGTTACAACTTTGAGGATTCAATCCTTATTTCTGAAAACGTGGTACAAGAAGATCGCTTCACCAGTATCCACATTCAGGAATTAACCTGTATTTCTCGTGACACCAAATTAGGTCCTGAAGAAATTACTTCAGATATCCCTAACGTGGGCGAGAGTGCACTAAGCAAACTTGACGAATCAGGTATTGTTTATATCGGTGCAGAAGTTAAGCCGGGCGATATCCTAGTGGGTAAAGTAACGCCTAAGGGTGAAACTCAGTTGACTCCGGAAGAGAAGCTTCTAAGAGCAATCTTCGGTGAGAAAGCTTCTGACGTTAAAGATACGTCTTTGCGTGTAGGTACTTCAACACACGGTACAGTGATTGACGTTCAAGTCTTTACTCGTGACGGTGTTGAGAAAGATGCTCGCGCTAAAGAAATCGAAAACAGTGAAGTTGCTCGCGCCAAGAAAGACATTAACGATGAGTTCCGTATTTTGGCGGAAAGCATCTATCAGCGTGCTCGCAACCTGATTACAGGATGTGTCGCTGAGAAAGGTCCTAACAAGCTGAAGAAAGGCAGTAAAGTTACTGTTGATTATTTGGACGAGTTAGAACCAAAGCAATATTTAGAGATTCAGTTGCGTGTTGAAGAAAAGCAACAAGCGCTTGAAAATCTAGCTAACTACTTAGCTGAACAACGTAAAGAGTACGACAAAAAGTTCGATATCCAGAAAGTAAAAATCACTCAAGGTGATGATTTACAACCTGGCGTTCAAAAGATCGTTAAAGTTTACTTAGCGGTTAAACGTCGTATTCAGCCAGGTGATAAAATGGCTGGTCGTCACGGTAACAAGGGTGTTATTTCAAACATCGTTCCTGTGGAAGACATGCCATATGATGATCAAGGCGTACCAGTAGACATCGTGTTGAACCCGCTGGGTGTACCATCACGTATGAACATTGGTCAGGTTCTTGAGACTCACCTTGGTTGGGCTGCGAAAGGCGTTGGTGAAAAAATCGGTGAGCTACTAGACACTGGTAAAGCACCTAAAACAGTTAAAACGTTCTTGAACAAAGTTTATAACCACCGTGATGATAAAGCTGTAGATTTATCAGAAATGTCTGATGATGAAGTGATGAACATGGCTGGAAACTTACGTAACGGTGTGCCTATGGCAACGCCAGTATTTGATGGCGCGGCTGAAACAGACATTCATGCAATGTTTGATTTAGCTGAGTTACCGAAGACAGGCCAAACATGGTTATACGATGGTCGTACTGGTGACAAGTTCGAGCGTCCTGTAACGGTGGGTTACATGTACATGCTGAAACTGAACCACTTAGTTGATGACAAGATGCACGCCCGTTCTACTGGTTCGTATAGTCTTGTGACGCAACAACCTCTGGGCGGTAAAGCTCAGTTCGGTGGTCAGCGTTTCGGTGAGATGGAAGTTTGGGCACTTGAAGCTTATGGCGCAGCTTATACGCTTCAGGAAATGCTTACGGTTAAATCGGATGACGTTAACGGTCGTACTCGTATGTACAAAAACATCGTTGACGGTAATCACCAGATGGAGCCAGGCATGCCAGAGTCGTTCAATGTATTGACCAAAGAGATTAAGTCTCTAGCGATCAACATTGAGCTTGAGCATGACGAGTAAGGCATAGGCCTATATAAAGAACTCCATCGCTTCGGGGTGGCGCAAAAGCAACACTCCGAAGCCTTTAGGATAAGGTTTTAACTCCAGCAGGAGAACGATTGTGAAAGACTTATTAAATTTAGTTAAGCAGCAGAGTCAGTCCGAAGAGTTTGATGCAATCCGAATTGGATTGGCATCACCGGATCAAATCCGCTCTTGGTCTTACGGCGAAGTAAAAAAGCCAGAGACCATTAACTATCGTACCTTTAAACCAGAGCGTGACGGTTTGTTCTGTGCCAAGATTTTTGGCCCAGTAAAAGACTACGAATGTTTATGTGGTAAATATAAGCGTTTGAAACACCGCGGAATCATTTGTGAAAAATGTGGTGTTGAAGTTACCTTAACGAAAGTACGTCGTGAGCGTATGGGTCACATTGACCTAGCGTGTCCAGTGGCGCACATCTGGTTCTTGAAATCACTGCCAAGCCGTATCGGTATGTTGATGGATATGACGTTACGCGATATTGAGCGTGTGTTGTATTTTGAAGCATTCGTTGTGACTGACCCAGGCATGACAACTCTTGAGACTGGCCAGCTATTAAGCGAAGAAGGCTATCTTGACGCGTTGGAAGAGTTTGGTGATGACTTTGAAGCGAAGATGGGTGCGGAAGCGGTCAGTGAACTTCTTGATCATATTGATCTAAAAGAAGAAGCACACCGTATTCGTGAAGAAGAAATTCCATCAACGAATTCTGAGACTAAACTTAAGAAATTAAGCAAGCGTCTAAAATTACTAGAAGCATTCCTTGAGTCGGGTAACGATCCTCAATGGATGATCATGAAGGTATTGCCAGTTCTTCCACCAGATTTGCGTCCGTTAGTACCGCTAGATGGTGGTCGTTTCGCAACATCTGACTTGAACGATCTATACCGTCGCGTGATTAACCGTAACAACCGTTTGAAGCGTCTATTAGACTTAAACGCTCCTGATATCATCGTGCGCAACGAAAAGCGTATGTTGCAGGAGTCGGTTGATGCGTTGCTTGATAATGGTCGTCGTGGTCGTGCGATTACTGGCTCTAACAAGCGTCCATTGAAATCTTTGGCTGACATGATCAAAGGTAAGCAAGGTCGTTTCCGTCAGAACCTTCTTGGTAAGCGTGTTGACTACTCAGGTCGTTCGGTGATCGTTGTTGGTCCAACATTGAAATTACACCAGTGTGGTCTTCCTAAGAAGATGGCATTGGAGCTATTTAAGCCATTCATTTACAGCAAGCTTGAACTTCGTGGTCTCGCGACAACGATTAAAGCGGCTAAGAAAATGGTTGAGCGTGAAGAGCCTATCGTTTGGGATATCCTAGAAGAAGTGATTCGTGAGCATCCGGTACTACTAAACCGTGCACCAACACTTCACCGTTTAGGTATTCAGGCGTTCGAACCTGTACTGATTGAAGGTAAAGCGATTCAGCTTCACCCGCTAGTTTGTACAGCATACAACGCTGACTTCGATGGTGACCAAATGGCGGTCCACGTTCCATTAACCATCGAAGCTCAGTTAGAGTCTCGCGCGTTAATGATGTCGACAAACAACATTCTTTCGCCAGCAAATGGTGAGCCAATTATCGTTCCTACTCAGGACGTGGTACTTGGCTTGTACTACTTAACACGTGACCGTGTTAATGCGAAAGGTGAAGGCATGGTATTCGTCGATGCTGACGAAGTACAACGTGCTTATGCAAACGGCGCGGTCGATTTGCACGCAAGAGTTAAAGTACGCCTACCGATGGTTCATTTCGATGAAGAAGGTAATCGTACAGAGTCATTAGACTTGGTTGAAACAACAGTGGGTCGTTCATTGCTTTGGGGTATCGTTCCTGAAGGCATTAGCTTCGACTTAGTGAACCAAGCGATGACGAAAAAAGCAATCTCGCGCATGGTTAACACTTGTTACCGTGAGCGTGGCCTAAAAGCGACAGTAATTTTTGCTGACCAACTAATGTATACCGGCTTCTCGTATGCGACTCGTTCAGGTACTTCGGTAGGTATCGAAGACATGGCGATTCCAGACGTTAAAGCAGGCATCATTGAGTCGGCGGAAGCTGAAGTCGCTGAGATTCAAGACCAGTTTAACTCTGGTTTAGTAACTCAGGGCGAGCGTTATAACAAAGTTGTTGATATCTGGTCGCATACCAACGAAAAAGTTGCGAAAGCGATGATGGACCATATTGGTACCGACGATATTGAAAACAGTGACGGTGAAGTCGTTACTCAACCATCGTTTAACTCGATCTTTATGATGGCGGACTCGGGCGCTCGTGGTAGTGCCGCACAGATTCGTCAGCTAGCGGGTATGCGTGGTCTGATGGCTAAACCGGATGGCTCGATTATTGAAATGCCAATTACGGCAAACTTCCGTGAAGGTTTGGACGTATCTCAGTACTTTATTTCGACGCACGGTGCGCGTAAAGGTTTGGCTGATACCGCATTGAAAACAGCAAACTCGGGATACTTAACTCGTCGTTTGGTGGATGTTGCACAAGATATGGTTATTACTACCGAAGACTGTGGCACTGAAAATGGTCTATACATGACGCCGCTGATTGAAGGTGGTGACGTTGTAGAACCTTTACGTGAACGAGTTCTTGGTCGTGTTGTTGCTGAGCATGTTTATGTTCCAGGCAGTGACGACATTCTTGCTGAAGCAGGTACTTTGCTTGACGAGAAGTGGGTAGATATCCTTGAGCAGAACTCTGTTGATGAAGTAAAAGTACGTTCTGTTATTACGTGTCAAACCCGTAACGGTGTTTGTGCTGCGTGTTACGGCCGTGATTTGGCTCGTGGTCATATTATTAACCATGGTGAGTCTGTTGGTGTTATCGCTGCTCAGTCTATTGGTGAGCCGGGTACACAGCTTACGATGCGTACGTTCCACATTGGTGGTGCGGCATCTCGTGCATCTGCAGACAACAATGTCCAGATCAAAAACGACGGTACACTTCGTCTGAAAAATGCGAAAACGGTTGACCGTAAAGATGGTAAGCAAGTTATCGTTTCGCGTTCATCAGAATTGAATGTGGTTGACGAGTTTGGTCGTGAGCGTGAGCGTTATAAGCTTCCTTACGGTGCTGTATTAGCGAAGAAAGAAGGTGAAGAAGCGAAAGGTGGCGACATTGTTGCTAACTGGGATCCGCACACTCACCCAATTATCACTGAGCTAGACGGTAAGATTCAGTTTGTTGACATGGTTGAAGGCGTCAACATCGAGCGTCAAACGGATGAATTAACAGGTTTGAGCTCAATTGTTATTACCGAGAACAAGCAGCGTTCAGGTAGCAAATCTTCTGACGTTAAACCAGCGATTAAATTGTTAGATGCGAAAGGTAAAGAGTTGTGTATTCCGGGTACGGATATGCCAGCTGTTTACTTCTTGCCAGCAAACGCAATCGTAAGCTTGGAAGATGGTTCGGACGTAAGTATTGGTGATGCGATTGCTCGTATTCCTCAAGAAAGCTCGAAGACAAAAGATATTACGGGTGGTCTACCTCGAGTAGCCGACCTGTTCGAAGCTCGTAAACCGAAAGAGCCAGCAATTCTTGCTGAGATCTCAGGTACTGTGAGCTTTGGTAAAGAAACTAAAGGTAAGCGTCGTCTAGTGATTACTCCTCATGACAACGATGATACCTATGAAGAATTGATTCCTAAGTGGCGTCAGCTGAACATCTTTGAAGGTGAGAAAGTTGAGAAGGGTGAGGTTGTATCTGACGGTGCAGATAATCCACACGATATTCTTCGCCTTAAAGGAATCACAGAACTTGCGCGTTACATCGTGAATGAAGTTCAAGAAGTTTATCGTCTCCAGGGTGTTGGAATTAACGATAAGCACATTGAAGTTGTTATTCGTCAGATGCTACGTAAGTGTATCGTAACTGAGCCAGGTGACTCTCGCTTCCTAAGAGGTGATCAAATGGAAGTCATTAGAGTGCTTGAAGCAAACGATAAGTTGATTGAAGAAGGTAAAGAGCCAATCAAATTCGAGAGAGTATTGATGGGTATTACTAAAGCTTCATTAGCAACTGAATCGTTTATCTCGGCGGCGTCATTCCAGGAAACGACTCGTGTTCTTACCGAAGCGGCTGTTAGCGGTAAGATGGATGACTTGAATGGCTTGAAAGAAAACGTGATTGTGGGACGTCTGATTCCAGCAGGTACTGGTTTGACTTACCACGAAGAGCGTCGTCGCAAACGTGCTGCAGAACTACAGATCGAAGATGTTGTAGGTCCTTCAGCAGATGATGTTGAGCAAGCTCTTTCTGATGAGTTGAGCTCAATGGAAGATAGCGAGGCTTAAAGTGCTTGTGCCTGTTCAGTTTTTGATCATTGGGCAGGCTTGACAACCCATTAGGACCTCTTTAGAATAGCGCGCCCTAGGTACCATGTCCTGTTGAGGACGTCCTTCTAAAGGCGCGCTGTATAAAGCGTGAACCAGATATAGAGAATGAATTAATGGCTACTATTAATCAGCTTGTAAGAAAACCTCGCATTAAGCAGGTTAAAAAGACAAACGTTCCTGCATTAGAAGCTTGTCCGCAGAAACGTGGTGTATGTACTCGTGTTTATACTACAACGCCTAAAAAGCCAAACTCGGCTTTACGTAAAGTTGCTCGTGTACGTCTAACTAACGGTTATGAAGTTTCTTCATACATCGGTGGTGAAGGTCACAACCTTCAAGAGCACAGTGTTGTACTTATCCGTGGCGGTCGTGTAAAGGATTTGCCAGGTGTACGTTACCACTGTGTTCGCGGTACTTTGGACTTGGCTGGCGTTAAAGATCGTAAGCAAGGTCGTTCTAAGTACGGTGCAAAACGCCCTAAAGGCTAATTTTATTCAGTTAAAAGCTTTATTGCTGTGTTATCTGGATTGTTTTTCTGCTCATTGGCCTCTAGCCAAATCGCTTCAAAATAATCCAGCTGCCTTGCACTAAGGTTTTTAACAAGAATAAAAACTGCCTTGTACTAGAAGTTTATTAGGCAAGGCGAGGCCTTAATAAAATTTAAATATTAAGGCTCTACAATTAGAGAATAGTCTAGTAGCTGATCGTCCGATCGGCTATTTCACTATGTGAGTAAGGCCAGATAAGTGTCGTAACAGCTTATTCTGGATTGTCCTGAAGTTACACATGCATGAGGAAAATTTAACATGCCAAGAAGACGTATAATCGCAAAACGCGAGATCCTTCCTGATCCAAAGTTCGGAAGTGAATTGTTGGCGAAGTTCATCAACGTTTTAATGCTTGACGGTAAAAAGTCAGTTGCAGAGAAAATCGTTTATGGCGCGCTAGACATCATTTCTGAGAAAAAATCAGGCGAAGAACCATTAGAAATGTTTGAGAAAGGCTTAGAACACATCCGCCCAATGGTGGAAGTTAAGTCTCGCCGTGTTGGTGGTTCAACATACCAAGTACCAGTAGAAGTTCGTCCTGCTCGTCAGACTGCACTAGCAATGCGCTGGTTGACTGATGCTGCTCGTAAGCGTAGTGAAAAATCTATGCGTGAGCGTCTAGCTGGTGAAATTCTTGATGCTATCGAAAGTCGTGGTTCAGCTGTTAAGAAACGTGAAGACGTTCACCGTATGGCTGAAGCTAACAAAGCTTTCTCGCATTTCCGTTGGTAATCCAAGGAGTTTATTGTGGCACGTAAAACCCCAATTAAACGATACCGTAACATTGGTATCTGTGCGCACGTTGATGCCGGTAAAACGACAACAACTGAGCGTATTCTTTTCTACACTGGTCTTTCGCATAAGATTGGTGAAGTACACGATGGCGCCGCGACAATGGATTGGATGGAGCAGGAGCAGGAGCGTGGTATTACCATTACTTCAGCTGCGACTACAACATTCTGGCGTGGTATGGATGCTCAATTTGAAGAGCACCGCATTAACATCATCGACACCCCTGGACACGTTGACTTCACGATTGAAGTAGAACGTTCACTACGTGTACTTGACGGTGCAGTAGTTGTTCTTTGTGGTTCATCAGGCGTACAGCCTCAAACTGAAACAGTATGGCGTCAAGCGAATAAGTACGAAGTTCCTCGTATGGTTTTCGTTAATAAGATGGACCGTGCTGGTGCTGATTTTGAGATGGTTGTTTCGCAACTTCGTGAGCGTTTAGGCGCGACTGCTGTTCCAATGCAAATGACGATTGGTGCAGAAGACGAGTTCAAAGGTGTTGTTGATTTAGTTAAGAATAAAGCAATTATCTGGAACGAAGAAGATAACGGCTTAACCTTCACTTATGAAGACATCCCTGCAGATATCGCTGATAAATGTGCTGAAATGCGTGAGTACATGGTTGAAGCAGCTGCTGAAGCTTCTGAAGAGATGATGGAAAAATATCTTGAAGAAGGCGAGCTTTCTGAAGAAGAAATCAAAACAGGTATTCGTCAGCGCACACTAGCTAACGAAATCATTCCTGTGTTTGGTGGTTCTGCGTTTAAGAACAAAGGTGTACAAGCGGTTCTTGATGCGACTATCGAATACATGCCTTCTCCTGTAGAAGTTAAAGCGATTCAAGGTACTGTTGACCTTGAAGGCGAAGAAATCGAAACTCGTGAAGCTGATGACAATGCTCCGTTCTCTGCATTGGCATTTAAAATCGCGACTGACCCATTCGTGGGTACACTGACGTTCTTCCGTGTTTATTCTGGTGTTATCAACTCAGGTGATCACGTATACAACTCAGTAAAAGATAAGAAAGAGCGTATCGGTCGTATCGTACAGATGCACTCAAACAGCCGTGAAGAGATTAAAGAAGTTCGCGCAGGCGACATCGCAGCTGGTGTTGGTCTTAAAGACGTAACAACTGGTGATACTCTATGTGCCCTAGACAGCAAAATTATTCTAGAGCGTATGGAATTCCCTGAGCCAGTAATCGCGGTTGCTGTAGAGCCAAAAACTAAAGCTGACCAAGAAAAAATGGGTATTGCTTTAGGTAAGTTGGCACAAGAAGATCCATCGTTCCGTGTACAAACTGACGAAGAGTCGGGCCAAACCATTATTTCTGGTATGGGTGAGTTACACTTGGACATTCTTGTTGACCGTATGAAGCGTGAGTTCAAAGTTGAAGCGAACATTGGTGCGCCTCAGGTAGCTTATCGTGAGTCAATCCGCAACACGGTTGAAGTCGAAGGTAAATTCGTACGTCAATCAGGTGGTCGCGGTCAGTATGGTCACGTTTGGGTGAAACTTGAGCCACAAGAACCAGGTTCAGGCTTTGAGTTCGTTAACGAAATCGTTGGTGGTGTAGTCCCGAAAGAATATATCGGTGCTGTACAAAAAGGTATCGAAGAGCAGTTAGAAAACGGTATTATTGCTGGTTACCCAGTACTAGACGTTAAAGCAACGCTTTATGATGGTTCTTACCACGATGTTGACTCGAATGAAATGGCATTTAAAATCGCTGGTAGTTTAGCGGTAAAAAATGCAGCTTCTACAGCGAATCCAGCATTGCTTGAGCCAATGATGAAAGTTGAAGTTGTAACTCCTGAAGAGTACATGGGTGACGTTATGGGTGACCTTAACCGTCGTCGTGGACTTGTAAAAGGCATGGGTGAAAACTCAACTGGTAAGGTGATTGACGCTGAAGTTCCACTTTCTGAAATGTTTGGTTACGCGACAGATGTACGTAGTTTGTCACAAGGTCGCGCAAGCTTTACGATGGAGTTTGCACACTATGCAGAAGCTCCAACGAACATTGCTGAAGAAGTGATTAGTAAGAATTCTTAATTTTAAATTTATAGTTCCAGAGAATTAGAGGAATTGAAAAATGGCTAAAGAGAAATTTGAACGTAATAAGCCGCACGTAAACGTAGGAACGATTGGTCACGTAGACCATGGTAAAACTACTTTGACGGCGGCGATTTGTACAGTATTGGCAAAAGTATACGGTGGTGCTGCACAAGCATTCGCAGATATTGACAATGCTCCAGAAGAGCGTGAGCGTGGTATTACAATTGCGACGTCACACGTTGAATATGAAACACCTTCACGTCACTACGCACACGTAGACTGCCCAGGCCACGCTGATTATGTGAAAAACATGATTACGGGTGCTGCACAGATGGACGGTGCTATCTTAGTATGTTCAGCAGCAGACGGCCCAATGCCACAAACACGTGAGCACATCTTGTTATCACGTCAGGTAGGTGTACCGAAGATTGTTGTATTCTTGAACAAATGCGACATGGTAGACGACGAAGAGTTACTAGAATTGGTTGAGATGGAAGTTCGTGAACTTCTAGATCAATACGAATTCCCAGGTGACGACACGCCAATCGTTCGTGGTTCAGCGTTGAAAGCGTTGGAAGGTGACGAAGGCGCGTTAGGTCAAGAAGCTATCGTAGCACTTGGTGAAGCTCTAGATACTTATATCCCAGAGCCAGAGCGTGCAGTAGACAAGCCATTCTTGTTACCAATCGAAGACGTATTCTCAATTTCAGGTCGTGGTACGGTAGTAACAGGCCGTGTTGAGAGTGGTGTTGTAAAAGTTGGTGAAGAGATTGAAATCGTTGGTATCAAAGATACGACGAAGACGACTGTAACGGGCGTAGAGATGTTCCGTAAGTTGCTTGACCAAGGTGAAGCTGGCGACAACGTAGGTGTTTTATTACGTGGTACTAAGCGTGATGAAGTAGAGCGTGGTCAAGTATTGGCTCACACAGGTACAATCAACCCACACACACGTTTCGAAGCAGAAGTGTACGTATTGTCGAAAGATGAAGGTGGTCGTCACACGCCATTCTTCAAAGGCTACCGTCCACAGTTCTACTTCCGTACAACAGACGTAACGGGTGCTTGTGAGTTACCTGAAGGCGTAGAAATGGTTATGCCAGGCGATAACATCAAGATGGATGTTACGTTGATTGCACCGATTGCGATGGACGAAGGTTTACGCTTCGCGATTCGTGAAGGTGGCCGTACTGTAGGTGCGGGTGTTGTTTCTAAGATTCACGAGTAAGCTTAGATAGACTGGAGTTCTTTGTCCCGATTCTGGGATAGGCGAACTTCGTTCGCAGGTGTTGGCAGGGTATCGCTCCCGCTAACCCTGCACTTCCGACATCCATGTCGGTCGTTTCTAAGATTCACGAGTAATCTTAAAGACAACGGCTGAAAAGCTCGAAAAGGGTCGCATGAGCGGCCCTTTTTTTTATGAAAGAACAAAATCAATTTCTAAATCTTAAAGCATATAACCATTAATCCTTAGCTGGGTGGGAGTGCTGTACGTTCACTACCTGCAGGCTTGGCATTACTCGGTAGGCTTAACAGCATCGTTTTTTCATTACTCGCTCATTTGTAACAAAATGTTTCAGGGTCACCTGTTTATTAGAGCCACCTCAGTCCCAATATAAGACTTCAAAAACTGTATCTTTTATGTTGTATATCAAATACTTGTTTAACTGTGATTAATCAAAATCAATAACTTAATCATGCATTGAGAGCTTAAAGACATGCATTAGTAAAATTAATGCATGGTGCTTATTGTTGCTTAAGCATCTATCTATAAGCTTTGCTAAATATAGGGCGTGATGCATTTATGCATTAAGAAATATAATGTCAGCTATTGTTCAATTGTGGGGTGCATGCTAGTTTTTTATTAACTGTAGAAGCTTTTTTTGCTATTAATAGTTAGTTGAGTAACAACGAGTTTCTACAGTCTGCTCTGAATGTGTCAGTAAAAGAGATAACTCTCTGTATATATTGACCGTTTAAATTGGTAGAAAACGACAAGGAGCTAGATAATGATGCACCGCAGATCGTTATTGACAGTTTACAAAGTTTGCTCTGGCTTGAGCTTCCAACCTTTGAGATCGTCTTTACTCGCCCTAAGGTTACTATTCCGCTACCACCTCCGACGACTTCATCCTTCCTGAAAAGTACAAGATGGCACCTATAGACTTTGAACATGCGCTAAAAATGGTTTGCGCAAATGGAGGATGGAATGACGAGTTTACTAAAAAAATTAAATAAACAATTCATAACGCTGATCTGTTTAACAGTATTCGCAGTGCCATTAATGGCTGCGGATGATGATGGAGACGGGTTAGATGATGATACAGTAGATAATTGCCCCGCGGTGTATAACCCTAATCAAGAAGATACAGATGGTGATGGTTCAGGGGATGCATGTGATACTGATGATGATAATGACGGTGTATTGGATACCAATGACAATTGCACATTAATTGCCAATGCTGGTCAGGAAGATTCTGACGGTGATGGCATTGGTGATGTTTGTGACCCTGATGTTGCTACCTGTGGCGTGGGTGAGAGGTTCGAACCGATTGTTACTCCAGACGCACAAGTTTCGAGTGGTGTTACTGGGATATGCATACTCTGTGGCGTTAGTGGCGAAGGTAATGTTATTGATGTGGATTTAAATAACTTTGCTGAAATGTCGGTAACCGCAGGAGTGTTGGCAGAAAGCTTTATTCGAATTACAGATACGAGCCAGTCGTATACTGGTGATAATGTGGCTGGTTTCGTGGTAGAAGACCCAGGCACTATTATTGATCTGACACTTTTAGATTCTATTACGATTACAACTCTCCTCAATGACACTCCTCAAGAAAGTTTTAGCGGAAATAGTTTACTTGCACTGAGTTTATTAGCTGGGGGCGACAAAGCATACGTTGCTTTCGACACGACGCAAGAGTTCAATCAAGTTGAAATCGGGCTGGGAAGTTTGGTCGGTGCATTGAATGAAATTCAGGTGTATTCGGCGTGTGTAGGTCCAGCCTTGGATGATCAAGATGGTGATGGTATTGAGGATAGTGTCGATAACTGTCCTGCGACCCCAAATCCAGACCAAGCTGATGTGGATGGTGACGGTATTGGTGATGCCTGTGATGCTGATAATGACGATGACGGCATTGATGATAACGTTGATAACTGTCCTGTAGCGAATAACCCTTTGCAAACTGATACCGACGGCGATGGGTTAGGCGATGCTTGCGATAGCGACGATGATAATGATGGCGTGGATGACGACTTAGATAACTGTCCTTTATTGAGTAACTCCGATCAAACAGATACTGATGGCGATGGTACTGGTGATGCCTGTGATACCGATGATGATAACGATGGTATCGATGATGGTGTTGATAATTGCCCATTAATCGCAAATCCAAGCCAAGATGATGCCGATAGTGATGGAGTTGGTGATGCGTGTGATGCCAATACTGATGCTGACGGTGATGGTATTGATGATGGCGCCGATAACTGTCCTGCAGTGTCAAATCCCGGACAAGAAGATTTAGACGGTGATGGAATCGGTGATGCTTGTGATACTGATGATGATGGTGACGGCGTCGATGATGGCGTGGATAACTGCCCAGTAGTATCAAATACTAATCAAACCGATACTGACGGCGACGGTTTAGGCGACGCTTGTGACCCCGATGATGATAATGATGGGGTTGATGATGGTGCTGATAACTGTCCTCTTATTGCTAACCCAAGCCAAGATGATGGTGATGGTGATGGTATTGGTGATGCGTGTGATGCCAATACTGATACTGATGGTGATGGTATTGATGATGGCGCTGATAATTGTCCAGCTGTACCCAACCCAACCCAGAATGATCTTGATGGTGATGGTTTAGGCGATGCCTGTGATACCGATGATGATGGCGATGGTATCGATGATGGCGCTGATAACTGTCCAACAACATCTAACCCAGGCCAAGAGGACCTAGACGGCGATGGAATAGGCGATGCTTGCGATACCGATGATGATGGTGATGGTATCAATGATGGAGTAGATAACTGCCCCGTTAATAGTAACCCCGGCCAAGAAGATCTAGATGGTGATGGCACGGGTGATATTTGTGATACCGACGATGATGGTGATGGTATCGATGACGGTGCTGATAACTGTCCGGTAGATAGCAATCCTCTGCAAGAAGATACTGACGGCGATGGTGTTGGAGATGCTTGTGACGCCAATAATGACACTGATGGTGATGGTGTGGACGATGGTGTTGATAATTGCCCAGCTGTGCCAAACCCTAGCCAAGAGGATACTGATGGCGATGGTATCGGTGATGCATGCGACACGGACGACGATAACGATGGCATTGATGATGGAGCTGACAACTGTCCATTAACATCGAATACGGATCAAACGGATACCGACGGCGACGGAACTGGCGATGCCTGCGACACGGATGATGATGAGGATGGCATTGATGATGGAGCCGATAACTGTCCATTAGTGAATAACCCAGGTCAAGAAGACACCGATGGCGATGGTTTAGGCGATGCTTGTGATACCAACAATGATTCGGATGGTGATGGTTTTGACGATGGTGTTGATAATTGTCCTGCCATAGCAAACCCTGGTCAGGAAGATACCGATGGCGATGGAATAGGCGACGCCTGTGATTCAGATGATGATAACGATGGTGTTAATGATGGGCCTGATAATTGCCAGCTAATAAGCAACGCAGGTCAAGAAGATGCCGATGGTGACGGTTCTGGTGATGTTTGTGACAACGATGACGATAACGACAGCGTTGAAGACGGTATCGATAACTGCCCATTAACGAGTAATCCAGGACAAGTTGATACCGATGGTGATGGAGTGGGTGATGCATGTGATAGCAACACTGACTCTGATGGCGATGGTATTGATGATAGTGTCGATAACTGCCCAGCAATACCAAATACCGATCAAAGTGATGTTGACAGCGATGGTATCGGCGATGTTTGCGACAATGACAATGACAATGACGGTGTTGATAATGACCTTGATAATTGTCCAGTCGTAAGCAACCCAAATCAAGAAGATACCGATGGTGATGGACTTGGGGACGCATGCGATAACGACGATGACAATGATACGATCGACGATACCGCTGATAATTGCCCAGTTATACCTAATCAAGATCAGTTAGACTCTGACGGCGATGGTATAGGGGATGCATGTGATACTGATGACGATAATGATGGTGTTGATGATGGTGTTGACAACTGCCCTGTTAACAGTAACGAACAACAGTTAGATACTGATGGGGACGGCGTAGGAGATGTTTGTGACGCTGATGATGATAATGACGGCCTCGACGATGGCATTGATAACTGTCCGTTAACGAGTAACCCAGCTCAGCTAGATACTGATGGTGATGGATTAGGTAACTCGTGTGACACTGACGACGATGATGACGGTGTTTTGGATAGTGACGATAACTGCCCTCTGGTGGTCAATGTAAACCAAGCAGACACTGATCAAGATGGTATGGGAGATGCTTGTGATAATAGTTTACGGACATCGGTTTCGGGAGGTAGTACGTCGGCCATACTGTTAGTGTTGATGATGATAGGATTGATTTTACGTAGGTCAAAGAGAGGATATATTAATGGTGCCAAGTAAGATAATACAAAGTTTAGTAGGAGCCCTAGTGTTAATCGGGCTTCTACAGCCTGCTGTAAAAGCGGATTCAGAGAGCGAAACAAAGTGGTACTGGGGCATAGGTTATGGTGTAAGCGATATTGACCCTAAAGGTGAGGCAGCTGGATGGAGAACAAATGACAGCTCAGATAATGGTTATAAACTTTATGCTGGAGTTGATATTGATCCAAGCTGGAGCTTCGATTTTTCTTATTATGACTTAGGGACCGCTGGGCTTGGAAATGAAGACCCAAACTTAGAACAGCAGTATCCTAACGAAGGAATTAACTACAGAGTCATATCTGGAATTATAAACTACTTTCCCTGGTCAAAAGAGGACAATGCCATTGATGTCTATGGAAAGCTGGGTGTTTCAGCAATACGAAATACTGCTAATACTGCTGCTGATGGAACTAACGACATGTTGTTGCCTTCATATGAAGAGGAGACATCTTTGCAGTTCGCTTTTGGTTTAGGTCTAAAGTGGGACTTAAGCGAGAACTTCTTTATGAGAGCTGAGATGGAGAGGTTTGCAAGTGATGCGCAATTCTACAGTTTACAAATAGGTGGCTACTTCTAACCCCTGAAAGTGAGTCACTGTAAGCCCCTCTAGGTTAGAGGGGCTTTTTTCTATCTGAAGTAACACTCTTAATACTACCCCGGCGTTTTGTGCTCTTGTTTTGAGACATAGTTGACTCGCTAATGTGATAGTGTCGAAAGATTTTACAGGTGGTCGTGTTTAAGATGACAATCTGCGTCACTTGGAGAGACAAAGCATTCATGAAAACAACAATACAGAGGCTGGCACTGCTGGGCTTGATGTTTCTGGTCGCCGCTTGTAGCGGAGGCTCGGACAGCGAAGAATCGAATAATCCGCCACCAGGCTCTGGAGAAGACCCACCAGCCCATGTAGAGCCGCCAGGCTCGGGCAAAGCGTCACGTTTCTTACAGCAAACCACTTTTGGTGCAACTCCAAGTTCAATCGAGCGAGTGGTCGATATGGGCTATGAGGATTGGATTGACTGGCAGATGTCGCTGTCGGCTTCAAAACATACCGCATACTATAACCGTTTTAACTATGATCCTGACAATACTTGGAGCTTGTATGTTGATGCTTGGTGGCATCGTAGTTTAAAAGCTGAAGATCAGTTGCGCCAGCGCGTGGCTTTTGCGTTGAGTGAAATTTGGGTCATTAGCCAGTACGGGGTTGATTCCGGTGGAGTGGATGGCAATAAGTCTTTATCAAACTACTACGACATACTGCTAGAGAACAGCTTCGGCAATTATCGTGATTTAATGCAAGATGTCACGCTTAGCCCGGTGATGGGCGAGTATTTGAGCATGCTTCGCAATCGTAAGCCGGATCTCGAGCGAAACATTCGCCCAGATGAGAACTATGCGCGTGAGCTTATGCAGCTCTTCACCGTTGGCTTAGTTGAGCTTAATTTAGATGGAACAGCGAAGCGTGATGCCCAAGGAAAGACGATACCAACCTATGACCAAGAGGACATTGAAGGACTAGCTCATGTGTTTACTGGCTGGACTTGGCAGAATGCGGAGACATTTTGGTGGTGGGGTGAAAATAGAGACTTAATTAGCCCGATGAAAGCGTTTCCTGAGTATCATGCGGAAGGTGAAAAGCGACTTATTAATGGCGGTGTGATTCCGGCAGGACAAACGCCAGAACAAGATCTGGAGCAAGCTTTGGATCATATCTTTAACCATCCCAACGTAGGTCCTTTTGTTGCAAAACAGTTGATTAAAAAGTTAGTTACTAGTAACCCATCTCCTGCGTATGTTGAGCGTGTTGCCACTGCATTCAACGATAATGGCAACGGCGTTCGAGGGGATATGAAGGCTGTGATTAAGGCGATTTTGCTGGATGACGAAGCCGTAACGGGTGAGTCTGGTCATGACAAACCGTTTGGAAAATTGAAAGAACCCATTTTAAAGTTAACCGCCTTCTGGCGAGCTTTTAATGCCAATACTGGCGCGGGTACCTTTGAGTTCCGATGGGTTGATAATGACTTTGCTCAAGGACCATTGAAATCCCCAAGCGTATTTAATTTCTTTTCGCCTAACTATCAACCCGCTGGCGCTTTAAAAGACGCTGATATCAATGCACCGGAGTTTGAGATTCATACTGAAGGTACTATGGCAAAGATGACGAATCACCTTCATTGGAGATCGTTAAGCATGAATAATTTTGAGCGTTCTTCACCAGGTGCAAAAGATATTATTGTTAATTACAACAGAGAGCGCGATCTAGCAGCGTCTAGTGACGATGAATTGATTGAGCATTTAGATACGCTATTGTTAGGTGGAACCATGAGCGAGCATATGAAGTCAGTGCTTACTGACTACCTGGCTTCCTTCAATGAAGATGATCCTGAGCGCAAAGCTATTGAGGCTGTGTCAATGGTCATCACTTCGCCAGAATTTGCAGTACAACGATAGGAGCCTAACGATGAATAGACGTGATTTTATAAAACTAGGTTCCGCTGCAATTGCGACCTCTGGGCTGATGAACGTCAGCCAATCGGCTCACGCGCTTAATATCCCTACGGGTGATTACAAGGCGCTAGTCTGTATCTTTTTACTGGGGGGTAACGATGGCTTCAATATGGTGGTGCCGACCAGTAATTTTGACTATGACGAATATGCGGCTTCACGCCAGAATATGGCGATAGCGAAGGGCGACTTACTTCCTGTGTCGCCATTATCGCACGGTGGCAGTAGCTTCGGCTTCCACCCACAGCTGTCTGAATTACAAGGTTTGTTCAATAATGGCAAGCTAGGAGTGATGGCTAACGTGGGTAATCTTGTAGAGCCGGTTACCCGCCAACAGTTTTTGGACCGCAGTAAAGCATTGCCGGACCAACTGTTTTCGCACAATGATCAGCAAGATCAGTGGCGTTATGTCGATCCGCAAGTCCAGAAGTCAGGTCTTGGCGGCCGAGTGATGGATTTAGCGGTTGCCAATAACCAAGACCCTTTGTTAACCGGTATCGCGATTGATGGACGCACCAACTGGCTGAGCAGCCAACTCAACTTGGATTTGTCGATTGGTCGAAATGGCTTTGATCAATACGGTTATGTCGCGCCAGATAAGAATTGGACGCAGGATCGTCGAGCTGCGTTTAAAGAGTTATTGAGCAATAATTACAATGACCCTTTTACCGATGAGTTTAAAGGACTGCAGTCTCGAACCATGGATTTGGTCGAGCGCGTTGGCGCACAAATAGATAATGTTGCTGATTTTACGACGGCTAAACCAGAGGGAAGCCTAGCGACTAAGCTTGAGATGGTGGCTAAGTTAATAGCTATTCGCGCTGAGTTAGGCATGGAGCGTCAAGTTTTCTATGTTGGTATGGGCGGGTTTGATACCCATGATGGCCACATTAACCGTCAACAAGAATTGTTTACTGAATTAAGCCAGAGTATGAATTACTTTTATGATGTCACGACAGAACTCGGCGTGCAAAATAATGTGACCAGTTTTACCAGCTCAGAGTTCGGGCGAACGTTAACTAGTAACGGTGATGGCACGGATCATGCGTGGGGCAACCATCAGCTGGTCATGGGCGGAGCTGTTCGCGGTGGTGATATCTACGGACAAGTGCCAAGTCTTGAAATTGATGGGCCAGACGATGCTAATAATGATGGTCGCATTATTCCGACCACGTCTGTTGAGCAGTTTATGGTAAGCCCGTTGCGTTGGTTTGGTCTGACCGATGGTGAAATTAACTCGGTTATGCCTAACCTATCGGCTTTTAACGCGAACAGTGTGGATTTTATGCTTTAGTTTGACTCTCTGAAACCTGTGTTAGTCTTTATAGCCCCTTTTCAGGGGCTTTTTTCCGCTTGTAACAATTGACGTATTATTGACTCTAATAGGCGTGAACATGGCTAAAAACCACTCACTTTTGGTAAGACCAATCTTTCTACTGGCTTCAATCAACACAACGGAGGTACCGAATAATGAATTGGCATGATGTCATCTCCTATGCAAATAATGGTAACCCGAAACCACCGCGAGTCATTGAGAAAACGGACGCAGAGTGGGGACAAGTATTATCCGCCGAAGAGTACCGTGTTATGCGTCAAAAGGGCACAGAGAGCGCTCATAGCGGGGAGCATTGTAACGTGTTTGAGGCGGGCACTTATGCTTGCGCCAGTTGTGACGAGCCGTTATTTGATTCGAGTCAAAAGTTTGAGTCTGGTTCAGGCTGGCCAAGCTTCACTGAACCCTTGCGAACAGGTGTGGTACGCTATGATATGGATACCACTTACGGCATGACTCGGGTTGAAGTGAGTTGCAATGTTTGTGGCGGACATCTGGGCCATGTATTTCCAGATGGGCCTGCTCCGGACGGGTTACGGTTTTGCGTGAATTCTGTCTCTTTAAAGAAGATCTCTTAACAGTAGAGCTTAACAAAGAGCTTCATAACCAGAGCGTTTGTCAAAAAACGAGGAGGATGACAATGACTCAAAAAGCAACGTTTGGTGGTGGTTGTTTTTGGTGCACAGAAGCAGTCATGCAGCAGTTAAAAGGTGTTGAGTCTGTAGTTTCTGGATATACCGCGGGAGATACTGACAACCCAACCTATCGCGAGATTTGTTCGGGTACAACTGGCCACGCTGAAGTGGTGCAGGTCGAATTTGACCCTGAGCAAGTGGGCTACCGAGACCTTGTTGAAGTTTTCCTGACATCACATGATCCGACTCAGGTTAATGGACAGGGCGCCGATATAGGAACTCAATATCGCTCCATCATCATGTATCACGACGACGCCCAGCGAGAAACCGCAGAAACTGTAATGAACGAGATGGCGCCACTGTTCGATGCACCATTGGCGACTGAGTTAGTCGCCGAAGAAACCTTTTATCCAGCAGAAGATTACCACCAGGATTATTACGCTAATAATGCGATGCAACCGTACTGCATGGCGGTGATAAACCCTAAACTGAGCAAGCTGCGCCAAAAGCACGCTGAAAAGCTTATAACATCATAAATGCCAAGGCCGTGTCTTATATCAGCGCGGTAACCTCGATAAGGAGTATCCATGAAAGCTATTTGGAATAATGTCATTATTGCAGAATCTAACGATACGGTGGTGGTAGAGAATAATCACTACTTCCCACCAGAGTCGGTTAACTTTGATTATTTTACCCCTTCAGACCACAAAACGACCTGCTCATGGAAGGGAGAAGCCCATTATTATGATATAACGGTAAGTGGGCAGACCAATCAAGAAGCTGCCTGGTACTATCCTGAGCCGCTGGAAAAGGCAGAACCGATTAAAGGTTATGTCGCTTTTTGGCGCGGGGTGGATATTGAAGACTAAGACGTTACAGATCGACGAGCAAGGTTAGAACTGTCGAAACTAAGGAGGCGTTTGTGACCTATCAAGCTATTCATCATCCGATGGAGAAAATGTTCACGGTCGTTTTGGACCAAGGCCATGAAGCAAAGGTAACCTATTCGCAACAGGGAATGGTGTTACACCTGGAATATTCTGAAGTCCCCGAAGCTTTACGCGGGAAAGGTTATGGCGGCACCATGATGGAAGCGGTACTGCACGCCATAGAGCAGGAAGGATTTACTGTCGTGCCTAAGTGTTCCTATATAAAGCACTATATGGATACCCACAAAGACTGGGCGCACTTAAAAGCAAATTAATCCGCTTTTAGATGTTGAGCATACTGCTGCCTAAGTGTCGCTAGCTTAGGGGCGATGTAGGTTCGACAAAAAGGCTTATCAGCATGCTTTAGATAGTATTGCTGATACTTTTCTTTATTCAGCTTAAAAGCTCTATAGGGTAATACTTGGGTGACGTATTCTTTGTCATTCTCCTGAGCAAGCTCCGCAAGAAAGCGTTTAGCCTTTGATGACTGCTCGGTATCAAAGGTATAGACAGCGCTTCGATATTTGTGACGAAACTGATGGGCGGAACTACTGCTGTGAGTCAATAAGTGTATATGTATAAGATCTTTTAAAGGTATTTGCTCTTCGTTAAAGGTCACAATGACAGCTTCCGAAAAGCTCTCAGCATCGCCATCAGAGGCAATCCAGCCTTGCTCTACTCTATCGACACCTTTCAAAGAGGCAAAGACTGCTTCTGTACACCAGTGGCAACCGCCGCCAAAACCTATTTGTGTCAGTAAATCGTTTACCATAGAATGTGCTCGTTCCGTCTGCTCTGTGGATTGGAGTCCCGCCGAGCTAAAGTGTTACAACTCCCTTGGAAGTTTCTCGGCTCTAGCGCTTGAAATTATTTGCTTTTCTGGCTTGCAATCCCTTTATCAATCCCCTATAATTCGCGTCCCTTTGTAGGCGTAACGGCCACTATTAGGGTTGTTCTTGCGAAGCAATTTCAGACTTTAGTGTAAAGTAAGTTATTGATTTTGCTAACAACAGGCTCGATTTGAGTCTGAAACAAGTTTGGTAACCGCACCCCTCACGAGTAGTAGGGTGGAGCGGTTTTTTATGTTCTTTTAATTAATATAGTGGAGTTCTTTGCAATGGCAAAGCAACGTATTCGAATCAGATTGAAAGCGTTTGATCACAAGTTGATTGATATTTCGACTTCAGAGATCGTAAACACCGCTAAGCGTACTGGTGCTCAGGTTAAGGGGCCTATTCCTTTACCGACGCGTAAAGAACGCTTCACCATCTTGACTTCACCACACGTGAATAAAGATGCGCGTGATCAGTATGAAATTCGTACGCACAAGCGTTTAGTGGACATCATCGAGCCAACAGAGAAAACAGTTGATGCTTTGATGAAGTTGGATTTGGCAGCTGGTGTTGATGTTCAAATTAGTCTTACTTAAGACTAGTGACATCAGTAGCAAGGTTATAACCATTTCGGTTGAGGTTTAAAACATGGCTATCGGAATAGTAGGTATAAAACGAGGAATGACTCGTGTCTTCACTGAAGACGGCGTGTCTATCCCGGTTACCGTAGTAGAAGCCGACCCAAATCGCATCACTCAGCTTAAAACAGCTGATGTTGACGGTTATGAAGCGGTTCAAGTGACTACAGGAAGCCGTAAGGCAAACCGTATCAGTAAAGCAGAAGCTGGACATTATAAGAAAGCTAACGTAGAAGCTGGTCGTGGTTTGTGGGAGTTCCGTGTGGACTCTTTAGAAGGTTTCGAAATTGGCGGTGAAGTCAAAGTTGAAGTTTTCGAAGAAGGTCAAAAAGTTGACGTAACTGGTACCTCTAAAGGTAAAGGTTACGCTGGCGTAATTAAGCGTTGGAACTTCCGTGGTCAAGATACAACACACGGTAACTCATTAGCGCACCGTGCTCCTGGTTCTATTGGTCAAAACCAAACTCCAGGTCGCGTATTTAAAGGCAAGAAAATGTCTGGCCACATGGGTGCTGAGCGTGTAACTGTACAAACTCTAGAAGTTGTACGTGTTGATGCTGAGCGCAATTTGTTATTAATCAAAGGTGCCGTCCCAGGCGCTACCGGCGGTGATGTGATTGTACATCCTGCTGAGAAAGCCTAGGCCAAGAGGAGTTGACTATGGAACTTAGTTTGACATCTGGCGGCGCAATAAAGGTTTCTGAGGTAGCTTTTGGCCGTGAATTTAACGAGTCATTAGTTCACCAAGTAGTAGTTGCTTATATGGCTGCTGCTCGTGCCGGTACTCGCGCACAAAAGAACCGTAGCGCTGTAAGCGGTGGTGGTAAGAAGCCATGGCGTCAGAAAGGTACAGGTCGTGCCCGTGCAGGTACTATCCGTAGCCCATTATGGCGTAAAGGTGGTGTAACTTTCGCTGCGCAACCACAAGACTACACTCAAAAAGTTAACCGCAAAATGTACCGCGGTGCGATCCAAAGCATTCTTAGCGAATTGGTTCGTCAAGAGCGTTTGATTGTAGTGGAAGAATTTGCTGTTTCAGCTCCGAAAACGAAAGAGCTGGTTGGCAAGTTGAAAGAACTAGATGCTAAAGAAGCGTTGATCGTAACTGAAGAAGTTAACGAAAACCTATTCTTAGCGTCTCGTAACTTACACAAAGTTGACGTTCGTGACGTTCAAGCTATCGACCCTGTAAGCCTAATCGGTTTTGACAAGGTTGTGATGACTGTCGCGGCTGTTAAGAAAGTAGAGGAGATGTTGGGATGAACCAAGAGAGACTCTTAAAAGTTCTTCTAGCGCCTCACGTTTCTGAAAAAGCGACGATTTTGGCTGAAAACGACAACCAATTCGTTTTCAAAGTAGCTAAAGACGCTAACAAGCGTGAAATCAAAAAAGCTGTAGAAACTTTGTTTGAAGTTGAAGTCGATTCAGTTCGTACTTTAAACATGAAAGGTAAACGTAAGCGTTTTGGTCTACAAGAAGGCCGTCGTCCAAACTGGAAAAAAGCTTACGTCTCATTGAAGCCAGGTCAAGACCTTGACTTCGTTGGCGGCGAGTAACAAGGAGATTAGTAATGGCAATTGTAAAAGCTAAACCAACTTCTCCAGGACGCCGCTTTGTAGTCAAAGTGGTGAATTCTGACCTGCATAAGGGTAAACCTCATGCAGCTTTATTAGAGAAGAAATCAAGAAATGGTGGTCGTAATAACAACGGTCGCATTACGACTCGTCACGTTGGTGGCGGTCATAAGCAACATTACCGTTTAATCGACTTCAAACGTAATAAAGACGATATTGCTGGTACCGTTGAGCGTCTTGAGTACGATCCAAACCGTAGTGCACACATTGCACTAATCTGCTATGCAGACGGTGAGCGTCGTTACATCATTGCTCCACGTAACTTAAATGCTGGTGATTCTATCGTTTCTGGTGAGCGCGCTCCGATTCGTGTCGGTAATGCCTTGCCAATGCGTAACATCCCTGTAGGTTCTACAGTTCATAACATCGAATTGAAGCCTGGCAAGGGTGCGCAAATAGCTCGTAGTGCGGGTGCTTATGCTCAGATTGTTGCACGTGAAGGTAACTATGTGACCTTGCGTTTACGTTCAGGCGAAACACGTAAAGTGTTGTCTGAAGGTCGCGCGACTATCGGTCAGGTAGGTAACTCAGAGCACATGCTACGTAGCTTGGGTAAAGCTGGTGCCACTCGCTGGCGCGGTATTCGCCCGACGGTTCGTGGTGTGGCTATGAACCCGGTTGACCACCCACATGGTGGTGGTGAAGGACGTACCTCTGGTGGTCGTCATCCTGTGTCTCCATGGGGTACGCCTACTAAAGGTAAGAAAACTCGTAGCAACAAGCGCACAGACAAATTAATTGTCCGTCGCCGTAATAAACGATAGAGGATAGCACAGTGGCACGTTCGTTAAAGAAAGGCCCATTCATTGACCTTCACTTATTGAAGAAGGTTGAAGAAGCTGCGGCCTCTGGTTCTAAGAAACCAATTAAAACATGGTCTCGTCGCTCAACCGTTTTCCCGGAAATGGTTGGTCTGACGATTGCCGTTCACAATGGTCGTCAACACGTACCAGTCTTCGTTTCTGAAGACATGGTTGGCCACAAGTTAGGTGAGTTTGTATTAACTCGTACCTATCATGGTCACGATGTTGATAAGAAAGCCAAGAAGCGATAAGGCGAGGAGTGGAAGATGGAAGTAGCAGCTAAATTGCGTAACGCCGCCATCTCGGCACAAAAAATGCGTCTTGTTGCCGATCAGATTCGTGGCTTACCAGTAGAAAAAGCGTTGAACACTCTTGAATTCAGCCCAAAGAAAGCGGCTCGTCTAATCAAGAAGGTTCTTGAGTCTGCGATTGCAAATGCTGAGCATAATGAAGGCGCTGATATCGACGAGTTGAAAGTTTCAACTATCTTCGTTGATGAAGCGGCAACAGCTAAGCGTATGCGTCCGCGCGCGAAAGGTCGTGGCGACCGCATTTTAAAGCGTAATAGTCACGTCACCGTTAAAGTATCGGATAACTAGGAGAAGGTAATGGGTCAAAAAGTTCATCCTACCGGTATCCGCTTAGGTATCGTAAAAAAGCATACTGCAACTTGGTATGCTGAGCGCGGCGATTTTGCGGATAACTTGGAAAGTGATATCAACATCCGTAACTGGTTGTTAAAAGAATTGAAGCATGCTTCAGTATCTCGCATCGAGATCGAGCGTCCAGCGAAAGCGATTCGTGTGACTATTCACACTGCGCGTCCTGGTATCGTTATCGGTAAAAAAGGTGAAGATATTGAAAAGTTGCGTGGCAAGATCGCCAAAATGGCGGGTGTTACTGCGCAGGTGTCTGTTGAGCAAGTTCGCAAGCCTGAGCTAGATGCTCAATTGGTTGGTGACAATGTTGCACAACAGTTAGAGCGTCGTGTGATGTTCCGTCGTGCGATGAAGCGTGCCGTTCAAAATGCTATGCGTCTTGGTGCTCAAGGTATCAAGATTGAAGTAAGTGGTCGTTTAGGTGGTGCTGAGATTGCTCGTACTGAATGGTATCGTGAAGGTCGTGTACCTTTGCATACGCTTCGTGCGAACATCGATTACGCAACGTCTGAAGCGAATACTACTTACGGTATCATCGGCATTAAAGTATGGATTTTCAAAGGTGAAGTTCTTCCTGGCCAAGAAATTGAAGAGCCAAAAGAAGAGAAGAAACCTCGCCGTAGAAAACCTGCTCCTAAAGCTAAGAAATAGGGGTAAGTATTATGTTATTGCCAAAAAGAACGAAATATCGTAAGCAGCATAAACTGCGTAACCGTGGCTCTCAAGCTCATAACGTAAGCTTTGGTGAGTTCGGTTTAAAAGCGACGGGTCGTGGTCGTATGACAGCGCGCCAAATTGAGGCAGCTCGTCGTGCAATGACTCGCCACATGAAACGTGCGGGTAAAGTATACATTCGTGTATTCCCTGACAAACCAATCACTAAAAAGCCTTTAGAAGTTCGTATGGGTAAAGGTAAAGGTAGTGTTGAATATTGGGTTGCTCAGGTTCAACCAGGTCGTATGTTATATGAAGTAGAAGGCATCTCTGAAGATTTAGCGCGTGAAGCGTTTGCTTTAGCGGCAGCGAAACTACCTTTCAAAACGACCTTTGTTAAGCGGACGGTGATCTAATGAAAGCGACAGAATTGAAAGATAAGAGCGTTGAAGAGCTCAACGTAACTTTGAACGAGCTTTTGCAAGATCAATTTAAGTTACGTATGGAAAAGGCTACGGGCCAAGTGACAGAAACACACAAGTTGCGTGAAGTTCGTCGTGATATCGCCCGTGTTAAAACCATTATCAACCAAAAGGCAGGTTCATAATGAGCACTGAAACAATTCAACGCACATTACAGGGCAAAGTCGTAAGCGACAAAATGGATAAATCCATTACTGTTTTGGTTGAGCGTCACGTGAAGCACCCTCTATATGGGAAGTTCATCAAGCGTTCAACTAAGATCCACGCTCATGACGAAGCTAACGAGTGCAAATTGGGTGATGTGGTGAGAATTGCTGAGTGTCGTCCTCTATCAAAAACTAAGTCTTTTAAGCTAGTTGAGATAGTCGAGAGCGCTCGCTAATTGAACCATAGCTAGCCCTGATGTGATTAATTTCACTTCGGGGTTAGGATTTTTACTAATTTAATGGTATACTCCTGCGCCTTTTAGCGCGGGATTAAGCGGAGAAAACCATGATCCAGATGCAATCAGTACTAGACGTAGCCGATAATTCAGGTGCGCGTCGTGTAATGTGTATTAAGGTACTGGGTGGTTCGCATCGTCGTTACGCCAATATTGGTGACATCATCAAGGTGAGCGTAAAAGAAGCGATCCCACGCGGTAAGGTAAAAAAAGGTGACGTTCTAAACGCAGTTGTAGTTCGTACCCGTAAAGGTGTACGTCGTCCAGACGGATCTTTGATCAAGTTTGACGGTAACGCAGCTGTAATTCTGAACAGTAACCTACAGCCGATTGGTACTCGTATCTTTGGGCCTGTTACACGTGAATTACGTGGTGACAAGTTCATGAAGATCGTGTCTTTGGCACCAGAAGTACTTTAAGAGAGACGAGAATCATGCAAAAGATTAAAAGCGGCGACGAAGTCATCGTAATCGCGGGCAAAGACAAAGGTAAGCGTGGTAATATCGACCGCGTTCTTGCTGATGGTCGCGTGATTGTGAGTGGCGTAAACATTATTAAGAAGCACACAAAGCCAAGCCAAAATCCCGACGGTTCTATCAATGAAGGTGGAATCATCGAGAAAGAAGCAGCTTTTGACGCTTCAAATATAGCGATCTACAACCCTTCAACGGGTAAAGCTGACCGTGTTGGTTTTAAAGTTGAAGACGGTAAGAAAACGCGCTTCTTCAAGAAAACTGGCGAAGCGATTTAATAGTTAACATTTAGGTAATAAATGATGGCGAAACTGCACAACTTTTACAAAGATACTGTTGTACAGGAGCTTCAAGAGAAGTTTGAGTACAAATCAGTTATGCAAGTCCCACGCATTACCAAGATCACATTGAACATGGGTCTGGGTGAAGCTCTTGCGGACAAGAAGATCCTTGAGCACGCAGTAAGTGATATGACTGCTATCTCAGGCCAAAAGCCTATCATCACGAAAGCACGCAAATCTGTTGCTGGCTTTAAAATTCGTGATGGCTATCCTATTGGCTGTAAAGTGACTCTTCGTGGCGAGCGTATGTGGGAATTCTTAGAAAGATTTATTTCAATCGCGGTGCCACGTATTCGTGACTTCCGTGGTTTGAACCCAAAATCTTTCGACGGCCGTGGTAACTACTCTGTAGGTATCAAAGAGCAAATCATTTTCCCAGAAATTGATTATGACAAGGTCGATAAGGTTCGTGGTATGGATATTACTATCACCACTACGGCAAACAGCAATGAGGAAGGTCGCGCGTTATTGAGTGCGTTCAACTTCCCATTGAAATCATAAGAGGCACGCTATGGCTAAGAAATCTATGATAGAGCGTGAGTTGAAGCGTGCAAAAACTGTTGAAAAGTACGCTGCAAAACGCGCAGAGCTAAAAGCAATCATCAACAACCCAGAGTCTTCTGAAGAAGAAGTTTGGGAAGCTCAGGTGAAACTGCAAAAGCTACCACGTAATGCAAACCCTGTACGCCAACGTAATCGTTGTCGCGTGACTGGTCGTCCACACGGTTACCTTCGTAAATTCGGTATGTGCCGCAATAAATTGCGTGAACATGCGATGAAAGGTGACGTGCCTGGTTTAGTAAAAGCTAGCTGGTAAGCTGTTGGAGAATCACACATGAGTATGCAAGATCCTATAGCAGATATGTTGACTCGTATTCGTAACGGCCAGACTGCTGCGAAGAAAACTGTCGAAATACCTGCTTCAAAAATTAAGAAAGCAATCGCTGAAGTACTAGTTGATGAAGGTTTCATCAATAGCTACAGCGTTGGTGAAGGCGCTATCCCATCAATGACGGTAGAACTTAAGTATTACCAAGGTCGTCCGGTAATTGATGAATTAAAGCGTGTAAGCCGTCCTGGTTTGCGTATCTATAAGAAAGTTGATGAGCTTCCAAAAGTCATCGGCGGTCTAGGTATCGCAGTTGTTTCAACTTCAAAAGGTGTGATGACCGACCGTGCCGCTCGTAAAGCGGGTCATGGTGGCGAGATCATCTGCACTGTATCGTAAGGGAGTATTGAGATGTCACGTGTAGCAAAAGCCACTGTATCTATCCCTTCAGGTGTTGAAGTTAACATCAAAGATGGCGTGATCAGTGTAAAAGGTTCTAAAGGTCAGCTTGAACAAAATATGCATGACGACGTAGAAATTACTGTCGAAGATGGTGCAGTTTCATTTGCTCCTTCTGCTGCAAACTTAAGCTGGGCTATGGCAGGTACTTACCGCGCATTGGTTAATAATATGGTAACTGGTGTTACTGAAGGTTTCGAAAAGAAATTGAAACTTATCGGTGTTGGTTATCGTGCGCAGGTTCAAGGTAAGACTTTGAACTTAACTCTAGGCTTTTCTCACCCAATCGCGTTTGAGATCCCAGAAGGCGTCACTATTGAAGCTCCTTCACAAACGGATCTAATCGTTAAGGGTCCGAGCAAACAAATCGTCGGTCAAGTTGCGGCAAACATCCGTAGCTATCGTCCACCAGAGCCATATAAAGGTAAAGGTGTTCGCTATGTTGACGAATACATTGTTCGTAAAGAAGCCAAGAAGAAATAGTAGGGCAGGGTCATGAAAAAGAAAATTCAACGTTTGCGTCGTGCGACTAAAAGTCGCTCAAAAATGCAGGAACTAGGTGTAACGCGCCTAGTTGTGAATAGAACCCCTCGCCACATTTACGCTCAAGTAATCAGCGGTGAGAACGGTAATATAATCGCAAGTGCTTCGACTGTGGAAAAGGCCGTTCGTGGTGACGTTAAGTACACGGGTAACCTAGATGCTGCTAAGCACGTAGGTACTTTGGTTGCTGAGCGCGCTATCGAGGCGGGAATAAAGCAAGTAGCTTTCGACCGCAGTGGATTCAAATATCATGGTCGCGTGGCAGCATTAGCTGACGCCGCTCGTGAAAAAGGCTTACAGTTCTAAGGTGTGAAGCATGGCAAAAGATATGAATAACCAAGAAGGTTTAGTTGAGAAGTTAGTCAACGTAAACCGCGTTGCTAAAGTAGTTAAAGGTGGTCGTATTTTCGGTTTCACGGCTTTAACTGTTGTAGGCGACGGTAAGGGTAAAGTGGGTTTTGGTCGTGGTAAATCGAAAGAAGTACCAGTAGCGATTCAAAAGGCTATGGAACAAGCTCGTCGTAACATGATTCAAGTTGAGCTTAAAGATGGTCACACTTTACAACATGCATTGAATGCCCGTCATGGCGCATCAAAAGTTTACATGCAGCCAGCATCAGAAGGTACAGGTATTATCGCCGGTGGTGCAATGCGTGCAGTTTTTGAAGTGCTAGGTATCCAAAACGTATTGGCAAAGAGTGTTGGTTCTACAAACCCAATTAACATCGTTCGTGCAACGATTAATGGTTTGACCCAAATGACTTCGCCAGAAGCTATGGCTGCCAAGCGTGGTAAATCAGTAGAAGAGATTTTGGACTAAGACGATGGCAAAGAAAATGATGAAAGTAACGCAGACGCGTTCTAGCATTAGCCGCTTAGAAGCTCACAAAGCTTGTTTGCGCGGTCTAGGTTTGCGTCGCATTGGTCATACTGTTGAAGTTGAAGATACAGCATCAACTCGCGGTATGGTAAACAAAGTTTACTACATGGTTAGTGTTGAGGAGTAAATCATGCGTTTAAATACATTGATGCCAGCTCCTGGTAGTAAAAAGGATCGCAAACGTGTAGGCCGTGGTATCGGTTCAACTGACGGTAAGACTGCTGGTCGCGGTCATAAAGGTCAGAAATCACGTTCTGGTGGTTTTAACAAGATTGGTTTTGAAGGTGGTCAGATGCCTTTGAAACAGCGTTTACCTAAGTTTGGTTTTAACTCGCGTAAAGCCTTGGTAACTGCTGAAGTTCGTTTAAATGAACTTTCAAAAGTAGACGGTGAAGTTGTTGATTTACTGACTTTGAAAAAAGCAGGTATCATCGGTGACAGCATCGAAAACGCTAAAATTATCTTGTCAGGCGAAATCGATCGTGCAGTAACCGTTTCTGGTGGCGTTCGCGTCACGAAAGGTGCACAGAAAGCTATCGAAGCAGCTGGCGGTAAGGTTGAAGCATAATGGCATTATCACCACAGCAATTAGCTAAAAGCGGTGGTTTAGGTGAGCTCAAACAACGTTTGTTGTTTGTGCTCATTGCTATTGTGGTCTTCCGTCTTGGTTCTTTTATTCCAGTTCCTGGGGTTGATCCTAAAGCGCTAGCAGACTTTTTAAGTCAGGATACAATATTTTCATTATTTAATGTATTCTCTGGCGGTGCGATGGAGCGTGCTTCAGTTCTTGCATTAGGTATCATGCCGTACATCTCGGCATCGATTATCATGCAGATCTTAAGTTATGTTGATCCTCGATTAAAAGAGATCAAGAAAGAAGGCGAGAGTGGTCGCCGCAAAATCAATCAGTACACCCGTTACTTAACAGTTGCTCTAGCGACTGTTCAAGCATTTGGTATGGCTACACAGTTACCAAGCATGATTCCGGGACTGGTTGAGAATCCTAACTTTTCGTTCTATTTTGTCGCTATCGCTACATTGGTAACAGGTACAATGTTCCTAATGTGGTTAGGTGAACAGATTACGGAACGAGGTATCGGTAACGGTATCTCAATTATTATCTTGGTGGGTATCGTTGCAGGTTTCCCACAGGCGATTAAGCAAGTATTCTCACAAGCTTATGATGGCCAGCGTGACGTACTAGGTATCCTAGTATTCGCGGTGTTTGCATTAGCAGTGATTTACTTCATTGTTTGGTTTGAAACGGCTCAGCGTCGTATCACTATCAATTATGCGAAACGTCAACAAGGTAATAAAGTTTTTGCAGCTCAAAGTAGCTTCTTACCAATGAAGCTGAACATGGCGGGTGTTATCCCAGCTATTTTCGCATCGAGTATTGTTCTATTCCCAGGCACCTTGTTGTCTTGGTTTGGCAATGCTGGAGAAGTCAGTTGGTTAAGCACTCTAGCTCAGAATTTACAACCTGGTAACCCTGTATATATGTTGCTATATGCGGCGGGTATTATCTTCTTCGCTTTCTTCTATACAGCGTTGACCCAGAATCCTCGTGATACTGCGGACAACCTGAAGAAATCAGGAGCATTTATTCCAGGTATTCGTCCTGGCCAACAAACGGCTAGCTACCTTGATAAAGTAACCACAAGACTTACGTTCTGGGGCGCGCTTTACATGACGGCTGTATGTTTGTTACCAGAGTTCTTGATTTTGCTATTTGAATATCCGTTCTACTTCGGTGGTACGTCACTATTGATTATTGTAGTTGTTGCTATGGACTTTATGGCTCAAGTACAAGCGCACTTAATGTCGCAGCAATATGACTCGGTATTGAAAAAGGCAAATCTTAAAAAGCATGGCCCATCCGGTCGTGTTCGTCGCTAAGCATGTTGGAGTAACAAATGAAAGTTCGTGCTTCTGTTAAGAAAATGTGCCGTAACTGCAAAGTGATTCGTCGTCACGGCAGTGTTCGCGTTATCTGTGTTGACCCGCGCCATAAACAGCGCCAAGGTTAATTCGATAATTGTTTGATTTTTAGGCGTGATGTGGCTAAAATAGCCGCCCTTTCACGCCTGCTTATTTAATTTAGGAGATATTGTTAAATGGCTCGTATAGCTGGTATTAACATTCCGGTACATAAGCATGCTGATGTCGCACTGACCGCTATCTATGGTATCGGTCGTCCTCGTGCACAGATTATCTGTGCTGATGCAGGGGTTGAACCTACTGCAAAGATCAAAGATTTGAACGAAGACCAAATTGAGAATCTACGAAACGAGGTGAGCAAGTTTACCGTTGAAGGTGATTTGCGTCGCGAAATCAACATGAATATTAAACGTTTGATGGACTTGGGTTGTTTCCGAGGTATTCGTCATCGTCGTAACCTACCATTGCGTGGTCAACGTACGAAGACAAATGCTCGAACCCGTAAAGGTCCTCGCAAACCGATTAAGAAATAGTTTGGTGGAACATAATGGCTAAAACACCTCGTACTAGTAGTAAGAAAAAAGTTAAAAAGACCGTAGTTGATGGTATGGCGCATATCCATGCGTCGTTTAACAACACCATCATTACGATCACAGACCGTCAAGGTAATGCTCTTGCATGGGCAACATCTGGTGGTTCTGGCTTCCGTGGTTCACGTAAGTCTACTCCTTTCGCTGCACAGGTAGCTGCTGATCGCGCTGCTCAGGTAGTAAAAGAGATGGGCATGAAGAATGTTGAAGTTTTCGTTAAGGGTCCTGGACCAGGTCGTGAATCAGCGGTTCGCGCACTTAACGCAGCTGGCTTTAAAGTCACCAACATTACTGACGTGACACCGATTCCACACAATGGTTGTCGCCCGCCTAAAAAGCGTCGTGTGTAACAATAACGGGAGTTTAAAATGGCTAGATATCTAGGTCCTAAACTTAAATTGTCGCGTCGTGAAGGTGTTGATCTTGGACACAAATCAGGCGTTCGTGCAATTGAGACCAAATGTAAAATTGAAGTTGTACCAGGACAGCATGGCGCGCGTCGTAGCCGTCTTTCTGACTATGGTTTACAGCTTCGTGAAAAGCAAAAAGTTCGTCGTATCTATGGTGTTCTTGAGCGTCAATTCCGTAATTACTACAAAGAAGCTGACCGTCTTAAAGGCGCGACAGGTTCTAACTTGTTGCAATTATTAGAGTCGCGCTTAGACAACGTAGTTTATCGTATGGGTTACGCTTCTACTCGTGGCGAAGCTCGTCAACTTGTTAGCCATAAAGCAATCATGGTTAACGGTGAGTCGGTAAATATTCCTTCTTACTCAGTTAAAGCTGAAGACGTGATCTCTGTTCGTGAGAAATCACAGAAGCAAGCTCGTATCGTTGCAGCTCTAGAGCTAGCAGCACAACGCGATAAGCCTGAGTGGATTGAAGTCGATGCTACAAAAATGGAAGGTCAGTTCAAACGTCTTCCTGAGCGTACTGAATTGGACGCAAGCATCAACGAAAACCTAATTGTAGAGCTTTACTCTAAGTAATTTTTAATCCTTGAGAGGGATAGTATGTCAGCAACTGAATTTCTGACTCCGCGTCAAATTAAGGTCGAATCAGACGAGGGCACTAAAGCTCGCGTTATCTTGGAACCTTTTGAGCGTGGATTTGGACACACTTTGGGTAACTCATTGCGTCGCATCTTATTGTCTTCAATGCCGGGTGCCGCAGTGACAGAAGTAGAAATCGACGGCGTACTTCACGAATACTCAGCTATTGAGGGTGTTCAAGAAGACGTAATCGATATCCTTTTGAACTTAAAAGGGTTGGCAGTTCGCCTGGAAGATAAAGAAGAGGTGACTCTTACTTTACAAAAGAAAGGCGAAGGCGTCGTGACTGCTGCTGACATTGAAGAAGTGAATGGTGCTGAAGTAGTGAACAAAGATCACTACATCGCTACTTTGAATAAAGGTGGCGCTTTAACAATGCGTATCAAGGTTGTTCTTGGTCGCGGTTATGAAGCATCAAATACGCGTAAATTACCTGAAGGCGAAGATAAGCCAATTGGTGTTTTACAAGTAGATTCTTCTTTCAGCCCAATGAAGAAAGTATCTTACACCGTAGAATCTGCGCGTGTAGAGCAGCGTACTAACTTAGACAAGCTAGTTCTTGATCTTGAAACAAACGGTACTATTGACCCTGAAGAAGCGATTCGCCGCAGCGCGACAATTCTTCAGCAGCAATTAGCAGCGTTCGTAGACTTGAAAGATGAAAAGCAAGCTGAGCCTGAGAAAGAAGAGCCAGAAATTGACCCGATTTTATTACGTCCGGTTGATGATCTGGAGCTAACAGTACGTTCTGCTAACTGTTTGAAAACTGAGAATATCCATTATATTGGTGACTTGGTTCAGCGTACCGAAGTTGAGTTGCTTAAAACTCCAAACCTTGGTAAGAAGTCATTGACTGAAATCAAAGACGTTCTTGCTTCACGTGGTTTGTCGCTAGGTATGCGCTTAGAAAACTGGCCTCCATCAAGCATCCTTGGCGAGTAATCGTTCAGTAAGCTTTAACAGCTAAGTTTTCGTTAGAAAATTAAGCGCAAGGTTCTCCTTGCGCTTTTTTACTAAGTTAGTCATTGTTGAAAGTTTTGACTTAAACCAAAATTTTGAATAAGAAGCTGATTTAAATTTATCGTTTTTCCAGTACTACAGTAGGCTGGAATTAAATAGAGTGAGGAACTCAATATGCGTCATCAAAAATCAGGTCGTAAATTAAACCGCAATAGCTCACACCGTAAGGCAATGTTCCGTAACATGACTGCGTCATTAATCGAGCATGAACTTATCCGTACTACTTTGCCAAAAGCAAAAGAACTACGTCGTGTGGCTGAGCCTTTAATCACTTTAGCGAAAAATGACACTGTAGCAAACCGTCGTTTAGCCTTTGCACGTATTCGTAACAACGAAGCAGTAGCAAAATTATTCAGCGAGTTAGGTGTTCGTTATCAAGAGCGTCCAGGTGGTTACCTGCGCATCTTGAAGTGTGGCAACCGTCCAGGCGACAATGCTCCTATGGCATACGTTGAATTGGTTGACCGCCCAATCGTTGAAGAAGAAGACGATTTGGATATCGAAGAAACGGAAGAATAGTTTCTAGATAGCGATAATTAAAAAGCCAGCGTCAAGCTGGCTTTTTTTATACGGCTGAGTTCACAAAATATAAAAAACAAACAAGAATAACTTGAGATATATCGGGGATCGATGGTATGAATAGGTTTCATTTATTGAAGGAGAAAAAAATGAAGGTTATATTACCCACCATTGCGGTTGGATTAGCTGTCCAGTTTTTAGCATTAGCCGCTGAAGCAAAATCAGAAAATACTGATAAACACACTGCGAGTTGTAAATCTTCGGTTGAGTTGGCTCAACCTAAATATGAAGGGTTCGCGACTTGTACGGTTGAGAAGACTGATGGAAAAACAAAAGAATTGCTGAAGGAGTTCGTTCCTATAACAGGTGAGTCCCAGGTCGAGTTAAAATCATCGTCTACAGGAAACTCTTGTACTGCGAACGTACCTTACTCATACAGTGAGTTGAAGTCAGGCTCAAGTTGTAAAATGGGCACTCAAAGTGTAACGGATATTGATTATTTTCATTATGAATATGGAGCCTGCAATTACTATACACGAGAAGGTAGTATTTGGTGGGAGCATATTTCGGGCGCAAGCTATTTATTGCAAGAAAAAAATGGCACGTCTTGGTATACCGTTTACTCTGGTTCTAGTCCCGCAGCAATGTACCCTAAGTCTCCAGGACCTAACGGAAAAAGTTATCAGCTAAGACTGAGAGCAACAGTTAATGGCCAAACTGGAAGCTGGCATAATTATAGTGTTTATGTGCCTGGCTGCTGGAATGGAGGCGGTCCAGAACCTAAATAGTTAGTTAAAAAAGCCAGCGTTATGCTGGCTTTTTTGTGTTTGTGATATGAAGAATATCAGCTTCGAAATGTTCAGGCTCGGTGCTGTACCAATCTATAAGTTCGGATTCCTCAAAGAAATCTAGACATTTTTCAGCGAGTTCATAGAATGGTTCCCGCCCTGGATCGGCTATGACAACTTCTTTCACTCCAGCCTGAAAAGCCCTTTTGATAAGATTAAAGTGAATGGCTGTTAACTTATCCCAAAAGCAAATATCCGCACCAATTAAAATGTCATAGTTTGATAACTCTTTCTTAGTCAGCTTTTCAAAGCTAGCTTGTTTGGTGGTAACGTCGACTTCATTTAACGCTGCTTGAACTTCTAAAAATGGAAAGACTTCATCGTCACGATCAACACCAGTTACCTTAGCTGAGGCATGTTGCGCGCAGAAAATACTAGCAGGCCCCCAACCGCAACCCAGCTCCATGATGCTTTGTTCATACTCAAGGGTTTCATTGTGTAAGAAGTAGTCCATTAGTACGAAGCTACTGTTCCATGTTTTGTGTCCATGTATGCTTGGGGTGTAATGCTTCTTAAGCTTGCGAACAAATCGGTGATTATTTTGAAGTAGTAGTATCCCGTATGCTTGAAAAATGTTTTTTTCGGGCAACTCTTGTAATAGTGGCATCTGATTGTGCTGTTGACTGTTTTCTACAGTTTAGGCTTTGTCAGTCAGTTTGTTAAGTTTGTCACGAGCTTTTTCTATATGTTTATCATTGATAGTACGGGTTACTTTCGCAATTGCTAAGGCCAACACACTTAAATCGTCCGTCCAACCACCGGGTAGTAAATCAGGTATCAGATCAAAAGGCATTATAAAGTAACCGAGCGCCCCTAGAATGATTGCTTTCTCTCTGCTCGGGGTATTCTCGTCTTGGAAGCAATAATAAAGAATTAATACTTTTTCTAGCGCTTCTTTACCGATAGTCTGGGCGGTTTTCTTGAGTTTTGACCAGAAGTTTTGTTCGGAATAATATTTCTTTGCTTTTGACAGCTCTTCTTCACTATTGGGCGATGGCCGTGACATATTGAATACCTACTTAACGTTAAGTGCTGTTTTTACAAAACAAGTAATTGGCTGATATAGTTAAGACATAAAGTTTACTCAGGAGTTCTATGCATCACCACGGTCACTCTCATGCTAATGATGATGAAAGCCATGAGCACCCAATAGCCAGTCGCAAGCAAATGTTATGGGCCGTTATTCTAACTGGCTCTTTTATGCTAGTTGAGGTCGTTGGCGGTATTATATCGGGCTCATTAGCGTTATTAGCGGATGCTGGTCACATGCTGACGGACTCTGCCGCGTTACTGTTAGCTTTTTACGCCATGACGTTAAGTGCTAAGCCCGCAGATAATCAGAAAACGTTTGGTTACGGTCGATTACAGGTGTTGGCGGCGTACACAAATGGCATTTTCTTAATTGGGCTCACCGCATGGATTGTCTGGGAAAGCATTCAGCGCTTTTATGAGCCAAATCCGATTCAGAGCATGACTATGCTGATAGTTGCGGTATTGGGGTTAGTCGTCAATATCGTGGTATTTAAGGTCTTACACAGCGCCAGTGGTTCTAATATCAATGTACGGAGTGCCATGTTGCATGTGTTAGGCGATCTGCTCGGCTCGGTTGGCGCTATTGCGGCAGCGCTTATCATTTGGCAATGGGGATTATTGTGGGTTGACCCACTGTTATCAATCTTTGTTTCAATCTTGATACTCCGTAGTGCTTACTATGTTATTAAAGATTCCTCCCACATCTTGCTAGAGGGTAAACCGCAGGAACTAGATACGCAGAAAATTAGAAAGGACTTGATGGCACTAGAAGGGGTGATTGATATTCACCATATGCACTTGTGGAGCATTAGTGAGCAAGAGCCCTTGATGACTTTCCACGCTTTGATTAAGGATGGCTACGAAGGTGATAGCATGATTGACATGATGCTGGAGCAACTCCGAGTCAAGCATGGGCTTGTGCATGCCACCATTCAAATTGAGCGTTCAAGTTGCTTAGAAAATTCCGATGCCGTGATCTGTGTCGACACAGCTACAAAGTAGGGCCTTTATTTTTGAACGTCAGCTAGAAAGCGGCGTTGATTTTCAATGCCGTCTAATTTTCGGGCTAGCTTGTGTTGCAGTTCTTGTAAGCTCTTTGAATGAGGCGCAGTCGACTTAACTAAGCTTTCAGCTTGGTTGGTGTACTTTGACAGTATTTTAGTCAGCTTGGTCAGCTGCTGATGGGTAAAAAATTGCCCTTTACTGAACAAGGTGCGCTTGATGCGGTTAAAAAGCTGTAACTCTTCTGTGTCATGTTTAAAGAAATAAGGGATATTATGCTTTTTTACCCACGTGGAAATAGAGCCATCACTGTCTTGTGAGTAGACGATGATCGTGGCGCGATCTGACATTAGCGCTTGCAGTTTGCGCATTACTGGGTAGCCTAGAGAATTGTTTAAGGTTATAACAACAATCTGAATGGATGGTCGTGATAATCTAAGGAAGTTAAGCGCCGTTTTATAATCGTCTACGTAGTCATATTTATAGCCGGACTGCTCAAGGTGCTTGGCAGTGTTTGCTAATATGTTGCTATTGTCATCGACTAATAAAATTGTGCTCATACGTCAGCTGCTTAATATTGTGTTCCAGTGGTTGAATATCCCTCGCTAGTCGTGGAGACTAACCATAACTCATGACATTTGCCGGTGAAGCGTTATTTTCGCGGGCATTTTAGCATTGTTCGAGACATGATAAATTCATTTCTCGTAAAAACTTGTTATAAATTGTGAAAGGATACGTTTTTGATTAAAAAAGTGTTAATAATACTGACAATAGTCGGGCTGTTAAGTTCGTGTGCGACTTATAAGCCGAGCAATGTCAATGACTTGTGCAGTATCTTATCGGAAGAGGATTGGTACGAATCTGCTTTAGATTCGCAGGAAGAGTGGGGCACACCGCTTCATGTTCAGCTTGCAATCATGCATCAAGAGTCGAAGTTTAATCGTACTATTCGCCCAGATATGGAATGGTTCCTTGGGTTTATTCCAGTAGGACGTCCATCAGACGCTTATGGGTATGCTCAAGCGCTAGAAAGCACATGGGAAACCTACATTCGATCGACTGGAAATTGGAATGCAAAGCGCGATGAGTTCGATGATGCGATTCACTTTATAGGCTGGTACACCTTCCAGTCTCATAAAAAACTGGGGATTTCTAAGTGGGATGCTAAAGCTCAGTATCTAGCTTATCATGACGGATGGGGTGGTTATAAACGCGGTACTTACCGCAATAAATCATGGTTGCTGCGTGTGTCAGAGAAGGTTAAGAAGCGCTCGCTGGAGTATGCTCGACAGTATAAACGCTGCCGCCCTCAGCTTGATGATAATATCCGAGGCTGGTTCTAAGCTCAGCCTTGAGTTGAGGATATAGTGTTAGGTTATATAACGAACTATAAGTGGTAAGATATGCGGCCTATTTATGGCGCATTTCACCATGGAATCAGTTAGAATAAGCCCAATTTTTGAAACTAACACCAGAGGAATTTAGGTATGTTGGGTAATACTACTTCTCTAAGAGATTTTGACCCAGAATTGGTCGCTTCAATTGATGCTGAAGAAAAGCGTCAAGAAGAGCATATTGAGTTGATCGCATCTGAAAATTACACCAGTAAACGTGTCATGGAAGCGCAAGGTTCTGTATTAACGAACAAGTATGCTGAAGGCTACCCAGACAAGCGCTATTACGGCGGCTGCGAGTACGTTGACGTTGCGGAAAAATTAGCTATTGAGCGTGTCAAAGAGCTGTTCGGCGCGGACTATGCCAACGTTCAACCGCATTCAGGTTCTCAAGCTAACGCTGCAGTATATATGGCGCTAATTAAGCCAGGCGATACAATCCTTGGCATGAGCCTTTCTGATGGCGGCCACCTTACTCACGGTTCGAAAGTGAGTTTCTCGGGTAAAATTTATAACTCGGTTGAATATGGCGTTGATGAAAACGGCTATATTGACTACGACGAAGTTGAGCGTTTAGCCGTTGAGCACAAACCTAAAATGTTGGTTGCTGGTTTCTCGGCATATTCTCGTACAGTGGACTGGTCAAAGTTTCGTGAGATTGCAGACAAAGTAGGTGCTTACTTATTTGTTGATATGGCGCACGTTGCTGGATTAATCGCTGCGGGCGAATACCCTAACCCAGTGCCTCATGCACATGTGGTTACATCAACGACTCACAAGACATTAGCCGGCCCTCGTGGTGGTGTGATTTTAGCTCAGTCTAACCCTGAGTTAGAGAAGAAGCTTAACTCTGCGGTATTCCCTGGCGGACAGGGTGGCCCACTGATGCACGTGATCGCAGCAAAAGCTGTCGCGTTCAAAGAAGCACTAAGTGATGAATTTAAAGCATCACAAAAGCAAGTTAAAGCTAACGCACAAGCAATGACAAAAGTCTTTGTTGAGCGAGGTGTTGATATCGTTTCTGGCGGTACGGAAAATCATTTGTTCTTAGTCGACTTAATCAGCAAAGATATTACTGGTAAAGACGCGGAAGCTGCATTAGGCAAAGCGAATATTACGGTCAACAAGAACACGGTACCTAACGAACCTCGTTCGCCATTTGTCACCAGTGGTCTACGTTTAGGAACGCCAGCGGTAACGACTCGAGGCTTTAAAGAAGCAGAAGTCACAGAGCTTGCAGGATGGATTTGTGATATTCTTGACGACATTAATAACGAACAGGTTATTAGCGACGTTAAAGCTAAAGTGATGGAGTTAACTAAGCGATTCCCTGTTTACAAATAATTGATTAGGAAGGATTAGCGGCTATGTATTGCCCTTTTTGTGCTCATACGGATACTAAAGTGATTGACTCACGTTTAGTGGCTGATGGAAGTCAAGTTAGACGCCGTCGTGAATGTTTGTCTTGCGGTGAACGTTATACGACCTTTGAGAGTGCAGAGTTGGTTATGCCAAAAATCATCAAGTCGGACGGCACGCGAGAGCCGTTCGATGAACTGAAAATGCGAACGGGGCTAGCGAAAGCTGTAGAAAAACGTCCCGTTAGCGTTGAAGATTTAGAAGCCGCTATCAACAAAATTCTTTCTAACCTTCGAGCACTGGGTGAGCGTGAAGTATCGGCTAGTGTTGTGGGTGAAGAAATCATGAAGGCATTACGCGCACTAGACGATGTCGCTTATGTGCGTTTTGCTTCAGTATATCGCCGCTTTCAGGATGTCCAGGCGTTCCGTGAGGAAATTGATAAGTTACAGAGCGATAAATAGTCTGCTCGGAATTTATGAGTTTTAATTCAAACGATGCGCGCTTTATGGCGCGAGCCATTCAATTAGCTCGAAAGGGCTGGTTTACCACACGCTCGAATCCTCGAGTCGGTTGCGTATTAGTCAAAACAATCAATAATCAAAGTCAAATTATCGGCGAGGGCTGGCATCAAAAACCTAGTTTAGCTCACGCAGAAGTAAACGCTATCAAGGCTGCTCAAGCGAATGGCCACGATACTAGCGGCGCTACCGCTTACGTGACTTTAGAGCCTTGCTCACACGTTGGTAAAACACCTCCATGTGCTCAGGGGCTGATCGACGCTGGGGTGGTAAAGGTTGTTTGTGCCATGACTGACCCAAACCCACAGGTATCAGGGCGTGGTTTCGACCGGTTGCGAGAGGCAGGTATCTCTGTTGAAAGTGGCTTAATGGAGCAAGAAGCTATCGTTTTAAACGCAGGCTTTATTAAGCGCATGACGCTAGGGCTACCAAGGGTCACAGCCAAAACGGCGATAAGCTTGGATGGACGGACCGCGATGGCCAGTGGCGAAAGCCAGTGGATTACAGGCTCAGAAGCTCGGGCAGAAGTACAGCGTTTACGAGCGCAAAGTGGTGCAGTCATTACAGGCTCGGGAACTGTGGTATTTGATGATCCTTCGATGAATGTCCGAGATGAAGCTATTATTCCTGCTCCTTATTTTGAGCAACCGATTCGCGTGGTGATTGATTCCAAGCACCAAGTAAGCCCAAACGCCAAGATTTTTAAAGGCCAGGGTTCGTGCTGGTTAGTCTCTGGAGCTGTGCGAGACGATGCTGCGTTCAGTCAAAATGTTACGCTACAAACAATAGAAGCCAGCGATTCTGGTTATGTTAATCTTGAAAGCGTCTTACGAAAACTGGCAGAAGACGGAGTTAATGACGTTTTGGTTGAGGCTGGCGGTGAGCTTTTAGGAGCTTTCTTAGAAAAAGGGTTGGTTGACGAGTTGCAGGTTTTTATGGCTCCCAAATTACTGGGCAACGCTGCCAAGGCCATGGCCAACTTACCGTTTAATAGCATGAGCCAAGCGATTCATTTAGAACTTAGGGATGTACGACAAATCGGAAAGGACTTAAAACTAACTTACAACCGAGTGGACTAGACTGTGTTTACTGGAATTATTGAAGCGACTGGTTTTATCGAGTCGATTGAAGCAAAGGGCGGCGATGCTCGTTATGTATTTAATACCGGCAAATTGGCGCTTGGTGACGTGGCGCTGGGCGATAGTATTGCCTGTAACGGCGTTTGTTTGACGGTCATTGAGCTACTACCTCATGGGTTTGCGGCTGATGTTTCGGTTGAAACGATTGACGTCACCTGCATGAAAAACTACCAAGCAAAGTACCCTGTTAATTTTGAGAAGGCGATGTTACCGACGACTCGCTTTGGTGGTCATATGGTCAGCGGTCATGTTGATGCCATTGGTGAAGTAGTCTCGATTGAGGAAGCGGCGCGTTCTATCCAGTATAAGATTAGGGCTCCGAAAGAAGTTCTTAAGTATATCGCCATAAAAGGCTCAATTACGGTTGATGGCACCAGTTTAACGGTGAATGACCTTGAAAAAGACCAGTTTAGCCTTAATTTAGTACCTCATACATTACAGGAGACTATCGCCGATAGTTATCAAGTAGGGACGCAGGTAAATTTAGAGATCGATCTTATCGCGCGCTACCTTGAGCGCTTAATGAATGCAGATAAAGCCGAGTAGGCCAACGTTATGAAGCTAAACAGTATTGAAGAAATCATCGAAGATATCCGTCAGGGCAAAATGGTCATTTTGATGGACGATGAAGACCGTGAAAATGAAGGCGATTTGATCATGGCAGCAAGCCAAGTTCGCCCTGAAGATATTAACTTTATGGCGCGCTATGGCCGTGGCCTGATTTGCTTGCCGATGACGCGTGAGCGCTGTGAGCAAATCAACTTGCCACTGATGTCCGCTAGTAATGGTGCGAAATTCAGTACCAACTTCACCGTGTCGATCGAGGCCGCAACAGGCGTAACCACGGGTATTTCAGCTGCTGATCGAGCCAGAACGGTGCAAGCTGCTGTGGCTCCAAACGCTCAGCCTGAAGATATTGTACAGCCAGGCCACATTTTCCCGATTATGGCGCAGGAAGGTGGTGTGTTAAATCGTGCAGGTCATACTGAAGCGAGCTGTGACTTGGCGCGCTTGGCTGGTTTTGATCCTGCAGCGGTGATTGTCGAGATTTTAAATGAAGACGGCACTATGGCACGTCGCCCTGATTTAGAAGTGTTCGCCCAAGAGCACGGTTTAAAGATGGGGACTATTGCCGACTTAATTGAATATCGCACTGAAAAAGAACAGACGGTTGAAAAAATCAGCGAGTGTCACTGGCCAACAGAACATGGTGATTTTAGGCTTCATACGTTTAAAGACACCATCGATGAGCAGATACACTTTGCTTTAGTCAAGGGTAACCCTACCAACGATAAATCGACGTTAGTGCGTGTTCACTTAACCGATAGCCTTTCTGATTTGTTAGAGTCTCAGCGAGGCAAGAGCAAAAGCTGGACGGTTAGCGATTCGATTGAAAAGATTTCGGAAGAGGGCGAAGGCGTTCTGGTTCTTATTGCAAAGAAAGAGTCGAGCGATGAACTTTTGGATCGTGTTCGACAGTTTGAGCGTGAAGATCATGGCGAGACACTGACTCAAGAACAGCAGCGTAAGAAGAAGCGTACTGTCGGTATCGGCTCTCAGATCTTAGTCAATTTAGGCGTAAGAAAAATGCGCTTATTGAGCTCAGGAACCCAGTATACCGCTCTTGGTGGCTACGGCTTAGAGATTGTCGAGCACATCACGCCACAAAAATAGGCTGAAAAATAGCTCGAATCATTAGTGATTATGCCACGGTTATAATACAATACGCGCTTATAACCGTGGCCAAGTCTTCTTTGACCACACATCAGTACACACCTACGTTAAGAGCCTAATGTCACATGAGCGACTTTAAATTAGACTTTTCCAAGACACAATATCAGGGTGGTAAAATTGCCATCGTTCACGCCCGTTTCAACCAGTCTATCATTGATATGATGATTGAGGGTGTTGAGCAGAAGTTTGCAGAGCTTGATGTGCCTGCGGATAAAGTGTCGCGCTTTGATGTTGCCGGAGCTTATGAGTTACCGTATGCGACACAACAAGTAGCTCTAAGCGGTGATTATGACGCAGTGATTGCTATCGGCGTGGTAATTCGTGGTGACACACCACACTTTGACTATGTGTGCGCGGAATCAAGCCGTGGCTTGATGGACGTTTCGATAAAGCATAACTTGCCTGTTATATTCGGCATTTTAACGGTTAATACTGATGAACAGGCTGAAGAGCGAGCTAACCCGAAAAAGATGAATAAGGGTGGTGAAGCTGCAGCGACCGCAATAGAGATGATTAATTTAACCCGCAAACTAGGTTAAGCCTAAGCTAACTGAGAGTAAGAGCGTTTATTATGGAACAAAATTTTAAACCAGCAGCACGCCGTAAAGCACGAGAATATGCGATGCAGGCTATTTATCAGTGGCAAATGACGGGCAATGCTTTGAATGAAATCGAAGCACAATATCTTGCAACCATGAATAGCAAGAAAGTGGATATTGTTTATTTCCAGGAATTGTTTAATGGTGTTTTAACCAGTTTGCACGATATAGATGAGGTGGTTGCGCCAGCTATCGATCGTGAAATGGAAGGCATTGATCCAGTCGAGCGTGCAATTATTCGTTTGTCTGCGTTTGAACTTAGAAACCGTATCGATATCCCGCGTCGTGTAGTGATTAACGAAGGGATTGAGCTCGCAAAAACCTTTGGTGCCACTGACGGCCACAAGTTTATTAATGGCGTGCTCGATAAAATCAGTAAAGCACTGCGCCCCCACGAATAATCATCCCCTAGTAATATTATGGCTGAGTTTGATCTGATTGAACGTTACTTTAACTTTCATTACGATTTCAGCTCCGACTTGGCCAAAACATCTTCCAAGAACTCGAATAAGCCGCAGGTCGTAAAAGGTATTGGCGACGACTGCGCCATTTTTGAAATTCCTGAAAAGCACCAGCTAGTCACCTCAACAGATACTTTGGTTGATGGTGTCCATTTCTTTTCTGACTTACAACCTGACTTGATTGCCCATAAAGCCCTCGCTGCTAACGTCAGTGATTTAGCAGCCATGGGTGCTAAACCCTTAGCCTTTACCTTATCCATCAGCTTGCCAGATGTGAGCGAAGATTGGTTAAAGGGTTTTAGTGAAGGATTAAAGCGCGCAAGTGAACTATTTAAAGTACCGCTAGTGGGCGGTGATACCACACAAGGCCCGTTGAATATTAATATTACGGCTTATGGCTCGGTCAAGAAAGGGCGCTTACTACTGCGCGACAAAGCGCAAATCAATGATGATATTTGGGTCACAGGCTTTTTAGGCGAAGCCGCGGCGGCGCTTGACTTGGAAGATAAGGCGCTGGAAAGCAAAGCCTTATCTGGTCAGAAAAAGCTTACTGACGCCGAACAAGCTTTGTGGAACGCTTTGACGCAACCTATACCTCCTTTAACGTTTGCGGGTAAGCTCACCAAGCTATCGAGCTGTGGCTTAGACATTTCAGATGGTTTGATGGCGGATCTTGGGCATATACTTAAGAAAAGCGAATGTGGCGCTACCGTTATGGTGGAATCCCTGCCAGTTTCTGATGCCCTAGTAGAAGTGGTTGGCATGGAGCAAGCGCAACAGTTTGCGCTGAATGGTGGTGATGATTACCAGCTGTGTTTTACAACATCGAGCAAGCATCGAAACAAGGTGCTTAATCTGGCTGAAAAGCATGGTGTAAACGTCAGCCGTGTGGGCAGCATCCAGCCAGAAGACGTCAGTATTCAGTTGCATGGCAAACCCTTTACAAGTAACCGAGCCAGCTGGCAGCACTTTTATAAAGACTAACCGCAAAGGATCAAACAAGCATAATGACAGTCCCTTTAGCCGACAAAAAACTGATCAGTCGTATGGTATTCACCAACCCGCTGCATTTTTTATCCTTTGGCTTCGGCTCAGGGCTGATGCCCAAAGCCCCCGGAACTTGGGGCACCGTTATCGCCATTCCAATTTGGTATGGTTTATCTTTCTTAAACTTACCTTACTACTTAGTCGCGACACTAGTACTATCGATTATCGGCATCGGGCTGTGCCACTACACCGCAAAAAAACTTGGTGTCCACGACCACCCCGGAATCGTCTGGGATGAAATTTGTGGTTACCTGATTACCATGATCTCCATCCCTGCCACTTGGCAATGGGCGCTCGCCGGCTTTATCCTCTTCCGCTTCTTCGACATCCTAAAACCATGGCCGATTAAATGGCTCGATAAAAAGGTTCATGGTGGCTTTGGGATAATGGTGGATGATTTATTGGCGGGTGGTTTTGCTTTAGGGATTTTGCATTTAGCTCTTTTTACTTTAAGTTAATATATTATTTCGTGATTGTTTCGCTTTTATAGCGAGTTACTTTTCTTGAGTGTCCAAGAAAAGTAACCAAAAGAAAGACACCCCGATATTGAGGTCATGCAAGCATGACTACCTGCTCTATCTCCAAAATACTTAACGCACCAGAGTTTACAGCACCTCCCTGTGCTGAAAACTCTTAGCAAAATCGTCCTGATTTTGCTTGCTATATTTTTGAAATAGAACAGCTCAATATTAGGGGGATTTGGTGCTAGATTTGCAGTAAGTGCTAGTGTTTAAGTTATAGAAAATATTATCAGGCTACTAAAATTCCCCTTAAAGTTAGCCGAGAGAAGAAAAGTTATAGCGCAAATTAGGCAGGACGCCTAATTTAGTCAAAACGAGACAGGAGGTCGAGTTTGACGGCGCGTGATTAACTTTGCTGAGCGAGGGGAGTGCGAAGCACCTAACGACTTGGGGCGTCTTTTCTTTTCGCCCTTTTCTTTGGACGAGCAAAGAAAAGGGTAATATTATTTCTCTATAGATTCCATCTCCGCGGGAATGACAAGGAACGTAGAGACACTGGATCCTCCCTAAAGGGAATCCCTTTGGTCGCGTAGTAAAGCCACAGGATGACAAGACAGGCCCCCAATAATGACAAATCCTGAAATATCCCCACTCTCACTTCCAATAAATTTTTATACTGCTACTATGTTTAATT
>CATNCP010000010.1 GCA_950096615.1 uncultured Kangiella sp. | reverse complement strand
GTTTCTAAGGATTGGTTTGACCCACAGCAACTACAACAAAATGATGAGATCATCGGTCAGTCTGTAGGACGCAGCACTACCTATTTTTTTGAGAAAGATGGTAGAAGCTATGTGTTGAGACGATACTACCGAGGTGGCCTATTGTCGAAATGGGTCGAAGATAGCTATTTCTTCTTGGGGATTCGCCATACCCGCGCTTATCGTGAGCAGTCCATGCTCAAGAAAATGCGCAAGCTTAATCTACCCGTGCCAAAACCTGTGGCTTTAATGGTGGCAAAGAAAGGATTGGTTTATCGTGCGTCCATTATTATTCGACTGATCCCTAACTCAAAAGATTTGTTTCACATTCTCCGCGAGCGAGCGCTTACTGACAACGAGTGGCTTGCTGTTGGTGCCTTGATCAGGCAGTTTCATGATCAGGGGGTTTACCATTCCGATCTCAATATTCATAACATCATGATGAATAACGAGGGTGAGATGTGGTTGATTGATTTTGATAAGGGACGTTTTGTTGAGCCAAATGCCTCTAATTTAGAGTCTAACTTGAGTCGACTGAAGCGTTCGTTAGAAAAAGAAAGCAAGAAGTGGCCGCAATTTCATTGGCGTAACCCAGACTGGGAGCTGCTGATGAAAGGGTATACTATCGAATAATCCTTGATAAAGAATCGCTGGCTATTCCTGTTTAGACGGAAATCATCGCCTTCATTAAGGCCAGTATCATAATGAAACTGAATACAATCGCGTAAATCGTACTGAAGACCAAAAACTTAATAATGGTCCAGACATGGCTTTGCTGATACAGACGCTTCATCGAAAGGTAAAGATAGACTATCGCCCAAATGAGCAACGCCCAGCCTACCGGAATATAGCCTAGCCACTCAAAGACTTTCACCAGCTGATGCCAGCCGAGATAGGTCAAGATCGCGGCAAACATAAAGCTGTGAGAATGTATCAGTAAAACGAGGTGTTCTACATAGAGGTGATCGCGGCGTATATAAAGGACTTTAAGCACTAAGGCCAATAAAGGTAACGTGAACAAAAAAGCTTGAGGCAGCGACTCGATGGCACTTTGTACTAGGGATAACCCAAATTGTGCTTTAGCATGGGTTTGTTTGTACTTCGGGAGATAGCTGATATTGTCGTAGCTATCGCAAAGTGCGACCATTTTTGAGTCAAAATAGTTATCCAACCATTCTGGCCAGGCCACAATCATGTCATCAGGGTTCTTACAGCCCTCAAACAAGTCATCCTCGACGGTAATGTTAACGTTCTGGTTCTGTTCGGTGGCTGCTATATCATTATTGGGCTCGTCGCCTCCTAATGCATCATTATCCAGCTTAAGATCGGTTTTGGCCTCGTCATCCAATAAAGGATTCGCTTCAACGGCTTGATTGATTTCTTGTTCAATTTTGTTTGCCGGCTGAGTTTCAATATCGAGAGATGTAACGTTCAGCCCTGCAAATGACGTGAGCAAGAAAAAGATAATGGATAGAAAGATATAGAGCCGTATCGGCGTCACGTAATGATTATGATGATGCGAATTACGGAAATAGTCGAGCGTTAGCGCTGCTGGGCGGCACAAGGCGCGAGCAGTTTTATAGGCTTTGGAGTCATAACCAAACCAGTTCTCGACGAACTCCCATAGCAGTTCGCGAACGCTCCGATGTGGGCGAAAGGTTTTCTGCCCACAATGTTGGCAATACTTGGTCGGTCTTTCAGTGACCTCAGTATTATCCGTCTGACTCATTCGGAGCTTCATCTACAACGGTTTCAGGGCTCGTGTCGACGGGCAATACGCCCTCACGCATATTGATTACCCCATAGTGATCCAGCAGGAGCACAGTGATAAAAAGCAACAAGCTGAGGCCAATGCGCCAAGCAAGACTTTTGACTAATTTGCGACTATTTTCTTCTCCGCCTTTATTTAGAAAGAATAAACCACGAAAAAGGCTGAATAATATAGCCAGCATTAATATAATAACGACAACTTTAACCCACATAATGTGCTCTACAATGGTTAGGCTTGATTCGACTCATTATACGAGAAAAGTTGATGAGTGGAACCTTAAAGTCTTAAGTCGTTGGAAGGTGTACAAAAATTGAAGGTTGCGCTTTGACTGATTCCCCCAAAAAGCAGCGTTTATGGCAACGACCGTTGTTCCAACTTCCTATTGGCAATCGAGTCTTTAGGCCAAGCATAATTCCGACGGTTGGGTTTTTGCTATTGTTGCCGGTATTACTTCGCCTGGGTGTGTGGCAGCTGGATCGAGCTGATGAAAAGCGCAGCTTGATAAGCGCACTAGAGCAGAAAGCGGATGTGGAGCCTGTTCGTTTGTCTGAAGCGCTTGAATTGGAAACCGCTGATATGACGCGCGTGATTAGCAAAGGCAAGCCGGTACCAGAGGTGACTCTAGTAACAGACAACCAAACTCGAGATGGGCGTTTAGGCTATGAAGTCTACGGGCTTTGGCAGCCACAAGGTTATGAGACGCCAATCTTGGTCAGCCGTGGCTGGCTACCACGAAAAGATTTCTATGAGAAAGTCCCTGAAGTCCCTATTTTTAAGGCCGATACGATAGAAGGCTCGTTGTATTTCTCCAAAGGAGCCAATCCAGTAGTCGCCAATAATGCCGTGTGGCAGGAGTACGATAACGTCTGGCTTATAGGGCAGTTTGATTTTGAAACTCTTGCAGAAAAAGTGATGCAAATGGGGTATGATAGCGCCCCGTTCATTATCAGGATGCAACCTGATACAGAGAGTGAGTTTGTGCGTCAGTGGCCGCTCGTTGCGAGCCCACCAGAAAAGCACATCGCCTATGCGATTCAGTGGTTTGCCATGGCTTTCGCCTTGGTCATGTTATTTATCATTTTGAACTTGAAGCGAGTACAGCACCATGAGTCAACAAGCAGTTGATCCGAAACAACGAACGAAGAACCGTCGAGTAGTCTCTGGATTGGTTTTATTGTTTGCAGCCCCTGTTATTCTAGCTTACGTAGCGCATTACATGGGCTGGTTTAATGTTGCCACACAAAATAACGGTACCTTATTACAAACGCCTTACCCCCATTTCGAACATTTTGAGTGGACGTCGGCTGACGGCGAGACCTTGCACTTTCGTGACTTTGAAACGAAATGGTGGTGGGTCTATATAGCAGAGTCAGATGATTGTGCTACCACTTGCGATACTACGATTAAATGGTTGACTCGAAACCACCTTGCTTTGGGCAAACAAGCAGACAAGCTCAAGCGACTGGTGGTGTTCCCAAGCCAGGTTAACTATCAAGATAAAGTCGAAGACGCGGATAAAATTGTGTTGGGTAAAGGCTCTGCTAAGAATGCAACGTCTGAGCTTGAGCGAGGCAAGGTTTACCTGATGGACCCGCACGGTAATTTATTTATGCAGTATGAGCCGGTGAATAATCAAGAAGAAGCCATTGCCAGCAGTAAAGGCCTTCGTGACGACGCTCGTAAGGCAATGAAAGTGACGGGTCTGTAGCCGAAACGGCTGGTGGAAAGACTTATATCAATATGTATATGCGACAGAGTATAGCGAGATAGCGATGCAGAAGAGAACATTACGCCGGTTGGCGGTATTTGGCTGCTTTTTAGCCCTATGCGTGATTTTGTTAGGTGCTTGGACTCGGTTAAGTGACGCGGGTTTAGGGTGTCCTGATTGGCCTGGCTGTTATGGCCATTATACGGTTCCGAGCGATGTTGAGTTTATTAACGCGGCGGAATTAAAGTACAACCAAAAGTTTGAAGCAGAAAAAGCATGGCCAGAAATGATTCATCGCTATTTTGCGACAGGCATTGGTTTATTAATCGTCATTTTATTTATTGGGGCGTTGGTCGGTCGTCGCAAAGATGCCTCTATTCCAATAGTCTTGCCTTGTATTTTATTACCTCTGGTGATTTTCCAGGGCTTGCTAGGCATGTGGACGGTCACTTTAAAGGTTCACCCCTTTATCGTGATGGCGCACTTGCTCGGTGGCTTCTCGATATTAACCTTATTATTCCTGTACGTGCTACAGTTGCGGCCAAAAATCGTATCACTGTCCAAAGTGGTGGCTAAGAAGTTTAAAACCTTTGCCATGGCGGGCTTGATTTTAGTCGTGTTGCAAATCGCTCTAGGCGGTTGGACTGCCTCGAATTATGCGGCAACTGCGTGTACCGAATTGCCTTTCTGTAACACGGGTTGGACGGAGAATGCAGATTTTGTCGGTGCTTTCGACTTGTGGCAAAAAGGCTTTGAATTTGATGAATTCAAACTGCATGAGTTAGAGAAAATGCAGGCAGATTTAGCCCATGCCCGTGGCGAAACCTTTATTAACTATGAAGGCGGAGTGCTGGAGCATAGCGAGAAAGTGGCGATTCATGTCACGCATAGAATTGGTGCTTATATTGTTTTTGTAGTGATTGGCTTGCTTGCGTTGTTACTGATTCGTGAGCGCGACAGTGTTTTATTACGTCATATCGGCAGAGCCGTTGCTGTGATTTTAGTGGGGCAAATGTTGTTGGGTATTAGCAACATTGTGTTTGGCTTACCGTTATATGTGGCTGTGGCCCATAATGGTGGTGGAGCCTTATTATTGCTGGCCTTAATCATGGTGAACTTTGTCGTCAACTGGCAATTTAGGGGGAAGAATGTCAGCTGAGAAGAATTATCCGAATCCGCGGCCAATAACGTGGCGCGATTATTATGAATTAACCAAGCCGAAAGTGGTGTACCTACTGGTCTTTACTGCCGTAGTGGGTATGTTTTTGGCTAATGATGTCACTCAGAGTTGGTTCCCTCCGTTGGATGCGTTGATTTTCGGTACCATTGGTATCGCACTAGCTTCTGGAGCGGCTGCTGTGGTCAATCATGTGGTTGATGCCAAGATTGATACTATGATGGCGCGAACCCAGCAGCGCCCGGTGGCTCAAGGCCGCGTTAGTTCGAGTAAGGCAATTATATTTTCAGCAACCTTGGCTGTGATTGCCATGGCTATGCTGTGGTTCTTGGTGAATCCATTAACGGCAGTGCTAACGTTGGGTGGTCTTGTCGGTTATGCCTTTGTTTACACCATGTTCCTTAAGCGTGCCACGCCACAGAATATTGTGATTGGCGGTTTATCGGGAGCGATACCACCATTACTAGGTTGGACCTCGGTAACGGGCAGTGCGGATCCGCACGCTTGGTTATTGGTATTGATTATTTTCACTTGGACGCCGCCACACTTTTGGGCGTTGTCGATTCATCGAATTGAAGATTATGCTAAAGCCGAAATTCCGATGTTGCCGGTGACGCATGGTGAAGACTTCACCAAGACATCGATCGTGCTTTATACGGTGCTATTAATTCTATCGACACTGTTGCCGTATTTAACGCACATGAGTGGCATCATCTATTTGATTGGCGCTGTGGCGCTTGGCTTGTGGTTCTTGTACTACACCATGGTCCTGAAATATCGCGAAAAAGAGGGGATAGCCATGAAAACATTTGGTGTTTCAATTGGTTATCTTACGTTGCTATTCGCGGTGTTATTAGTTGACCATTACGTGGATCCGTTTATTTAAACTCCCCCATCCAATGAGCAAACAGACGAGTATGGTTATGAAAAAACAATTTGGTTCTGCACGTTTAATCATCATCTTAGTGGCGTTACTATCGTTAGTGGCTGGCGTCTTGAGTTATCAGATGCTTTTTGCTGAGAAGAAAATGGAGATTATTCGCACTTTTGATCAGCCTCGTTCAGTGGCAGCATTTGAAGGAAAAACACATGACGGCAGCGATTTTTCAGAGCATGACTTTTTAGGTCAGTGGAGTATTGTCTTTTTTGGCTTCACGACGTGTCCTGACGTTTGTCCAACAGCCTTGAGCAATATTAACGGCATGATGAAGAATATTGATCAAGAATATTTGAAAGATACACAAGTTATTATGGTCTCAGTCGACCCTGAGCGCGATACGTTGGAGAAACTAAGTAAGTATGTTCCTGCTTTTAATGAGGATTTTATTGGTGTAAATGCTGGTTTAGAAGAGACTCAAAAATTGACGAAGTCAATTGGCGTAAGTTTTTTCAAAGTGCCAGGTCATGATGACCCTGACAACTATTTGGTTGAACATACTGCTCGTTGGTTTGTGATTGATCCGCTTGGTCGCCGTTATGCTTATATCTCGCCAGATCAAACCCCTCAGCATAAAGACCTCATCCAAACGGTTTCTGAAGATTACAACATTCTTCGTGATAAGGCGGCAGATATTCATGCTGCTGGTCAGTAACGCTGCGCAACTTCTTAAGTAGGGATTTTCCGTGAGTATCTGGTCGCTCAATGACATCAAAAAGGATTTGAGCGACAAGCAACAACACCGTAGTACTTGGCGCATTGCCGCGCCAATGTTGCTGTCTAATATGACAGTGCCGTTGGTGGGATTAGTTGACTCGGGTGTCATGGGGCATCTCCCTGATTCCCACCACTTAGCAGCTGTCGGCCTTGGCGCTGCATTATTTACCTTTATTGTTTGGACCATGGGCTTTCTGCGCATGATCACCACAGGTTTGGTGGCGCAGGCTTATGGCGCGAGCAATCACCAAGACATTCGACAGTGGCTTTTCCTTTCTTCGCTGTTGGCCCTATCAGTCGCCATCATAACCTTGATATTAAACCCTTGGATTATCGATCTCATCTTATGGTGGGTGGAAGGCTCTGCGGCTGTTGAAGAAAGCGTACTATTGTATTGGAATACGCGAATTTGGGGACTTCCTTTTACACTGCTCAATGCGGTCATGATTGGCTGGTTCATTGGCATGCAGAATGCACGAGTCCCGTTCGCCATGCTGTTGATCATTAACTTATTCAATGTCGGACTGGACTTGTTATTTGTGCAAGGCTTTGGCATGGCAGTTGATGGTGTCGCAATCGCCAGCGTCATTTCAGAAATTCTTGGTTTTATTTACGGCGCGATTTGCCTCAAGGGGTTGCTTAATAAGTTTCCTTTGCAAGAAAAGTTTCAGTTGGCATGGGCTAAGCTGAAGCAGCTATTGCGGCTCAATGGTGATTTGCTTATTAGAACATTGTCTTTAGAGCTGGTGTTCTTTACGATCCATTCCCGAGGCGCAGAGCTGGGTGACGAAGTGATGGCCGTGAACGCCGTGCTGTTAAACTTCTTGCTAGTGATCTCAAACGGTTTAGATGGCTTTGCTAATGCCGTGGAAGCTCAAGTCGGACGCGCTTTAGGGCGCGATAAATGGCAAGACTTTAGAGCAAGTATTAATGTTGGTGGGTTTTGGTCGATCGTCACCAGCTTGGCTTTCTGCCTGACATTTCTGCTGTTCGTAGAAACCTTTATAGGTTGGATTACTGACATTGAGTCGGTTAGACAACAGGCAGAGCCTTACCATGTTTATATTATCTTAATTCCGTTAGTTGCTATTTGGGGATTCTGGTTGGATGGAATCTTTGTGGGTGCCTCAGCCATTACCACGATGCGAAACTCAATGATTCTTGCTGTTATTGTTGGCTTTATACCACTTTATTTCTTTACCAAAGATTATGGTAATCATGGCCTATGGTGGGCGTTCTTTGCATTTTTAGCAATGCGAGCCATCACCTCGTTCTGGTTACTGTACCGAGGTATAAAAGCAGGACGCTATATTTCTTTATCGACGATAGAGAAGTACAAAAGGGAGCAGGCGTGAATATCCTAATTGTGCGATTATCAGCCATAGGCGACTGTACTTTGGTGCTGCCGGTAATTCGTGCAATCCTCGAGCAAAGAAAAGACGCAACCATAACTTGGTTAATCGGTCGGGCAGCTTATGAGCTGTTAAAGGACTGCGTGCATCCCAGGTTGAGCTTTATCGTGGTGGATAAGCCAAAATCACTGGGGGACTACCGTAAGATTAAGCGGCTACTGGATAATTATTATGATGTGTTGTTTGCAATGCAGGCTAGTACAAGAGTTAACTTAATATACCCATTAGTTAAAGCTAAAAGAAAAATTGGTTTCGATAAAACTCGCGCTAGAGAGTTGCAGTGGTTATTCACTAACGAACGTATTGAGTTTGAGTCTGAGCACTTACACGATAGTTTTCGAAAGTTTGCGCAAAAATTAAACATTAATCCAAGCCCTGCTGATGGGGGGGATTCGAGTGACTACCGTAATTGGCATATCACGACAACGACGGATGTTGAACATCTAAATTTGCCAGAACGCTACATTGTGATCAACCCGGCCGCGAGCAAGATAGAGCGGAGCTGGTTTGTTGAACGTTACATTGAAGTGATTGAATACTGCTACAAGAAATACGCGTTGCCGGTGGTATTAACCGGTTCTGACGCGGACTTTGAGCAAGAGATAGTTAATGATATTTCAGCGACTTGTACGACGCCGTTAATAAATCTGGTTGGTAAAACCGGCTTACAGCAGCTGGCTGTAGTATTACAGAAATCAGAGTTTTGCATTGCCCCCGACACGGGACCTGCACATATCGCTAACGCTATGAACACCCGAGTGATTGGTTTATATGCGGTTGCTCCGAGTCGCCTATCAGGTCCTTATCTATTCCAAGATTTAACGGTGGATAAGTTTGAGCAAGCGGTAGAAAGAATATTGCACAAAAATCCGAAGCAGGTGCCATGGCGTACTCGAGTTCATGACCGCGGTGCCATGGCGTTAATTAGTGCTGATGACGTTAAAGCAAAAATTGATAAATTAGCTTCAATGCTTAATCTTCGACGTTAGTTTGCTCATTATCAACTTCATTCAGACGATTGAGCTGATACTGTTCGTGGAAGAGTTTTTGGCTTGATTCGTCCTGCTCCAGAAACACTATGCTATTGATGAACTGCTTCATATCTTTCTGTCGAGCCTTCTCTTTTAAGCCTTGGTGATAGAACTCACAGTTGCGAGGGTTTAATAATATAGGGCTTCCATTAGGCAGTAACTGAATATTCGCTTCTCGTACTTCGCCTAATTTAATACCTTCATTATGGAGTTGGGCTAACCAGTTTCCTAAGACAATTGCAGTAGGGTGTCGGCGGCTTTGCGGAATATGGTGCAAAGCAACTCCGGGGGACTCCTGATAACGCAGCATGTAAGCGTCACGCTCATGGCAGAAGGTAAATTCTTTAGGCGATATGGTGTAAAAGCCACGGAAAGTAAACAAAGCACATTTCTGAAGCATCGTGCTTAATTCTTTGCGAGTTAAGTCGGTACCGAAGCTGGTGCCACGATGGAACACATTAAGCAGTTGGCCGTCGATAGTCCTTACAAGTTTAGGTAGGCCACTGTCTCGAGACAGAATTTTGCCTGAATACAAGGCGCCATCATGTTGTTCAGCGCTAATGGACTTGAGCTTCGGCGGCTTCTGGTAATAAACGCTACGCTGCCCCTCGGGTAAGGTTTTAAAGCGTCGATGAACCCAGTAATACTGTTCAGGTGCCTGCATGACACAAGCTTCAAGAATCTTGTTAGTCATGGTGCAGTCAATATAATCATCGCCCGTAAACTCAATTTCAGGCAACACTTCTATGGTCATCACACCTTGTTTATTTTTATGATAACTCACTGGCAAAACTTTAGCCTTGCCCAGTTTTGCAATTCTCTGTGGCGATGTCAGGGTGCAAGCTGGGTTGCCAAAGAAGGGAGCAAATTCAGTGCTGTGCCTTCCCATGTCTTGGTCGGGCATAAGCCACAAACCTTCACCACTTTTTAACCACTTGCCAATAGAACGGATATCGTTACGCCCCATAGTTTTACTACGATTAGTGCGGCCAGCCTGAATATGTCGGTCAAGCACTGGGTTTTTGTTGGGACGATAAAAAGCGGCGAAATCAAGGTACTTAGCCATCAGCGCACCAGCCAGTTCCAAGCTGGTGGTGTGGTAGCCTAAGAATAGAATTCCTTGGCCACTGTCTTTTGCCTTTTCGTAGTGCTCTAGGCCTTTGATTTGATGATATTTCTCAAGTTTGTCAAAAGGCTTGTACCAAGCTAAGGTCAGTTCTGCAAAACCCTCACCCAAAGCCAGAAAGTGGCGCTTAGCCATGGTCTGACGTTGATCAAACGTTTTTTTGTTAAAGCAGTAACGTAGGTTCGCTTCCACGATCATTCGTCTGCTTTTAACACGATACAGCAACCTGCCCAAAGTACGACCCGCAGCCATTACGACAGGGTAAGGAAGCTTTGCGAAGAGCTTAAGTACGCCAAAGGCGAATCCGAGGACGATGCGTGAGCCTAGTGAACCTTTTTCTTTTGACAAAATGAGTCGATATTTAGTGTTTTCATCATTTTACCGCGTCACTGAGCAATTACAATGACTGTGAAATTTGTCATAATGCAGACAGCTTCATCTATGTTCGAGTGAGTAAAACCAAGGATATTATGAAAAAGAATTTTTTATTGCACGGTGCCATGTTTATGGCGCTTGCAGTTGCGTTAGGCGCTGTTGGCTCGCATGCGCTTTCAGCTAAGCTGACGGATAAGTCGATGCACCTGTTTAATCTAGGCGTCAACTATCAGGTCTATCATGCAATAGGCTTGCTGGCGATAGGGATTGTATTTAGCCAATTCCCTAACAAAAAGACTTTGCTAGCTGGCTGGCTGATGTTCGCTGGCATCATTGGCTTCAGTGGCGGTTTATACTTTTACGCGATAACCCAGCAAGAATGGGTACGGAGTATCATTCCTGTCGGTGGAGTCTTGCTAATTAGTAGCTGGCTCGCTTTAATACTGGCAATTTTTTCAAGGCAGTCGAATACTGATGAGTAAGACAACAAATTTGGACTTGGTGCTGGAACAAAAAGATATTTCTGTGGCGGATTGGGCCGATGAGTTTTGGGATTGGACCTGTGCTGTCTACGCGGATGGTGATGTCCAAACGTTATGTTTGGCCATGCAGAACCGCTTTAATTGTAATGTAAACTTTCTGTTATTAGCTATTTGGTTAGGACAGCGGCATTATCTTATCTCGAAAACTGGTTGGAGTATGCTGATTAAAAGAACCGACCGTTTGCGAGAAGGCGTGCGTAAGATTCGACAACGGCGTCGAAAGGTGAAGCTGACCGACCGTAAGAAGTACGAAGAATTACTGGACTTAGAACTCAAGGGAGAAAATCTGGTTCAATCTAAGGCTATGGAGACTTTACTTGGATTTAACAATTCCATCCTTGAAGAAAATACGGTTGAGCCCAACCTTACTAACTATGTCCGCGCCACCAGTAGTGGAGATGAGGCGGAAAAAGAAGCCAAAGCGCTAGGTGCTCTGGTTCAAAAGTTGAGCGATTAGGCTCGCATTTTGGCTATTTCTATGCAAAATGTTATGTTTTTAACAATCAATTAACCATTTGGGGAATCCTCAATGAAACTATTATCGATCAAAAAAACAGCTGTAGCGGTTGCTCTAGCGGGCACGCTTGTTGCTTGTGATTCAGGCAACGATAAGTCAAATAATGCTACAAAAGCTGAAGAGAAGGGTGCTGTTGCAACTAAGCAACAAGGTGAGTTTGAGAGTATGTATGAGAAAGCTGCATATTCAATGGGTGTGAATTTTTCTCGCCAAATGTCTAAAAACTTCGACTCTATTAAAGAGTACGGCATTGAAATTGATAAAGACTTAGTCGTGGAAGGTATGCGCGATGGTTTTGCTGGAAATGCCAAGTTCTCTGAAGAAGAAGTTAAAGCTAACATGAACGAATTTCAAACAGCTTTAAACGAAAAGATGCAAGAGCGTCAAGCTGAGATAGCAGCAGAGGCGAAGAAGAAAGCTGAAGAAACTTTGAAGAAAGGGCAAGCTTTTGAAGCTGAGTATGCTGAAAAAGAAGGAGTCACTAAGACTGAATCAGGCTTGATGTATCGCGTAGTAGAAGATGCTGAGGGCTCAGAAAGCCCAACAGCTGAAGATGCCGTACGTGTTCATTATCGTGGTACTTTTATTGATGGAAAAGAGTTTGATAGTTCGTACAAGCGTAACAAGCCAATCGACTTCAACTTAGGCGGCGTTATTCCAGGTTGGACTGAAGGGCTTCAGTACATGACGGTTGGCGATAAGTACGAGTTCGTGATTCCTGCGGCACTAGCCTACGGCGAAAATGATCGCGCGCAAATTCCTGGTAACTCAACATTAATCTTTGATGTGGAGCTGTTAGCTATTAATCCTGAAGAGCCGTATCAAGCACCAGAAGATAGCGTTGAAGCAAAGCTTGAAGAAGCTGGTGAAGCTGTCGAAGAAACGGCTTCTGAAGCTGCAGACGCTGTGAAAGAAGGCGCTGAAGAGGTCAAAGAAGAAGTTAAAGAAGCGACGGGCGATAAGCAATAAGCTGACGTCTAATGTCGGAAAAAGAACTAAAAAGTTTTAAAGAGTTCTGGCCTTACTATCTGGGCGAGCATCGCTTGCCCAGAAATCGCTTCCTTCATTATTGTGGCACTTTTTTTTCAACGGCTTTATTAGTCTGGTTGATTCTCACTCAGAACTGGTGGTTTATACCGTTAGCGCTAGTTGTAGGGTATGGGCCAGCGTGGATTGGTCATTTTTTCCTAGAAAAGAACCGTCCTGCAACGTTTACTTACCCACTATGGTCATTAGCGGCTGATTATAAGATGTTTTATTACGCGTTAACTGGGCGTTTAAAATATGAGTGGCCTAAATACTTCTAGTCGGCACCCTCGAAGCTAAACACCTCTTCTAAAGATTTATCAAAAATCATAGCAATTTTGAATGCAGCCTCTAAAGAGGGCGAATATTTACGTTGTTCAATAGCTGCAATGGTTTGCCTTGTCAGTCCAAGCTTGTCAGCGAGTTCTTGTTGAGTCATTTCATCATTTAGAAACCGCAAAGTTTTAATGTTATTGCTGATAGGGATTTGCTTCGCCATGGTTACACTCCACGACGAGACAGGATAAATTGAGAGCTATAATTTATCAGCTCAGCGATGACGAAAGCGATGAAAACAAAGTAAATGCTCAAGAAAGGGATCTGAAAAAGCATGCTGAGACTAATGTAGCCGATCAGAATAAATCCTAAAACATGACTTGAGTAGAAGTTTGATTTCATAACGACTATCTTTTCGCGTTCATCCGCTTCTGCGTTAGCTTCTTTGGCGTTCCATGCGGCGACAACACTATGCCCAATGATTTCGAGTAGAATAAAAAGAATAACCGCGACCCATAATGGCTTAACTTCTAAGATGACTTCTTCGTATCCGCTAAAAAATGGCCAGATGATGCTGAGCGTAAATACCAGTAACAAGGTTAACGCAGCCATATGAATGAGTGCGCTTTTTTCCCTAAAGGTAAGATCGGTAAATGTCATAATTAACGTCCTTCGAGTTATTTAAAGTTAACTCTATGTTAATAATATTTAACATTAAGTCAATTAAAATATTATTGCTGACTGCTCTTTTGTATTGCAATGACCAGCCCTAGACCAAAAAAAACCGCTTAGTTTGCACTAAACGGTTTTTATAAAATCAGCTAACTAATTGAATTTGAATAAATTAGTCTTTCTTGAGATGAGAAGATTGTAGCACCATCACTTTTTCATCACTTTTTAGCAAAGGACGCATTTCGTCGAGTAAATCTTGGCGATCTTCAGACTCAGCCCAGACTTCCCACGTGTCAAAAGAGTCCCAGCATGACATCACAATAACTTGATGCTTATCGTCTTTTACGTGGAAAATTTCGCCTGACAGAAAGCCTGGCATATTGCTGGCTTTGTTTTTAGCTTGGCGAATCAGTGCATGATAGTCGTCGAGCTTACCATCGAGGATATTACGCTCAATAATAATACGAATCATTTAGGGACCTAGTATTTTAGTGGATTAGAATGGTTTTGGTTGTTGAAAAGACTTAAACAGTCTAAACCCAAGAACCAAGGTTGCGATGATGAAAATAACGAGCATCCATTCAGGCATTGATAGCCCAATAAAACTCCAACTAATCTTGGCGCATTCGCCATCACCCGATAATACCGTTTGAATGACTTCAGTAAACGGTAACATGTCCATCATGGTTTCCAGCGGAGCACCGCAGGCCGGAACTTCATCTTCTGGCAAGTGCTGCAGGTAAACATGACGCCCTGCAATAATGATGCCACCAATGGCCGGCAACAAAGCAAGGATTTGATAAATACGATTGGCCCAAGAGTTGATCTTGGGGTTATGAACAGCGTTAATCAGCAATACGCCACCCAGAGCGATGACCATTGCGCGCTGAAACATGCATAAGGGACATGGCTCAAGTCCGTCGACGTATTGGAAATACAAGGCAGTTACTATTAGCTGGTAACAAATAAATGCGCCAAGGAAGTTCCAGCCTCTATTATTTAAATTCATGAAATTTTACTCTGTACAGACTCGATTCGAGCAAGCAATTTAGCGCACACTACATGGACTTCATGAAAAGTTCAAGTAGAAGTGCGCACATTGGAGCAGTTGTCATACAAGGGCTATAGAGCCGTTGGGCACCTTTAGTTCTTCTTTAAAGCAGCCGATAAAGCATCAGCAAAAGCACCTTGAGGCTGCTTTTGAGACTTCCTCCCACCACTACTCTTGTGTGACGGCTTGCTTTGTTTTGATGCCGGCTTGCTAGCGGACTTGGTGCTGCCTCCTGCATCGGGACCAACCATGGACAGGCTGATCCGCTTGCGCTGTAAGTCCACGTCAGATACCCAAACACGAACAATATCGCCGGCTTTAACCACTTCGCTAGGATCTTTAATGAACTTGTTTGCCATAACCGAAAGGTGAGCAAGTCCATCTTGATGGACACCAACATCAACAAAAGCACCAAATGCTGTGACGTTGGTGACCACACCTTCCAGTTCCATGTTCTTTTTCAGGTCTTTCAGCGTCTCTACGCCATCTTTGTATTGCACCATACGGAACTCTGGACGAGGGTCACGGCCCGGCTTGTCCAACTCTTTGACGATGTCATTGATGGTGTGTTCACCAAACTTTTCGTCAGTATAGTTTTCGGCTTTGACTTGTTTTAGGTGTTTATCATTGCCGATCAGCTGGTGAATATCTTGCAATTGCAGGTCGCTAATGATTTTCTCAACAATGGCATAAGTCTCAGGGTGAACGCCAGAACTGTCCAGGGCATTGTCACCTTCGGTGATGCGTAGGAAGCCAGCCGCCTGCTCAAAAGTCTTAGGGCCCATGCGTTCAACTTCTAACAATTGCTGACGAGAATTAAAGCGACCATTCTCGTTACGCCAGTTATAAATATTTTGCGCCAAGGTTTTACTTAAACCTGAAACACGGGTTAAAAGCGGGACTGAGGCCATATTCAGGTCAACACCAACGGCGTTCACACAATCTTCGACCACGCCGTCCAAGCTTTTCGCCAATTGGCTTTGGCTGACGTCGTGTTGATATTGACCAACGCCAATAGACTTAGGCTCGATTTTTACTAACTCAGCCAGCGGATCTTGTAAGCGGCGAGCGATAGAAACGGCGCCACGGTAACTGACGTCGAGATCCGGAAATTCTTTAGCTGCAAGCGCCGATGCAGAGTACACCGATGCGCCAGCTTCGCTGACCATGATTTTTTGTAGCTTAAGTTGTGGTGCCTTTTTCATAAGCTCCGCAACCAGCTTATCGGTTTCACGAGAAGCTGTACCATTACCAATACTGATAAGTTCGACTTTATGCATCTCACACATAGTTTCTAACTTACGCAATGATTGGTCCCATTGCTTTTGCGGTGCATGTGGAAAAATGGTGCTATGAGCTAATAATTTACCAGTGTCATCAACAATAACCGCTTTCACACCGGTACGTAATCCAGGGTCTAAGCCCATGGTAGTTTTAGCGCCAGCTGGTGCCGCCATTAATAAGTCATTAAGATTCTTAGCAAAGATACGAATGGCCTCTGCTTCGCCTTGCTCACGAACCTTAGTCAGTAGCTCGGTTTCCATGTACAAGTGAAGTTTAATCTTCCAAGTCCACAGGATGACTTGTTGTAACCACTTGTCTGCCGGGCGTCCTTGATCTTGAATATTAAATTGCTGTGCAATCATGCCTACACAAGGATCCGCAGCATCTGGCTCTTTAATGAGGTGTTGGTTGGAGACCATCTGTAAAGACAAAATATTCTCATTGCGCCCACGTAATAGCGCCAAAATCCGGTGTGATGGAATCGCATTAAAAGCTTCGTTGTGGTCAAAATAGTCTGAGAACTTAATCCCTTCCTTTTCCTTACCCTCGACCACTTCGGCTTTGATGTAAGCATTTTCCCATAAATAATCACGAAGTTGTTTTAGTAAGTCCGCGTTCTCTGCAAACTCTTCCATCAAAATCTGACGTGCTCCATCAAGCGCGTCTTTGGTGGTGGCAATGTGCTTGTCTTTATCATCGGACTGATTAAGGTATTTCTCGGCTTCTGCTTCTGGATCTAAAGATGGATTTTGCCATAAGTCGTGCGCGAGAGGCTCTAAACCAGCTTCGCGAGCAATCTGTGCTTTGGTGCGACGCTTTGGTTTATAAGGAAGGTATAAATCTTCTAGCTCACTTTTGGTGTCGGCGCTTTTGATGGCCTTTTCCAACTCTGGCGTTAGTTTTTCTTGTTCTTCAATGCTCTTTAAGATGGCACCGCGGCGATCTTCCATTTCACGTAAATAACCCAGTCTCTGCTCTAAATCACGCAGTTGTGTGTCATCCAGTGCGCCCGTTACTTCTTTACGGTAACGTGCGATGAAGGGAACGGTCGAGCCTTCATCAAGGAGTTTTACGGCTGCTTCCACCTGCTGTGGGCGGACATTCAGCTCTTGAGCAATCTGCTGGTTAATTTGTAACATCTTGTTTTCGCGTATTGGGAAAAATATGACGGCATAGTATAGTGCTTGTAGAAATATGAAAAAAGTCTAAATTCGACATTCCGTGAGTGCTTTCTGAAAATTGTCAGATTTAGGCGATTCAAATAATGAATGAAGCATAACGATATTGGTTGGGAAGGGCAGGAAAGACCATGACTGAAGAAACACCAAAAGTACTAGTGGTTGATGATGATGTGCGTTTAAGAAGTTTGCTTGAGCGTTACCTCAAGGAGCAGGATTTTATCGTTCGTACGGTAGAGAATGCAGAGCAGATGGATCGCTTTTTAGAGCGTGAGAATTATCATTTGATGGTTCTGGATCTGATGTTACCAGGGGAAGATGGTTTATCCATTTGTCGTCGCCTGCGTTCTGACAACAATCCAATACCAATTATTATGCTGACGGCAAAAGGCGATGAGGTCGATCGCATCGTTGGATTAGAGGTGGGTGCTGATGATTATTTGGCGAAACCGTTTAATCCAAGAGAATTACTCGCACGTATTCGTGCGGTATTGCGTCGTCAGGCCAAACATATCCCAGGAGCACCAAGCAACGCTGAGTCAGTGATCAGCTTTGGACGCTTCACTCTAAATCTTGCAACTCGCGAAATGACGGATGATGGTAAATCAATCTCGTTGACCAGTGGCGAGTTCGCGGTATTAAAGTCATTGGTCGAGCACGCTCGCCAGCCGCTTTCGCGTGATAAGTTGATGAACTTAGCTCGTGGTCGTGATTATTCCGCATTAGAGCGCAGTATTGATGTACAAGTCTCTCGTTTACGACGTTTAATTGAAGCTGACCCGGCCCACCCACGTTACATTCAAACGGTCTGGGGTGTGGGTTATGTGTTCGTGCCAGACGGTGGCGAAGCCTAATTGCTGATGCTCTCGGCATCACTTTAAGTTCATGCGAATCTTACCGAAAAGTGCTTTTGGACGAATAGCCTTACTGGTTGGCGTGCTACTGCTGATCAACCAGTGGGTGTCTTATTTGTCGATTTCTTGGTACGTGGCACAGCCTTCGATGAAGCAGCTGGTGCAGCTGTTAGCATCCGATGTTAAAACAGCCATGTCGATGCAGGACTTGGAAATCGAAGGCAAGATGACGAATGAGGTGCGACTGGAAATCATGGATGATCAACGAATCCAGATGATTTCTACTCGTATGGGCGATCCGAAGCAACTCCGCGAAGCGCAACTTTACACGGTTCTGACCTCGCAGCTCGCCGAAAGCCTAGGCGTGCCAGAAGACAGTACTGAAATGCGCGTGGAAGAATCCGACCAAATTTATTATTGGATTAAATCACCCAAGCACAGCAACGTCTGGTTCCGTATTGGTATGGAGCCGTTTGAAGGATTCTATATCCACCCCCCTATTGTTTATTTTACTGCGATTCTATTGCTGAGTTTGCTCGGTGGTTGGATTTTTACCAAGCAAATTAGTCGACCGTTGCGTCGTTTAGAGTTTGCTGCGCGAGAAATCGGTCGTGGTGATAATCCTGGCCAGTTGAAGGAAGAGGGCTTGGAGGAGATGGTCACGGTGACTCGTGCTTTTAACCAGATGGCGCGAAATGTTCAGCAGCTAGAAGAAGACAGAACCTTATTGTTGGCTGGTGTGTCGCACGACTTACGAACTCCTTTAACGCGGATCCGACTGGCCACTGAGTTTATGAGTGACGACGAAGCTGAAGTTCGTGAAGGGATTATTCGCGATACTGAAGATATGGACCAAATCATCGATCAGTTCATCTCGTTTGTTCGAGATGGCCGTGACGAACGCGATCAAGTGGGCGATTTAAATACGGTGGTTGAAGACTGCGTGAAGTCTGTTCGCATTCAAACTCAAGACATTAGTTATGAGTTGGGGAAGATTCCTCCGTTGGCATTTAAACCTATGGCGATGAAACGTCTGATTATGAACCTCATCATGAATGGTTTGAAGTACGCTGGTGCGCCGTTGGAAGTTAAGACTCAAGTCATTGATAACAAAGTAAGAGTATCAGTGTACGATCAAGGGCCTGGTATTGATGAAAAAGAAATTGAGCGTTTATTCCAACCGTTTTCGCGTGGCAATAGTGCTCGAAGTGGTGGTGGCTCAGGTTTAGGGTTAGCGATTGTTCAGCGGATCGCAAAGCTGCATCGTGGTAACGTCTCGTTGATTAATCGTGCTGAAGGCGGGCTCGAAGCCCGCCTAGAATTTCCTGTCAGGACCAACACTTAATGGCTTAATTGACGCTGTCGCTTGGGGCTGTGTTGCTGAGGAACGTCATAATATCTTGCTCAGTAAAGATTTCTTTATGACTGCAGAAGTCACAAACCAATTCAATTTGTCCGCCACTTTCCTGAACCATTTCCACCAATTCTGCTGGCTGAATAGTTGCTAATGCCTTTTCATTGCGTTCGCGTGAGCAACCGCACTGGAACTGAATCTGCTTTTCGGGATAAATCGTTACTTCATCTTGATTAAATAATCGATACAGTAATTCTTGGTGAGAAATGCCCAAAGCTTCTTCGGCCGTTAATGTTTCCGCTAGTGCTTTGACGTGCTCGAAAGCAGCCGCTTTGTCTTCAGCCGTAGTATTTTCTTGTGAGTTGCCAGGCATCGCTTGTAAAAAGAGCCCAAATACTTTGCTATCCTGAGCAAACAGCTGGATATAGGTTGGTAGCTGCTCCGAGCGTTCAAAGTATTCTTCAAGGCAATGAGACAGCTCAGAGTTTTCGAGAGGTACTACGCCTTGATACCGTTTGCCTTGAGCAGGCTCAATGGTAATGGCCATCTGACCGCCTTGAGTCCATTGTGCAAAATCTAGCGAATCTGACGTTTTCTCTTGATCTAGGTGTGTGAGACCACGGATGTAACCTTGATGAGTACATTCTGTCAGCAATAACTTAACAGCAGAAGGGCTCTGTAATTGCAACGCCACTTTACCTTCTATTTTAATGATTTCGGCCATTAACGCGGTAGCAGCTAATGCCTGTCCGAGTAGCTGTCGCTGAGCGGAATTATACTGATGCTGCTCGGCGTGCTTCTCAATAATGGTCTGAAAGCTTTGCCCTAGACTGATAATTTCGCCTCGAATAGGCAGGTTTGCAAAGGTAAATCGTTGAATCGTATCTGACATCGTAATTCCAGTTGTTGTGTCGAAAGTGCTGTTATAAAAGGTACAAGTAACTGTATAGCTTGATTAAGAGTTGTCCCGTTTAAAGCGATGAATTTGTCGCCGTTGGCGCTTATCAGGCTTGCCTTCGGTTTTCGGCATTGATTGGCGCTGAACCGCTAAGGTTTCTCGCTGTTTGATGCTATCGGCTGTTTCTTCATAAAGGGTTTGAGCCATTTTTGCTGGGCCTCTTTTATCGGATAAGTCTTTCACGATGACCGTTTTTTCATGAAAGCCTTGCCTGATCTTTAAGCTCATGCCCGTGGTCACGACTCGGCTTGCTTTACCTTTGACGCCATCACAATGAACTTTGCCACCATCAATGGCTTCTTTGGCTATTGAGCGCGTTTTGAAAAAACGGGCCGCCCATAACCACTTGTCTAACCTCACAGAATTGTCAACTGCCATCTTGAACCTTACTTATCTTTACAGTATCTTGTCTTGCTTTTCCGCGATTTGAGTGGGAATATGCTTATTATAAGCTATCTCAGAGAAAGATAGCTAAAATTTAACTTGGGGACATAATTCGGGAATACAACGGAAACCCGTAAAATATTATATAAATGAATTCAATGATGAACAATTTTACCCAATTCGTGCAACAGCGGGGTAGGTTAGTAGCACGAATTGTAGCCTTGATATTGGCTATAATAAGCCTGTATGTCTTGGCCAAACTCGTTTGGTTGTGGGTTGAGTTTTTCCAGCCACCGCCAGAGCTTGTACCTGTAAAAAGCGCTCCTGCCCCTAAAAAACAAGCAACTGTCAATGTTGAGAGTATCGCTGGTCTGCACCTTTTTGGCGAAGCCAATGCCCCAGTTGAAGAGCAAGTTGAAGCTGAAGAAACGAAGCTAAACCTCAAGCTGCTCGGAACCTATGTTTCTTCTGAAGATAAATTAAGTAGTGCCATTATTGAAGCCAATGGCAGCCAAGAGTCGGTTTACTTTATCGGTGACAAGTTAAAAGTCCGAGGACAAGTCACGCTGCATAAAGTTGAGACATTACAGGTTATCTTAAAGAATGGCGGCAAATACGAGACATTAACCCTGGTGGAGCAGTTAAATCAGCAAGTGATGTCGTCGGCTAAAAAGCCTGAGTTGAAATCTGAAAAAGGCCCTGAGCGGACAATCGATAAAAGTCGCGATGCTCGCTTAAGTCGAGAGCTGGCTGAAATGAAAGAACAGATCTACAGCAATCCTCAGGCACTAAAAGATATCGCAAACGTACAACCGGTGGTGGATGCTAGCGGTCAAGTGAGTGGCTTTAAAGTATCACCGGGTAAAGACCCAAGAATGTTCACACGTCTCGGCTTACGCCGTAATGATGTGATAACGTCTGTGAATGGGCAAAAATTAAGCAATGAGGGCATGATGGGTGTCATGAATGAGTTGAGTAACTCTGATTCAGTCGAAGTGACCATTCAACGCAATGGTCAGCCAGTCACCCTAATACTTGGAATTTCTGATATGGGCAATCAGCGCCCTCGTTCAAACTCTAGACCGAATATAGAGCCGAACTTAGAAAAGAGAGAAGGCAATGTTAGACAAATTAAATAGTCAGGATAACTATAAACACAAGCAGTCATCGTGGAAACACGGGGCGATCATGGGGCTATTTGCTCTATCACTATTATTTTCATCGGCTATGGTAAAGGCTGAGCGTTTGAATGTTCGCGATGCGGATATCCGTGAAGTGGTTGAAACGGTTGCGCGCATTACGGGTAAGACCATGATTGTTGACCCACGTGTAAAAGGCCTCAAAGTTACTATCATTTCAAATAATGATTTCAGTAAAGATGAAATCTATAACATTTTTGTGTCGGCTATTCAGGTTCATGGCTTCCAAGCGATTGAAAATAATGGCGTGATTAAAATTGTACAAGATCAAAAAGCGCGCTATGAAGCATCGCCAGTTAATGTAAAGAACCCCAAAGCATATGGCGATCAAGCCATTACTCAGGTGATTCCAGTACAAAATGTGGATGCTCAGCAAATCATGAATGTGTTGCGTCCTTTGGTATCGCCACAATCGGGTCATTTATTTGCGGTTCAAGGAACAAACACTTTGATTTTGCATGACTCTGCGTCAAACGTAGAGCGAATTACTAAAATTATTGAGCGTACAGATAAGGCGAATGATGAAGAAATTGAAGTGATTCAATTGAAGCATGCGTCAGCCAGTGAAATCGTTCGCATTTTAGAGAGCTTAAACCGTGGCGGTCAGCAAGAGCGAGTCAATCAAGTTCAACAGCCGCGTTATGTAGCGGATGAGCGTACTAACAGTATTTTATTGAGTGCGGGTAATCGTCAACGTATTCGTTTAAGGGCTTTAATTCATAGTTTAGATCGCCAGTTAGACAATACCGGCAACACAAAAACGGTTTTCTTGAAGTATGCGAAAGCTGAGCATGTGTCTGAAGTGTTGCAAGGGATTGGTGAGATTAAGAAAAAAGAAGAAGCCGCTAATTCTGGACGAGGAGGCGGTGCTTCCGGTGGTGGAGCTACAGCAAAAAAAGCCCTGTATTCTGTGCAGTTTCATGAAGAAACGAACGCGCTTGTTTTAACGGCGCCGCCAGATATGATGCGTGAGTTTGATTCAGTTATCCGTAGTTTAGATATTCGCCGTAAGCAAGTGCACGTTGAAGCGATAATCGTCGAGATTTCTGATACCACAGCAAAAGAGTTAGGCATTCAGTGGCTGTTCTCACCAAGCGGCTCAGGCACTCAACCAGCCGGTATTATTAACTTCAATAATACGGGTACGACGATTGGCCAAGTAGCAGGTGGCGCAATCGCTAGCCGCGGTCAAGAAGAAGAAGTGTTTACTCGAGATGAAGATGGTCGTATCACTGGAACGGAAACTATTACTACTGGTGGAGACAATGGTGTTGCTTTAGCAGAAGTACTCGGTGGTTTACAAGGAGCAGGCTTAGGTATTGCTCGTACTAGTCAATCCGGTTTGAGCTGGGCTGCCTTTATTAAAGCACTAGAAGGCGTCACCGACTCGAATACGCTGGCACGTCCAAGTGTGACTACGCTGGATAATGTAGAAGCAATATTCAAAGCTGGTCAGGAAATTCCGATCATCACCGGCTCGACTTTAGGCGATAATAATTCAAATCCATTCCAGAATGTAGAGCGTAAAGATGTTGGTGTGATGCTGAAACTAACGCCGCAAATTAACGAAGGTAACTATGTTCGTTTGGATATTGAGCAAGAAGTATCGTCGATTGCTGGTTCGACAGCGGTAGACGTGGTGACCAATAAGCGTGAAGTTAAAACTTCTGTATTAGTGCCTAATGGCGGATTAGTCGTGCTAGGCGGCTTGATTGACGATGATATTCAACAAAGCTCCCAGAAAGTGCCGATTCTTGGCGATATCCCAATTTTAGGTCATGCATTTAAGTCAGAACGTACTCAAAAAATCAAACGTAACTTGATGGTGTTCATTCACCCTCGCGTGTTGAAAGATGATAAAGATTTACGTGAAGTCAGTAATGCTAAATATAGCTATATGCGAGCGCAGCAAATTGAGCAAGCTAATAAAGGTATTAGTTTAATGCCAAGCGCTGAAGCGCCAGTGTTGCCAACTTATGATGAAGCATTAGTGTTACCGCCAAGCTTCGAAGAGTATCTGGATAAAGACATGTTGCTTGATCAGGGCAGCGGAGCTGCGGAAGAACAAACTGAGCAAGAGGCAGACGAAGAGTAATGTCAGAGCAACTTGAGACAGACATTGGGTTGGAAGCGGAAACGGAAAAAACCATTGAAGTTGGTCGTTTTCGTGCAATGCCTTTCAGCTTTGCAAAAAGACACGGTGTCTTTCTAAAAGAGTCTGATAATGAGGTTAAGTGCTTTATGAGAGAAGGCGCGTCACCTCAGGCTCTACTCGAAGTTCGTCGTCATTACCCTCAGTCCTTTCAGCTTGAATGGCTTGATGAGGCTGCTTTCGAAAAAGAACTAAGTGCTTACTACCAGTCAGGAACAACCGATGCTCGCCAAACGATGGAAGATTTGGGCGATGAGATGGATCTGTTCCGGTTGGCAGAGGAATTACCAGAAACTGAAGACCTTCTCGAAGCGGAAGATGATGCTCCGATTATTAAGTTAATCAATGCGTTATTGACGGAGGCGATTAAAGAAAACGCCTCTGATATTCATATCGAAACCTTCGAGAAAACTTTATCGGTACGTTTCCGCGTCGATGGCGTATTACGAGAAGTATTGCAACCGAGCCGCAAATTAGCACCTTTGTTAGTTTCTCGTATTAAAGTCATGGGCAAGCTGGATATCGCTGAAAAACGTATCCCCCAAGATGGTCGTATAGCTCTAAGAATCGCCAACCGAGCGGTTGATGTTCGTGTATCGACCATGCCATCCAGTCACGGCGAGCGTGTTGTATTGCGTTTGTTGGATAAAGAAGCTGGACGTTTAGATTTCAAACACTTGGGTATGCAGCCGGACACCATGTCTCTTATGGATGATCTTTTACATAAGCCTCATGGCATTATTCTGGTCACGGGGCCTACCGGTTCTGGTAAAACAACAACCTTGTATGCTGGTCTATCATTACTGAATAACACGACGCGAAATATTTTAACGGTTGAAGACCCGATTGAGTATTTGATTGATGGTATTGGTCAAACTCAGGTGAACCCGAAGGTGGATATGACGTTTGCTCGCGGACTTCGAGCAATTTTGCGTCAGGATCCCGACGTGGTGATGATTGGTGAGATTCGAGATTTGGAAACAGCGCAGATTGCTGTTCAGGCGAGTTTAACCGGTCACTTAGTTTTATCAACGTTGCATACCAATACTGCGATTGGTGCCGTTACTCGTATGCAAGATATGGGCGTAGAGCCTTTCTTATTATCATCAAGCTTGCTAGGTGTGTTGGCGCAACGACTTGTCCGTCGTTTGTGTGAAGACTGCAAGCAACCAGCTACGGCGAATGAAAAAGAATGTGAATTGATGGGCTTTGATCCTCAAGATCCTCCAACGATTTATCATCCCGTAGGCTGCGATACCTGTAATCAACAAGGTTTCCGTGGCCGTCAAGGTATTTATGAGTTAGTGCTTATTGATGATCAAATGCGAACGATGATTCACAATAATAATAGTGAGCAGGAAATGGAGCGCCATGCTCGTCAAGCAACGCCAAGCATTCGCGCTGATGGTCGTCACCGAGTTCTTCAAGGTATTACCACTGTTGAAGAAGTGTTACGCGTTACTCGGGAGGACTAATGGCTGCATTCGAGTATGTCGCGCTTGATGCTAAAGGCAAGCAGAAAAAAGGTGTTCTAGAAGGCGACACTGCTCGTCAGATTCGTCAGCAGTTGCGTGAAAAGCAACTAACGCCACTAGACGTCAATCATATCGGCGATGCTCACCGCAAAAAAGATAAGGGTGGCAGCTTCTTTGGCCCTAAAATCAGCGTTTCTGATTTAGCTTTAGTTACCCGCCAATTGGCGACATTAGTACGAGCAGCACTACCCATTGAAGAGTCACTTAAGGCAGTTGCAGAGCAAACGGATAAAGCAAAAGTAAAAACCATTATGCTTGGCGTCCGAGCCAAGGTAATGGAAGGTCACACCCTGGCTGACGGTCTATCAGAGTTTCCGAGCGTATTTAATGAGTTATACCGTTCGATGGTCGCTGCGGGTGAACGCGCCGGACATTTGGACAAAGTCCTTAATCGACTAGCCGACTATACTGAGCGTCGTCAAAAGATCAGCACCAAGGTTTCAGCTGCTATGGTTTATCCAATAGTATTGATTTTGGTTGCTGTTGGCGTGGTGGCTGGCTTGATGGTATTCGCGGTACCAAAAGTGGTTGAACAGTTCCAACATATGGGTGAGGAACTTCCAACCATTACAAAAGTATTGATTGGCCTGAGTGACTTTACCATTTCATACGGCGTCTACGTATTAATTGCGGCAGTGTTGTTGATGTTTGGCTTCAAAATGTGGCTGCGAAAAGATGAAAATCGCTTGAGGTGGCACGCCACAATATTGAAAATCCCGGTTATAGGTCGTTTGTCGAAAAACTTAAATACGGCACAGTTCGCGAGCACGATGAACATCTTGCATTCCAGTGGTGTTCCGCTATTGGAGGCTATGAACATTGGTGGCAAGGTTCTGTCTAACCTAAAGATGCGTAAAGCGATTAATGAAGCAGCGGTAAAAGTTCGGGAAGGCGGAAGCTTAAAGATGGCGTTGCAGCAAACAGGCGAATTTCCACCTATGATGATCCATATGATCGGCAGTGGTGAAGCTTCAGGAGAGCTGGAGCACATGTTAGAACAAGTATCAGAAAACCAAGAAACATTGTTCGAAAACAGCATTGATGTGGCGCTGAACATAATGGGGCCACTGATTATTTTAGCGTTAGGCGGTATGGTGATGTTTATTGTTGCGGCGATGATGTTACCAATTTTTGAAATGACTAACTCTATTACCAGTTAAAAAGACGGAGATGGTTTTAATGAAACGTTTACAGACACACAAAATGAAAAAACAGGTTAAAGGTTTTACCTTAACCGAAATCTTAATCGCATTAGCGATTGTTGCAATTATGGGTACATTCGTAACCTTAAGTTTGATGGGTAACGTAGATAAAGCAAACCTTCAAAAGATGAAGGGTGATTTGAATACGTTAAAAACAGCATTGAACTCATACAAGATTGATAATGGTTTCTACCCGTCAACGGAGCAAGGTTTATCGGCTTTGATTCGACGTCCTACTAGCGACCCTATTCCACAGAATTACCAAAGCTCAGGATACTTAGGTTCGAGTGCGGTACCAAAAGATCCGTGGAAGCGCGATTATATTTATATTTACCCTGGCCGTCATGATGACTTCGATTTATACACCTTAGGTAATGATGGTCGTGAAGGTGGTGAAGGTGAGAATAAGGATATCGGTACTTGGAATTTACATGAAGCTAATTTCAACACCGAAAACCAGTAAATTAACACCTATCAAAACATCTCTTCAAAAAGGCTTTACGCTCGTTGAAGTACTGATTGCGTTGATGATTGCTGCCATGATGATTTCGGTAGCAACCATTGCTTTGAATGACAACGAGCGAGCTGAACTCAAAACAAAATCGCGTCAGCTCTATGGATTACTTCAAGTCGCTCAAGAAGAGTCGATTATTAGAGGTATTGAATTAGGCGTTCGTATCGAATCGGATAGCTATTCGTTTATGATTTATAACGGTGGTAAATGGCAACCGCTTGAAGATCACCGTTTGCTGAAAACCGTTGAATTAGAAGGGCCGATTCGAGTGGCGGTTAATCTAGAGGGGCAGGATGCTTTATTAGAAAATGAGCCACCTGAAGATGATGAGTCCTCTAGCCGCGGCGGTGACAAAGATAGTTCAGAGCAAGAAGAAAAGAAAAACAAATCTAAAACACCACAAATTTATATGCTCTCTAGTGGTGAGATGAACGACTTTGTGGTGACCATAGGGTTAGATCGTGACGAGCCTTTGTTTTACCGAATTCGTGGTAATTATGTTGGAGATATCGAGTTCTCGAATGCATTAGAGGGTCATTATAGTCATGATTGGGATAAAGATTTAGACGACGAAAATGATGAGTAAGCATAGAAATCGACAGTCTGGCCTGAGTTTGCTTGAACTGCTAATAGCATTAGCAGTATTGGCTATTTTCATCACGCCAATGTTGTCTGGTTTGTTTTCGTCGAGCATTGTTGCCTTAGGCAACTCTAAAGATAAGACCTTGGCAAACTTTGTTGCTCAGAATCATTTCGCTGAATTGCAGATTGACGATGAGTGGCCGTCTGTTGGTACCCAACAAGGCACCACAGAGTTCGCTAATAGAGAGTGGGAGTGGGAGCGTAAAGTTGTCGGTACGGAAGTGGAGAGCATGCGTCGTGTTACCCTTTCGATCACTTACGGAGCGCAGGGTATTTACACCATGACAGGCTTTGTCGGAAAGAAATCTGACAAAGGTGGCGGAGAGCGACGATGATGCGCTCTAGCAAAGTAGAAGGCTTTACTCTTACCGAAGTTCTTATTGCGTTATTTATTTTTAGCGTGGTATTAGCAGGTGCTTTGCAAATATTTAACTTTATTCAGGTTAGATCTGAGGCAAATGATAAGCAGATAGAACGATTACGCGAAGTCCAATTAGCGTTTCGACAGTTAGAAGAAGATATTCGATATATGGTACCTCGCGACAGGCGCGATGTTTTTGGTGACCGAGCTCCTTTATTAAAAGCTGAGTCTCAGAGCGCTAACAACTATATAGAGTTCACAAGAAGTGGCTGGCGTAATCCAGCTAAGATCAAACGTAGCAATTTACAGCATGTTAAATACGAATTCATCGATGATCGTATTGAGCGTCACCACTGGATTTTTGTGGATAGTGCACGAGATGATCAGGAGTTATCGCGTGATTTTCTGACGCAGGTTGAAGAGTTTAATCTAGAGTTCCTAACAGAAGGAACTTGGAAGAAAGATTGGCTGGTCGATGACGACCAACGATTGGCAATGCCAGAGGCAATCAAGATTACCGTTGTACTAGAAGATTACGGCGAGCTTCATAGATTATTTCCAATGCCTCGCTTTGAAGTATCCGCCGGTGATGATGCTGAGCGTCAACCGTCTACTCCAAATGGTCGGAGTGGAGGGAGCAATGATCGAGATAATGATGATGGCCGAGGTAAAAGCTTAAGGAGCAACGACTCATGAAAGCTTTTGGCAAGAACCGTGGTGTCGCTTTGATTACTGTACTGATTATATTTTCAGTGCTAAGTGTGTTAGCCATACAAATTCTAAATACACAACAAATGCACCTACAACGTACAGCAAATATTATTAACGGCTCGAGAGCTTATCAGTACATGTATGGAGCCGAGGTGTTTGCGTCTGAACAGTTAAAGCAGTACTTTAAAGATAGTAAAGCCGAACGTGTTCACCGTAATCAACCGTGGTCTGAAGGTGGAATTGCCTTCGAAATTGAGCAGGGATTAGGGCAGCTTCAAGGTGAGTTGCGGGATATGCACAGTTGTTTCAACGTCAACAGTATTTTAATGGAGACAGAGACGGTTGATACTAGAGGGAGCGGTCAACCTCTGGGTGGCGGTGGTACCAGTATCGGTGGTGGTAGTGGTGGCAGCAAATCACCTGATGATGATGGCGGAAGCGGTATGCCGGGCGTGGATCTGTTTGCTAAATTGCTTGAGTCTCATGTAGAAGATGAAAGTACTTCGCCGCAGGCTTTGGCGGTAGCTACAAAAGATTTTATTGATGAAGATCAAGAGCCTACAGGGATTGACGGTGCTGAGGATTACACTTATACAGGACTACAAGTTCCTTACAGGACAGCCGATACGTTATTGGCTCATACTAGTGAATTAATGGTGATCAAAGGGTTTAGTGCGGAAACGTATGAGTCTGTGAAAGAGTATTTGTGTGTACTACCAACTACTGAAGGTACCATTAACGTTAATACGGTTAAGCCTGAGCATGCTGAGTTAGTTTGGATGCTACTGGATGAGGTCGAGTTGTCGCAGGTTCGCCAAGCTTTACAGGAATTACCAGATGACGGTTATGACGAAAGTAGTTTTTTTGAGGCGCTAGGTAGCGGGAAGGTGTCAGAGCAGGGCAAAGGCAGGCTGGTTTATGATAGTAAGTATATGTTGTTAAAAGCTGAGGCCAGAGTAAGCACAGGAACTGCCGTTGTGCATTCTTTAATGTTAAAAAATGATAATGAATTTCATGTGGTTGCACGCCACATTGGAGAATAAATAATGAAAGAACGATTATTTATACGAATTAGTAGCGATGAGCGATCGTTACAATGGGGGACTCTGTTAGACGCAGAAGAGGGGAGCCATGCTTTTGCAGATAACGGTAGCTTACTGCTTGAAGATGCAGAGACTTTAGGTGAAATTATTGATGAGCACCAAGTCATACTGATGCTTCCAGCTCACCGAGTTAAATGTTTTAACGAAACGACTCCAACTAAAAATCGTAAACAGCTGGAAAAAGCAATTCCTTACCAACTGGAAGAGCAAATTCTTGATAGTGTTGATAGTCAGCATTTTGCGCTGGGCTCGTTTGATGCTCAGGAACGCTTAGCGATCAATGTTGTAGATAAAGCTTACTTTGAAGAGACTTTGGCTTTATTAAAAGAAGCTGGTGTGGAGCCAGACTATGTAGTGTCAGAAGCAGCTTGCTTGCCCAATTATTATGATGCATGGAGTGTCGTGATTGAGGAGCAGGTATTAGTCCGCCAGGAGGAAAATAATTTTTGGTCAGCCGATAAGCAGTTGGTAGAAGAGTTATTAAAACTGGAGCTTCAAAGTAATGAATTAAGTGTTACACAAGCAGTGCGCGTCTACGCCGTCGAAGGGGAAGTATTAAAACTTGAAGGTGTTCCTGGCTTGGCGACGCAACAAGAAGTTCTGGATGATTCTTTCCTTTTCTTGGCTAAGAATTTTGACGGCGGTGCTATTAACTTACTACAGCAAGAGTTTGCGTCCCAAAAGAAGACGCAACGTAATTATGGCGTATGGAAGTTACCAGCAATAGCAGCCTCCCTCTTGTTATTATTAGGTTTAGCTTATCTTGTGAGTAATATAGTTTATTTGAATAAGCAACATTCTGAATTAGAAGAGCGGACTTTAGCTGAAACAAAGAAAGTTTACCCGGGTCAAGAAGACTTAACCGTTGCATTAATTCAAATAAACAGAGGCTTCTCTAGCATCGGTGGGGATAGTGGTAGCGGAGTGAACTTTGCTGGACTAATGGATAAGTCGATCAAGGCGATGGACACGAAAAATATTGAATTTAATCAGATGGAGTATATCGCTAGTCGGGGTGAATTGAGCATGGATGTGAGTGCCGAAAGTTACGATATTTTAACCGGCTCACAACGAAGCCTTGAGAGCTCTGGTTTGGAAGTAAGTATGCGTAATGCTTCTGAGAATGGAGGTGTTTGGACTGCAAGAATTACGGTGGGGTTAAGCAAGTGAAAGCAATAAAAGATTGGTACTCTGGTTTAAATCAGCGTGAACGTAGCATGGTAACGATTCTCGGCGCTATGATGATATTGCTAATTATCTTTATTGCTGTTGTCTTGCCGATTAAAGGGTATGTGAATCGCCTTAATGATGATGTCCAGCAGCTTGAGTCTGATCTACCAAACGTAGCATCAAAAGTTCAGGCACTACAAGCTCGCTCTGGCAATAGTCGACAGGTAACGAATCAGTCGCTAAATCAGCTAATTACGAATAGTAGTAAGCGTTATGGTTTGAAGTTTTCACGAATTGAAGAACGTAAACGTGATGAAGAAATTCAGGTTAGGCTGGATGATGTTGAGTTTGACCAACTGTTACGTTGGGTTGGGCAATTAGAACAACAGCAAGGGCTAGTTATCGACACGTTACGTGTTTCAGATAATGACGAGTCAGGGATAGTCGATGCTTCAGTGAAATTTATAAAACCATCCTAAGTAGACGATATTGTATGAAAAAAATAATTGTAGGGGCTGTTATAGCCCTTATTCTTTTTATAACGATTCTTTTAACGCTTGCGCCAGCTAGAGTTGCAACGCCGTGGATTACCGATGCGGTTCCTGAGTTACACTTATCCAATGTTAGTGGCTCAATCTGGTCTACCCATATTGAACAAGCAAAGTATCGAAACTTAACGCTCAATGACATTGAGTTAGATCCAAGCCCTATGGCTTTGCTCTGGGGGGCTTTAGAAGCAAGCGTCAGTGTTAATGACCCCAATATAAAGGTTGAAGCAGATACAGTTTTATCGGCAAATAATTACTCTGTTAAAGATGCAATGTTTGATTTGGATACTGCTTACGTCGCCAGTCTTATCAAGATGCCAATTGATGGGCTGTCAGGCCGAGTTAAGGGCCAGATTTCAGTATTGGAATACTCACAAAAGAGTTTGCAGCAACTGTCTGGAGAAGGACAGTGGGATAATGCAGTTATTCTCTATCCGAATAACAATTTAGAAATAGGTAATGTTAGTTTTCGCTTAAGTAAAAGTGGTCAGTTAGATAATGCTGCAAGAGTTGATATTACAGACAATCAGGGCGTGTTAGATTTAAAGGGTTTTATTGAAATCGGTTTAAACAAACAATTTACGATGAATATCCATGCCACAAACGAGCTTCCTGCAAATATAAAAAACTGGTTAACTCACTGGGGGCGTCAAGATGGAGATAGAATTTATTTAGAGTGGCAGGGGCGTCTACCTTGAGGCTCGAAGACTGGAATACTGTCGAGGCCATCTTATTGGATATGGATGGCACCTTGCTGGATCTAGCTTTTGATAATCATTTTTGGCAAGAAGCAGTACCGACCATTTATGCCGCAGAGAAAGGAATAAGTTTAGAACAGTCGCGCTGTGATCTTGGGCAATATTATGAAGAACACCATGGAACGCTTAATTGGTATTGTACGGATTTTTGGACGGATAAACTTAAGCTAGACATAATAAAACACAAGACAGCATTAGCCGATAAAATAGCGTTACGACCTGGTACCCAAGAGTTTTTACAGCGAGTCAGTGAGAGCGACAAGAAGGTTATTCTCGTGACCAATGCGCATCCAGAAACGTTGCGGGTTAAATTGGAGCAAACAGGAATCGATCAGTACTTTGATGCCCTTTACTCATCACATCAGTTTAATCAACCAAAAGAGTCTCCTATTTTTTGGGCTCAGCTTGAGAAGGCAATAAAGACACTGCTATCAAATTGCTTGTTTGTTGATGACACAGAGTCAATTTTAATACAAGCGCAACAGTCAGGTGTTAAACATGTAGTGATGGTTGAGCAGCCTGATATGACAATTCCAGCAAGGAATATCGTGGCACTACCAAGCGTTAACTTATTAACCGAATTACTACCAACGAAATAATATGACTTCAAAATTACCGAAAATCAAAAAGCAGCAAGTAATCGCCAAAACAAGGATCTTCGCTGTCGAAGAATTAGAACTTGAGTTTTCTAATGGAGTTTATCGAATTTATGAGAGGCTTAAGGCGGGTAAGCATGGGGCCGTTATGATCATCCCGCTTTTGAATGAGACGACCATGTTACTCATTAAGGAGTATGCCGCGGGCATGGAACGTTATGAGCTGGCTTTTCCTAAAGGTCTCATCGATCCGGGCGAATCTGCAGTAGAAGCTGCCAATCGTGAGCTGCAAGAAGAGGCAGGTTATGCAGCTAAGTCACTTAATGAGTTAAAAAAGATTACGCTTGCACCAGGCTACCTTAGCCATGAAATGAATCTTGTCGTTGCTGAAGAACTTTATCCTAGTAAATTAGAAGGTGATGAACCCGAGCCTATTGAAGTGGTTGAGTGGGATATTAATCGTATTAATGAGCTGCTGGAGCTAGAGGAATTTAGTGAGGCTAGAAGTATTGCTGCAGTGTACTTACTAAAAAGATATTTAGAACAAAAAAGCCGCTAAAAAGCGGCTTTTTAATGTGACTAACCGGGTATTAACGCTCTTCGGCTGGCATAGAAATAATCTTCTCACCATTTTCATCGGTGGTTAAAGTCCCATTCTTCTCGAGGTACTCTTCGATAGGTTTGTTGCCAGCAATAATACGGATAGCGAAAGGTTTCTTGTGAGACTGTTGGGCATCCTCCGCGACCACTGTGATAAGGTGAATACCTTCGGTCATTGGCGTTACGCTAAACTTATGTTGGGCTTGACCGCCAGATGCTTTCTGTAGGTTAAGCTGTGTATTACCGTGTAACACCATGTTGTCAGTAGTCTTTAAATTAGCGTGGCTAGGCTTTTGTTTGCCAGTAAAGTTAACGCTGATATCAACCGTTTCACCTACCGCAACGCGTTCTTTAGAGACCGTATACCCCATCTTTACTTTCATCGAAGGCTTTCCCGGGCTTTTGAAACTACTTTCGCCTTTAGCGCCTTGTTCTTGAGCAGTGGTTTGGTTATTGCAAGCGATAAGTGGTATCGCAATGAATAATGGTAGTAATAACTTTTTCATGTAAATTGTCCTCAATACGATTAATTCTGAATAAGCGATACATCGAAGCAAGTGCCAACAATGGCAGAACCAGATGAGTTATATGCAAGTACGTCTGCTACGTGAGTGCCTGCTGCAAAGTTTTCAGTAATGTCTACAGTTGAAGTGCCTAGAGCTTCAGTGAAGGCTACCAACTGACCTTGGTTGTATATGTATCCATCCAAGTCGTTAGAACCCGAAGGGGTTAGCCTCAATGTATAATTTCCAGCGGATTGTATATTAAGTCTCAAGAACTTTCTGTTGCCTAATTTATTCCTGTCGTTACCGAAAGTAGTGATAGTGCAAACTTCCTGAGTGTCGCCAGGAGATAGTTCGTTATAAACGGGGATTACGCTTGGTTGACCTTCGTTATCAGTTTCATTAGAACCCCAGATATCAACATTAATATCGATGTTTTGTCCGTTTAGAAGATCGTTCAAAGCAGCTACGTCACTGGTGTTTTCGGCTTTTAAGTATGTCATAAAACTGAAAATACTGGTGAAGGCTTCAGTGTTTCGCTGTTGTCCCGTTAAGACATCATAAATTGGCTGCAAGCCTAAGTTAGCTAAGTCGTCATCGGCTCCGTCATAAACATCATACAGAATAGATTGGACTGACCCTTCGCTAAACCAGCCAGGGTTAGAGACGTTGTTATTCTCGACATTAATAGAAAAGCCCTGCGATTGATTTGTGCCAAATGAGTCTCTATAGAATGGATCGTCAGTAATAATACCTGACCAAGCATTACCAAATCCCTCACCAAAGGCTACGCGCATATCAAGTCTATCGCCACCACCGTGAGGGCCACCAATACTGTCTGAACGGGCGTTATTATCTTCAAAATAATGTCCCCACTCATGGATGATGACATGGCCGTCATACTCATCGCTATCAGTGTTTGCAGCACCTAAAAGATAGATTTGGTCTTGTGTATAGAATGAAGTACCGATACGGCCAGTCGCTAAGTTACCACTTTCAGGGATGTTATTGACACTCCAGTTAATGACAAGAGGATCTAGCGTTAGGTTTGAATCAACATTTTGTAGTTTCTGGATAATGACATAAACGCGATCAAGAATGTTAAAAGGTGCCGCCGCTCGTGTTGAGGTATAAGAGCTACCGCCCCATCCAGAGTCTGCATTGATATCACGTGTTTCGCTGGATGAGCTAACAGTGAACGTCGAGGTGTCTAGAACATATTGAGCGTTACTGCTGGTATTATCAACAACCTCGATATCCCATGATTGAGTGCCACTTTGTTTCAGCTCAGCACGTATACGAATACGGTATGAAGTACCAGTTTCCGCATCAAAACTATAATTACCTGAAGCATCGCTGACATCTGTATCAACAACTGTACTGCCATCTAGTAATTGAACGGTAACGCCGCGTATTGGAGCTTCTACAGTAGCACTATGGTTTAAACCGTTTGTTGACTGATTATGTGGGACCTGATCAAAGGTCAATTTCCCAGAGATTGTCGCAGCTTCGCCACTACCACCGCCACCGCCTGGAGGAGGTGTTGGAGAACTATCATCGCTGCCTCCACCGCCGCCACAACCATAAACCATTCCAGCAAGAACAGCCATAGTGAGCATTTTCTTTATGTTCATAATTAACTCCGGGTCAAAAGTTTTATCAATTCATTTGAAAGTCTGCATCGAAGCACACAGCTGCTACTGCGGTGCCTTCTGCGTTATAGCCTATAACGTCAGCAATACTAATGCCTTGTACAAGTTCTGCTGTTATCACAGCAGGCTCTATACCGGCGGCTTCGTTGGCAGCAACGGCTGCTCCATTTGTAAATATATACCCATCTATATCATTATCACGTGAAGGCGTTAATGTAAGGGTATAGCTACCGTTAGAAGGTACATTGAGCTTAATAAAGCGGTGGTTTGCTAACTTATTACCATCTGCACCTTGTGAAGTACTTGTGCAAACCCTTATGGTGTCTCCTACGGAAAGATCTAAGTAAACGGGCAGAGCTTCTGGAAGGGAGCCATCATTAGTAGCATTTGTCCCCCAGATATCGACATCCGCTGTAATATTCTGAGCTTCTAGCAAGTTATTAAAGTCGTTTACGAAAGAAGGGTTCTCATTTTTTATAAAAGTCATAAAAGTGAAGATACTTGTCATTGCTGGAGTATCTTTTTGCTGTCCGGTCAAAATAGCGACAATAGGCTCTAGACCTAGGTTGATAAAATCTTGACCATCGCTTGCTTCATCATAAATATCATATAACAAGGACTGCACTGAACCTTCACTGAACCAACCTGGATTGATGACATCGTTATCTTCGATTTCGATAGAGAACCCCGTTGCTTGATCTTGATCAAAGGAGTCTTGATAAGTAGGCTTATCGGTGATCATCGCTGACCATGCATTACCAAACCCTTCACCGAAAGCAACGCGCATATCAAGGTAATCGCCTCCTGCGTGCGGCCCCCCAATACTGTCTGAGCGTGCTATTTTATCCTCAAAGAAATGGCCCCACTCATGAATGATGACATGCTGGTCGTACTCGTCGGTATCAACGTCTTCTGCGCCTAATAGAAAGATTTGGCCATTTTGGTAATAAGAAGTGCCGATTTCACCAGTGGTTATGTCACCAAATTGAGGGATATTATTCGGGCTCCAGTTAATTGAGAGTGCTGGAAGTTGAACATAGCCGATGGCATCGAGTTTAAGGAAAATATCATAAACCTTATCGAGAACATGAAAAGGGGCTGCGGCACGTGTTGACGTATAACCTTGCTCCCTTTGCCAGCCAGAAGAAGCATGTAGGTTGATAGACATAGATTCACGCTTTACCTCAAAGGTATTTGTTTCCATGGTGTACAGGGCTTTGCCGTTAGTATTATCGACTACTTTAACTAACCATTCGTTGTTATCGTCATCACCGGTACCATTCGATAACTCTGCTCGCACCCGAATTTTAACGAAAGTATCCATTTTCTTAATAAACTTGTATTGGCCTTGAGCGTCAGTAATATCGGTATCAATAATATTGCCATCTTCAATCAGCTGGACTTCAACGCCTCGCACAGGAGAGTCGAACGATTTATCGTACTCTAAGCCGTGAGAAATATCGCTATGAGGGACCTTTTCATAAGTCACTTTGCCTTTAATTTCAGCATTAGGCACGTCACAGCCAGATAAGATAATTAGCGCTGCGCAAGCGCAAAATAATCTCCAAGGAAACATAAACTACCCCGATATTATTATGATAGATAAGGAAAACAGCTTTTCAGTTTAATATAAGTTATTAACTTGATCGAGTTGCTATATTCTATTTAGACACTTTTTTTATGTGATCGACAGCTGCCATCACTTGGTTATCACGGCGATAGTCTTGTTTTTCAGTACCTTGCGTTGAAGTGGTTTTTTTTGTATCGGTTTGTAGCTTTTCGCTTTTGGAGGTATCTGTAGCTTTGAATTCTAGAGATATGTCTGGAGTGATGCCTGAGTTTTGAATTGAACGATCGCTAGGAGTGTAATACAGCGATGTTGTGAGCTTGATAGCGTTACCACCGTGAATCGGCAAAATCGTTTGGACCATTGCTTTCCCGAAAGACTGTGTACCAACTAAAGTTGCTCGTTTATGATCTTGTAAAGCACCAGCAACAATTTCAGAAGCTGAGGCAGAACGGTTGTTAATAAGTACAACCAATGGTTTGCCTCGCAAGATATCGCCAACAGTTGCATTATGGACTTCATTATTATCTTGCTCACGGCCTTTGGTTTTAACAATAATGCCGTCATTCAGAAATAAGTCACTAACCTCAGTCGCGCCGTCGAGAAGGCCGCCTGGATTATTTCGTAAGTCTAAAATTAATCCCGATAATGGTTTTTTGCTGAGGTACTCCATATTGCTGATAGCTTGGCTTAAATCATTTGCGGTACGAAGCTGGAATTCAGTAATACGCGCAAATCCTATATTGGATTCTAGAAGTTCGTAGTTAACGCTGGTGGTATGAATGATTCGTCTTGTAATCAATACTTCTTTTTCTTTTTCGTCTTCAGCAGCTATATAGGTTAGCTTAACTTTACTGCCTGGGGTGCCACGCATTAAGTCGGAACCTTCTTCCGGAGGTAGGTTTTGGGTTGAGACATCATTAATTTTTATGATTAAGTCTCCTTTTCGTAAACCTACTGCTTGGGCTGGTGAGTCTGAAATGACATTAACTACTTCGATACCCTTTTCAAGATGATTAGCCTCAATACCAATCCCGGCGTAGTCTCCTGTTGCGCTTTCTTGTAATGCAGCGAACTGTTCGGCAGTTAAATAGCTTGAGTAAGGATCAAGGTTATTGAGCATGCCACGGATTGCAGCATCTAAAATTTCTTTATCGCTAAGCTCTTTGACATAGGACTTTTTGATCTGAGCATAGGCATCCGCTAGGGCTGCTAGCTCGTCTAATGGTAGGGTTTCTACAGTATTAGCGGTTCCTGACTCTATAGCAGCTTTATTATTGGATTCTTGTTTATTCGTCGTACCTGTTGGGTTATCAGCGAAGGCTGTGCTGACAAAACAGCAACACAATATGCTAACCAGTAAAATTCTAGATGTCATAAATTCCTTGTCCTTACTTTGCTACCCAACATGTGTCATTCGATTATTTTATCCAAGCCATAGGATTTTGCGGCTTACCTTTATACCGAATCTCAAAATAGAGTCCGGTTTCGCCACTTCCTCCACTGCCACCGGATGTCGCAACAGGCTCTCCAGCTTCAACCCAGTCTCCAGGGGACTTCATCAGTGTTTGATTTTGGCCATAGAGAGATAAGTAACCTTGACCATGATCAATGATAACTAATAGTCCATATCCACGTAGCCAGTCAGAAAACACGACTTGGCCATGGTGAATGGCATGAACCATATCGCCTTCTTTAGCCCCAATTAAAACGCCGTTCCACTTTAAACGGTTTCCCAGTTTATTGCTACCGTAACGCGAGAGCAACGAGCCCTGCGCTGGGCGTTGGAGTTTGTTTTTGTGTTTGCCAAGCCCTGTGAGGGACTGCTTGGGAGCAAACTGGCGTAATGTTTTCTCAATAGATTGAATAACCTTCGCAAGCTCTTGTTCATCGCGTTTCAACTTCGAAAGACGAGAGTTTTGGTTGCTGTAGCTATTTTTGAGTTGCTGTAAGGCGACTTTTTGTTGTTCTTTTAGCTTAACTTGGCTTGCCTGTTGTGCTTTTTGATTTTCCTCAAGTTCTGATAGCGATACAAGGGTGGTTTGTATCTCTTGCTCGATAGTTTTGAGCTGCTCTAAAGTCTCTTGTAACTCTTCGATATCGTCGATACGTGCTTGGTTTAAGTATCGAAAGTATTCGAGCATACGTGAAACTTTGGTGGGGTCTTCTTGATTGAGAATCAATTTGACGTATTCCTGTTTTCCAGAAATATAAGCACTTTTTAGCTGAGCAGCCAATTGTTTACGCTGCTTTTCTCTAAGCGTGATTTTTTGCTGTTGCTCAACCTTTAATTGGTCAAGTTTTTGCTGGGCTGTTCTGAGCTTGTCACGGGTTTGTCTCAACTCCGTGGTGGCTTGGGCTAAAGCTTTATCAATGGTTTGGATCTTTTGTTGGGCTTCGCTTTGCTCTTTGAGATTTGCTTGTAATTCCTTTTGGATATCAGAAATAGCGGCCTTAAGAATCTTGAGTTCTTTTTCGGCTTGGGCTTTGTTGTTCGTTGCTGATTTGACAGGGAGTGAAAAGGCCACCAAGAAAGTGATGAGGCATATCAATAATCGTCTTGGTGGCATCATGCAGTATTAACCTTGTTTAATGTTACAGTTTGAAAATTGGTCGGCCAGTCATTTCATCAGGAATCGGCAGATCCATCAAGGTTAATAAGGTCGGCGCTAAGTCAGATAAAACTCCATCTGTGACAGCCGGCTCAGTCTTACGACCAATGTAAAGTAATGGCACTGGTTCGCTAGTGTGTGCCGTGTGGGCTTGGCCCGTTGTCGCGTCAGCCATTTTTTCGGCATTGCCATGATCGGCCGTAATTAATGCTTCGCCACCGACTTTTTCCAATGCTTTGACAATTCGCCCGATGCATTCGTCTAATGCTTCAATAGCTTTAACCGTGGCGTTGAAATTACCCGTGTGCCCGACCATATCAGGGTTCGCGAAGTTACAAATAATCGCATCGTATTCTTGGTTTTCGATAACTTTAACTAAGTGGTCAGTTACCAGTTTAGCGTTCATTTCAGGTTGCAAGTCGTAAGTCGCGACATCTGGTGATGGTATTAATTCGCGGTCTTCGCCAGCAAAAGGTGTTTCAACGCCGCCATTGAAGAAGAAGGTGACATGCGCATACTTTTCGGTTTCAGCTATACGCAACTGTTTTTTGCCGAGCTTCATAAGATGCTCACCAAGCACATTATTCATGCTAATCGGCGGATAAGCGATAGAAGCATTAATATCAGTCGCATACTGGGTTAGCATCACAAAGTCAGCTAACTCTGGACGAGTCCCACGTTCAAAAACATCAAAGTTGTCATTGGCAAAAGCTTTGCTGATTTGGCGAGCACGATCTGCGCGGTAGTTCATAAAAATCACACTGTCGCCGTCTGCTATAGGAGCGGCTTCGCCAATAACGGTAGCTTTCACAAACTCATCGTTCTCGTCGCGGTCATAAGCGGCTTTCAATGCGCTAACGCCATCAATAAACTGATACTCGGCTTTACCTTGAGTCAACATGTCGTAAGCCATCTCAACTCGCTCCCAGCGATTATCACGATCCATCGCATAATAGCGACCAACCATTGTTGCTAGTCGCCCAACGCCAATCTCTTCGCATACTTGATCAAGTTTTACGATGCTGGCTTCAGCGCTACGCGGTGGCATGTCGCGGCCATCTAAGAAGGCGTGAATATAGACTTTCTTAGCGCCACGTTGTTTACATAATTTAATCGCTGCATTGATATGGTCTTCGTGGCTATGAACGCCACCTGGGGATAGTAACCCCATCAAGTGAACGGCTTTATCTTTGCTGACGGCCTTATCAATAGCTTTTAAGAGCGTCTGATTATCAAAGAAATCACCAGTTTCGATATCTTTACTGATGCGGGTGTAATCTTGATAGACCACACGGCCAGCACCTAAATTCAAGTGTCCAACTTCTGAGTTACCCATCTGGCCATCAGGTAAGCCGACATCGGTTCCTGAGCCAGAAATAAGGGTGTGGCTGTACTGATCCCAGTATTTATCCCAGTTAGGGGTATTGGCCGCCATGATGGCGTTATCTTTCGGATCTTCGCTATATCCCCAACCATCAAGAATGATCAAGGCAACAGGTTTTGGGCTATTACTCATGAAATTAGATATAAATGACGAACTTATGAGCTATTGTATCGTGCTAGCGGCGGTGAGACCAGAGCTTAGGCTGGAGTTGAGGGAAGGTTGGCTGTCGCTTAACCATGAGTTGTTACAATTTCTCTTAAAAATAGATTGAATACATCATAAAAATCATTCTATATTGAACGCTTGATAAAAATTTGAATAATTAATACAGAGGAATCTTTTAATGGAACTGACTATTGCTGTTGTTGCCCTTGTCGTTATTGGCATCTTTTTAGGGGTTAAAACTGTCTCACAGGGTAATCAATATACGGTAGAACGCTTTGGTAAATACCGGAAAACGTTAACGCCAGGCTTGCATGTTATCGTCCCTATCATTGATCGCATCGGTGCAAAAGTGAACATGATGGAGCAGGTGTTAGATATTCCAGCCCAGCAAGTTATTTCACAAGATAACGCCACCGTAACGATTGATGCTGTGTGTTTCTATCAGGTCGTTGACCCAGTAAAAGCGACTTATGAAGTGAATCAGCTGCACCGTGCCATGCAGAACTTAGTCATGACTAACATTCGTACGGTTTTAGGTAGCATGGACTTGGACTGGATGTTATCTAAGCGTGATGAAATCAACGCGCGTATCTTAACCATTGTTGACGAAGCGACCAATCCTTGGGGCGTAAAAGTCACTCGTATCGAGATTAAAGACATACTTCCGCCGCATGACTTGGTTGAGGCGATGGGGCGCCAGATGAAGGCCGAGCGTTTGAAGCGTGCGCAGATTCTTGAAGCGGAAGGCACCAAGCAAGCGGAAATTTTAGAAGCGGAAGGCGAAAAACAGTCGCAGATATTAACGGCGGAAGGTGCCAAAGAAGCGGCATTCCGTGAAGCGGAAGCCCGTGAGCGTCAAGCCGAAGCCGAAGCAAATGCAACGACCATGGTATCGAAAGCGATTGCTGAAGGTAATGTACAGGCAGTTAACTACTTCGTGGCACAAAAATACGTGGATGCGCTAGGAAAGATTGCAACGTCAGACAACCAGAAAGTACTGATGCTACCGTTAGAAGCATCATCAGTGATCGGATCGGTCGCAGGTGTTGCCGAAATTGCAAAAGAAGCTTTCAGTAATAAATAATTGCTAATAAAGAATAAATAGGAGTCGTTATGGAGTTCTTCTCAAACGCAGAGTATTGGCACTGGATGGTTTTTGGGCTGGTGCTGTTGATTCTAGAAATGTTTGCACCTGGCGCTATTTTATTATGGCTAGGAATTGCGGCATTAATCGTCGGAACCTTACTGCTGTTTTTAGGAGAACTCTTAACGCCTGAATGGCAATGGATTGTATTCTCGGTGTTCTCGGTTGTGAGCATCGTCGTCTGGCGCACCTACAGCAAAAAGCGTAAGTTGAATGAACCCGAAGACGACAGCTCGTTGAATAATCGCGGCAAATCATTAATCGGTAAAAACTTCACTCTAGCCACCGCCATCGAAAATGGCGTCGGTAAAGCCAAAGTCGGTGATACCTACTGGCGCGTTACTGGCCCTGACACACCACAAGGTGAAAAAGTCAAAGTAGTCGGCTTTGAAGGTGCGACTTTGAAGGTTGAGTCGTTATCAAATAGCTAACTCACTGATAATGAAAACGCTAATAAGAAAATATAATTGGTTGGCGATACTGTCAGTATTTGGGCTGTTAACTTTATTGGTTTTAGATAAAGCAGGCTTTGTTGATAAGCAAGAGCTAGGAATTTATATCCAAATCCCGGCAATATTGTTTCCGCTTATTGCCGTACTATATACCCTTTATTTGTTTTATGACTGTTTGACCAATCCTGCAGTTAATCCCAAAATAGGTTGGGCGGCTATGTTTCTACTCTTTGCTCCCATTGCAGCCGTTTTTTGTAGCATATCCGAAGCATATAAAGAGCAATCGACAATGTTAGAGCAGTTAAAAAATAGAGATAATTTTTGAAATATAAGAAAGGCTGAAGTTAGATGAAACAAATGGGGCCAGAGTATAATTTAGAGCCCTGTATAAAAAGCCCTCCTTGAGAAGGGCTTTTTAGTTTAAGCAGCATCTTTTTGACGGTCTTTTGTGTGACTCTCTTCGTACATCTTTTCTAGCTTACTTGAGTTCGCTAACAAGTATTCGAATGATGCCAAGGATGCTTTTGAACCCTCGCCCATGGAAACAACGATTTGTTTATACGGAACGGTGGTGACGTCACCAGCAGCATAAATACCGGGTTGTGAGGTTTCACATTTTTCGTTAATCACGATTTCACCAAACTTGGTGGTTTCGATCACGTCGCCTAGGAAGTGACTGTTAGGCACTAGGCCAATCTGTACAAAGACGCCATCGAGGTCAATGCTGTGGTTAGTTTCGGTTGTACGATCTTGATACTCAATTGACGATACTTTGCCATTCGTTGCATGAATCTCTTTAGTCGCAACATTTTTTAGAATCGTGATGTTGTCTTTTGCTTCGGCTTGGTCTACTAAGACCTTATCGGCTTTGAGGTCTGGCATAAATTCAAATACGGTTACTGACTTTACGATACCGGCTAAATCTAATGCCGCTTCGATACCTGAGTTACCACCACCGATGACGGCAACATCTTTACCTTTAAAGAATGGGCCATCGCAGTGCGGGCAGTAAGCCACACCATTACCGACGTTTTCTTTTTCACCTGGAATACCCAGTTCTCTCCATTTAGCGCCTGTGGCGATAATCATGGTTTTAGTATCAATAACTTCGCCAGATGACAAAGTGATATTTTTGATCTCGCCTTGTCTCACTTCTGTCACGCGCAAATGTTCTTTCACAGTAATGTCATATTCGTTTAAGTGAGCCTGTAGCGCGCCTGATAATTCAGGGCCTGTGGTTTTCGGCACAGAAATTAAGTTTTCAATACCCATAGTGTCTTTGACCTGACCGCCAATACGGTCGGCGATCATGGTGACTTTTAAGCCTTTGCGCGCGCTGTAAATCGCTGAGCTAACGCCTGCTGGACCGCCGCCAATAACAACCACGTCTTGTAATGGTAATTTGTCAGCAGAGTCCGCTTTGGCGATGGATGGATCCTGCTCTAGCAATTTATCAATAAGTTCTGCCGCAGTGACTTTACCATTAGCAAATAATTCACCGTTTAAGTAAACGCTAGGCACGCCTTGGATGTCGCGCTCCTCAATGATGTCTTGGAATAAGCCGCCATCGATCATTTCTGCTGAAATGTTAGGGTTTAATACCGCAAACTGATTTAACGCTTGCACCACGTCAGGACAGTTGTGGCAGCTTAAGCTAACAAACACCTCAAACTTCATATCTTGGTCAATATTCTTGACCATGCTTTGCAATGAGTTATCTAACTTAACCGGTGTGCCAGCAGATTGAAGCACTGCAAGTACTAGCGAGTTAAACTCGTGACCCGAAGGAATTCCCGAAAATTGGATACCTGTAGCTTCACCGTCTACTTCAAGGGTAAAGCTAATGGGGCTTCGCAAGTTGTCTTGGTCTCGCTCTTCAAAAAGCACGCGGTCACTGACGCTAGCAAATTGTTCTAAAAATTCTTTAAGTTCTTGGCGCTTCGAATGTTCGCCGTTTTGCAAGACGAAAGTCACCGTCTTTTGCATCTCGGCGGTATAGCTTTTCAAAGCATCTAATATTTGTTTGTTTAACATAATAACTTTCCTTCTTGCGATTTAAGTTTTAGTAGCTTGGTGAGCCTTTATAAACTCACCAAGCTGACGGTAGGGACTAATGTAGAGTTAAACTCCTATTAGTTTTTTTCCAGCTAAAGCTAACCGACTAAATCTTACCGACTAGGTCTAAAGATGGTGCTAATGTTTCTTCACCTTCTTTCCAAGCTGCTGGACATACTTGGCCTGGGTTGTCGCGAACGTATTGAGCGGCTTTAATTTTACGAACCAACTCATCTGCGTCACGGCCAACGCCTTCAGCCGTAATTTCCATGACCTGGATAACACCGTCAGGGTCGACCACGAAAGTACCGCGATCTGCTAGGCCTTGGCCTTCACGCATCACTTCGAAGTTGCGAGTGATTTCACCTGTTGGGTCACCGATCATGCCGTACTTGATCTTGCCGATGGTGTCAGACGTTTCGTGCCATGCTCTGTGTGTGAAGTGTGTATCAGTTGATACTGAGAATACTTCAACGCCACGGCTCTGTAGCTCTTCGTAATGGTCTGCTAGGTCGCCAAGCTCTGTTGGACACACGAACGTGAAGTCTGCTGGATAGAAGAAGAATACTGCCCACTTGCCTTCGATATCTTTGTTTGAAACTTCAACGAAGTCGCCGTCTTTATAGGCTGTTGCGTTAAACGGTTTAATTGGTGTGTTGATAAGTGCCATGTGAGGCCTCCTGTTCATTAATTTAGGGTTTTAAGTGATTACGGTGTCCAGTATAAGGATGGCTGATGTTTAGTAAATTTGAATTAATTGATATTTATGTTCTAAAATAGTGAATATAAAAAGTCGATAGGATAGCCATGATTTCTTTTAAACAATTAACGTACGCATTAGCCGCGGCACAAACGTTGCATTTTAAGAAGGCTGCGGAGAAATGTAGCATTAGTCAGTCAGCCCTAAGCACCGCTCTCAATCAACTGGAAGAGCAGCTGGGTGTGCAAATTTTTGAGCGTGACAATAAAAAAGTCTTGGTGACGCCTGTCGGCCAAGAAGTTCTTAAGCGTGCGCAACAGATTGTGTTACAGGTTAATGAGCTGGAGGGGCTGTCCGAAAGTTTGCAGGATCCATTGAGCTTTCCTTTGTCAGTCGGTGTGATTCCGACGATTGCGCCATACTTGTTGCCGAAAATGTTTCCGCTATTACATGATGAGTACCCTGATGCTGAGCTTCGGATCGTAGAAGAGCAGTCTCATGTGTTAGTAGATATGGTAAGGAAAGGAGAGTTGGACACAGCCATTTTGGCCCTGCCATACCCTCATGATGGCCTCTTATCGTTAGAGTTTTGGCAGGAAGATTTCTATTGGGTGACGTTAAAGGATGACAAATACAGCGGCCTTAAAGAAATTACCAGTGATGAACTCACACAAAGTAATTTGATGCTGCTGAAAGAAGGTCATTGCTTAAAAGATCATATCCTTGATGCTTGTAAGCTGACGGAGCAAGCGGCTAATCATGGCTTTGGTGCTACCAGCCTTAACACCTTGGTTCAGATGGTGATGGGGCGTTTAGGAACGACCTTAATTCCAGAGATGGCGATGGAACAATTAATCTCACAAAACAAGGAGTTAACAGCAGTGCATCTGAATGAAAAAGGGCCGCACCGTAAAGTCGCTTTCTTGATACGCCCCAACTTTACGCGCTTGAAAAGTGTTGACGCTCTGAAAGCTATCTGCAAAAAAGCCCTTGAAGGCTAGTTTTAGTGCTTTTGCTGGGGCGCAGACTCTAGGCTAGGGCTTGGTTTTGTGTATAATGCATTGTTTTAAATCTCAGCATAAACTCTAGGTTTCCTGACAAATGCAGCAGTTATTTGAATTCTTTAGCAACCATCCATTCTTAGGTTCGGCGTGGTTAGCGTTCGCGCTTTTGTTGTTGATTAGTATTATTAAAACCATGACCAGTGGTTCTCAGGCTTTAACGCCATTGACAGCAACTCAAATGATCAACAAACAAGATGCGCAAGTGGTTGATTTAAGGTCAGTTGCTGACTTTAATAAAGGCCATATTCATGGTGCCATCAATATTCCTTTTACTAAGTTAAAGGATAGCACCAAGGACCTTGAAAAAAATAAGCAGGGCCCCATTATTATGGTCTGTGCCACTGGTATGCAGTCTGGCAGTGCCGCAATATTATTGCGAAAACATGGCTTTCAGCAAGTGCATAAATTAAAAGGTGGTATCCAGTCATGGACTGGTGACAATTTACCTCTAACAAAAGGTTAAGCAATAATTATGGCGACAATTGATATCTATACCAAAGGCTATTGCCCATTTTGTGTACGAGCAAAGCATTTACTGGATAAACTAGATGTTGATTACAACGAAATAGCGATTGACGGTAACAGTGAGTTGCGCCAAACCATGATTGAGATTGCTGGCGGGCGTACAGTGCCACAAATCATTATCAATGATCAGCCTATTGGCGGTTGCGATGATTTGTATGCATTACATGCGGCGGGCAAGTTAGAACCTATGTTGGAACAATCGTAATTATTACAACAACTCAAAACATTAAATATTAAAGAGAGTACAGTTATGGCAGATGAAAATTCAGCAAATCAAGCAGCAGGCGAGCAACAAGTTGAAACTCCTGAGGGCGTTCAATTAGTCATCCAAACGATTTACGCTAAAGATATCTCGTTTGAAGCTCCTAACTCACCGGAAATTTTCCTCGAGCAGTACAAGCCTGAGATTAGCGTGAACTTAAATAATCGCGTTAAAGACCTAGAAAATGATAGTTATGAGACAGAGCTTCAAGTAACTGTAACGTCAAAAGTCGGTGAAAAAACAGCTTTTATTGCAGAAGTTAAATATGGTGGAGTATTCGCAATTAAAGGCATGGACGAAGAAACTCGTTCCCGCTTATTGAGAACTTTCTGCTGTGAACAGTTACTACCGTATGTTCGTGAAGCAATTTCGGAAGCAGTTTCACGTGGTGGCTTCCCACGCTTCGTGCTTCAGCCAATCAACTTTAACTCTTTATACCAGCAAGCCCAGCAACAAGCTGCACAACAGGGCGAAGCTAACGCTTAATGGCTGATCTTAAGTCTTTTGCGGTTCTTGGCGCAGGCTCGTACGGAACCGCTCTAGCTATTGTTTTAGCGAGCAATGGCCATCAGGTAAGAATGTGGGCGCGTGATGCCTCTCAGGCTGCAACTATGCAATCTGAGCGTAGCAACTCGCGCTATTTACCTGATGTGACTTTTCCACAGGGATTAGAAGTAACTGATGATATCGCTGCGGCTGTTTCTCACTCAGACGTAGTGTTGGTGGCTGTCCCTAGCCACGCTTTTCGCTCAGCTTTGCAATCAATAAAACCACACCTTACTACTGAGTTACCAATCATCTGGGCAAGTAAAGGCCTAGACCCTGATACCGGTGACTTATTAGGTAATGTGTTAAAAGAAGAGCTTGGAGCATCCCAGCCTCATGCTATCTTGTCTGGTCCTAGCTTTGCCAAAGAAATGGCTCGCGGTATGCCAACCGCCATTAGTTTAGCGTCTGATGACCCTGAGTTAGCAGAGCAATTAGCGCTCGACTTCCATAACGAACGATTCCGGGTTTATATCAGTAGTGATGTTATCGGGTTGCAGATCGGTGGCGCGGTTAAGAACGTGGTTGCTATCGGTGCTGGAATTGCCGACGGGCTAGGTTTCGGTTCGAATGCTCGTACTGCATTAATTACTCGTGGACTAGTCGAAATGAAACGTTTAGGTGTTGCCCTAGGCGGCAAACCTGAAACCTTTAACGGTATGGCTGGAATGGGTGATTTGGTCTTAACCTGTACGGATGATCAGTCACGCAACAGACGCTTTGGCTTGGCATTAGGGCAGGGTGGTGATCGCGAAGGCGCGGAAAACGCCATTGGGCAAGTCGTTGAAGGTGTTAGGAATGCCCATGAAATTCATATGTTGTCTGAGCGTGTTGGCGTCGAAATGCCCATTTGCGAAGCGATATATAAAATCATTTACGAAGGCGCTGATCCAAAAGCCGCGGCTCGTGAACTGTTAACCCGCGATCTCAAAACTGAGTCTTAGTACCTTTAACTCTTCCTCATTTACAGTCTTCAAAGCCTAACTGTCTCAGAGCTTCAAATGCCATGATCGCTGCAGTGTTTGAAAGGTTTAGACTTCGACTTCCTTCTTTCATCGGTATCCTTAACAGCGTTGTCGCTAACTCTTCTAAAATTGAGTCGGGTAATCCACGGGTTTCAGGCCCGAAAATAAAATAGTCCCCATCCCGATAATCGATCTGATGATAGTGCTGCTTACCTTTGGTGCTGAGTGCAAATAATCGTTGAGGTTGCTGGGAGCTTTTAAAACTATCAAAGTCATCGTGAATGATGACGTTAGCCCACTCATGATAATCCAACCCTGCGCGTCTCATACGCTTGTCCTCGAGTTCAAACCCGAAGGGTTTGATGAGGTGTAGTTGCATACCGGTGTTGGCGCAAAGCCTGATGATGTTTCCTGTGTTGGGCGGAATTTCAGGCTCAAATAAAACGATGTGCAACATACTATTCTTCTTCAGTTTTTGGTTCAGAGTGTTCTTGCCAGTATTTTAGTTTACGCGTAAGCGTATTGCGACCCCAGCCAAGCACTTTTGAAGCTTTTTGTTTATGGCCCTGAGTTAGTCGCAAAGCTGACTCGACCACAAATTTTTCAAACTGTTGTTGCATTTCAATCAGTATCTCACTATTCCCTTGGTGGTACTCACTATCAATTTTTTTTTCTATTTGCTGTAACCATAAAGGGAGTTCCTGCCGTTCTTTCTGGCTATCAACCGCGCGCTGGCAAAGCTTGATGACGTGGTTAATATCAAAAGGCTTGGGTAAATAATCGAAAGCACCAAGTTCATGAGTTTTTGTTGCAAGGTCGGTGTCAGCGTAAGCAGTAATCATGATTACAGGAAGCTCTGGCCATTTGTGATTAATAGTAGCCAAAAGCTCAAGACCATCCATACCATTCATCTGGATATCGGTGATGACCAGTTGCGGTGGGTTTGATTCAATAATGCTGATGGCTTGTTGGCCACTGTCGCATGAGAGTACTTTAAATTGAGCATTGTTAAGTGCCCGAGCAAGCACCCAACGAATTGAGCTGTCATCATCTACTATTAATACGGTGCTACTCATATCAGAGTTACTCATCAGTCACGCCCGTGGAACCATCAGGTTTAATTACTGGTAAGTAGACCGAAAAAACTGTTTTGTCAGGTGTGCTACTAAACTCTATAAGTCCCTGTTGTTGTTGTATTAGACTTTGCGCTATGCCAAGCCCTAAGCCACTACTGTTTCTGCCGCTAATTAAAGGAAAGAATATATTGGGCTGTAATTCTGGTGGAATGCCCGGCCCGTTATCCTCGACCTGTACGCAAACTGTTAAAGAATGCTGTTTATCATTAATGGTGTGACGCGGTAATGCCCGTGTGCGAAGTGTTATGACCGCTTCTTTTTGCGAAGAACAGGCCTCGATAGCATTCTGCGTGATGTTTAGAATGGCTTGGTAAACTGAGTCCGGAGCACAGAAAAAGTTGGGTAAGCTCGGATCATAGTCACGCTTAAGCTCAATATTTGTTGGTAAGTTTATGGCAGATAACTCAACGACCCTTTCCGTAATTTCATGAATGTTCATGTCCACGCGTGTAGCTTTGTGCGTGGAGAGCAGCATGCGATCAACGAGCTGTGTCAGGCGTGATGTTTCCTGCTCAATGATATCGGTAAATTCAGTGATACTGTTATCTTTAGTGGCTCTTGGCTCATTAGCGAGAAGCTGTGCTGCACCACGAATTCCACTTAGTGGGTTTTTGATTTCATGCGCAAGTTTTTGTAGCAAGCGCTCGCTGACCTGGCTTTGTTTTGATAGGTCATGGCTTTGAGCCCTGTGTGGTAAGTTGCTTGGATCTTGCCACTCTACAATTAAGTAGGGTTGCTCCGCTTGGTACCAATGGCCAGAGAGATCGACGGTTAACTCTTTATCATTAAGTAGCTTGAGTTGGACACTATCCAGAATAAACTGACCGTTTTGGCGCAGGGCTTCAACAATCTTAGTAATGGGCAAGGAGTCACTCGCTATAAAATAGCTGTATCGCTTTCCGACAAGAACTTTGCTGCTGGTTGAAAATGCTTTTTCAGCGGCCTGATTTAAATAAGCAAAGCGGCCATAGGCATCAAATGCAATTATAGCTGTGGAGAGGTTGTCGAGAAGTCGCTCTGTCTGCATGCTCGATGCTTATTATATATTGGAGTTATTAGTATATCTGGCTTGAGCATAAAACGCACCAACTTGGTGCGCATCATTGGGAGGTGCAATATTATCGATTCAGCCTTGAGGCTCTTAATAGATGGAAAGTTATGGACTCACTTGTTTGTACCGTGTCTTTGCTCTCGTCATCGATAACTTTGACAGATAACTGGTGTGTGCCGCGATTAACATTATTTAACGAAAAATATGGCCCTTTCTGTGCGGTACCGACAGCTTCCCCATCTAGCAATAGCTGTAAACTGTGTTGTGGTTGAATATTTGGTGTTATTCCCACAATTACGTTGATATCGCCATCGTTCGCTCTTACGGCCTCGTCGTTAGAAGGAGAGTCGATGGAAAGTACTTCATACTTAAATGCCTGCTCACCTTTATCTTCATTCGGAGCATCTTTAGGCTGGCGCTGTATAAGCGTAGGCTTTGGGGTTTTGACTACATTGGTGTTGGTCTTAATTGTGATGGGCGTAGAGCCAGGAATGGGTTTGTCAGTAAAAGTGACTTTGCCATTCTTGTCCACTTTTTTATACATCACGGTTTCATTCGCTGCGACGGTGTTCCAGCTAACGCCAGTGGTCAACAGAATAAAAAGTGTCAACGGTAATAATTTCATGTCTTTTCCCTGAATGGATGGACTTTCTTTAGTATCTAAAACTAGTACTAAACTGTCAAAACAAAAAAGCCCGGCTGTGCCGGGCTTTGCAGATCTAACTTCAATTTCAAAAGTCTTATAGACTGTAATACAAGTCGAACTCTACAGGTGATGGCGTTAACTTCAAGCGTTCTACATCTTCACGCTTAAGATTAATATAAGCATCAAGCATGTCATCAGAGAAAACACCGCCACGAGTCAAGAATTCGCGATCATTATCCAGTTCATTTAGTGCTTCTTCTAACGAACCCGCAACCTGAGGGATAGACATTGCTTCTTCCGCTGGAAGATCATACAAATCTTTATCCATAGCATCACCAGGGTGAATTTTGTTTTGGATACCGTCTAAACCGGCCATCATTAGGCCTGCGAATGCTAAGTAAGGGTTTGCCATAGGGTCTGGGAAGCGAACCTCGATACGACGCGCTTTAGCGCTTCCTACGTGAGGAACGCGGATTGATGCTGAACGGTTCTTAGCAGAGTATGCCAACATAACCGGTGCTTCAAAACCAGGAACCAGACGTTTATATGAGTTTGTTGAAGGGTTGGTTAGAGCGTTAAGCGCTTTAGCGTGCTTAATGATACCGCCAACATAATATAAAGCTTCTTCAGAAAGCCCTGCATATTTATCGCCAGCGAAGATGTTATTGCCATCTTTGGCTAAAGACATATGAACGTGCATCCCCGAGCCGTTATCACCAGCGAGTGGCTTTGGCATGAACGTTGCTGTTTTACCGTAAGCATGAGCGACGTTATGGATAACGTACTTCATGATTTGAATCTCATCAGCCTTTTTCACTAAAGAATTAAACTGAGTCGCAATTTCGTTCTGACCGGCAGTACCGACTTCGTGGTGGTGTGCTTCGATCACTTGGCCCATGCTTTCTAAAACAAGGCACATCTGAGAACGTAAGTCTTGTGAAGAGTCCACTGGTGGAACTGGGAAGTAACCGCCTTTTACACGAGGGCGGTGACCGGTGTTACCACCTTCATAGCTTTTGTCAGAGTTCCAAGCCGCTTCAGGATCGTCGATTTTGTAAGAAGAGCCACTGATGTCAGTTTTAAATTTAACATCTTCAAAAATGAAGAATTCAGGCTCAGGTCCGAAAAATGCTGAATCAGCAAGGCCTGTTGATTTTAAGTACTCTTCTGCGCGACGAGCTACTGAGCGTGGGTCACGGTCATAGCCGCTCATTGTTGCAGGCTCTAAGATGTCACAGCGAAGTAATAAGGTTGCGTCTTCGTAGAATGGATCCATTAATGCCGTATCTGTGTTTGGCATTAAAACCATGTCAGATTCATTAATACCTTTCCAGCCAGCGATGGAAGAACCATCAAACATTTTGCCGTCTGACAACAAGTCTTCGTCAACTACGCGAGCAGGGATAGTGACGTGTTGCTCTTTACCTTTAGTATCCGTGAAGCGTAAATCAACAAATTTCACGTCGTACTCTTCGATCATCTTTAAAACATTGTCTACAGACATTGCGGTAACCCCGAATCAAGATTGAATTTAAACTGGGCACATTATATCAATCTTGAATCTTAAAACTACGTAAAAGTAAACGTGGGTGAGAAGCAAGCGCACCAACTTGGTGCAATCCTCTACAAAAGATCAAAACTGAATGAGTAGTTAATGAGCGTGTAAAATCATGATTATAAAATGAACAGCTGTAAGTCGAAAAAAACACCAAGCAATGAGAAAATATAGTCAATTAAAACAGTAGGTTATGCCATCAAACTAAGACCGCCTATTAAAACATTAATATGTAAATTTTGTTGACCAAGTAATTTTAATGTGGTACCTATAGCATACTCCAAGGCTGTATTTTGCCATGGCCCTCTTTATGTGGGAGGCGGAAAATGGTTTTGGTAACAACAAAGAAAATTTACCAACTTATCTATAGGTAGGAATTTATGACTAACAAGACAATGATAGCTAAAGCTGTAAAAGTCGCTTTATATAGCGGTTTTGCTGCTTCTTTGGCTGTTAGCGCACCAGCTTCTTTCGCTGCAGACGAAGACGAAAGCGCTGACGCTGAAAAGATTGTTGTAACTGGTTCACGTTTGAAGCGTTCTGACGTTGAAGGCGCAAACCCAATTACAGTAATTGACCGTGAAACAATCGAATTATCTGGTGCTTTATCTGCAGCAGAATTAATGCGTGAACTTACTTTTAACAGTGCTGGTTCATTGCGTCCACAATCTGGTAGCTCAGCTCAGGGTGTTTCTACTGTTGATTTACGTGGTATCGGTTCTGGCCGTACTTTGGTATTGATTGATGGTCGTCGTTTGACGCACTCTCCTTCAACAGGTCAAGGTCAAGATTTGAACTCAATCCCATTAGGTGCGATTGAGCGTATCGAAGTTTTAACTGACGGTGCATCAGCTGTATACGGTTCTGATGCTATCGGTGGTGTTGTAAACGTTATCACTCGCCAAGACTACAATGGCGCAGAGTTGATGGTAAGCCAAGGTCGCGTAAGCGTTCCTGCTGATGGCGGTGACCGTGAATCTGGCCACGCGTTATTTGGCTCTTCTGATGGTACTACAAGCTTATTAGCAGGTGTATCTTGGAACAAGCGTGAAATCATTTTTGAACGTGACTTCCCATGGGTAGGCTCTGGTGCGTCAATTTACGGTGCTAACTTTACATCACGCCGCCAATTTGACTTTGTAGGTATCCCGGGTGCTTGTGGTGAAGATAACTTCTTCATTGATGGTAGTTTGTGCCGTTATAACTTTAACGCAACAAACGCTAACGAAGCTTCAAACGAAAACGAGTCTATCTTCTTAAAAGGTACTCACCAGATCAATGATGACTGGGAGCTTTACAGCAACGCAAGCGTGAATAGAACTACTTCTTTTGGTCGTTACGCTCCAGTACCTGATAGCACATTCTTCTATGACGATTTAGTGATTGAAGCGAACAGCTACAACAACCCGACGAACCCTGATGCTTGGTACTATGATCCAAACAACCCTAACTCAGTAGCATATGATGCTTCTGTAGTAGGCGCGCAGCGTGACGTTGACATTTGGCACCGTTTCGCAGCTGTTGGTAACCGTGATAACACAGTTAACAACACAAACTACGACTTCTTAGTTGGTGCTACGGGTTATGTAGGTAACGTTGAACTAGACTTTGGTGCACGTCGTGTACGTAACAGCACTAAAGAAATCGGTAATGGTTACTTAGCAGCAAACACAGCTTGGGGCTTTGTAAACGATTTTAACCCTGGTTATGAGACATACGGTGATAACACTAGTACGTTTGATCCAGACTCATACTACTTTGGGTATAACGTTCAGCAACCATCTTCAAACCCAGATTCAGTATTAAGTGGTTCTGCGGTAACAACTTCACGTGAAAGTGACTTCAACATTGACGAAGTGTATGCATCTGTAGCGTTCGATCTTATGGATCTTGATGGCGGCACTATGCAAATGTTCATCGGTGCTGAGCGTCGTGAAGAGTACTACCAAGATCTATATGACTCACAGTCTGAAGCTGGTCTAGTTGGTGGTTCTGCGGGTAACTCTGCAGGCGGTGGCCGTAGCGTAAACGCTATGTACTTCGAAACGTTGATGCCTTTCGCAGATAACTTTGAAGTAACTTTAGCTGGTCGTCAAGATAGCTATTCAGACTACGGTAGTGACTTCTCTCCTAAAGTTGGTATGCGTTATCAGCCAACTGATGAAGTAACTTTACGTGCTTCTTGGGGTCAAGGTTTCCGAGCTCCGACTCTAGATATCTTAACTCAAAGACCTGCTTTCTCAGCTGACTCTATCTCTGACGCAGATACGTGTGACGTATTAGTTGGCGATCGTACAGAAGAGTGTCAAATTAACGGCTTGTCTATTTCAAACCCAGGTTTGTCTTCTGAGCAATCAGAGCAGTATGCTTTCGGTGTTGTTTGGCAGCCAGCTGATTGGTTCGATATGACTTTAGATTTCTCTTCTGTTGAAATCGAAGACCGTATCGTATCATTCTCGGCGCAAACGGTTGTTAACCGTCGTGGTACCGAAGCTGGTATCTATCAGCAAGGTGACGCGAACTACGATCCTCGTCCAGTAGACGACGCTATGATCGTTACTCGTGAAGCGCAGCCATGTTCGGTAGACCCTTCACAAACTTGTAATGTAATCACACAAGTTGTACGTGGTTCTGGTAACGAAGGTACTTTGAAAACAAGTAACATCGACTGGAACATGCACACTCGTTTTGACCTAGGTGGTGGTGTTTTAGACTCAGTTCTACAAATCAGCTATGTTAACGATTACTCTGTAAATGACGGTGAAGACCTAGTAGGTATCGCAAGTCTTCCTGAGTACCGTGCACAACTACGTAACCAATACGCTATCGGTGACTTCCAGTTTGCATTAAACACAAACGTTGTTGATGCTAACGGTGAAGGCGCTAATGCTGTAGGTACTTGGACTACGCATGACGTACAAATGAACTACACAGCACCTTGGGATGGTCGTATCACTCTAGGTGTACAAAATGTGGGTGAAAAACTTCCTACATTAGTAACTTTCGATGGTCGTGACTATAACTTCGGTTTATACGATGGCTACGGTCGTTACACGTACGTTCAGTACACTCAAAGCTTCTAATATTTAGAGCTTTAAGCAAGACCAAGAAGGGCGAATTTATTCGCCCTTCTTTTTTATGTAAGAGAAAATGAATGAATAAAAAACAACGACAAGATAATTGGACTAATTATTGGAAAAGTAACTCAACAGATTCATGCAGGGATGGAATTAAAGCAGAGTTATCAGAATTAGATAATTTCTGGGCTGAAACATCAGCAATGATTAAAGAGAATAATAGGATTTTGGATTTATGCACTGGTAAAGGTGATGTCATAAAGCAGTTGATAAAATATCAATCATCTGAAGATAAAAAAGTATTAGGTCATTTTACTGGCGTTGACTTGTCTGATATAGATAAAACTACTGTAGAAGACCAGTTCGAGAAGTATAAAGCAAACGTTGATTTTAGGTACGGTATTAATATTTCTGAACTTCCTTTTGAAGCAGGAGTATTTGACTTAATAACTAGTCAGTTTGGAGTTGAGTACGCTTTAGGCGGAGCTGTTTTAAAAGAAGTCTGCCGCGTGATGGACCAAACCGGAGCTGCACGTTTTGCTGTACATCATAAAGAATCCGCTTTAGTAACAGTCGCAAAAGAAGAAATAAAACATATTGACTTACTGTTAGCTAAGGATGGTTACTTTGATAGCGTGAACACTTTAATTCCTATCTTTTCAAAGTTAAGAAATCCTGCCAATGCAAAGAAAATAAATAAAGACAATAACGCAACTAGAGCAAGGGAGCGTTTCAATAACGAAAGCCAGAAGGTAGTGAAGCAGGCAGAGAACTCTTCGGTACCAGACCTTTTACAAAATAGCTTAAGATTTTCTCGTCATATATTTGACTTGGCAAAAATAAAAGGCAGGTCGGTGGCTAAGAATGAATATAGTCGTTATAAGAATGAATTAAATTTAAGTAAAGAAAGGCTATTGGAACTTATAACCGCTGCTATGGATGAAGCAGATGTAAAGAAATTAGAAGAAGATATGCTCACTTATGGAAAACAAATAACAAAGAAGGAAGAGTTAAAAAATGATGGGAAAATCGTGGCTTGGGGCATAGAAATTTCATAAGCCCCAGTAAAAAATTATTTTTTTATAACAAAAATAATCTCATGACCTATTTCTTTAGTAGAAATAACTTCATGTTCATTAATGCGGCACCAAGTAGGTATGTCACTTAAAGTACCAGGATCAGTACAGGTAACTTCCAATAATTCGCCCTCAGACAGTTCTTTGAGGGCGTTTTGTGTACGGATAACCGGCATAGGGCAAAGGAGGTTCCTACAATCTAAAGTTTGTTGACTCATACATGCCACTCCTGCTTTACGTCGTCAGCAGGCATAGGTGGAATATCCATGACATAGGAAGTGCCTTTATAGTTCTCTACTTGGACTGTTACCTGCTCAGCATTTTTACCGCCTGAGTAGCGAGCAGCTATCTGTGCTGCAAGCTTGATGTCCTCTTTATCAAACTCCCCATCTAAAAGCGTTAGTGGCCCACCGTGGCTGACAGTGTGTATGCTGGTAAACTGTTTTTTGTAACCACGCAAGAAGTTATTCTCACCTTCTTCACGGCTGACAATGAGTTTAAAGTTTTTCTTTGGGCGGATATGACGACCAACTTTGAGGAGCATAATGTCATCAAGTTCATAACGGCGTTCGCCACGTGCATCCCATAAATCTGCAAGCTTTTTCGAGTAGTTAGCATCAGTTAAGAAACAGCAACCGCCGGCTGGTTGTGCAAAGTCTTCAAAACCAAACTTTTTGGCCAATTCAAACTGTGGTTTACGGCTACGGCCTGAAAAACCATAAAGCTCTTCACGGTTAACCCATCCTTCACGCTCAGGTAAAGTAGGTATCAGGTTTTTGGCACACAAGGGACGTAATAAGCGGTCATCAGCACCAGACTCACGGGCAATGATTGGCATAGTTTCTTTGCGCTGCGATTTTGGGCGCTGACCAATTACTTCGCCAGTGATGATAAAGTCAAAATCATTCTCTTCAGCCCAGGCCCAAGCTTGAGCTTGGTTAACCATAAAGATTTTGCAGTCAAGGCAAGGGTTCAAGTTAGCACCATAACCATGCTTAGGGTTTAGAACGATATCTTTGTACTCTTCAGAAATATCAATGATGTGTAACTTAATACCGAGTTGTTCAGCAACCCACAGAGAGTTATTCCGCTTCTGCTTATCTTTGTCCTTTTTACGGATGGCATGAGTATGCCCTTCAACACAAAAGCCGGTATAAAAGTTGATCCCTTCGACATGAACTCCCTGTTCTTGAACGACTTTAGCTGCTAATAGGGAGTCTAAGCCACCTGAAATTAAAGCGACAGCTTTACGTTGTTTGGGTGGATTACTCGTATCTTGTGAAGAAATGTTTTGTGTCATAACTGAAAATCAATAACTTAGATGGAGCTTGGTGCTCAAAAAATGGACAGCGATTATATATTAGCTAAGCGCTTCAAGCAAAGAAACTGAGTAAAAAAACAAAAAACTTGTAAGATGATAGGTAAGCTGAGATATTAAAATAAATAATAGGTTGGAGGTTTGTGCTGCATAGACTTCAAGGAACATTGACCAGTAGAATTAGTTGGCAATTTAGCATTGCCTACGGTGTATTGGCTTTCCTTGTTAATTATTATGCTCTAATACCTTTATACGGGAACTTAAGTATCCACCTAGGACAAATCATCGTTGTGGTTTGTCTTATCACTCGAGGCGAGAAATCAGCCTTAGTAGCCCTTTTTCTATCTTCTCTAGGTTTATATTTCTCCACCAATAGTTTTCCCTTAGTCGCTTTAACCATAGCTGAATTACTGGTATTGATGCTGCTTTTTAGAAAAGGAGTTCTACTAATTATTGCAGATATGGTGTTTTGGGCTGTGATAGGTATTCCTGTAACCTTGGTGACCCTGCTTTTTGCTTATGACATCAACTCCACGGACTTTACTCAGGTGATACTAATTAAGCAGGCTCTCAACGGCCTACTTAATGTTTCTATCGCTACCATGTTCAGAGCATTCATTCCGTTCATCTGGTATTGCCCGCAAATTAACATCAAGCCACCAAAGTTATCCAAACGAATATTTGAGTTATGTTTAATAAGTATAGCGATTCCGTCTTTGATCGTGATGTTTGTATTAAGTGATAGCTCTGCAGACAAGCTTGAACGGCAACTACTAGAAGAGTTAGATATTAGAGCTGAGCATTTGCGCGAGCGGGCTGAAAACTATCAGTTGTTTCACCGAAGAGCGGTGGAGAGCTTGGCTGATGCGCTGAGGGAAAAGCAAAGTAGTGGCAGTGAGCAGGAACTGATGAACCGTTGGATAGAGCGTTATCCAGGCTTTATTTCGATGATTCTGACAGATCATCAAGGAGTGGTGACTCGTGGCGTTCCAAACCAGTCATTCGGAAAGCTATTACAAAAGCCTCCAAATGAAAGAAAGGTCAGCGACAGAGATTACTTCAAAGTAGCGCGTGATACCGGTCAACCATATGTTTCCAATGTATTTAGAGGGCGTGGTTTTGGCAGTGATCCCATTATTGCTGTCAGTGTGCCTATAATAAAGGGGGATAAGTTTCATGGCATCGTTGAAGGCTCCTTAAACTTACCCAAGTTTGAAACGATCGATAGTCTTGGGGGAAGAAGCTCACTGTTGGTAGTAGATGCCTCTGAGCAAGTTATCTATGGCTCTAGGAAGTTAGAGCTTACCCCACTAGATCAAGTAAGCATTGAAGAGAATGAGCAGTCGTATGCAAACTCAATTAAGTCGTTAATACTCGATGATGATGAGGTCTATAATTATAAAAGAATTGAAACAAGCAACGGGTGGCGCATCTATATTTTGAGCCCTTTTGATGAGTTGCTGGTTGAATATCGTAATAGTTTTTACGCACTTCTAATCGGCATAATGGTTCTTTCGTTAATCGCCTCTCGTGTTGCCCATAAGTTTTCTCATCATATTACTCGCCCTTTAGAGCGATTGGTCACTTTCTTTTCGTCGCACAAACCAGTGCCAAAAAAACCTGCATCGTACTTTTCAAGCCAAGAAATTGAAACTGTCAGGAGCCAACTGCAAGAGGCTCAGAGAGTCATGATTGACTTTCAGGATCAGCTGAAGGCAAAAGTAGAAAGTAAAACTGAAGAGCTGATAGTGTTAAATGCAGAACTAGAAAAGCTCAGCTCACACGACCCTTTAACAGGCCTTCTAAATCGTAGAGGTTTTGAGCAAGTAGTAGATTCGGTTTACCCTTTGGCGTGTCGTAATCAATCAAAGGTCACATTAGCCATCATGGATTTGGATCTCTTTAAGGATGTTAATGATAAGTATGGCCATAGCGCTGGTGATGCCTGTTTAGTAGCCGTTGGGGGCGCTATTCAAGAAGTCCTACAGCGAGACAGTGATTATGTCGGGCGGTTTGGAGGAGAGGAGTTTATTGCATTGATTATAGGGGATAGCGTGGAGCGACATTTTCAACTTCTGGAGTCGGTGAGGAGGAAGGTCGAAGACTCAGTCGTTGGGTATGAAAGCGAACGAATTAATTTAACCATCAGTATTGGAGCCTATAGCCTTAACAATAGGTTTGATATGAGCTATGACACGTTGTTATGCAAAGCAGATAAGCTTCTCTATGAGAGCAAGGAACACGGAAGAAATCGAATGACTAGTAAGAGTCAGTAACCTGTGAGAAGCAACTTATTACCGAGCAAGTTAGTTCAGCCGTAATTAGTAATTTTATTGAAGGTAAGTACTAGCTAATTGATTGATCGACAAGGAATCGGTATAACAATTAAATCAATAAGATATTCTAGTATGGAGACAAGAATCCCATGATAAAGTTAATCATATCAATATGTATAGTGGTTATTTCAAATCTCGCTGGAGCGAAGGAAACGTTATTTGATTTACCTAAAATTGAAGAGAATGCCGAGATAGAGGCAGAAGAGTTATTTAAGGAAGGAAAGTATAAAGAATCTCTTGAGATCTATTTATCACTTGCCAAGATAGGTGACAAATACTCACAGTATATGGTCTCGCTTCAGTTTTTTAATGGTTTGGGAACCAAAAAAGACAAATTAAAGGCTTATGGGTGGGCTAATTTAGCTAGAAGGGTTAAAAGTAAGGAAATAAGAGATTATTATCACCAAGTTAAATCCACCATAGCAAAAGATGAGTTAGCAAAAGCCGAAACTATCAAAGCTGAGTTATCTGAGAAATATAGCGATCTCGTTATAGCGATGAGATTGAAAAGAATGATAAGAAATACCATTCCGAAATGTGGAGGTTCGAGAATAAGGGGCAATTGTAGCTTTGTAAAGCACTATTGTTTTAATAATGGGAGTCAGAAAAGCTATGATAAATGCCTAAGAGAAGTGGCATTAAGAGATCCTAAAGTAATACGGAAACTAAAGCATGACTTAGCTAAGACCGATGAATATATTGAGCTTAAGTTACAAGCAGGGGGCTCGGTAACTGTCAAAGAATTAGAAAGTCCAGAAAAAGATAAGGGCGAAACCAAAGAAAAGTGATTATTTTCTGTGCGAATCCACCTATCTAGTATAGAATGGCGCCAATTTTTTTGCGCATACAGATTTGCAGAGTTATTTATGATTGAGAAGTTACGAAATATCGCCATTATTGCTCACGTTGACCATGGTAAAACAACCTTGGTTGACAAGCTTTTAGAGCAATCAGGCACCCTGGGTGACCGAGCTGGCGAGCAAGATCGTGTCATGGACTCAAACGACTTGGAAAAAGAACGCGGAATTACCATTCTGGCTAAAAATACTGCCATTGAGTGGAAAGATTACCGTATTAACATCGTAGACACGCCGGGACACGCCGATTTTGGTGGTGAAGTTGAGCGTGTTATGTCGATGGTTGACTCGGTACTATTACTGGTCGACGCTCAAGAAGGACCAATGCCTCAGACTCGTTTCGTGACGCAAAAAGCATTTGCTCAAGGCTTAAAGCCGATCCTTGTTATCAACAAAATTGATAAGCCTGGTGCTCGTCCTGACTGGGTTATGGATCAAGTATTTGATTTATTTGACAATCTAGGCGCAACTGATGAGCAGCTAGACTTTGACGTGGTTTACGCTTCTGCGTTGAATGGATGGGCAAGTCAGAGTGCTGATGAGCAAGGCGCTGACATGCAGCCGTTATTCGAAACCATCGTTGAGAGTGTTTCGCCTCCACCTGCAAACTCAGAAGGTGGCTTCCAAATGCAAATCTCGCAGTTGGATTATAACTCTTACGTGGGTGTTATCGGTGTAGGCCGAATCAAGCGTGGTCAGGTTAAAGTTAACCAGCAAGTCAGCATTGTGTCGGCGGATGGAACTAAGCGCAATGGCAAAGTAGGGCAGGTATTGGGCTATATGGGCTTAGACCGCCACGAAGTTAAAGACGCAGACGCGGGCGATATTATTGCTATTTCAGGTCTAGGAGATCTGAAAATTTCGGACACCATTTGTGATCCAAACGTTATCGAAGCTTTACCAGCTCTATCAGTTGACGAGCCAACAGTGACCATGACTTTCCAAGTAAACACGTCGCCGTTTGCGGGTAAAGAAGGTAAGTTTGTAACGTCGCGCAATATTCTTGAACGTTTACAGCAAGAGCTGGTTCATAACGTTGCGCTACGCGTTGAAGAAACCGATGACCCGGACAAGTTCCGAGTGTCTGGTCGTGGTGAGCTACACTTGGGTATCTTAATTGAGAATATGCGTCGTGAAGGTTATGAGCTAGCCGTATCGCGTCCGGAAGTGATTATCCATGAGGTTGATGGTCAGTTAGAAGAGCCATTTGAAACGGTTACTATCGACGTTCAGGAAGAGCACCAAGGTAGCGTGATGGAGCGTTTGGGCGAGCGTAAAGCCGAGATGACCAATATGTCACCAGATGGTAAAGGCCGAGTTCGATTGGACTTCATCATGCCAAGCCGTGGCTTAATTGGCTTCCAAACAGAATTCTTAACGCTAACGTCAGGTAGCGGCTTGATGTACCACACATTCGATCATTACGGCCCATTCAAAGGTGGTGAGATTGGTCAGCGCTCTAACGGTGTATTGATCGCTAACTCACAAGGTAAAGCCTTGACCAATGCGTTGTTCAATCTTCAGGAACGTGGTCGTTTGTTTACTAAGCACGGCGACGCCGTTTATGAAGGGCAGATTGTGGGTATTCACAGCCGTTCAAACGATTTAACTGTAAACTGCCTTAAAGGTAAGCAGTTAACCAACGTGCGCGCCTCAGGTACTGATGAATCACAAGTATTGACTCCGCCGGTTAAATTGACTTTGGAGCAAGCTCTTGAGTTTATTAACGACGATGAATTGGTTGAAGTGACGCCACAAAGTCTTCGTTTACGTAAGAAGCATTTGACGGAAAATGAGCGCAAACGTGCCGCTCGTCCGCCAAAAAACTAAGTTGAAGCTCTCTAAAAAGCCGCTGCTCAGTCAGCGGCTTTTTTTATGCTGAAAGTTTTTTCGGCTATGCTATAGTTGGGACAAAACAAATGATAAGGGTAGGTTTATACATGCTAAAGGCAATCGCTTATTTTTCAGCAGTCGCTAGTATCTCATTCGCTGCTGGCTGTAGCACGAACGGTGGTAAAGGAGCACTAAAAACCATTAGTACGCTGTTAGGCGGTCAGCATGACCAGTCAGTCTTTAAAGATACCACCGTGAAAGAAGCCTTGGAGTATGAGTACCGTGTCTGTTTAGGTGATTATGAAGGCCAGCAAGATAAAATGCAGGAGTGCGTTCAGGAAGCCTACGCCAAAGTTGTTGAAGAAAAAGGCATTGGTGAGCGTCCTACAGATGGAGAGGTAATCATCAAAGACGTCAGTGATGACGAAGTCATCAATGATGATTCGGATGAAGATGACGCCGACGACAATTAATCATGATTGCTTTAATTCAACGGGTCACTGAAGCAAAAGTTGTTGTTGATGGGAGTACCATTGGCGCTATTGATCAGGGGCTGATGGCTCTTATCGGTGTCGAAAAAGATGATGACCAAGCGGTAGCGGACAAGCTGTTAAAGAAATTACTGGGTTATCGAGTGTTTTCTGATGACGACGATAAAATGAATTTATCGCTAGAGGCGGTCAGTGGTGGCTTGTTATTAGTGCCACAGTTTACACTCGCCGCTAACACCAGAAGCGGTATGCGCCCTAGTTTTTCCAGCGCAGCGCCTCCAGCAAAAGGACAAGAGTTGTTTGATTATTTGGTTACTCAGGCTAAAAGCTCTTACTCGACTGTTGAAACGGGTGAGTTTGGTGCAGATATGAAGGTCCATCTAGTGAACGATGGACCAGTGACCTTTAACTTACAGGTTTAGGCTATTCAGCTGTATATTCAAGCTCTTCTGGCTTCGAATCTTCTATCAAAGCTTTCAGTTGCTCAAGGTTATGTTGGTGCCCTTGATCGATGGTGGAGCTCAACAGAAACAACAGGGCGTTCTGGACGATACCGCGTCCTGAATAATCTAAGTGTAAATCAATTTTGGTTGTACCATTCCCAGTATCAGTAAAAGTAGCTTTACTGGTGCCTTCAAGCCACTGATTCTCATAGTTATAACTAATCAGTTCGTTGGCTTTAAATTCTGCTAGGGTTTGATCTAGCGTTGTAATTTCACCTGAGCCTGTGGTGAACTTTAGACGATGCTTATTACCGATCTCATTCATCTGGCCCTCAAGTTGCTCAAGTCCTTGGTAATTGGTCATCCAGTGTTTATACAGTAACGGATTATTGTATACAGCGAATACTTGCTGCTGTGATGCGTCGATCTCGATGCTGGCTTTGCTTTGGTAGTCCGATTTGAAAATGCCAATAGCAACAAGCGTTAATAGAATCACACCAACGACAATAAAAAAATATTTCACAAATTTCATAAATTTTCTGCCTAAAAAATTATATTGTAAGAATCGTTCTTAGCAAAAAACGCTAAGGTTTGTTGTTTCTTAGTTCTTTAACCATAGTATACAAGCGTTCTTTGCTGGCTTCATCAGGTGATACCGGCTCAGCGACGACTAATTTAACTTTCGTACGCAGTCGCTTGAGGCGATCAATAAATTTATTCACTTTCTTGCGGCTAAATAAACTGTGCCACAACCCCTGAAGTGCCATAGGCACGACTGGAACGGGTGTCTTTTCGATAATACGTTCTATCCCAGACTTGAACTCGTTCATATCGCCATCTGAAGTTAGCTTTCCCTCAGGGAAGATGCAAACCACTTCGCCTTGTTCTAATGCCTCGGCGATGGTGTACATGGCTTCATTCAGTAACTCAGGATTTTCTTTGTGTCCTGCAATAGGAATTGCTTTCGCTGTTCTGAAAATAAAACTAAGCACTGGTACTTTAAAAATTTTGTGGTACATCACGAAACGAATAGGGCGCCTAATAGTACCGCCAATAATTAAGGCATCGACATAACTGACGTGGTTACAAACCACCACGCAGGCGCCTTCTTCCGGCACATTTTCTAAACCTGTTTTCTTCACTCGATAGATCGTATTGATGAGAATCCAAATTAAGAAACGCATCAAGAACTCAGGAATCAGGCTGAATATATAAATAGCGACTACCGCGTTTAGAATTGCGGTCAGCATAAAGAATTGTGGAATGGTCATGCCATTACCGAGACAAACTGCGGCTAAAACAGCTGCGATCACCATAAAAAAAGCATTGAGGATATTGTTACCCGCGATAACGCGTGAGAGGTGTGACTTGTCACAGCGTTCTTGAACCAGTGCGTAGAGCGGTACAATGTAAAAGCCGCCAAAAATACCCACAAAGGCACAGTTCAGAAGGGTTCTAACTGCGCCATCTTGGCTAAGGAAAGCTAACGGGCCTAGCTCGCCGATATAGCTACTGGTGGGATTGGCAAAGTAAATATCTAAGGCAAACCATGTCATTCCTATCGCGCCGAATGGTACTAATCCCAGCTCTACTTTTCGACCGGATAAAAACTCACACAGTGCAGATCCGACGCCAATACCTACTGAAAACGTCGCTAAGATCATCGTTGCAACGTTTTCATTACCGTTGAGGCTAACTTTTGTGAAGTTGGGGATCTGAGTTAAGAAAACCGCACCATAGAACCAAAACCAAGAGATACCCAAGATCGATAAGAAGACTACGCGGTTAGCCCGTGCGTACTGAAAGGTTCTCCATGTTTCGGTGACTGGGTTCCAGTTAATTTTTAAGTAAGGTTGAGCTGAAGGCGTCTCTGGAATTCGTCGACTGGCTAAGTAGCCGCAAGCAGAAACCACCAACAACAAAACGCTCAGTATTCGAACGCCCAGATCATCAAAGCCAATAAGCACGCCGCCAATCACTGTACCGATAATAATCGAGAGAAAGGTCCCCATTTCGACCAAACCATTACCACCTAGTAATTCTTTGTCCGATAAGTGCTGTGGCAGAATACTGTATTTGATAGGGCCAAAAAGACTCGACTGCAAACCCATTAAGAATAGGATGCCCAGCAGGAACCAAATATTATTTAAAAAGAAGCCCAGAACCGCTAGCGCCATGATCACTATTTCCAGCACTTTAATTTTTCGAATGAGAGCGGACTTTTCATACTTTTCAGCGATTTGTCCCGCCGTAGCCGAAAACAAAAAGAAAGGAATAATAAAAAGACCAGCGGCAATGTTGTTGAGTAAGTCAGAACTTAGACCAAGCTCATCGCCAGCTCGAAAAGCAATAAAAATTAACAAAGCGCTTTTAAAAATATTATCGTTAAGCGCGCCAAGGGCTTGAGTAATAAAAAACGATGAAAAGAACTTTTGCTTAAATAGTGTAAATTGATTCTGAGCCATGTATCGGTTCCTTGGCTTATTGTTGTTTTATGGGCAGGTTAAAGAAAGTCACGGTATTGTTAAAACAATGTTTCGACAGTTCTAGCAATGACTGTTCACGGCAGTCTGCAATTTTTTGTGCCACGTGGGGCAATAAAAAAGGCTCGTTACGGTTACTCTTGAGTTGTGCCTTCTGCTCCTTACTTAAGTCTCTAGGCGTTAAAAATGGCGAGTCAGTTTCCATCATCAGTTTATCGTCTGGAATTAAATGCACCATGTTGGCTAAGTCTTGCCCGCGACGCTCATCGCAGATCCAGCCGGTAATACCAATATAAAGCCCCATGTCGATATATTGCTTGAGGCTCTCCTGACTCCCTGTAAAACAATGAATCACCGCTTTAGGAAGTTGAGCTTGGTACTGCTGAAGTAGGCTAATCATGGCTTCGCCAGCATCTCGTTCATGCAGGAACAAAGGTTTTTGAATATCGCAGGCCAGTTGTAGCTGCTGCTCGAAAACTGCTAATTGAGTCTCTTGCGGCGAAAAATTACGATTATAGTCTAAGCCACATTCGCCAACGGCGACCACTTTATCCTGTTGCAGCAGCTCTTTTAACAGTGATAAATCATCGTTTTTAAAATCTTTAGCATCATGTGGGTGACACCCTGCTGTCGAGAATAAGTCAGGGAACTGCTCCGCTAGGGCAAAAGCCTGCTGACTTTCCTCAGGAGTGGTACCAGTAATAATGTGTGCAGTGACACGATGGTTGCGCGCTTTTTTAATGACGTGCTCGTAGTCGTCATTAAAGCGGTTATTAGTAAGATTAACGCCGATATCAATAAATGACATAAATTTGTAGTTTTTGCTTGTAGACTTGTGATTTTGCTTCCTTGTTATAAACTATTTTGACAAGAAATGATACTTGCCACTAAATACCGATTATAACAGGGAACCCTATGTCTTCAGATATGAGTCGCGTGACCAATGTTTTATTAGCCATCGCCGCTACCTTTATTGTGATTGCAGGGCTAAAAGCCGCCAGCAGCTTTGTAGTGCCAGTGATTTTATCGCTGTTTGTGTCAATCATCTTAGGGCCTTTGTATTTTTTCCTAGCGAACCTAAAAGTACCGAAAACGGATAAAACCATACCTGACTGGCTTGCCATGATTCTGGTGGTGGTGGTTATGTCGTTACTGTTCTTCTTAATCGGACGTTTAGTAGGTAACTCGGTAGAGCAGTTCTCAGCCAAGTTACCTGAATATGAAATCATGCTCAGAGCTAAACTGGCTGGGGCTATGACTTGGTTAGAAGGGCTTGGCTTTAATATTCCAGAGGCTACGTTAGCTGAGCGCTTTTCTCCAAGCACCGTGATGAGCCTTTCGGCGTCTGTATTAAATGGTCTAGGTGGCATGCTCAGCAATTTATTCTTAATTGTTCTAACGTCGATTTTTTTATTGATGGAAGCCAGCGTCTTTGGTGACAAAATGCAACGGGCCTTTCCTAACGCCGAAAGTAAAGCGCACTTGGGTTTAAGCGAAGTGATCGAAAAAATTAAGCGCTATGCCACCATTAAATCGATTGTTAGTTTGCTGACTGGTGCCTTAATCAGCGTGTGGCTAGTGATTCTAGACGTCGAGTACCCGTTCTTATGGGGCCTGGTCGCCTTTATGTTTAACTTCGTACCAAATATCGGCTCGATCATCGCCGCGGTTCCAGCGGTGATTATGGCATGGTTAACGCAAGACTCGATTACCACGCCGCTGTTAGTCGCCGCAGGTTATTTAACCGTCAACTTTGTCGTCGGTAATATCGTCGAACCTAAATTTATGGGCAAAGGCTTGGGCTTATCAACCTTAGTGGTATTCCTATCATTATTATTCTGGGGCTGGGTTTTAGGGCCTGTCGGAATGTTACTGTCAGTACCACTGACCATCATTGTCAAAATCATCCTCGATAGTAATAAAGAAACCCAATGGATCGGCATTATGCTGGGTGATAAGTGACCGAAGGGAATACCTTTAGGTAATTCAGGATCTCGTATAAACTTGCTGTGAACTCTATGTTTTCAAAGTAAGAAACTGGATCCCGCTGTTTAACCGCGGGATGAAAAAAAGGTATGTTGCAACTATGAGGCTTTGACTCGGTTTGGTGGTTACAGTAGTCTTTAATACCTTTTGGATACACAAAGAAAGTCCATAGGAAACTCGCATACAATGTTTGTCTCATCAAAGCTTCGTGAATGGTATAGCTTTGGTGTTTTTATCATATAGATAAGGGATATTATGAAATTTATATCAATTCTTTTTGTTACTTTTTTTAGTTTAAATTCTATTGCTAAGGAAAGCTTTGAAGGAGTAATTACTTATTCAATTACCGCCACTTCATTAACTGATAAGGTTTCGAGCTCTAGAGTTCAAGAAATATACGGAAATATAATGAAGATCTACTACAAGACAGGATTTAAAAAAATAGAAATGGCTAGTCATGAAGACGCTTGGGAAGTGTATTCTTCAGAAAAGAATAAGCAATATATTCGTTTACCCAATTCAAGTGAAGTGGAAGTCGCTGATGGTTCTAAAGAAGCTAGGGTATTAGCGAGCCTTAATGATGAGCCATCAGACTTAGTCATTCTGGGAAAAAACACTCGCTTATTAACAATAAAATATAAAGATGGCAGTATTTCTAAATACTGGTACTCACCTGACATATATATCGCCCCGGAACAGTTTAAAAACCTAAACTTTGCTTATCAAAATAAATATTGGGAAGTTGCTCAATCTCCATATCTTAAGCATGTGCGCATTTCTAATGTGACGAAAGTTGTGTATGTAGCCGAGGAAATAGATGAGAAGAAACTCGATTATAGTGAATTCAGAGTATTTTAAATTAACATAAGTTCCTTAGTGTTTTTGTATAAAAAAAGCCCTGCAAAAGCAGGGCTGAGTGGAGTGAATATAAACACTAAGGGGGTAGATTTAGGTTTACTCTGTTACTCCGGAACTTTGTGCTTCTGTATCCATACTTTCAGCATCGTTCTTAGGGGCGTAAGTTACGGCTTTGTCGCCGCCACCGAGTGCTTTATATAACGAGATAACATTCGCTAATTGCGCGCGCTCTGTTTCGAGTAATGCTTGCTC
>CATNCP010000009.1 GCA_950096615.1 uncultured Kangiella sp. | reverse complement strand
ATCCTAAAACCATGGCCGATTAAATGGCTCGATAAAAAGGTTCATGGTGGCTTTGGGATAATGGTGGATGATTTATTAGCGGGTGTGTTTGCTTTGGGGATTTTGCACTTAGTACTTATCATCGTTAATTAACAGCGCCGTTCTGCGTAACCGTTTAGTATTCAACATGAGTTAATTCCTTTTCCGAGGAGGTTTTTTATGCTCATGAGCACAAGAATATTGATAGAGCAATGTTCAGAAATTAGGCTATGTTTCAATTTGATAAATACGTCAGGTTATAAATTAAGATAAGATGTATTAGGAGGCACTTAAAAGTCAATCCTAGCTGAAAGAGCTGAAGTATAGAAGCTCTCATGGCCTGAGGTGCTATTGACAGTTAAGTTGAATTAACGGCTGGTAGGGTTTGCACTTTTTGGGGTTTTTGATATTTTAAGCTATTGGCCGACAAATAAGTTCGTATAAAAAGGATGTCAGAGGCCAAAGAGAGGTGTTGAACAAATAGTGTTGCGTCGGAAATAGTTAACGTGATGTTATTGATTTTCAGCATTTACAATAATCATATATTAAATTGGTCATTAGGAAATACGTTATGTATCGCTATGGAATTCTACTGCTCATATTCTCCGTAAGTGTATTTGGTGCTGAGTCAACGAACGATATCATTAATAAGATTAAAGAGTTAGAGAGTGATAAGGACCCAAAGTGTTACGCGACAGCCTCTAGACTGGAAGACTTTATCTTTGGTACTCCATTGTCTTCTAGGGCTCGGTTCGTAAAAAACGTCAAACAAAAAGAGTTTGCCACCTCAATATGGAAGGCCGCTTCAGAGTTAGCTCAAGCCGAAGAACGAGGAGCTGTTAACGCCTCTGATGTCAAAAAAACGATTGAGGAGCAGATAAATACTAAGAAGAATGCCAGGGGACATTGGGACGTATCGATAAAAGGTATTCCCATAGTTCAGATTCACAAAGACGATAAAAGGCAATACAGCACAATTGCTTACTCTCTCAGAGCCATATTAGCGGTACAACAGGAAATACTCCTTGGAGCATTCGACGAGACATTCTTGCCCATTGATGAAAGTGGAATTACAGAATTAAAAGACATATTGGACTTTTACACTTTGGTAGTGCTGAAGGTTTCTGATGAAAAAGCGCGTAAAAAAAGTGATTACGAAGTTTCCGAGAATGATTTAGCCTCTGTATGGGAGGATTTGCAGCCTGACTTCGTTGCGCAAGGGGTGTCACGTCAAGCCCCAGCAGTTACTGGCACTGATTTTAAAATTCTAAAAGATACAATCAGTCAAAAATTAGCATCTTATAAGAATTATAACAATGTAAACAGCCAACTATTTGTTCGGAACTTGCAAGTATATTTTGCAAGAAATCGGTGGCCCAGTACTGACCAAGAAGCTAAAAAATTCAAGAACCTTTTTACAGAGACAATGATTCAGTTTAGCAAAGATTTATATAAAGGGGCTGAAGCTATAGCGCTGAAAAACAAGCGAGCAAGTATCTCTGAGCAGGATGTGTTTGAATTTTCTAAGCAGTTTATCCCCCATGATATAAATGAATATGAAGATGCAATTTTCTTCCCCAACTTGGGTAAGAATCATCAGGTGTTCATCGAGTCATATGATATGGATGCGTTTAGGGATAGTGGGCTGCACTGGCAGTACCTAGGCTATGCAATAGATGACAAGGAGTTTTCAGCTCAATTAGAGCCGGATCCTTTTGCTGCGGAGTTATTAACTGAGAATATTGCGCAGTTCGGCGTTTTAATTCTAAGAATGACTGGCTACGTAGGGAAAGAGTTGTCCGAAGAGCGTATTTCAGTTAATCACTTCTTGTCAGCCGGGAAGATTATTCAGACTAGAGTCAACGCGCACAGTAAAGCAAAGAAAGAAAGCATCAATAACAATATCCAGTCTGCAAAGAGTGATTCTAGTAAAATAAAAAACAACTGGTTCGTTGATTCTACAGCAAAGGTTAATGCTGAAGTTGAACATCGATCGTCGGATTGGTTAAGTCGACTGTTAAGAAGTTATTTGAAAAAAGATGAGCATACAGGGGTTATTACAATACCTCCAGCCTTCGGTGGTTCAGGTGTGGCTGCAGAAGATATAAATAATGATGGTTGGATTGACTTATTAATATTGTCGGGTCGTGGAAACAAGCTGTTTCTGAATGTCGAAGGAAAGCGTTTCAAGGATATAACAGACGATGCAGGAATAGTGTGGTTGCGAGACAGTGACAATCTGCCTGGCGAGCCTCGTCAACCTATTATCGCGGACATGGATAATGATGGGCTTCAAGATATTATCATCACCTATGTGGATAACACACACCGAGTGTATAAAAATCTTGGGGGCAGTAAGTTTGAAGATGTCACTAATATTGCGAACCTCGGTGGTGAGGGCTTAGTTGGTGGCCCTGCAACTGTATTTGACTATGATAATGATGGAGATTTGGATTTCTATGTAACCTATTTTGGGGATTATTTGAATGGCATTTTGCCAACACTAAAAAGAAAGAATTATAACGGCCTTCCAAATAAGCTGTATGAAAATATAGGTGGCTTTAAGTTTAAAGATGTTAGTAAAGGTAGCGGCGTTGAGAATACAGGCTGGGGGCAAGCCGTTACGCATACAGATTTTAATAGAGACGGCTGGCAGGATTTGATTGTTGGGAATGATTTTGGCGTTAATGCGTATTACAGAAACAATCAAAATGGGACTTTTACCGATGTATCTCAAGTGCTTGGTACCGATAAACCCTCTTATACTATGGGCATCGGTTTAAGCGATTTGAACTCAGATCTTATCCCAGATGTATATATTTCAAATATTGTAACCATGAACAAGGATGAAAAGTATGTATTGCCTAGCGAAAAGACTACGGCTAAATTTAACCCGGATAAGTTAGCTACTATGAGAGTTGTGGAAGCAAATGACCTGTTCCTCTCTAGAGTGAGTAATGAGGGGTTGTTATACGATCACAGTTATGCTGTTGAGCGAGGTGATTACTCAACTGGATGGTCTTGGGATGCCGACTTTTTTGATGTTGATAATGATGGCGATGATGACTTATATGTAACGAATGGCATGAATGAGTTTAATCTTTACAGTAGTGAGAACCCTTACTATCAGGACCCACTGTCGAATGAAACAAAGAATATTTACATCCCAGTATCTACGAAAGAAACTAATGTTTTCTTTGTAAACGATCAGGGCAAGCTTAAGAATATGTCAAAGGATAGTGGCTTAGATTTTTTAGGAAATTCGAGAAGTGCTACTTATCTCGACTTTGATAATGACGGAGACCTAGATGTTGCTCTTAATAATTATCATGACAAGTCCAAGTTCTATATTAACCAAGCGAATCTGTTAAAAAATAACTGGATAAAAATAAAGTTGGCGGGCAATCCCGCTAAGAACGTCTCCAGGGACGCTATTGGAGCTAGGCTTATCATTACTACAAATGATGGAAAGACCATATGGAGAGAAGTGTCATCCACCATTGGTTATATGTCTGTGCATCCAAAATTGCAGCATATTGGTTTAGGGAAAAGTGAGGTTAAAGAACTTATCGTTGAGTGGCCAAATGGTGACATTACTAAACTAGAAAATATTAAGCCTAATCAGAAAATAACTATTACTATGGATTAAAATTTTGAAGCACTTAATCGTCTCGACATTATTATTCTTTTCGCAAGTTTCACTCGGACTAAATGAGCCCGATGCGCTTCCTGGTATAGCAATAAAGGAAAGTCAACTTGGTGCGTGGCATCAGGTATATCAAAAACGAAGTCAAGAAATTGAAGAGATTAGAGATTGGGAAAACACCAAAGAAAAAGCTTTTTATATAAATAGTTTGATCAATACAAGTAGCCCTTACCTACTAAGACATGCATTTAATCCTGTTGCCTGGTATGAGTGGAGTGATGAAACTTTAAAGCGTGCTAAAGAGGATAATAAACTAATATTTTTATCTATCGGTTACTCTTCCTGCCATTGGTGCCATGTTATGGAGAGGGAAAGTTTCATGGATACAGAGGTTGCAGAAATCCTTAATAGACATTACATCTCTGTTAAAGTTGATAAAGAGGTAAGTCCACAGCTCGATCACCGTTACACATTAGCCCTAGAGTTATCGCAAGGAAGCTCTGGTTGGCCAGTTTCTGCGGTTCTAACTCCTTCGGGTGATGTAGTCTTTATTGATGCTTATATAGCAAAAGATAAACTGATAGAGCTGACCACTCGATTAGCTAAAAACTGGCAAAGTAAGCAGGTTTTTTTTGAACAGAGTGCTGAGTTTTTTATGCGCGAAGTGGATAATTTGATGTCTTTAAGTGGTGAGTTAAAAGGCATAGACAGCAGTTCTTTAGCAAAGTCATATAAAAAAGTTGAGTCTCGTTTTGACTTGGTTAATGGAGGAATTAGTGGTGAGGTGAAGTTCCCTGAACCAGCTTTTTATCATATGTTATTGGATTCCGTAGAGAGGAGCTCTGATAAAAAATCACAAAACTTCGTGAAACTATCTTTGGACAACTTATATCAGAATAACCTTTATGACCACCTACATGGTGGCTTCTTCCGATATAGTACAAACTCTGATTACTCAATTCCCCACTTTGAGAAAATGCTCTATACGCAAGCCCATATGATAAAAGTCTATGCAAGGGCGTATAGATTATTTGACGAGCCACGGTATTTGAAAGTGGCTCGAGATACCTTGAAGTTTATAAATATATGGCTTAAAAGTGATGGAGGAATGTATTACTCTGCCATAGATGCGGATTATAACCATGAAGAAGGAGGCTATTATTTCTGGTCAAAAGACGACAAAGAGGTTGTCTCTCAAAGCTTAAAAAGGAAAATTAGATGGGCTCAAGTCTCTGATAGCTTCTTACCCTCATATCCTATCCACGAATCTGAAAGGGACAGTTTAACCTTATTTAAATCATCTCATGGGAAAGACGAGCGACCATTTATCGATAAAAAAATAATAACATCTTGGAATGCTTACATCGTTGATGCGTTAGTAGAGATGTATGCAGCGACTGGGGATAGAGTTTATTTAGCGGAAGCTAAAAGTCTTGCGAAAGTTTTGTGGAAGAAATCCTGGGATAAAAAATTAAATAAAGTTAGTAGAATTATATATTATGGTGAAAAGCAAGCAGGGAGAAGTATAGAAGATTCAGTTCATCTTGGACTAGCCCTCTTAAAGCTTTATAAGTACACTCTTGACTCTGACTACCTTGATAAAAGTAAGAAATTATTTGCCTCTGTAGAAGCTCATTACATGCGGGATGAAAGTGATTCTCATGATAAAGCCTACTCTCAAAATAGTGTAAGTAACTTAATAGCCAACGACGGAGAAGGCTTCTCGGTTTTGGGAGAGTTTGCAAAATTTATTTCAAATTTAAGAGAGGCCGAAGAATCGATCAATCTAAGGTACAAGGATAATCAATTATTCAAAGCTACATCAACAAGGTTCCTAGATAACCCGCATGCAAGGTTGTCACTGTTTTCGCTATTGAGCAATCACATAAATGGCTCCCTCCAGAAGCGACAGTTTTTTGCGAATGGGAATGGTTTTGCTGAGTTGATACAAGATGATAGTACCAACTCTTATAAGCTGAAAATCCAGTTAAAAGAGCATTGGCATGTCAATTCTATTTTACCCAGTAAAAAAGAACTCATCGCAACTAGTGTCGAGCTGTTAGTCGATGGAAAGTTGGTTGAGGCTGACGTTACTTACCCTAAGCCACTTATTAAGAGCTTAAGCTTTGCAAATCAACCATTAAGTCTTTATGAAGGGGCATTTGAGATTGGGATTGTGACAAAGAGTCAAAAAAACGTTTCTTATCAATTAAAGCTAAATACTCAAGCCTGTAGTGATAATGTATGCCTCTTTCCTGAGACACTTGTTTTTCCACTGAAGTGATCTGGTCAGGCCAGCGTCAGAATAATTTGCAAAACACGCATGCTTGCTCAAAAAAAAACGCAAAAAATCAAGACCTCAAGTCATATTTGCATGTAAAGAACTGTAAAACTGTGATAATGTTAGCACTTATAGTGAGGGATCTCTATGGGCCCCTTTATATTAGGAGGAAGTATGAAAATAAAAACTACTATTTCAACACTCTTATTAGCGCTGGGTTTGGTCGGTGTTGCTGGAGCAGGACAGGTTGAAATATCTACTAACGACATCAACTTCAAGTCGATTCAGCATGATCAGCAAGGAGTTTTGAAGGTTACTGGACCAAAAGGATTTTACCAAGAGTTCAAGGTTTCTGAAGGGCAGGCTAGCTTGCCTCTTTATGAGCTTGGCTTGAAGCAAGATGGGTTATATAGCTATGAATTGTTGCTATTGAGCGAACAAGGGCAGGAAACTATTACCGATGCAAGAAATGGTAGAGATAATGCTGTTCGTAAGATTGTAGTTTCTGAAAAAATAACTGGCGACTTTAGAGTCGAAAATGGAGGGGTTACTGAGACAGCTCTTGAAGACGGCTCAGAAAACCCAAAGGAGCAGTTTGGGGTGAATTATGAACGCTAAGAACAAGCTAATATATACGGCAGCTCTAGGGGTTGCTTATTTAATATCACCATCAGCTATCGCTGATATTGTCCATAATGATGACGTTATCATTAATGGTGGCTCTCTGTGTACGGGCATGGATTGTGTGAATGGTGAAAACTTTGGTTTTGACACTGTTAGGCTTAAAGAGAACAATTTACGAGTTCATTTTGATGATACGAGTAACTCGGCAAGTTTTCCGTCTAATGATTGGCGCATTATCATTAACGACACAACAAATGGTGGTGCGAATCACTTTTCTGTTGAAGATACTACTGGTGTTAAAGTGCCTTTCAGAATTGAAGCTGGGGCTAAAAGTGATACCCTTGTTGTAGACTCTAGCTCGCGTGTTGGTATTGGTACTGCTAACCCTGTAGTGAAAGTCCATACGGTAGATGGTAATACTCCGACCTTGAGACTTGAACAAGACGGTAGCTCTGGGTTTACAGCTCAGACTTGGGACTTGGCTAGTAATGAAGCGAATTTCTTTATTCGAGATGTAACAAACTCTAGCGCATTACCGTTTAGAATTAAACCTGGTTCGCCTTCAGACTCAATTCATATTACTCCAGACTCAGTTGGTATCGGTACGTCTTCACCAAACACTTCAGCTGCGCTAGACATTAAAGCGTCTGGTAATAACTCCAGAGCAATTTTAGCTGATAAAGAAATTGCGATTATTAGAGACGGTGCGGGTGGTTTGTTAAGAGTTAAGAATGAAACGAGTGGGCAAACATGGAGAATTACGATGTTGGGTGATGACAGTTTGGCTATTAAAGATCAAACTTCAGGTGTTTCAAACGGAGCTCAAATTATCTTAAAGCCAGGGGGCCAAATAGAGTTAAGAGGCGATGTAGATGTTACGGGTAATCTTACTTGTAATGGTGGAAGTTGTTAGAGTTCATAAACGTAGTAATGAAAAAAGGCCAGTTTCACTGGCCTTTTTTCATTTAATGCGGGAGCAAATAGATTCAGCTGTCAAACCAATTCTTTCTAATAAATCACCTGTACTACCATGCTCGACAAAACGATCCGGTAGGCCTAAGTTTTTGACTTTAACTTGAATATCGCTGTTAAGGATAAATTCGTTAATAGCGCTTCCGGCTCCGCCCTGTATGGCGTTTTCTTCGATGGTAATAAATTGGTCGTGAGTTTCAGCCAGTTCTTTAATTAATGCTTCATCCAGCGGTTTTACGAAGCGCATGTCGGCAACAGTGGCGTTGATTTTTTCGGCGGCGTCGAGGGCGACTGCGACCATGGAACCGAAGGCTAGAATGGCGACTTTTTCACCTTGGCGTCTTACTTCACCTTTACCAATTTCAAATGGCGTAAAGGATTTTTCAGCTTGTATGCCTGAGCCCATGCCGCGTGGGTAACGAACGGCAACAGGACCTTCATATAAATAGCCGGTGTATAAGCATTGGCGGCATTCGTTTTCGTCGCTTGGCGCCATGATGACCATATTGGGAATGCAACGTAAATAGCTTAAGTCGAAAGCGCCGTTATGGGTTGCACCATCGCCGCCGACTAGACCACCACGATCTATGGCAAATAAAACATCAAGGTTTTGCAGCGCAACGTCATGGATCAGTTGGTCATAGCCTCGCTGTAGAAATGTCGAGTAAATTGCACAAATTGGCTTCAAACCTTCGCAGGCTAGACCTGCGGATACGGTCACGGCATGTTGTTCGGCGATGCCGACGTCGTAATAACGTTCTGGAAATTCTTTTGAGAAACGAATCAGATCGGAGCCTTCTCGCATGGCTGGCGTAATACCAACAACGCGTTCGTCTTTGGCGGCGATATCGCACATGAAGTCACCAAAAATGTTGGAGTAAGTTTTTGGTTTTACGCCTTTCGGTAACTCGCTGGTTTTTGGATCAAAAATCGGCACGCCATGGTATGCAATTGGGTCGTCTTCCGCGGGTGCGTAGCCTTTACCTTTACGCGTGACCACGTGTAAAAACTGCGGACCTTTTAACTCTTTAATGTTATTCAGCGTGCTGAGTAGCGTCGGAAGGTCATGACCATCGATCGGACCATTGTAGTTAAAGCCAAGCTCTTCAAATAGAGTCCCGGGTAATACCATGCCTTTCATGTGCTCTTCGGCACGACTGACAAATTCAGATAACGGCTTGATGCCATGGAGTGCTTTTTTGCCCGTTTCACGAACGCGCTGATAAAAACGACCGGCAAGCAGCTTGGCTAAATAGCGGTTCATGCCGCCGACGTTTTCGGAAATCGACATTTCGTTGTCGTTCAGGATCACAAGCAAGTTGGCGTCAGTATCGGCTGCATGATTCATGGCTTCAAACGCCATGCCGCCCGTTAGAGCGCCATCACCAATGACTGCGACACATTGACGGTCTTCTCCGCGTTGCTTGGCGGCTAAAGCCATGCCTAAAGCAGCACTGATAGACGTACTGGAGTGTCCAACAGCAAAAGTGTCGTATTCAGACTCGGTGCGAACCGGGAAAGGGTGTAGGCCATCGGTTTGACGTATGGTGTGTAGCTGCTCTCGACGCTCGGTTAAGACTTTATGCGGGTAAGCTTGGTGACCTACGTCCCATACAATTCGGTCTTCCGGCGTCTCAAACATATAGTGCAGTGCCACCGTCAGCTCTACCGTTCCTAAGCCTGCTGCGAAGTGACCGCCACATTGACTGATCGTATTGATGAGGTATTGGCGAAGCTCATCCGCCACGTCAACCAGTTGACTTTTATCAAGTTTTCTTAGGTCGTGTGGGTTATTGATGTGCGTCAATAGTGGGTAAAGATCAGTGCTCATAGGTCTAGATAGATGCCATTAAGATTTTCGATGGACAATAAATTCAGCCAAATCGGCTAATAACTGCGTATTGTAGGGTAACTGAGCCAAAGCTTGTAGCGCTAATTGTAATAAATCGTCGAGTTTTTGACGTGATCCTTCAATACCGAGTAGCGCGGGATAAGTGTTTTTTTCTTTCTCAAGGTCAGAACCTTGTGGCTTACCCAGTGTTTCGGTGTCTGACTCAATGTCTAAAATATCGTCTTTGACTTGAAAAGCCAAGCCGATAGCATCGGCATAGTCGATCAATGCTTGGCGTTCGTTAGCTTTCAGCGGTCCGGCACTTAATGCACCCAGCAAGACGCTGGCTTTAATTAAGGCGCCCGTTTTCATGCGGTGCATGTTTTCCAACATCGGCAAGTCGATGACTTTTTGAGTCGACTCTAAATCAATCGCCTGTCCGCCGCCCATACCCAATGAGCCGCTAGCTTCGGCCAACACGCGAATCATTTCCAGCTGTTGTGGCTGAGCTTGTGAGCTGAATGTAAACGATGATAACTCTTGGAACGCTTGTGTATGCAAGGCATCACCAGCAAGAATGGCGGTGGCTTCATTAAACTGAATATGACAAGTCGGCTTGCCGCGACGCAAATCATCATCGTCCATGGCCGGCAAATCATCATGCACCAGCGAGTAGCAATGGATTAGCTCAACGGCTAGGGCTGGCGAGCTAAGATCGTGCTGATCGGCGCCTAAGGCCTCGCCAGTGGCGAAAACGAGGATCGGGCGAATACGCTTGCCGCCATTTAAAGCACCGTAGCGCATGGCTTGATGTAACGTATGCGGGACCGAGTCGCTTTGCGGTAGGCGTGCTTCGAGCAACTGTGCGACTTGCTCTTGCCATTGCTGCAAGTGTTGTTCAATGGTCATGGTCGTGGCTTACGCTTCGTCAGGAGCGTCGAAGTCTTGCTCTTGGTTATCTGCCAAATCACTGTCCACCAAGTCATTGTCCATTAAGATCGTAACTTTTTGTTCAGCTTCAGATAACAATTGCTGGCATTGTCGAGACAGCTTGACGCCTTTTTCAAAGACTTTTAGCGCATCTTCTAATGGTAACTCGCCAGACTCTAACTGTTCGACGATCGACTCTAATTCCGTGAGTTGAGTTTCAAAGTTAGTTTTGGAAGATTGTTTTGCAGGCACTTGTTTTGCAGACATAGGTCTTCACGAAGAATTCATTAAGGCTTGCTATTGTCCTATATTGTGGCTTAAAAGAAAAGCAACTCGCCCTGATGATGCATAAAGCTTGTTGAGTTGCGGCTAACCCTTTCCTTAGCTACTATGAACTGATTGCGACTAGAAAAATTATCACCATCAACAACTTAGACTCTTAATGGAATAAAAATTTGGGAATGAACACCAGCCGATATCAGATTAGTGATGACAATGGTCAGAAAGCATTGAAGCTTTGTGGCGATTGGACGATTCGGCATGATGGTAGAGATGCCGAAGCTATTCTGGATTATTACAGGCAGACTCCTTTTATTTTGGTTGATGGCGGCGCTATTACTAGTTGGGATAGTTCGCTGATCAGCTTGCTATTACGGCTGGATAATTTGGGCAAGGAACAAACACAGGATCTGAACTTTCAGTCCTTGCCAAATGGTGCTTTGGAATTAGTTGAGTTAGCTAATAAGGTACCGGAGCGTCAAGGCGCAGGCAAAGAAAAGACGCAGCCAACATTACTCGCACACATCGGGGATAAGGTTTTAACCGATTATCGTGAAGCCTTAGGTTTTTTCTTCTTTCTGGGAGAGAGCGTTAAAAGTTTTTATCGCCTCATCAGGGGGCGCGCAAGGTTCCGCGCTCGGGACCTTAGAGAGATTCTTTCTGACACAGGCCCCGAAGCCTTACCCATTGTCACGCTGATTAGCGTTCTCATCGGCATCATTCTAGCGTTTGTCGGCGCGGTGCAGTTAAAGCAGTTTGGTGCGGAAGTGTATGTGGCCGATTTGGTAGGAATTGCCATGGTGCGCGAAATGGGGTGCATGATGACCGGCATCATTATGGCGGGACGGACTGGCGCTGCCTTTGCTGCTCGAATCGGCACTATGCAGGTCAATGAGGAAATTGATGCCTATAAGACCTTGGGTATCTCACCCATGGACTTTATCGTGTTACCACGAATTCTAGCGCTGATTATCATGATGCCGCTACTTTGCCTTTACGCCAATGTGCTGGGTATTTTAGGCGGCGCCATGATCAGTATCGGAGCAATGGGCTTGAGTTTTACCGAATACTGGACACAAACGGTTAATGCCATTGATATGACGGATATTAGCTTAGGGCTGATTAAAGCGTTTATCTTTGGCATTGTTATTGCGATAACTGGCTGTATGAATGGAATGTTATCGGGCCGAAGCGCTTCGGCTGTAGGCGATGCGGCGACTTCGGCTGTGGTCGCTGGGGTGGTGTTCATTATTGTTATTGATGGATTATTCGCCATCGTTACCAGCTTGTTAGGGATCTAGTCATGGCCGATAAGTCGTTAAATAACAGCATTATCAAGGCAGATAACTTGGCCATGGCCTATGGCGACTATGTAGTGCAGAAGAACCTAACGTTCGATATAAAGCCGCAAGATATTTTTATCATCATGGGCGGCAGTGGTTGCGGTAAAAGTACTTTATTGAAGCATTTTATAGGCTTAAAGCAGCCAGCAGAAGGGCGTGTGCTATTTCACTCAGACCCTGGGCAGGCACAGCTGGACTCTGATTACATCGACTTTTGGCAGTGCGCCGATAGTCAGCGACAACAATTAATGCAGCGATGCGGCGTTTTATACCAAAGTGGCGCCTTATGGAGCTCAATGACACTGGCGGAAAATATTGCTCTGCCACTCGGCGAGTTCACGGATTTGTCGGAAAAGGATATTTTGCACTTGGCGTCTCTTAAGCTGGCTTTGGTTGGGCTGAATGGTTTTGAGGATTATTACCCTGCTGAAATCAGTGGTGGTATGCGCAAGCGCGCCGGTTTAGCCAGAGCATTAGCACTGGAGCCGGATATTTTATTTTTAGACGAGCCTTCAGCGGGGCTCGATCCGATTAGCGCTCGACTGTTGGATGATCTGATATTACAGTTAAGAGATAACTTGGGCTGCACTTTGGTGGTGGTAACACACGAGTTAGCCAGCATTTTTACGATTGGTAATAATTCGGTGTTTTTAGACGCGGAGACAAAAACCATGTTAACCACCGGCGATCCCAACGAATTAGTGAAGCATTCTGAGCACGAAACGGTTAGACGGTTTTTAACTCGCGGTGAGGGTGAGTAAAGGTAAGGAATAACAAACGATGAGTAATAAATCACAATCCACAGCTATTGGCGGCTTTGTTTTAGGAGCCATCGTGTTGCTGGTTGGAGCCATTTTGTTTTTTGCAAAAGCGCGGTTCAATGAGCCTGTGAATCATTTTGTGATGTTTTTTGATGGTTCTTTAGCGGGGTTGGATGAAGGCTCTCCAGTGGTGTTCAAAGGCGTTAAAGTCGGCTCAGTGAAGAAGATCGAAGTCGTTTCTGATCGTGAAAGTTTGGATATTTACACCCCAGTTTACGTCAATATTTACCCTGATAGCTTCAAAGGCTTAAATGGGCATGCCGGCGAAGAGGACATGAAGGACATCACCAATCGTATTGTCGAGAAGGGGTTAAAGGGGACATTAGAAACTCAAAGTTTGGTCACCGGTAAGATGAGAATTGCTTTAGAGTTTCGTCCGGAAGTCCCTATCAAAAGACGGGGTATTATTCAGGACGTGACTGAGTTTCCAACAGCTCCGAGCGCCTTAAGTGTCTTCGCGGACGAGGTATCAAAGTTACCGCTGGCTGATATCGCGGAAAATATGAATACCTTGCTGGAGAATGCTAATACCCTGATTACCAGCACCGATTTAAATAGCAGCCTGACGAACTTAAATGAAACCATCAATCGCTATCGTGAGGTCGCCGATACGTTCAATAATGAAATCAAGCCGGTGGCTATTGAGTTCAAGCAGACTATGGATGAATACGAAAAGTTTGCTAAGAATCTCAATGATACCGTTCCAAAGCTCGTTACTAGTATGGAGCAGCGTTTTGAGGGCTTGGAGAAGGTATTAACGGAGACCCAACAATTAGTCGCTTCGGTTGAGCACACTTATGGTCAAGACTCAGAGGTTCAGTTCCAGCTCAATCAAACCTTAGAAGAATTGTCCAAAGCTGCTCACTCTATACGTTTATTGACGGATTACTTAGAGCGTCATCCAGAAGCATTGATTTATGGTAAGGATAAGCAATGAAATATTTACTGATTAGTTTGACGGCATCAGCGTTACTGCTGGTAAGTGCTTGCTCAACGCGCTCACCCAGCTCCAACTTTTATTTGTTGGAAAATGAACTGAGCCAAACTGAGAGAACAGGTAACCTTCGAGTTGGCCTAGGCCCAGTCAGTGTTGCTGATTATTTACATAAACCGCAAATTGCTATTCGGACTAATACCAGCCAAATTATATTTTCTGAGTTTGACCGTTGGGCGTCTGACCTAAGGGGATTGATTATCAGTTCATTGCAGTACGATTTGGCGAATCAATTAAATACCGACGATGTATTCGAATACCCGTGGCGTAAATCGGATCAAGTTGATTATGCTATTCAGTTGGATATTAAGCGCTTTGATGCCAGTTTTGATGAGTCATCAGCTTATTTAGAGGCGAAGATGGTGTTGACGAGTCCGCAGGGGCCGTCCATTGCCCGTGCTTTTGCGATTACCGAAAGCTTGAGCGGCAATAATTATGCCGCTGTGGTGTCTGCTGAACGTCGTTTGCTACAGCAGCTCGCAAAACAAATAGCCGAAATCGTCCAACAGCAATAGTCTTGCTTTTTTGCGTAAAGCACCCATTTTAGGCTAATAGCTATCGCATTAGTCTTTAAATCCCGTTAAAATCACTGGCTTGTGAAATGAACTTGCCTGTTCTTACTAGGACTGGCGACAAGCCTGTGGCTTGATTGAATCAACTTGATACTGTGTGAGCAATTCCAATATGTCTGAGACTAACTCAACGGAAAAAACCACTGAAAATTCAACACCAACGAACTTTATCCGTAATAAGATCAACCAAGATCTGGCCGACGGTAAAAACGATGGTCGTGTGCATACGCGTTTTCCACCCGAGCCGAATGGCTATTTGCACGTGGGACACGCCAAATCAATTTGTTTAAATTTCGGAATTGCTGAAGACTACCAAGCGCCATGTAACTTGCGTTTTGACGACACGAATCCCGCGAAAGAAAGCGAAGAGTTCGCTCGCTCCATCGAAGATGATGTTCGTTGGCTAGGCTTTGAGTGGGATGGTGACGTGCGCCACTCATCAGATTACTTTGATGACTTGTATCAGTTTGCTGAAGAGTTGATCAGTAAAGACTTGGCTTACGTTGATGAGCAGCCGGCTGATGATATTGCAAAGAACCGAGGAAACTTCCAAACGCCAGGGAAAAATAGCCCTTATCGTGAGCGTCCTTCGGAGGAGAGCTTAGAGCAGTTCCGTAAGATGAAAGCGGGCGAGTACGCCGATGGGCAGATGGTGTTACGCGCCAAAATTGATATGGCCCATCCGAATATGCTGATGCGTGACCCTGTTTTGTACCGTATTCGTCGTTTACACCATATTCGCACGGGTGATAAGTGGTGCATTTATCCGATGTATGACTTTACTCACTGTATTTCTGATGCAATTGAAAACATTACGCACTCTCTTTGTACCTTGGAGTTTGAAGTCAATCGTCCGTTATACGACTGGGTATTGGACCATATTGATGCGCCTGCACGCCCACAGCAAATTGAATTTTCGCGCTTAAATTTAGCTTACACCATTACTTCTAAGCGTAAACTGACACAGTTGGTCGACGACGGAAAAGTGGATGGCTGGGATGACCCGCGTATGCCAACTATTGCAGGCATGCGTCGTCGCGGTTATACGCCTCAGTCGATTCGAGATTTTTGTAAAGCTGTTGGAATCAGCAAAGTGAATAGTGTCAGTGACATGACGCTACTAGAAGATGCTGTCCGAAATGATCTAAACGATACTGCGGAACGTCGAATGGCGGTGCTAGACCCGATAAAAGTCATTATTACTAATTATCCAGAAGATAAAGAAGAAACGGTTCAGGGCATGAATCATCCGAAAATCGAAGAAATGGGCACGCGTGATCTACCATTTACTCGTGAGCTGTATATTGACCGTGCTGATTACCGCGAAAGTGCCAATAAAAAGTACAAGCGTTTGGTTAAAGATGGCGAGGTACGATTGCGCAACGCTTACGTGATCCGCGCTGATGAAGCGATACTGGACGATAATGGTGAGGTTAAAGAGCTTCACTGTACGTATGACCCTGATACTTTGGGTAAAAATCCAGAAGGGCGGAAGGTTCGAGGCGTGATCCACTGGGTTTCGGCAAAATATGCTAAAGAAGCGACCGTGCGTTTATATGATCGCCTATTTAATGTGCCTAACCCTGGTGCCATGGATGACTTCAATCAAGCTCTTAATCCTGACTCATTATCAGTGATCAAAGCGATGGTTGAGCCGAGTGTGGCCGATGCCGAGCCTGAAACACGTTTTCAGTTTGAGCGAGAAGGTTATTTTACCACCGATCGTTATGAGAATAGCTCGGACAACTTGGTGTTGAACCGGACAGTGACGTTGCGCGACTCTTGGAATGGTTAACATACTGATTTAATTGTAAAAAATGCAATTAAAAACATTCAGATAAAAGAAAGGCCAACCCGTGGGTTGGCCTGATTCTTTATGACTAACAACTCTTTAAAACACTCTTTAAACACTTACAAAGAAAATTTACACGACAAAACTTTGTAGCACTTTCAATAACTTGTATCTTAAAACTTGCTTCTTAAAAACTCTTCTTTCGAAGAACAACAACAAAGAAATCTTATCCTTTCACTAGATTAGTCATCAGTTTTTACAAATAGTTCAAACAAATAGTGATAAATTCGGTTGGAACATTTATTTAAGGCATGTACTCTAATCAGTATTATCCAAGTTATTGATATTGTGAGTGATTATGAAACGATTATTTAAATGGATTTTAGGTCTACTTGGCACATTGGTAGCTTTAATCCTAGTTTTAGGCATCGTAGCGGTTATATTCTTCAATAGCGATGAGCTTAAAAATCAAATAGTTAAGAAAGTAAAAGCTGAAACTACAGCGGATCTGGTGATTGAGCAGGAGCTTTCATTAGGCTTTTTCCCTTGGTTACAGGTCGAAACAGGCGGCGTAACCTTGTCTCAACCAACTACTTTTAACAGTGACAAACAGTTACTTAAAGTAGATCAAGTTGCAGCCAGTATTAAATTAATGCCGTTGCTGAGCGGCGATATTGAAGTTGGTTCGGTAGAGTTATCCGGAGCAGAGTTAAACTTGTTACGTGATAAGAGTGGACGTTCCAATATCGAAGCTTTAGTGAATGCTAAAGACAGTCAGCCTGCAACCAGTGAAGATACCTCGGATAGCTCGAGTAAGCCTGGCGCTTTGAGCCTTGATAGCTTATCGCTAAATGATTTCACCCTTAATCAATATGACTACAACCAACAACTGAGTCAGAGCTTCCACCTCACCAGTCTTGAGGTCAGCGACTTTAAGCCTGAATCAGTCACTCCCGTAACCGCTGAAGGCAGTTTAAAAGCTGGTGATTCTCAGTCGGAGTGGGGCCTGTCAGGTGATTTATGGGTTGGTGCAGACTTCAAGCAATTCAAAGTGAGTCAATTAGATGCTGAGCTGGAAGGGTTGAGCAAGCAATTACAAAACATTGGTTTAACCGGCGATCTTGAGCTAAGTATGGAAAACAAAACCACCAAACTTAGTCATAAAGGTAAGGTCGATCTAAATGGACAGCCGATTAACCTCGAATTAAATGCTGGATTTAGCACGTTTAAAGATATCGACGTTAAGCTTAGCACTGAGCGCTTGGAGTTAGAAAACTTCTTGGCAGCTACAGGTGGTGAGAAAGCGCCGGCGCAATCTGGTGCGTTAGATCTGTCGCCTGTTGCGGATTTCTTAAAACGCGCTCGGGTAAAAGGTCAGTTAGAGGTTGGTGAACTAATACTGAAAAACGTAACGTTTAGCAATGTCTCTGCGAACTTGCGCAATAAAGGCACCACGCTTTTCTTAGATCCTTTTAAAGCTGATGCTTTTCAAGGGCATATGGAAACGATTGCTAGTGTTAATTTTGCGTCACAACCACTAGCCCTTTCTGTGCAACCTGACTTCGATAATATTCAGATTGGTGATTTGCTGGCGGCGTTCTTTGAGCTGGATAAATTATCGGGTCTGGGTGAGTTAGACTTGAATATGAAAACCAAAGGTGTTGACGTCAAACAGATGCTTCAGAACCTTAATGGTACAGGTAATCTGACATTAAGTGATGGCGCCTTTAACGGCATTGATATTGAGAAACTGATTCAGTCGGGCTTGAGCTTGCAATCTTTGAATAAAGAGAACTACAGCGGAAAAACCAGTTTTGCTAACCTGAGCAGTAATATTAAAGCCAAGCAGGGATTAATTGAAATGCCTGACTTTAAGTTAAACTCCCCAGTGTTTGATTTGGTTGGTAAAGCATCGACTAATGCCAACCAAGAAACGTTGGCTGGTAATTTCCAGTTAGTTTTAAAGGGCAAGCTCAAAGAGGTGGTGGAACAAAAATATCCAAAGCTCAAAGGAAAAAAACTGCCGTTTGAGCTGAAAGGGACTTGGGCGGAGCCGAAAGCGAGCATTGATATTGAAGCCATGCTAAAAGCAGAGTACCAGGGAAAGATTGATGAGAAGAAAAAAGAGCTTGAAGATAAAGCTAAGGATGAGTTGAAAGATAAGCTCGGTGATATCTTCAATAGGAAAAAAAGATAAAGACTAGTAAACCCTTTTGCTACCGTTTGCATCAAAGGAGTAAATGGTAGCAATAATTGAGGTATGTCATGAAAACAGTAAATAAATGGTTAGCTGTGGTTTCTGCTGTAACACTGGGAATAACTTCATTGGCTGTATTAGCGAATGAAACTAAGAAGTTCTCTAAGACTTACGACTTCTCTCAGAGCGGTAACATTAACCTAGATAATATTAATGGTCACGTTGAAGTGTCTGGCTGGGACAAAGATGAAATTCTTTTGGAATACACTATTACCGCTGACAGTGCTGACGATATCGAGAATGTTAAGGTTGAGATAGATCACAGCGAACGAGACTTTGATGTTGAAGTCGATATTGACTCAGGTGGCTTTATGAACTGGGGTGGCTCATCTGGGGAAGTATCTTTCTCTTTAAAGGTGCCACAAGGCGCAAGTTTAAAGTCTATTGAGTCGGTTAATGGCAATATCAAAATTGTCAGCGTTTCAGGTGAAATTAAAGCTGAAACCGTCAACGGCAATATTGTGATTAAAAACGCTGCACAAGATGTGAAGTTTGGTACTGTTAACGGCAATATCGAAGTACACCTAGACCAGTTAGGTAGTTCTAATCGTGTTAAAGGCGATAGTGTGAATGGTGATATTGAAGTTTACTTGCCTGAGAATGATGGGTTTGAGTTACGCTCTGAAACGGTGAATGGCGACTTAAGTAACGACTTTGGAATCGAAGTGGATGAAGGTGAATACGTCGGTGCGGACATGGATGGCAGCTACAAAAGTGGTGGTGCCAGCCTGAAGTTCGATACCGTGAATGGTGATATTGACGTTCGTAAGAACTAATGTGAGCTCTCAGCCACATCTAAAAAGCGACCTATAGGTCGCTTTTTTTTATTTTAACCAGGCTGCTTTTGTAGGATAGCGGTATCTTTGCCGGGAAACTCAAGGCTGTAACCTAACCAGTCGGCAATCCACTGGAAAGCATCTTCAGAAAAAAAGCAGATATGCGTTAAGTCGTTCTTATAGTGCCACTTGGCAAAGGCTGTTTTATCCGTCGGCCGCTTAGTCATAAAACCAAGCACGCCCTCTGGCTTTAGCAGCGAGTTCATTAGTATTAATTCTTTGCGTGGCAGGTTGAAATGCTCGATGGCTTCGGTGCAAGTTATAAAGTCATAGTGGCTTTCAAGAGCTCCTTCATCACTCGGGTAATAGACATCGTAGTTGCTAACGCTATAACCTTTTGATTCGAGCATTGGCTTAACTGCCGGTCCTGGGCCACATCCGAAATCGAGCCCGCGAGCTGCGGATGGGAGCTTTAAGGTTAATGGAGTCAGTAGCTTATTGAGGAATTGTTGATATCCCAGATCTTCAGGCGAGTTTTGGTGGAGGTCATAGATTTGCTTTTCTTGGCAAGGATCAAGGTGGTGTTTATCAGGGACAAAAATTAAATCGCAACGACTACAAGCAAGATAAGACCTTGTTTTGTCTTGAAAATAGGCCTCAGTCTGGGCTGATAGGCAAAGAGGGCAAGCGATAGTCATGGTTTTGCGTTAAAATGTCCCAAAATTTTGATGATGTATTTTAATGTCTTTAGTTACCTTACAACAAGTCGAGGTTGGCTACGGCGGTCCAGCGCTGCTGAATAAAGTCGATTTCACCATAGAACCAGGCGAAAGAATTTGTATTATCGGCCGTAATGGCGTCGGTAAGTCAACGCTGCTTAAAGTCGTTAACCGTGAAATTATTCCTGATGACGGATCTTTGCGCTTTCAAGAAGGCGTCAAAGTCGCCAAGCTCACGCAAGAAGTTCCATCGGATACGACTGGCTCGGTGTTCCAAGTGGTGTCCTCTGGGTTAGGCCATGTCGGAGAGCTATTGCAGCAGTTCCGTCAACTCAGCGTCAGTACTGAGGATTCGGCACTGGATAGAATGGCTCAAGTGCAACAGAAAATCGAAGCCGAAGATGGCTGGGCGATGGATCAAAGGGTTCAGTCAGTGATCAACCGTCTAGGTCTTGAAGCCGATGCTGACTTTAAAGCTTTGTCAGGCGGTATGAAACGCCGTGTATTACTAGCACAAGCGTTAGTCGAGCAACCTGACGTCTTGTTACTGGACGAGCCGACCAACCATTTGGATATCGAATCTATTGAATGGTTAGAGGGTTTCCTAAAAGCCTATAAAGGTAGCATTCTATTTATTACGCACGATCGTCGTTTCCTAAAAAGCTTGGCGACTCGTATCGTTGAAATCGATCGGGGTGAATTAACGTCGTGGCCGGGTGACTATAGTAATTATCTGCGCCGAAAAGAAGAGCGCTTAGCTGCTGAAGAAAAACAAAATGCTGAGTTTGATAAAAAGCTAGCACAGGAAGAGACGTGGATCCGACAAGGGATTAAAGCTCGACGTACTCGTAACGAAGGACGCGTCCGGCGCTTGGAAGCAGCCCGTAAAGAACGGTCAGAGCGACGAAACTTGATTGGTAATGTTGACATGAAAGCGCAACAAGCTGAGCTTTCTGGCAAGAAAGTGATTGAAGCGACGAGTGTCAGTATGAATTACCAAGGGCGTCAACTGATTGATGACTTTTCTACGCTGATTATGCGAGGCGATAAAATTGGTATCGTCGGGCCTAATGGTTGTGGTAAGTCTACTCTGATTAAAATCCTACTGGGTGATTTAAAGCCCGATCAGGGAACGGTAACCTTAGGCACAAAGTTAGATATTGCGTACTTTGATCAACACCGAGCGCAGCTGGATGAAACTAAATCGGCAATGGATAATGTGTCTGAAGGCAAAGACATGATGATGATTAATGGAAAAGAGCGTCATGTTATCAGTTACATGCAGGATTTCTTGTTTACGCCAGAAAGAGCTCGTGCGCCGATTACGGCATTATCAGGCGGTGAGCGTAACCGTTTACTGCTGGCAAAAATTCTCGCCAGACCGTCAAATTTATTAATTCTGGATGAGCCCACCAATGACCTCGATATTGAAACCTTAGAATTACTCGAGGATATGCTGGAGAATTATGGCGGCACTATGTTGCTGGTGTCGCACGATCGTGACTTTATTAACAATGTGGTCACGAGCAGCATTGTGTTTGAAGGTGAGGGGCAGGTTAAAGAATATATTGGTGGTTATGATGACTGGCTGCGCCAAAGGAAGTCACAGCAGAAAGCGTCAAACAATGATAAAGCCAGTAAAGACCAAGCTGCGAAAGCTAAGCCTCGTCAGAAATCTGCTAAACTGAGTTATAAAGACCAGCGCGAGCTTGATAAATTGCCCGCTGATATTGCTACCGTTGAGAAAAAGATTGAGTCGGTGCAGGCGGAGATGGCGTCGTCAGAGTTCTACCAACAAGATAAGGACACAATTGCTCAAGTGAATAATGATTTAGAAAATCTGGAGCAAAAATTAGAACACTACTTTGAACGCTGGGAAGAGCTGGAAGCTAAAAAAGAAGCACTCGAAACTGGTGGTTAATCAGACATAGGTCAACGATGATGGTAATCATTGTTGGAATAAAGTTGGTGATGTTATGGCACAAGATGATGTAGATTTATTTAAAAAAGAACTTGGCGGTGTTAAGCGAATTAAGAATGATCGTGTCAACTTGCATCAGCCAAAGGATGAACCATCTTTATCACAACTAGCGCGACAAGAGTCAGCAGTAGGGCGTAAGCCGAACCACGACCCTAACTATTTAAGCACCGATTTTGTCGAGCCTGTTGAGCCAAATACCTGGTTGGAATATAAGCGCTCAGGTGTTCAAGAGGGCGTTTACAAAAAATTGAGGTTGGGTAAGTATGATATACAGGCCCATACGGATTTACATCGCCTGACCGTTAAAGAGGCGCGAGATGAAGTCTTTTATTTTATCAAGGCCTGCGTTAAACGTGGTAAGCGAATGGTATTGATTACCCACGGGAAAGGTGAAAGAAGTATGCCTCAAGCTGTGTTAAAGAGTCATGTTAATCACTGGTTGCAACAACATGACTTAGTGATGGCTTTCCACAGTGCACAACAAAAGCACGGTGGTTTAGGTTCCGTTTACGTACTACTTAAGAAAAATGAACTGGATAAGCAGTTAAACCGCGAAGCCTATAATAAAACGACTTAAGGATTAACCATGTCACAGAAAGAGAAAGTGCTGGTATTGACTCAAGAAGAGTCGTCGAGCACTTGGCGCAAGACACGCAATTTATTGCTATTACAACTCAAGCTGTGGATTGATGCGTTGCGAGATTTTGCATTAATGCCAATAGGTTTTGTGTGTTATTTAATGGATTTAGTGAGTGATAGAAAAGATGACTATTACTGGAATCGATTAATGAAGTGGGGGCGTCAAAGCGACCATCACATTAACCTTTTTCAACACAAGTCTTTTGACCAGAAAAAATCGGTTACTGTGGATGATTTAGCGGATATCGTGGAAGACGTTTTGAAAAAAGATGTTAAACAATCGCAAAATACCCAGCAGTTAGTAGAAACCATTAAGCAGCGTGTTAAAACACAATTTCGTCAAGAAAGATAAGTTTCGTCAAGACTAATTTAAAAGGAAACCCCACATGCGGTATCTAGTAGCGGTACTCGGTTTAGGATTGTTGCCTCTTAGTGCGCTAAAGGCAGAACCAAAAGAAGAAGCTTTTACAGGTGAGGAACCCGGTGTTGGAGCTTTTGCGACATTAACCTTGGAAAATGATCTTTTCGCAGGAAAAGATGGCGGCTATACCAACGGCATTGGTTATAGCTGGGGTTATGGACCTTATGATGACTATGCTGATACCAGTGCACCGGACTGGTTCATTGGCATGAGCGATTACTTGTTTATTGAACGCGATGACCCTCGAGAAAAAGCAGTGAGTTTTAGCGTTTTTCAGGGAATGCAGACGCCTGAGAATATTCAGGCGGAAGCGTTAATTGAAGACGACTTACCTTATGCTGGCTTACTCGGTTGGCGCAGTACATTGTACGCTTGGGATAATGATGTTGCCGATCAGTTTTCCGTTATTTTAGGTATTGTCGGCCCAGCTTCCTTAGCAGAAGATACGCAGAAAGTGGTTCATCGAATGACTGGGTCGGAAAAGCCGCAGGGCTGGGACAATCAACTGCACAATGAATTAGTGTTCAGCATTACTGGCCAGCGTAGTTGGCGTTTTGATATGAGTAATGGTGAAGGTTTTGGTACCGACTTCCTTACTTTTGCAAGCGGTAGTGTCGGCACTTATAATTCAGAGGTCGCTGCTTCTGCCATGATTCGTTACGGTTCTGGTTTGGAAGAAACATTCCCAGCGGTAAGCATTTTGCCCGGTCGCGATATCAATCCTTTGGCTGGCTCTGCGGGCGATCACTTTTATATGTTCTTAGGGGCGCAAGCGCGATACGTGTTTAATGATATCTTTGTTGACGGCAACACGTTTCGAGATAGTCATTCGGTGACTTTAAAACATGAAGGTTTTATTGTTTCGGCTGGGGCTGTGTGGAATTGGGAACAGTGGGGAATGTTATTTTCAGTTGCTGAAACAAGCTCTACCTTTGAAGAAAGAGAAGGTAAAGGGCGATTTGGTTCACTGAGTGTTACTTACCGTTTTTAGCGAACTGTCCCAGTAACGAACTGTCCCAACTCTAATCATTCGGGCTTGGGTAGTGTATATCCACTATCCATAGCCTTTTTGTCTCCTCGGGAAGTTTAACAACAACTTCGTCATCTAGTTCTTTGCCTAACAATGCTCGAGCCATTGGCGAGTCGACACTAATGTACTCGGGTTCTGCATCAAACTCATCAGAGCCGACAATCCGGTAGACGGTTTCGTTATTGTGGGCATCTGATACCGTTACTTGAGCACCAAAAAACACTTTACTTTGGTTATTAGGAATATGCTCTATAACTTGCATTTCGGCCGTTCTTTTTTGTAGATACCGAACTCGACGATCGATTTCTCTAAGTTGTTTTTTGCGATAAATATATTCGGCGTTCTCACTGCGATCACCTTCCGCAGCGGCAGCATTAATTGCACGAGTTACTTCTGGTCGTAAGTTTTTCCACAGGTGAGCTAACTCATTGCGCAAGCGAACAGCGCCTGCCGCTGTAATCAGGTTCGATCGTTTCATGGTATTAAATTATTGCGTGTCGTCGTCTTTTTCTTGATTCTGTTGTTCTAGTTGTTTATTGATATTATCAACTCGCTTATTCATCTCATCTTCCACAGCCTTGGCTTTATCGAGTTGCTGTTGTTTGTAATCACTCAGCTCAGTTCTTTCTTCTTTCTCTGAGTTACAACCAGCGAGCAGCAGCAACGCCGTCAATAAAGTGAGTAAAGTTCGGTAATTCATAAGGTCACCCAGGTAATGTAAAACGTCATTATAAAAAGGGTTATGAGTATCAACAAGGGTTGAGTTGGCAACTATGACGGACAAAAAAAAGCTGGCCAAAGGCCAGCAACTGTAGTGGAGACTTGTCTTATTGTGGTGAATCTTGTTGTAGGAAATCTATAGTAGAAACTTTGTAAGTTCAGTAATTGTCTAGGGTGAGCATTTAAAAAGCATACTGCCAGCCAACAGTCGCAGCCCAGTCATGGCCTAACTGTGGGCCATCAAGACTTTGATGAACCGTTTTCTTTACTTCGATTGCTAAGCGTTGGTGACCATTCAGCTTGAAATTGGCACCTAGCGCAAAGTCCCAAAAATAACCACTGCGAAGGTCCGTTCGAGCGGTAGGTACCATCATAGGGTTTAATGCGCTATCTTGACCTTTGATATCTCTTTGGTTGGTGTAAGCAATCGTTGTATTTAACGATACGCTCTGGTTTAGGTTATGCGCATACCAGCTATTTAGGTTAAAGCGATTTCCTAAACGATAATCGAGATCGTTATACCCCGTTCTGAAAAGCTGTTTACCTTGTATGCCCCAAGATGACTGTTCAAAAAACTCGGTATGCGTGGCGCCTATTTCGATGTCGTAGGTACCTGAACCAAGCTGCATGGGGTAGGGTAGACGTGCATAACCCATTGGCGTCTGATCTTGCTCTTTGACGCTACCTGTAGGAAGGGACAGAGCAAGATTAATATGACTCGCTGAGTTTCCATCTTTGTTAATATTCAGCAGCGCACCTAACTTAGTGTCTGACACTCCAGATGTTTCAGTGGTAAAGTTCATGCCCATACGCGTGATATGATCCATGGAAGTACTGAGGTAGTTTGCCATTAGCATGAATGTCACATCATCGCTCGGCGCGAACATAGCGCCTATCATGTGCATATCCATGTCCATGCTTTCAGGGGAAACCATAAAGTTTTGCAACACCTGCTGAGCACTTACCTTATTGCTACCTATATAGTTGTCCGCCATGCTCATGGTCATCAAACGGTACGACACCATCCACTCGCCTTCATCATGGGTGTGATCGCCCATAATTGAAATCGGTGCGTGGCTGTCGGGTCGTGAACTGTTATCTGCTAGGGCTGTTGAAGTTAACAGCGTTGCTGATAACGCAAATAATGTTTTAAGCGAAATTTTCATTATGATCGTGGGGTGATTAATAAAACTGAGATGATTTTAGTGTTTTATGGTTAATCTGAACATGCGACAAATTGTCGCAGCAAGCCATAAAGTGAGCTCTAGGTATAGGGAATAGGGCTTGGTTGAATTATAATCAGCCAGAATAACTGCTGTATTAACTGCGAGTGCTAAACGTCGTGATCGATCATAAGAAATTTACACAGAGCATTTTAATTTCCTTGAGTTGGATTCGAGCAATCGCGCTCATCATGCAAGTGGTTTACATGCTGTGGTTTGTTAACCCCATTCATATGATGGTGTGGGTGCTGATCGTGGTCCAGGTTTGTCTGCTACTATCGGGCTGGATTAACCAGAAATTGCGCCTGAGTCAAAAAGCACTATTAATAAATTTATTGTTGGATGTGGCGCTTCTTGGTGGTTATGTCTATCTGACTGGTGGCGCCTCTAACCCACTGATCTCCTTATTATTATTGCCGATTGTTACCGCTTCAGTGGCGTTAAAGCGCTATCTAGCGGTGGTGGTGCTCATCGTGGCTGGCCTGGTGTATTCTTTGTTATATGTTATTGATCAACCGCAGCATCATCATGCCAGTAGCTTTTCATCGCATCTTCTCGGTATGTGGCTGGTGTTTATTGCCAGTGCAGGCCTGATCTTTTATGTCGCGAGTTACTTGTCCAACGCCATTCGAATGCAACAAAAGCGTATTCAGCAGCATGAACAGCGTCAATTAAGGGACGACTATTTAACCGCTTTGGGGCTCTCGGCGGCAGACGCTGCCCATCAGTTGAATACGCCATTGTCATCTTTAACCGTATTACTGGATGACATGATGGACAGTAACACACATAACAATCAAGACATGCGTTTAATGCAACAACAAGTTCAGCGTTGTCATACCATCACACAATCGATACAGCAGCATTTTGATGAGCTTAAGTCAGGCGAATTCAGAACTATCGCGATTAAAGAGTTGGTTGGCCTTGTGGCTCGCAATTTCCGGCTACTTTATCCTGAGATTCAGCTGGTGATCGAGAATGGTACCTTGCAGGGCTGGGTACACAGCCATATTGGCTTACAAAGCGCGTTATTGAATTTACTGGATAATGCTGCGAAAGCATCACAAAGCTTGGATAAGCATGAGGTCCACTTGCAACTGAGTGATGATGGAAATTATTGCTATATCGATATCGTCGACCAAGGAGCAGGTTTAGCGGAAGATGTTATCGAGCACTACGGGTGGCGTCCTCGTGATGAACGCACCAGCCCTGGCGGGATGGGGATTGGCACTTTAATTTCTAATGCCAGCATTGAGCAGGTCGGTGGGCACTTAAGAGTTATGCCGCACAAGCCGGGAGCTAAGATCCGCGTTGCTTTACCTCTACAGACGCAGAATCACGGCAAAGGCGAGGGAGAGTAGCTTTGACCGCGAAGAAGCAACTGTTGCTGGTTGAAGATGACCAAGTCTTTGCACAGATACTGAGCCGTTCTTTGGCTACAAAAGACATTGATGTCATTGTGTGTTACTCGATCGAGGAAGCAAAACAGCGGCATCGCACGCTTCAACTGAATTACATCATTTTAGATCTCTTTCTAGGAGATGACTCGGGACTTTCAATATTAACAGAACTTCGAGAGCATCACCCTAGCAGTAATATCCTCGTTTTAACCGGCTACGCCAGTATCGCAACTACGGTACAGGCGATTAAGTTAGGCGCGGATAATTACCTGCCAAAACCCGCTAATGCCAAGCAAATATTGCAGGCTCTAGAAGAATCACCAACAGAAGTCGATAAAGAACATGAGGCAGAGCCTCTATCGGTTGATAGGTTGGAGTGGGAGCATATACAAGCGGTATTGGCCCAGCATGATGGTAATGTTTCTGCAACCGCCAGAGCTTTGGGCATGCATCGAAGAACCCTTCAACGAAAACTCGCTAAGAAACCGTCACAAAAATGAAATATGTGATAGTAATCATTATCATTTAGATTTATAATCCCGCCCGAAAGTCATATTCTATAGATAACGAATTAGGTAATAACATGAAAGCTCCTTTTCATTTTAGTATTGTGGCGTCTGCCGTGGTATTGGGGATAGCAACTGCATCACCGGCAATTGCTGAAGAGAAACAAAAGGAAGATTTAGAGACCATCACTATTATCGGTGATAGTTCTAACGCGAAAAAAGTTGCGGGTTCTGCACATATCGTAACGGAAGCGGAGTTAGAGCAATTCAAGTATAGTGATGTTAATCGTGCTGTTCGCCAAGTTCCTGGCGTGTATGTCCAGCTTGAAGACGGTTTAGGTTTGCGTCCTAATATTGGTTTACGCGGTACGGGTACGAGTCGTACTGGACGCGTAAGCTTGATGGAAGATGGCGTGCTAATTGCTCCAGCACCTTATGCAGCATCATCAGCGTACTATTTCCCAACGTTCGACCGCATTACCGGTATTGAAGTCTTAAAAGGCCCTGCGAATATTAAGTATGGTCCTTTTACTGTAGGCGGCGCGGTTAACTTGATTTCTCGTCAAATTCCACAAGATGGCGAAGGTCAGTTGAAGTTAGAAAAAGGTCAGCATGAAGAGTTACATGGCTATTTCTATTATGGCGACAGCTTCGATAACTTCGGTTATTTAGTTGAAGTGAATGATCATCAGTCTGACGGCTTTAAAACGATTGATCGCATTGGTCAGGACACAGGCTTCGAAAAGTCTGATCAAATCGTAAAGCTACGTTTTAACACAGACTCAGATGCCAACGTTTACCAGCAGCTTGATATTAAGTTACAGAATTCTTATGAAGAATCAGACCAGTCTTACATGGGTTTGACTGACGTTGATTTTGCAGCTGATCCATACAGAATGTACGGTGTTTCAGCTGGTGATAACTTCAAGGGTAAGCATCAGCAAGTTGTATTGAGCTACTTTGCTGATTTGAGTGATAGCTTTGACTTGAACGTTACTGCTTATCAGAATGATTTCGCGCGTAACTGGTATAAAACGGGTAAGTTTTATGTAGAAGATACGGCTAATCCTGGTAGCTATAACAGTGTTAGTTGGTCGTCGGTGATTGGTGAAATTAATACTAACCGAGGCAGTTCGTTAGCGAATTATTACCAGTCAATCCTTAATGGCGCAGATAGTGGTAATGACTTAATTGATAAAGTTGACGGTAACCGTTCTTATTTAAGTGAAGGTATTCAGGCTCGACTAGACTGGAACTTTATGACGGGTGATGCAGACCACTACATGCAGCTGGGTATTCGCGTGCATGAAGATGATGCAGATCGCTTTCAGCGTCGCGGTTTCTTCGCACAAGAGAATGGCCAGTTAGTGGTTGTTGATGCGGGTGTTTGGGGCGATGCTGGTAACCGCATTGACTCGGCGGAAGCTAATTCTTACTACTTAACGGATACCATTACTTGGGGCGACTGGACGTTAACTCCGGGCGTGCGTTACGAAGACGTAGAACTTAAGCGTGAAAACTGGGGTTCTGCTCCTGATCGTTCAGCGGCGGCAAGCGTTCGTACTAACAGCGTTTCAGAAGTACTTCCAGGTTTCGGTGCCGTGTGGGCGATTAATGATACGACAAGCGTATTGTTCGGCGCACATAAAGGTTTTGCACCTCCAGGAAGCAGCGCTGACGACAAGCCTGAAGAAAGCTGGAACTATGAGATGGGCCTACGCTTCAGTGGTTCACAGTACTCAAGTGAGTTGATCGCATTCTTCAGCGACTACGAAAACTTACTTGGCGAGTGTACTCTAGCTAACAGTGGTTGTGACATTAACAACGAAGGCGATAAATTTAACGGCGGTAAAGCTGAAGTTAAAGGTGTTGAGCTTTTGGTTACGGGTGAGTTTGCTGAGAACTGGCCTGCACGTTTAAGTTACACATTCACTGAGACTGAGTTCGGTAGTTCATTCGATAGTAATGTGTGGGGAAGTGTCGACGCGGGTCAACCGATTCCATACATTCCTGAGAACCAAGCTCAATTAATGTTCGGTTATGACAATGCAGAGTGGAGTGTTTTAACGAGCATTAACTATTCTGATGGCGTGTGCACAAAACCAGCCTGTGGTGAGTTTGAGCGTACTGATGAGCGTACTTTAGTGGACTTATCAGGCGAAATTCAAGCGAATGATAATGTTGCTTTCTATGCAACAATCGAAAATATCACAGACGAAGACACTATCGTGGCTCGCGAGCCTTATGGTGCGCGTCCAGACAAACCTAGAACAGCGAAAGTTGGCGTTAAGTTATCTTTCTAAGCTCGTTCAATTGCTTCGGAAGCCCGCCTCATGGCGGGCTTTTTTGTGCCTGTATTAAAACCTGATTTTCATACCTACGTGGGTGTAACCTAAACTGAAATTGTGCATCAAATGGTGTAACATTAATCTTAATAGAAGAAGCTTAGTGATGCGGATGAAACAGATAGACTGGTTTGATGAATATTTAAGTGTGTTCGATACGATCGAAAAACGCCTAATGGAACTGGGGCTTTGGTCACAGAAACGGCCAGCGCCCGAAGCTCTGGAAAGCTCGATGCCTTTTTGTGTGGATACCCTAAAACTGGAGCAGTGGTTGCAGTTTGTCTTTTTGCCAAGAATGCGTCGCAGTGTGGAGCGTAAGCAGTTGCCGCCCGGTCCGGCGCAAATAGCCCCTATTGCACAAGAAGCGTTTAAAGAAACCCCTGACTCTGACAAATTGATTCGTGCTATTCGGAAGTTTGATGAGGTGTCTCACTTGAGTCACTTGCACTAACTTTGATTGATGACCAAGACTCAAGTTCGACAATATCAACAAGACCTGATGCAGCTAGAAACTGAGCTGATGGAGTTCTTAGGCTTGTCCTCTAAGGCGAGCGAAGCTGTTGAGCTGGACCAAGCTCGAATGGGAAGAGTTTCCAGAGGTGACGCCATGCAGCAGCAGGCGATGGTTAGTGCGGCTCATCAGCGTGATGAAAAGCGTTTAATTGCTGTGAGAAAAGCTTTGAAGCGAATTGAATCTGATGATTTTGGATGGTGTTTAGAATGCGGCGAAGATATTAATGTGAAACGGCTTGATGTAGCGCCTGAAACTGAACTTTGCCTAGAGTGCCAATCGATACAAGAACAAGGACAGCCGCTTTAACTTTCTTACCTAAAGAACTCTTCGGCTTGCATCCCTTTCTTATTTTTTGATGAGTTGGCTTTTCCTTCAAGGGGATGTTCCCAAGCATACTGCTTTAGATCCACTTTACCTTTTACCACTTTAACGCCTTCTTGCTCCAATAAAGTTTGCTGGATAGCAAAGTGATCGCTATCAGGGTTAAAGGCTATTTTTCCATCAGCACCAATGACTCGTTGCCAAGGAAGTTGCTTTCTATTCGGAGCGGCACCAAGCGCTTTGCTGACATGGCGAGCATGACGGGGGAATCCGGATAATTTGGCAATAGCACCGTAACTGGTGACTTTACCTTTAGGTATTTTACTAACCCAGTAATAAACCTGCTGTTTGAAATCCTCCATTCGTTCGCTCATAGAATTTCTCTCTATTGTGTTTATTGGACTCGATGATTCTAGTTATTTGATAACTCTAGTACTCGAGAATAAAGAAATCCAATAAAAGGTAAATAAGGTTAAAACTTAGGATAGCAGTTTTGCCAACAAATTCATCTGGGAGTATAGTGATTTTTTGTATGGAATCTTTAGGAGTGGGTATGCAGGATTTAGTGAATATGGTTTTAGGGTCACAAAACTCAGGGGCTGTAGAGCAAATAGCGAAACAATTTAATTTAGATAAACAGCAAACCAGCAACGCATTAGAGCAGCTGCTACCGTCTTTGAAAAAAGGGATACAACATAACACTCAGCAACAGGGCGGTCTCGAATCATTACTCGGAGCCTTGTCGAATAGTAAGAATCAAGAATACGTCGAACAGCCAAAGCGGTTAGCGGAGCCACAAGCCGTTGACAATGGTAATGCAATATTAGGTCATTTGTTGGGAAGTAAAGAAACCAGTCGCCAAGTCGCTGAGCAGGCCTCAAGCAAAACAGGGATTGATAGCGGTATTTTAAAACAAATCTTACCTTTGGCTGCAAATATGTTGATGGGCTCGTTAACCAAGGAAACGAATAGCCAACAAAGTCAGCAAGGTTTCTTACAAGGATTACTCGATTCTGATAATGACGGTTCTGTATTGGATGATGTCGCTGGGATGGCGAGCAAGTTATTTAGGTAAAATAATGCAGCAAGCCTAGAATTCAGGTTTGCTGCAACTTCTTGAGTTTAAATAGCAAGCTGGTGTTTGGAAATAAGACGATACAAGCTAGTTCGTGAGATCCCCAGCTCTTTAGCCGCCTGCGAGTGGTTATAACCTGTTTGTGCGATGGTTCGTATAACAATTTCTTTTTCGACCTTATCTCGGGCGTCCTTTAGCGTTAGATTCTGAAGGTTATTGTTATTGGGTAGCTCTAAGTGAGACTCACTAATTATTTCACCCTCTGACAAAATAATTGCTCGGCGAATTCGATTCATCAATTCTCTAACGTTTCCCGGCCAATGGTAATGTTGCATTGCATCGATGGTACATTGACTAAAGCGTTTCACCTCGCTGTTTTCACAGAACTGAGATAAGTAATATTCGGCCAAACTCCTGATGTCTTGATGGCGTTCATTGAGAGTAGGGACTTCTATCGTTGTGGTCGATAAGGCTAGGTAGAGGTCGCTCCTAAATTGTTTTGCTTGTACTAACTGCCGTAAATCACTACTAGTGGTCGCGATAATTCGACAATTACTGCTCGATGTTTCGCTAGCACCAACGGCATAGAATTCTTTTTGTTCTATAAATCGAGCCAGGCTTGACTGTGAATGAAGCGGTAACTCCTCAACATCGTTCAGCAGTAATGTGCCATCGGTACATTGCATGACATGGCCTAGTTTTTTTTCGCACCCAGCGTGCAAGCTACCGGCTTCATGCCCAAATAACTCAGAACCTACTAAGTGTTCAGGAATTGCTCCGCAATTAATGCTACTTAATTTACCGCGACTTCGAGCAGAATGCTTATGAACCAACCTAGCGGTGAATTGCTTTCCTGCGCCGCTGTCACCGTTAATTAAGACTGGGGTGTTTTGCTGGGCGACAATATTGATCCTGTTTCTGAGCTTTTCAGTAACTGACGAAACCCCAATAATGTCATGGTCTTTATGTTGAACCTTTAAGCGTTTTAGTTTTTGATGTTGAAGCTTTGCCATACCATATGCATGGCCAATGGTGGCTAATAGGTGGTCGTAGCGTAGTGGTTGACGATGGTAATCATAAAAAAGGTGGCTGAATAGGACACTGGGATGCGAGTCTAGCCAGCGTTCAGAGGGTATGATGGCGATCCATTTGGTAATGATGTTCAGGCTGGCTAAGGATTCGAGCTCAGAGGTTTCGGTGGTGGTGTTATCATTAAAGTACACAACCACGACTTCGAAACGGTTTTGTTGGAAAAACCGCTTAAATTCTTTGATACCTTGCGCCACGTGAACACACCAACCACTAGTTTCTAGCTGTTGTCTCAGACTTCCTGAGACATTATCGTGATCCAGTATGAGTGTGGCTCGAGCCTTCCCATTTGACTCAAGTAAATTAACCACTGCGCCCTCCTATTGTTCTAAATCCCTATTGAACTCATTATTGTTGTTCATAAAACAACCAACTCCTATGACTGATTGTGCCACAGAGTTTTAATGTTGTGTATAGGAGAAGTGTATAAGTTATTGACACCTATACACTTATTTGTGGTAAATGGGAGCGTTTGCTAAAGCATTCGCTTTAACACATCGGTATTTTTGTCTTTATCCAGAAAACGGTGCTTCAAAGAACCGAGGAGATGCAGCACAATTAACCCCAAGAGGATGTATGGCAAAATACCATGAGCATCCAGCGCACCCTGCGAGCTATCCATGTTGTCCTCAACAAAACCAGGCACTTCAATGCCGAACCATTCTACTGGAAAGCCAGCGAAGTCAGACATCAGATAACCAGAAATGGGCACCAATAGCATCAATAGGTAAAGTAAGAAATGTACGGTTTTAGTTAATAGTTTTTCCCACCACGCGAGTTCTTGAGGAATTTTAGGGACTGGGCTGAAGAACCTAACCAGTAAGCGAATGACTACTAATCCTAGTAGGGTAATACCGATTGATTTATGGATAGGGTAAATGTCGTATTTCGTAGGGTGCTCGTCGGGCAAGCCCGCCATGTACCATCCCACGCCAATCATCCCTAGAATTAGGATGGCGATAAGCCAGTGTAAGATTCGCATTAACAGGGTGTATTTAGTCTTCTCTTCTGCCATAGTTTTGCCTCTAATTGCTTTAATTATCAACGTCTTGATTTAAAGAATGGCAGAGATGTTTTGGAAAGGCAAGTAGGCGCTAAGTAGTCTTAGCGCCTACTATCTAATGAGGAGGCTGTCAGCGGTTGTTGCTGTCTGGGGCTTATTTTTTGTGAGCTAGCGCGGTCCCCATGACGGTAGGAGCATAAGCCTTCATTGAGTCTTCCCATTCTATGGTGTCTTTCGGGAATAACAAAATCACTGTAGAGCCCAGTTTAAAGCGCCCCATTTCTTCACCTTTTTCGAGAGTGATGGTTTTATCTTTGCTGTTATTAGAGTAATCCCACACTTTGATATCATCACGTGTGGGTGGCGTGATAGTGCCTTCCCAAACGGTTTCGATGCTACCGACAATGGTCGCGCCAACCAACACCATCGCCATTGGGCCGATCTCAGTATCGAACATGGCGACTACGCGCTCATTGCGAGCAAACAGATTGGGAACATTACGCGCAGTTAAAGGGTTTACGCTGAATAGTTTTCCAGGGACATGCAACATTTTCGTCAGCTTACCCGTCATTGGCATATGCACACGATGGTAGTCTTTCGGGGACAAATAAATAGTCGCAAACTCGCCATTCTCGAAAGGCTTGGCCAGCTCAGCATCGCCACCTAGTAGCGTCTTAGCGCTATAACGATGTCCTTTCGCTTGGAAGATGAAATCATTATCTATTGGGCCCAGTTGACTCACCTTGCCGTCTGCTGGGTTAACAATGACGTCATCACCATCGGCAATAGGGCGAACGTCAGGCTTTAAGCTTCGGGTAAAAAAGTCATTAAACGTTTCATAATCCTCAGGCTTTTCACGTTCGGCGATACTCATATCAATGCCGTACTTTTTGATGAACCATTTAGCAAAAGTGTTTTTAATGGTTGGATTCTTGCTCTCAGCCACCTTGCCCATCAAAATCGATAAGCCGTGTTGAGGGATTAGGTACTGTAATAAGACTTTTAATTTATCAGCCATGCTGTTTTTGACCGTTACTCTAGTGGGTGTTTACTTTAATTGATTGAATTGTAACTTAAATATTGTATTCAGACTATGGATAGTCTTCCTTACCCTTTTCTTTGCTCGTCCAAAGAAAAGGGGGAAAAGAAAAGACGCCCCGTGACGTTAGGCCCTTCGGGCTACCCTTATTCATTAATTTATGACGTGCCGTCAAACGAAACGTCCTGTTTCGTTTTGACTAAATTAGGCTGTCCTGCCTAATTTGCACTATAAATTCATTTCATTGCGGCTAACTTTAAGGGGCGGGAAAGAGCGTACCTAATAAGCTATGTCTAACTAAACTGCTGATCTTAGTGCTGAATTAGGTGGTGATAGTTCTTTATTTGTGACTCTGCGATGTCGCCGTTGACACTATAAAGACCAACCGATAATATTTACCGCGTCGCCACTGTAGCGAATTGCATAAAATAAGGAACAATAAGGGAAAAAATAGGATTATGAATATTAGTGTAACTTTAGCCGTGAATTTGGTTTTTATGTGGGTTCTAATTGCCACGCCACTTGCTTACTTTCTTGGGAAGACAAGGGTTAAAAGTCTTAAGGCAACGGTTGTTTTGCACTTTTTCTTGGCGTTTATTCCTCCACTCAGCATGGTTTGTTTAGCGATTTTGGGCAGTAAAAAAGAAATTGCTGCGTAATTTTATTATTTAGCCCTTAATTTTAATTCTCAAGCTAACCTTCAGTTAAACTCGTTAATTAAACTGCTGATCGTAATTTTGGATGAGATGGTGATAGTTGTTTATGCGTGATTCTGCGATATCGCCACTTTTAGCGGCAGCGAGTACAGCGCAGCCGGGTTCTTTAATATGTTTACAGTCACGGAATTTACAGTTTTCAGCGAGCTTGTAGATTTCCACAAAACCTTGCTGGATATCATGATCTTCGAGATGCCATAAACCAAACTCACGAACTCCTGGCGAGTCGACGAGATAAGTATCATCGTCGAGTTTGTAGAGTCTTGAGGCGGTGGTGGTGTGCGTGCCGAGTCCTGAGTTTTCTGAAATATCCGCAGTGGCGACTTCGAGATCTGGGAATAGGTATTTAATCAGTGTGGATTTACCCACGCCCGATTGTCCTGCTAATAGCAGTTGCTTCCCACGCAAATCCTTGACTAACTCATCCACTTGATCACCATGCTTGGCGCTAATGAAGTAAATCGGATAGCCAACGTCTTGATAGGTCTTCAGGCGTTGTTGAATCACTGTTTTTTGCTCGTCATCGAGCAGGTCCCATTTGTTAAAAACAAGCCACACGGGAATATTGCTCGATTCAGCCGCGACCAAGTAGCGATCGAGTAGCATTTCTGAAAAGCCGAGTTCAGGTGCTAATAGAAGGGCTATGAGGTCAATATTAGCCGCCACGGGCTTAATGCCATGGTGTGGCGTTGGGCGTTTGAGTAACGATGTTCGCTCTTCAAATTTAACCAAGACGCCGGTGTCCAGCTTGTCTTGTCTTTGGAATGTCGCTTTGTCACCCACAACGGGGACTTCTTTGGCGCGTCTTAGAAAACAGCGAATAGTATTAAAGTTTTGGTCAGCGATATCGACTTGCTGACCAAAACGGCTGATAACGATACCTTGTTCTTCTGGGCCAAGTGTATCAGTATCGACTTTAGGTTGATTGTCTTGCGATAAAACGCCTTCTACGTTTTGGCGTTTCTTATGTTGCTGTTTACGTTTTTTACCCAAAGTCTGGCCTATTATTTAGAGAGCGTTATCGTTGTAGAATCACTGGTTAGTCTTGAAAGTTCGGGCCGAAATTGCCGTTGTTTTCTAGTGCATCAATGTGTGCGGCGCAAATAAGATCATTCAGGCATAAACTGTTTCCTGCATCGTGCGTGGTGTAACGTACTAAACAGTGGCCATAGCTCACTTCGAGATCTGGGTGATGCGCTTGCTTATTGGCAATCCAAGCCACAGCATTAACAAAAGCCATGGTGTGATAATAGTTTTTGAATTTGAATTTACGCGAAACTTCGCCTTTCTCAGCGTTGTAATTCCATTCAGGGAGCTGTTCTTTTAATAATGAATCGCGAGTGTCATTGTCCAAAGGCTTTTTAGAATCGTCGTTATGTACACACTCTTGCTGAGAGAGTTGCACTGAGGCTAACTGTTCCATAATTACTCCAAAAATCGTTGCTTTGATCTGTATGTGTTTTAAATTGTGTCTATAATAACTGAAACGAACGGTTTTTTTTAGCAAAACTCAATAAAGAGGAGTGCTTTGTGACGCAACAAGCGGACAACTTAATCTGGGTCGACCTAGAGATGACGGGCTTGGATCCTGAAACGGATAAAGTCATTGAGATTGCGACTATTGTTACGGACAAGAATTTAAATATTCTGGCGGAAGGCCCTGTGCTAGCAATACATCAAGATGATGACACGCTCGCAAACATGAATGAGTGGTGTGTTGAACAACACGGTAAGTCAGGGCTTACTCAGCGCGTTAAAGATAGTAGCGTTGATGAGACTGAAGCTTCTCGTCAGACTATCGAGTTCTTAAAGCAGTGGGTTTCAGAAGGAAAGTCGCCAATGTGTGGCAATTCAATCTGCCAAGATCGCCGCTTTATGGTCAAGCATATGCCTGAATTGGAGCAGTATTTTCACTATCGCCATGTCGATGTGAGCACCTTAAAAGAGTTGGCTCAACGTTGGAAACCAGGGATTCTCCCAGGCTTTAAGAAAAGCGCGACGCATTTGGCGCTAGACGATATCCGTGAGTCGATCGCAGAGTGTGCTTACTACCGAGAGCACTTTATTGATTTAACCGAATCCAGTTAAGCTTATTATGCAACCTTTGTTCTCCGTTGACAGTATCAAGCAGATTGAACAAGCCTTTGTAAAAGACCAAGGTATTAAGCTGTATGAACTGATGCAAAGAGCAGGCGCGAGTGCTTTTGAGCGGGCTCGCCGATTATGGCCGCAAGCCAGCCACTGGCTCATTGCAACGGGTGCTGGTAATAATGCTGGCGATGGCTTGGTTGTTGCTAAACATGCGCTCCAAGCTGGATTTAACGTGACTTTAATAGCGCTTAAAGCGTACTCGGAGTTTAGTGGTGATCCGCAAAAGGCATGGCAAGAGCTGCTCTCTATAAAAAAAGAACCTCATCAAACGTTTGATATTTTAGGCATTGAAGAAGCTAAAGAGCAGGAGTTGCCTTTCGCTGATGTGGTCGTAGATGCAATGCTGGGTACGGGCGTTAACGGCGAGCTTAGGGATGAGTATTGTCAGCTGATTGAGAAGCTTAACGAGGTTAAAGCTAATAAGTTGGCGCTGGATATCCCTACGGGCATTTATGCGGAAAATGGTTGCTGCTCGCAAAAAAATGGTCAAGCGATAGCCTTTAAAGCTGATGCGACGGTGAGCTTTGTGGCTCTTAAAGCGGGACAAAGACTGGGTCATGCGCTGGAGTACCAAGGGCAATTGTTCTTGGAGACTTTAGGGATGAGAAACCCGCTGGCATATAGTGAAATGCCTCAAGCTTGGTGGAGTGACATCGAGCATTTAAAAGATAAGCTTCCGCAGCGAACCGCGGTCGGCTCTAAGTTTGATTGTGGCCATAGCTTGATCATTGGCGGTGGCGACGGGATGGGCGGTGCTGCACTATTAGCGGCAACCTCTGCGATTAAGTCAGGCTCTGGCTTAGTGTCTTGTTGGTTGCACCGCACAAACCAAGCGGCAGCCTTAAGTTATTGCCCAGAAATCATGTGGCAGGGCTATTCCGATACTTGTGACTTTAGCTCCATGGATCGCTATCAAGCGGTAGGGTTTGGTCCTGGCTTAGGACGCGATGCTACAGCAGAGCAGTTGTTTCTTGATGGTTCGAGCGTTATTAAAAACGCTGAGATACCAATGGTGCTAGATGCTGATGGCTTGTATTGGCTGGCGCAACACGCTTCGGTAGAATTACCCGCGCAATGTGTGATAACGCCACATATAGGCGAAGCCTGCCGTCTTTTGAATGCGCAAGAAGAAGATGTTTTTTCATCCGGGCGTATTGAACCACAGTTAAGCGTGGATACAGCTTACGTAGAGCAAAATCGAATTAAAGTGGCGCAGTCGCTGGCGAAAAAGTACGGTACTGTTTGTTTGCTAAAGGGACCGGGAACTGTGGTCAGTGATGGTTCACAAAGCTTTGTTGTGGCAGGCGCACACCCTGCGTTAATTACCGCGGGTTTAGGAGATGTGTTAACTGGTTTAATCACCAGCTTTATTGCGCAAGGTTCGTCGGTACTCGACGCTACTTTGCTCGCGACACAACTGCATTTCGAAGCCGCCATTGGCATTGCTGGTGGTAGACGACGAGGCTTACTGGCGTCAGAAGTTATTGATGAGTTAGTGGTTTGGATTAAGCAGCTGGAGCAATCAACTGGCTAGAGTCTTCGACCAGTTAGAGTCTTCGACTGGCTAAAGTTTTTAGGAAGAGTTTGGGAGTATTGGGTGGAAACTACGGTATTAGATAAACCGAAATTAAGCTTTTTATTAGACAATGAAACTGAAACGGTAGCTTTAGGTTTTGCCTTATCAGAATTGTTACCGCTGCCTTTTACTATCTATATGTATGGCGATTTGGGAGCGGGTAAAACGACCTTCGTTCGCGGTCTGTTGCAGGGGCTTGGTCATTCAGGTGCCGTAAAAAGCCCAACTTATACCTTGGTTGAGCCCTACCAGTTCAAAGGGCACAGTGTGTATCACTTTGATTTATATCGCCTCGCAGACCCTGAAGAACTGGAGTTTATCGGTATTCGGGAATATCAGGATGAAGACTCATTACTGATTTTTGAGTGGCCCGATAAAGGTCATGGCATGATCCCAAACGCTGACTTAGTGATAGAGCTGATGTATCAAGACTTAGGGCGAAAAGCGGACTTCGCTTTTACCGATTCGGTGTTAGGGCAAGATCTGGCACAGAAAATACGGCAAAAGTTAGGCAAAAACTAGCCAAGTGACGCTAATTTGTGCCAAAATCAAATGGAGCAGTAACTGCAAAGTGACAATGATAAAAAAGCATCTGACAAAAACACTATTTGCCGCCGCCTTGATGTTCGGCTTTGCAGCTCAAGCTGCAGTCATCAAAAGCATGAGGTTTTGGCAATCTCCAGAATCAACACGGGTTGTTTTCGACCTGACTTCTCCTGTTGAGCACGAATTAACTGTCCTAACAAACCCTGATCGAATTGTTGTCGATATCCCTGAATCTCGCGTCTCTGTTGATTTGAGTCAGCTAGACATTAAAAGTGATCTGGTCAAGCGCGTGCGTCAAAGCAAACCTCCACGAGAAGGTGTGTTGAGACTGGTTCTTGATTTGAATAAAAGTGCGGAGCCAAAGAGCTTTTCTTTAAAACCTTATCAAGAGTACAGCGATCGCCTCGTCATCGACTTGCTGGATAAAAAACGCGAAGTGATCAAGCCTCCTGAGTCTGCGCTCGGCGCGGAACGGGATATTGTTATTGCAGTAGATGCTGGTCACGGCGGTGAAGACCCTGGTGCTCTAGGGCCTAGCGGCACTCAAGAAAAAGATATTGTACTTAAGCTGTCAAAAGATTTGGTTGATGCCATCAACTCGGTTAATGGCTTAAAAGCAATTATGGTGCGTGAAGGGGATTACTATATTCCACACCGTAAGCGTACAGACATTGCACGCAAACACCGTGCTGACTTATTTGTATCGGTGCACGCGGATGGCTTTAAAAGCCCAAAGGCTAGAGGCGCATCAGTGTGGGTTTTGAATCTTTATGGTGCTAAGTCTGAAGTTGCTCGCTGGATGAAGTTGCAGGAAGAGAAGTCGGAATTGTTGGGTGGTGTTGATAGCACCGTGGTTTTATCAGAGTACGATAATTCAGTGCGCTCAGTATTGTTAGATTTGCAGATGGAAAGCTCTATTGCCGAAAGCTTTAAGGTGGGCAAAGAAGTTCACTCGGCGATGAAGCGTGTTGCTCCAAAGATGCACAAACATTATGTGGAAGAGAACTCACTGCTGGTTCTTAAAAATCCTGATATTCCTTCAATTCTCGTTGAGTCAGGATTTATTTCTAATCCTGGTGAAGAACGTTTACTGAAAACCTCATCGTATCGCCGCAAACTTGCTGGCGCGGTCAGGGACGGTATCGTTGACTACTTCAAGCAACATGCGCCCGACGGCACTAAGTTTGCCAGCTTATACCGAAAAAACATTTATCATGTAAAGCGTGGCGATAACCTTATCAAGGTAGCAAAGCGCTTCAATACGAGCGTTACTGAAATCAAAAGAGCTAATAAATTGACTTCGAATACGGTTCGAATCGGTCAAAAATTAGTGATTCCTCGTAGTTAACTGCTACACACACTGATATGCACATTAAAAAGCTTTCCCCACTGTTAGCGAACCAGATTGCTGCTGGCGAAGTCGTAGAGCGGCCCTCGTCAGTGGTCAAGGAGTTGTTGGAAAATGCGGTAGATGCTGGCGCCACTCGTATTCAGTTGGATATTGAGCGAGGCGGTACGAGGCTGATTCGGATTACTGATGATGGTCATGGTATTGAGCGTGAAGAGCTGGAGTTAGCTCTGGCGCGCCATGCCACCAGCAAAATCGAACGCACGGAAGACCTAAAGGCTATTCATACACTGGGTTTCCGCGGCGAGGCTTTGGCCAGTATTAGCTCCGTTGCTCGATTAACCTTAAGCTCCAAAGCCAGCAACGCTAATGACGATGCCACCGGTTGGTCCGCAATTGCACAAGGTCAAGATATGGCGGTAGATATTCAGCCGCGACCAATGCCCGTCGGGACTATCGTTGAGGTCAGGGATTTATTCTTTAATACGCCAGCCCGGCAAAAGTTTTTGCGCGCTGAACGTACTGAGTATGTGCATATTGAAGAAACCATGAAGCGAGTGGCCTTGGCTTCGCCGCAAGTGGCTTTTACGTTAAAGCACAATGGCAAAGTCACCAAACGAATCCCAGCTGCGCTGTCTGAAGAGCAACAGAAGCAGCGTATAGGCGCGATTGTTAGCAATAGCTTTCTAGGCCAGTCCTTAGCATTGGACGCCAGCGTTGAGCATTTACGTTTATGGGGCTGGTTGTCGCACCCGGATTTTCACCAAAACTCGAACATGAGCCAATATGTGTTCGTCAACGGACGCGCGGTTCGAGACCGCACATTGAATCATGCCATTCGACAAGCCTACCAAGAGTTGCTGCCGACAGGGCGAGTTCCTGCTTACGTTATTTACCTTGAACTGGATGCTGAAAAGGTGGATGTGAATGTCCATCCAACTAAGCACGAAGTTCGATTTTCAGATGCGAGGCAAGTCCATGACTTTATTTCGAGAGCTGTTTCTGACTGCCTGCAACCCCAAAATGAGGTGTTGCAGGCCGAAGAATTAAGCCAAGTGGAAGAAGTTCAGAGAGCCTATATTCCGCAAAGCCAAGAGTCTGAGTTTAGGTTTAGGTCTAGGGATGAATATTATCATCCGCGATTGGAGGCGGGTGTTTCCATAGAGCAGGATTCATCGATCTCTTCAGCCGCCCCTCAAGCGCGGCAGCAAACAGGAAGAGAACGTCACTTTCAGTCCTACGCACCTAAATCCTATGCAACTAGAAAGCCTAGCAAGGCTGGGGAGGCTATTCTGGTCGCAGACCGTTTTCTCATGCAACCTAAAGAGAAAGGACTACAAGTGCTGGATGTTCGAGGTTTCTGGTTGGATTACACTGCTCAGCTGTTACGTAGCGAGTGGCAAAGTGGCGACGTTAAACAGCGTCCTTTGTTGATTCCCGAGCGCTTAGGTATTCCTGTGGACACGCTTTCCGACGAAGAGCTTTCAAATTGGGCTAAGCTTGGGTTTGATTTAAATGTTACTGGGCCGCAGTCGGTCGCTTTAAGAAAAATTCCGGCCTCTATACTTCATGTTAATATTAAACAACTAACACAAGATCTGCTTTATACAATGGCCCAAGAAGCAGCAACAGTTAACCTAGAGCAGCTTAAAAATAGGCTGATTCAGTCTCTTGATGACTATTGGCAGGCGGAGTCAGAGCAAGCTTGGAGCGAATTATTAGCGCCCCATAACTGGCAGGAGTCATCGTACTGTCAGCGAGTGTCGGCGGAGCAGCTCGCTAGTTGGCTAGCTTTGAAGCAAAAGTCTGAGTCTCAGGCGGAGTAACGGCGTGAGTTCGAATGTAGAAAATAAGCCTAAAGCTTTTTTTATCATGGGGCCAACAGCGTCAGGTAAAACTGACTTAGCAATACGTCTTGTGCAGGAACATCAGTGCGACATCATCAGCGTTGATTCTGCGATGGTCTACAAGGGAATGGACATTGGTTCCGCCAAGCCATCTAAGGAAGAACTCGAGCTGGCACCGCACCGACTGATCGATATTTGTGATCCGGCTGAACCATACTCAGCTGCGCAATTTAGAGACGATGCACTGTGTGAAATGCAGGATATTACTGATAATGGGCGTACGCCGATACTGGTCGGAGGCACAATGCTTTATTACAAAGCATTGCTAGAGGGCATGAACAACCTGCCTGATTCCGATCCGATGATTCGTGAGCAGCTACAGAAGCGCCTAGAGACCGAAGGACTCGCCGTCTTACATCAAGAGTTAGCTACTATCGACCCTATTTCTGCGAAACGTATTCATGAGAATGACCCTCAGCGAACTCTAAGAGCGCTTGAGGTGTATCAAATCACAGGAAAAACCTTATCAAAACTGCACCAAGAGCAGGAACAAGAAGAGTTCCCTTATGACGTGACGCAGATTGCAATCACGCCCGAAGAGCGTGCTTTTCTTCATCAAAGAATTGAGACACGGTTCCGAATTATGATGGAACAAGGCTTTTTGCACGAGGTCAAAACATTGCACCAAAGAGCAGATCTTAACGCCGACTTACCCGCGATTCGATCGGTGGGTTACCGTCAGATGTGGCAACATTTAGACGGAGAGTTGAGTTTAGAGCAAGCAGTCGAGAGAGGTGTCATCGCCACTCGGCAGTTGGCAAAACGTCAATTTACATGGCTCAGAAGTTGGCCAAATTTGCATTGGGTCAACTCTCAAAAGCCTCCATCTGAGATTTATCAAGACGTGACGCAATTGTTAAAATTGGCTTAAAAACGACTATATCCCCTTGATATATCTCGATCTGCTTGAACAAATGATGTACACTTTTACTTGGAATTTGTTCCAAACGATTTGTAGAAGTAATAAATAAAGAGCAGTTTAGTTTTAAAACAGTTTCAATAAGAAAAGCTAATCTGAATAAACATAAATTTATAAAGAACAGGAGAGAGTAATGTCAAAAGGGCAATCACTACAAGACCCTTTCTTGAACGCACTTAGACGCGAGAAAGTACCCGTATCGATTTACTTGGTTAACGGCATCAAGCTACAAGGCCAAATCGAATCTTTTGACCAATTCGTCATTTTATTAAAGAACACCGTGAGTCAAATGGTTTATAAACACGCCATTTCGACTGTAGTGCCTATCCGTAATGTTCGTGGTCATTACCAGAACGAAAACGGTGGAACACGCGAAGACCAAGGCAGCCAAGGGGGCATGGGTAGCTCTGGTGGCATGGGTGGCCCAATGTCTAGCGGCTCTGGTGGCGGTGGTGGATACACAGGTGGCCCAATGGGCGGTCTGTAACATCTTACCCAAACACCTATCTTACATATTCTGATACAACGACCTGCTGGTTTATTTCGGCAGGTCGTTTTACACTATCCTATCTTAAATTAACTACCGACTTTTGAGGTTGTTTATTGTTTGACCGTCATAGTGGCGGCGAATCCGCCATCTTGGTTCATATAGATTTCGATCAGGAATCTAATCAAGAAGACTTACAAGAATTTGTAGAACTCGTTCGCTCTGCGGGGCTTAAAGTGATGGATATCGTCACCGCCAAGCGCCATTCGCCCGATCCTAAGTTTTTCATTGGTAAGGGTAAAATTGAAGAGATTCAAAGCGTTAAAGAAGCGACCGAAGCCAATGTCATTATTTTTAACCACAACCTTTCGCCGACCCAAGAGCGTAATATTGAGAAGGTCGCGAAATGCCGTGTGATTGACCGTATTGGCTTGATTCTGGACATTTTTGCGCAGCGTGCTTTTACTTTTGAGGGTAAATTACAAGTTGAGCTGGCCCAACTACGCCATTTAGCGACGCGCCTAGTTAGAGGTTGGACTCACCTTGAGCGCCAAAAAGGTGGTATCGGTATGCGTGGTCCGGGTGAAACCCAGTTAGAAACGGATAGACGACTGATACGCGATCGTATTAAGCATATTGAAAAGCGACTCGATAAAGTGGGGCGTCAACGTGAGCAAGGGCGTCGCTCTAGAAAGCGTGCAAATATTAAAACGGTTTCTATTGTGGGTTACACCAATGCTGGTAAGTCCACTTTGTTTAACCTGCTCACAAAAGCGGATGTTTTGGCGGAAGACAAATTGTTCGCAACGCTTGACCCAACATTGCGCCGAGTTTCTTTGCCACAAGGTAGCGACGTAATCTTAGCGGACACCGTAGGGTTTATACGGCACTTGCCGCACGAATTAGTCGCGGCTTTCCGAGCTACCTTAGAAGAGTCAGTTGAAGCTGACATTCTTTTGCATGTGATTGATGCCGCGAGCGAACGCCGTGATGAAAATATTGAGCAGGTGTGGGAAGTTCTGTCAGATATTGGTGCTAATGAAATACGGACTTTAGAAGTCTACAATAAAATTGATATGATAGAGGGCGCTGAGCCGAGAATTGAGCGCGACGATGAAGGCGTGCCCATTCGAGTGTGGACTTCAGCGGTCAAAGAACAAGGTATTGAGTTGTTACTCGAAGCGATAGAAGAGCTTGCAGAGGAGAAGCAATTCAGTGCCAAATTGCGCTTACCGCCACAAGAAGGGCGTTTGCGTGGTTTATTGTACGAGCTACAAGCGATTGAAGAGGAGGGTGTCGCCGACAATGGTGACATGCTGTTAGATATCAGGCTTGAGCAAGCGGATTGGGTTCGTTTAGGGAAGCAACTGGAAAAAGATTTGAGCCAGTTTGTCCTGAGTTCATGATAGTATAGCTATCAGAACGAGAAATCACGATTTGCTGGGGCTATTTAGCCCTTAATTTATTTATGGTTATTCAAATTTAACAGTAATTGGAGAAGTGTCTATGGCCTGGAATGAACCGGGTAATAACAATCAAGACCCATGGGGTAAAAAACGCCCTAACAACAATAATAATGACCTTGATGACATGATCAAAAAAGCCGGTGAAAAGATTGGCGGCATTTTTGGTGGTGGCAAAGGTAAGTCGGATGGCGGAGGTAGAAACTTTTTAGTTATCGGTATAGTGATCTTTGCCGTTTTCTATATTATTAAAGGTTTTTACACCGTAAAAGAAGCTGAAAGAGGTGTGATATTACACTTTGGTGAGTATTCACGAACCGTTGAACCAGGCTTAGGCTGGCTTCCTTTTGGTGTGCAAAAGATTAAAAAAGTTAATATTGACCAAATCCGTGAAGAGAGAATCAGCGCGATTATGTTGACCAAAGATATCAACATCATTGAAGTTGATATCGGTATTCAGTACCAGGTCAATAAGCCAAAAGATTATTTATTTAATTTAAAGAATCCTAAAACGGCACTGATACAAGCTTCTGAAAGTGCTTTAAGACAAGTAGTGGGTAACTCGGACGTTGATCCAATCCTGACTGATGGTAAAGCAAAAATTCAGGCAGAGTTACAAGCATTATTACCTGAAATATTGGCTTCTTATAATAGTGGTTTGCTGGTCAGAACCATCACCTTAGAAAGCGCGAAACCGCCGAAAGAAGTTAATGATGCTTTTGAGGAAGTTAATAGAGCATCTCAGGACGCAAAGCGCTTGGAGCAAGAAGCGGATGCTTATAGAAATAGAGAGCTGCCATTGGCAATATCTAAAGCCGAAGAAATAAAGCAGCTAGCTAACGGTTATTACTCACAAGTTCTGGGTAAGGCGAAAGGTGAGGTTGCTCGTTTTGAGCAGTTATTACCTCAATTCGAAGCTGCCCCTGAAATTACTCGTACTCGTTTATACATCGATATGATGGAACAAGTGATGACTAATACTTCGAAAGTAATTCTTGATGTGGAAGGTGGTAACAACATGATGTATATCCCTCTTGATAGTATTATGAAAAAATCAAAAGGAGTAAACAATGCCAAATAAAAACTTCTTTGTTGCGATCATCGTTGTCATCGTGGTGTTAATATTGTCTGGCTCTCTTTTCGTTATTGACGAGGGTGAGCGTGCTTTAAAACTTAGATTCAGTAAAGTGGCTCGAGACGCTGATAATATGCCAACGGTCTACGGACCAGGCTTACACTTCAAATTCCCTTATATTGAAAGTGTGATTAAACTTGATGCCCGTACACAAACAATGGATGGTCAGCCTGACGTTTTTACCACTGAGAATAAAGAGTTTTTAGATGTAGACACTTATGCTCAATGGCGTATTAATGACTTTTCACAGTTTTATTTGAAGACCAATGGTGACTTTAAAGAAGCTGAAGGTCGTTTAGAGCGTTTTATTGATAACGGTTTACGAAATCAATTTGGTCAGCGAACTTTAGAAGAAGCTATTTCTGAACAACGTGATGACTTGATGGATGATATCAAAGGTTTTGTTAACCCTAGAGTAAAAGAATACGGTATCGAGCTTGTAGATTTGCGCGTTAAGAAGGTTAACTATACTTCGAGAGTTTTGGCTGACGTTTACAACCAGATTATTTCTGAGCGTAAAGCTAAAGCTATCGCAATTCGAAGCGAAGGTCAGCAAAAAGCAAACATTATTCGTTCAGAGACGGATGCAGATGTTAAGCAGACACTTGCTGAGGCGGATGAGTACGCAAGAACCCGTCGTGGTGAAGCTGATGCAGAAGTCGCTGAAATGTATGCTAATACCTACAATAAGAACCGTGACTTCTACGCTTTCTTAAGAAGTTTAGATGCTTATAAAGAGTCATTCAAAAGCAAAGATGATGTTTTGGTGATTAAGCCTGATAGCGAATTCTTTAAATACTTTAAAGACGCTGAAGGTAAGAACTAATCTTGATGATCGTAAAAAGGCCAGCCTAGCTGGCCTTTTTTATGAGCTGGAGGTTTTATGTCAGAAGAGTGGTTAATAGCGATGGGTTTGGTATTGATGCTAGAGGGTTTGATTCCAACGCTTGCTCCTAAAGCTTGGAAGAAGATGGTTAGCGATATGTCGAGCAGACCGGATGGCCAGTTGCGTATGATTGGTTTAGTCTTGATGCTGCTGGGTCTGGGCTGGGTATTTTTAATAAGTTAGTTCCAGTGAGTGTTAAAGCAGCCTGTAGATTTTATAAGTAACTTGTTGAAATACAGGGCCTATAACTTAATCGAATTTTGAAGTGATGAAAATTTAGCCTTTTTATAAAAAAAAGGGGGATTTTCGCTGACGATAACGGTAAAATGCGCGGTTTGGTGTCCGTGTTTGGACAACGAACGATTCATCTACAAAAGTAGGGTAAGAGTTTAGTAATGGCACAAAGTGTTGTGGTTTTAGGCACCCAATGGGGTGATGAAGGTAAAGGTAAGATTGTTGATTTATTGACCGAGCAAGCGGACGCAGTAGTTCGCTACCAGGGCGGTCATAATGCGGGTCATACATTAGTCATTCATGGAGAAAAAACCGTACTCCACTTAATTCCGTCAGGCATTTTGAATGATGGCGTAATGTGTTACATCGGTAATGGTGTGGTATTAGCACCAGATGCTCTGAAAAAAGAAATGGATATGCTGAAAGAGCGTAACGTTCCTGTTGAAGAGCGTTTACGTGTCAGCCCAGCATGCCCGTTAATTCTTCCCTACCATGTCGCTTTGGATAACGCTCGTGAAGCAGCGCGCCATCCTGAGAAAAAGATTGGTACCACTGGCCGTGGTATTGGCCCTGCGTACGAAGACAAAGTTTCTCGTCGTGGCTTACGTATCGAAGATTTGTTTGATGAAGCGCGTTTAGAAGAGAAACTACGTGAAGTTATGGAACTGCATAACTTTGCATTAACGCAATATTACAAAGCTGACGCTATTGATATTGATGAGACGCTAGCACTGTGTAAAGAATACGCTGCTTGGCTGAAGCCTATGGTTGCTGATGTTCCAGCAATTTTGGCAGACATGCGTCGTCAGGGTGATAAGTTGATGTTTGAAGGTGCGCAAGGTACTTTGCTCGACATCGACCACGGTACTTACCCTTATGTGACCTCATCGAATACGACCGCAGGCGGAGTTGCTACAGGTGCCGGTGTTGGTCCACGTCATATTGACTACGTGCTGGGTATTACCAAGGCTTACACCACGCGTGTTGGCGGTGGCCCATTCCCAACGGAATTGTTTGACGATACTGGCATGCGTTTGGCCGAGAAAGGTAACGAGTTTGGCGCGACAACTGGTAGACCTCGTCGCTGTGGCTGGCTTGATGCGGTAGCTTTAAAGCGTGCGGTAGACATTAACAGTGTGTCGGGTCTTTGCATGACAAAGCTGGACGTTTTGGATGGTTTAGAGACTGTAAAAATTGCGGTTAAATATAACTGTTCGGTGAATGGTGAGTTAGACAATACTCCATGCGGCGCGGAAGATTATGAGCGCGTTGAGCCTGTGTATATCGAAATGCCAGGTTGGAGTGAAACAACTTTCGGCGCTAAGTCGCTTGATGACTTGCCGCAGAATGCCTTGAACTTTATCGCTAAAGTAGAAGAGTTGGTCGGTACGCCTGTCGATATTATTTCAACAGGTCCTGATCGTGTAGAAACGATCATTAAACGCCATCCCTTCGAAGGCTAGCGCAATATCAGCAATACAGTAAAAAAAGCGACTTTCGAGTCGCTTTTTTTATGCCCAACAAAAATGTATATTGATGTGCACGCTTTATTTACACGAAGTAATAACAAAATAAGGACTATGCTATATGCCACAATCGCATGCAGAAGCAATGGAATTTAAAACTTCACGGTTGGCGAACTTGGATATACTTCGCGGAGTCGTCATCCTGGCTATCCTCATTATTAATATCAATTATTTCTCGACCCCTAGCTTGCTTCGGTACAACCCATTAGCTTTTGGTGAATTTTCTAGTGTTGATCAGTGGGCATGGTTTCTAGAGTACAGTCTGGTCAAGCAGCGGTTTATGACGTTATTAGCCTTGTTATACGGCGTCGGCATTATGTTGTTCGTCGCTAAGTATGAAAAACTAGGGACAAGCCCGACGAAACCTTTTATTTTTCGCTCTTTAATACTCATACTACTTGGCTTGGCACATGCTTATTTAATTTGGGATGGCGATATTCTGGTGGCCTATGCTATTTGTGGGCTACTCGTGTTTTGGTTACGAGCAGCGCCGGCCTATTTATTAGTAGGCTTAGGTGTCTTGCTTGCTTTTGGCTCAGTTGCTCCCGATATGTGGAATGCAATCCATGCTATGACTAACCCGCCTGCTACTCCTGAGTGGTGGTCGCCTGAGGCCGCTTCGGCGCAGCAGCAAGCTTTGCAACAGTACCAAGGTTCCTGGTGGGATTTGACGCCCAACAGAATCAAGGAAGCGTGGCAACGTCAGTCATTAGATTTTATTTACTTTACCGTGTGGCGGTGTAGCGGCCTGATGATGCTTGGTATGGGCTTGTGGAAACTTGGAGTATTAACTTCCAAAACAGCGCTTAAGCAGTTTGCTATCTGGGGGCTTCTTGTGGGGTTAGTGATATCACTTGGCGCCACTTGGGAGTTGGTAAGTTCAGGCTTTAAGTACACGGTGTTTGTGGGAGTAAACAGTTTAGGCTTTTATTTGGGGAGCATCATCTTAGCTCTAGGCTACCTTGGCCTTATCATGTTATGGGGGCGCACACGCTTTTTAACTCCGATACAAAATATCTTAGCCAAAGCAGGGCGTATGGCTTTTTCACTGTACATTATGCAGAGCGTTATTTGTGCGGTTCTTTTTTACGGCTATGGCTTTGATTGGTTTGGCAAAGTCAGCCGTAGCGAATTATGGATCTTTGTTCTAGCAATTTGGGCATTCCAGCTAATGTTTGTGGCGGTATGGTTTAAATACTTTAAGCGTGGTCCTTTAGAATCGATTTGGCGAAAAGGGTATGAATGGGCTGCAAAGCATTAATCAGCTTTCGAAAGAAAACATTATGATTGAAGACGATTACAACGAAAACAACAAAGACAATAGCCAAGCGGAAACGCGATTAAGGCCTGGGATTTATCAACACTTTAAAGGCCAGAGGTACCAAGTTTATAACTTGGCTAGACACTCTGAAACGCGCGAATGGCTTGTGATCTATAAAGCACTTTATGGTGATTACGGTATTTGGGCTCGACCGTTGGAAATGTTTGACGAAACTATCGTTAGAGACGGCAAAAGATTGAAGCGCTTTGAGTATGTAGCAGAAAGTTAAACCTAAGGTTATAGATATTTAGTAATAGAAAATCAGTATTGATTAATAATACCTATTACAATCATAATAATTAAGCAATATAACTATCGATAGTTTGTTGTTAGAGTAGGTCATATAGTAAACAGCTGTGGGTATATCCCATGGTGAGAATTGTTTATAGCAGGAGAGGACCTACCATGAGCAAAAAAGATAAATCCAACAATTCAGGATGCCCGTTTTTAACGCAAAGTAACGGCGCACCCGTTGCCGATAATCAAAACTCTATGACCGCGGGACCTCGTGGCCCGTTGTTATTACAAGATGCATGGTTTCTAGAAAAGATGGCGCACTTTGATCGCGAAGTGATCCCCGAACGCCGGATGCATGCTAAAGGTTCCGGTGCATTCGGAACCTTTACCGTAACGCACGATATTTCAAAATACACCAAAGCTAAACTCTTTTCCGAAGTTGGTAAGAAAACCGATGTGTTCGTGCGTTTTTCTACTGTTGCTGGTGAGCGTGGTGCCGCGGACGCGGAGCGCGATATTCGCGGTTTTGCCGTTAAGTTTTACACTGAGCAAGGTAACTGGGACCTAGTGGGTAATAACACCCCCGTATTTTTCCTGCGCGATCCTTTGAAGTTTCCCGACCTAAACCATGCCGTAAAGCGAGACCCGCGCACCAACATGCGTTCGGCTAATACCAACTGGGATTTCTGGACGATGTTGCCCGAGGCGTTGCACCAAGTCACCATCGTCATGAGTGATCGTGGTATTCCGAAAAGCTACCGACACATGCATGGCTTTGGTAGCCACACCTTTAGTTTCATTAGTCCTGATAATAAACGCTACTGGGTTAAATTTCACTTCGAGACGCAACAGGGTATTGAAAATTTGACTGACCAAGAAGCTGAAGCGTTAGTCGGGCAAGACCGTGAGAGTCATCAAAAAGATTTACTTGATAGTATTGATAATGGCGACTTCCCACAATGGAAAATGAAAGTCCAAATCATGCCAGAAGAAGACGCAGAAACTTATAACGTCCATCCTTTTGATCTTAGTAAGGTATGGCCTCATGACGATTATCCGCTAATCGATGTTGGCGTATTGGAGTTGAACCGTAATCCAGAGAACTATTTTGCCGATGTCGAGCAGGCAGCTTTTAACCCTGCGCATGTGGTTCCGGGTATTGGGTTTTCACCAGACAAAATGCTACAAGGGCGCTTGTTCTCTTATGGCGATGCCCAGCGTTATCGTCTAGGCGTGAACAACGCACATATTCCGGTTAACAGCCCGAAGTGTCCAGTCCACAGCTACCACCGCGACGGCGCGATGCGAACCGACGGTAACTTTGGTGCTACGAAAGCCTATAACCCAAATAGCTATGGTCTATGGGAAGAGCAACCAGACTTCGCAGAGCCGCCGTTAAAAATTAATGGTGATGCCAAGAACTGGGATTTCCGTGAAGACGATGACGATTACTACAGCCAGCCTGGTGACTTGTTCCGCTTAATGTCGGAAGCACAACAACAAGTACTGTTTGAAAATACTGCCAGAGCCATCGACGGCGCGGAAGAACACATCAAAATCCGCCATGCCCGTAACTGCTACAAAGCCGATCCTGCTTATGGTGAAGGTGTCGCAAAAGCGATGGGTATTGATGTGGAAGAGATTAAGTCTTAGTGGATAGACAAGAGAGTTAGGTAAGCTAACTCTCTTGTGCATTTTCTTTACAGCCTTGATAGGGAGACTCTAAACAACGCTCCCACCAAAATTCTGCTTGTTTTGGTTTATTCAGTTTTTCAAATATGTCAGTTATTCTGAAGGCTGCGTAACCATAGCCATCAATTTTGGAGTAATAGTATCTCTGGTACCAATAAATTGCTTCCCAAGGTTCATTGTTACTTAATGTATGGCCTAAAGCTAAGTAAGCATCAACGAGCCGACTATTAGCTGCTAACCGATAATATTCTTGTTCAAGATCGTGTAAGCCTTCAAAACCATACCCCATACCAACAGAGTACTGAATTCTGGGGTTACCATCTAAAGCTGCAAGTTGACAGCTTTTGTTAAGGTGCGCTTTTTTATAGTTTTGATTTTCAGAAATAAAGTCAATGCACTTCTTTGAGTTTTCAGAAGCGATACTCTGAGTTGAGATAAGACAGGTTATTAAAAGGATAAAATAGTTCACAGGATTATTAGTCCGCGCGACTCATAAATTTCTTTTCTTCGACGTTGATTTTGACTTTCTCGCCAGTCGAAATATATTCAGGAACCTGGATGGTTAAGCCTGTGGAAAATTCAGCGGGTTTGGTTCGAGCGGTAGCCGAAGCGCCTTTAATCGAAGGGTCAGTTTGTTCAATAACCATTTCAACAGATTGTGGTAACTCAAGACCAACGACTTTTTCATCTGCAATCACTACTTTTAAGTCTTGAATATCGTCAGTAATAAACAGTAGCTCGTCTTCGATGTCTTCGCGATTAAAGGTGTATTGGCTGTAGTCTTCGCTGTCCATGAAAATAACGGTATCGCCTTCTTCATACGAGTAGGTTGCTGCACGCTTTGTCAGGTCAACTAAAGTCAGCTGATCGTCGCCTTTAAAGGTCTGCTCAACTTTAGAGCCTGCCTGCACATCGGTAAAGCGCATCTTATACAAAGTAGCTGCGCCACGAGCGCTGGGGCTACTGACTTCGATATTTTTTACGACTAATAGTTTACCGTTATGCTCAACGGCCATGTTTCTTTTGATATCGCTAGCTTTTGCCATTGCTATGGTCTCTAAGTTTTAAATTGAGTTTATTGTAAAGGCTTGGGCGAATATTGGAAAGTGGCAGTATTTTCATGATTCCTTTTCTTGAGAGTGACCACAGGAAAGCCACTAGCACAAGAAAAGGAACATAAAAAAAGAGCTGATATTTAAGACTCGTTGTAATTTACAGAGACTTTTTAAAGAACTCCGCCAAATCCTTCTTCAACTTAACTAAGTCATGCTCACGGATATACATCATGTGACCTGATTCGTAGTAAGACATGTGGACATTGTCCTGCAGCTCTTCTGGTAGACCCATGTGTGAGAAGGTGTATTCTGTAGCGAAGAACGGCGTTGCGAAGTCGTAGTATCCATTGCCGACATACACCTGCATGTCAGGGTTTCTTAACATAGCACTAGTCAGCTTATCGCTGATATCGTTGCTTTGACGGTTAAAATCTTTGTAGTTCCAGCTTTTCACACCGCCGCCAAGAATATAATAGGGCAAATCAGACTTGTAGTTGAGTTCTTGTGATAAGTAGGTCATCAAGGTTTCGGTGTAGGTACCGTGGATAGCCATATAGCTTGGGTCACGGTAACCACTTTTGTTCATTGCATCCAGCTCAGGAGTAGTGAATCGACTATCTAGACGTCCCACTGTTTCACCTTCTTTGCGCTTGATGTTGTGAAGGAAGTCGTTCAACGTTATGCGTAAATTCTTTTCCAGCACCAAGTCAACGGATAGGCCAGTAAAGTCAGCAACACGTTCGGCAATAGCAAGCTTGCGACGAGGCTCAAGATTGTCACCCTGTAATAGTGCTAATGCATATTCATTTAGGGCAAACTCTTTTGCTTGCTCAATAGACGCTTCTAAATCACTGTTCAGCGGAGCTTTTAATTTTTTATGGTACCAGGCCGCTGCGGTGTAGCTCGGTAACATAGTTACTGGCGCTAAGATGCCGTTTTGGTCATTAAAGTCATCTAGGCGGAAGTCTAGAACACTCGAAATCAACATGACACCGTTAAAGTAAACGCCATGATTTTGTCCCATGTGATAGGCAATACCTGCAGAACGAGTAGTACCATAACTTTCACCCGCTAGAAACTTTGGAGAGCTCCAGCGTTCGTTGCGCGTCATGTAAAGGCGAATAAACTCAGATACTGTTTCTATGTCTTCCCAAACGCCATGGAAGTCTTCGTTTTTTCCTTTATCGTGTGCACGGCTGTAGCCGGTACCGACAGGATCGATAAAGACGATATCGGTTAGGTCGAGAATCGAGTACTCATTATCAATCAGGTCAAAGGGTGGCTTTAATGGAAACCCTTCTTTATCCATTACCACACGTTTTGGGCCAAGTGCGCCCATGTGTAACCAAACTGATGCAGAGCCAGGGCCACCGTTATAAGCGAAAGTGATCGGACGGTTTTTAGGGTTGGCACCTTTTTTGGTGTAGGCGGTAAAGAAAATAGAGCCCATCACTTCATTCTTATCGTTATACACAAAAGAGTTTCCAGTGGTGGCTTTATATTTAATGCTTTTGCCGCCGACGTCAGTCGTGTGTTCAGTCACGACCGTTTTTTCTTCTGGATAAGGATTTGGCGATGCGTCTTTTTTATCGTCGGCTGATGATATTTGACCAAATGTTAGGCTGATTGCGATTAGCGCAGAGTAAGCGAGTTGTTTCATGGTGTCTCCCCAAGCAAGCGGTGTAACAGAGTAATAGTAGAGACTACCAAGTTAGTGGTGAGGCGCAAAGTTTGAAGTTAGGGATATTGACGAAATAAATCGTAACAAGATGTGAAAAAGGCACTGAGAGCAGTGCCTTTGGTGAGTATTATCAGTAAGTTATCGTATTTGGTAGATAGAAATGCTTCCACTTACTTCATTGGCTACGGCCAACAAGGGCTTTCCTGTAGGGCTGTTTTTTGCATCAATAAAGGCTAACCCTTCTGGGGCTAGGTCACCAACTTGGTCGTAAGCCCCTTTTAAAGATACAGGATCCGCATCGTCGTCAATCTCGAAGGATTTATCGAAGTCACGGTTGTTAATATAGCTCTCAAACGATGGCTGGTGAGGATTGCTGATATCATAAATCATAATGCCGCCATGACGTTCTAGACCGATAAAAGCATAGGTTTTGCCGTAGACCATACCTACAGTGATGGCTTCAGGTTCTGCACCTTTATCGTCAGAGCGGGCATCACCTTTGTTTTCGTTTTCATTACTGTTGAAGTTTTCGCCGTAGCGTTGGATAAGTAGCTGCTCGAAATCGTCGCCACTATCAAACACAAGTTCAGCATCTTGATTCCAGATACTGAAAGAGCGAGCGCCATAGCTGTAGAGCTTGTCATACATGCCATCGCCATCTTCATCACCCAGCACATTAGTGACTTTTAAGCGGCCAATACCATTTTTATGGTAGTAGGAATCAATGACAGAGGGTGACTTTAATGATAGTTTTTTTGCACGGTATTCTTCGGTGTAACTGATGCAGCCATCTTCTTTATCGAATGTATGACTAGCTGCTTTGCAGTCTGCTTCAGTCGCTTGATAAATGTATTCGCGAGCATCACCTTCGTTGGCGCTTAAAATATAGGTCTTACCGTTTACGTCATAAGAAGCGATTGCATCAGGCTGGTACATGCCATAAACGTTTTCGTAATTAGCGGCATTAACACCATCTTTGTTGCTGACATCGATTTTGTACTGCCCCCAGTCTTTAAAGCCTAAGCCTTGAACCTCCAATAGAGACTCCTGGTGCAGATCGATAATAGCAATCGCATTATTCTCTTGTAAGCTAACGTAGGCTTTGGAACCATCATCGCTAACTGTGATGTATTCTGGTTCTAAATCTTGAGAGACTGATGTTCCTTCTGGGCTGGCGAACTTAACGCCAGATTTTTCAAGTTCTGAACGTTGATTGTTGAAGTCAGTGAACCTCAAGTGCTTTGCTTGGCTGGAAATATTAGGGCGGGTAGTAATAATACTGATACTGCCTTCAGGATCGACGCGATAATCTTTGCTAGGCTCTCCTTCGTTCGCGACAATAACTTTCGAACCGTCTTTGCTAAAGGTCACCATATCAGGCAAAGCGCCGACTGATACGCCTTTGATTAATGAAGGTTTCTCTTCTCCTATCGAATAAAATAGAATCACGCCATTGGCTTGTTTGTTCTTCGCTGCAACGGCCACTGCAAGCATATCATCGTATATTGCTAAGGAATTTGGTCCGCCAATTTCGATCGATTGAGACTGCTCTAGTGAGATTGTTTTAGGCAGGATTAGCTGACGGCTTTGAAGGTTGCTACCACTGTAGGGAAGCTTAAGAGGTTGCGTAGGAAGCTGTGCAATACTGATAATATCAATGGCTTTATTCGCGCCGTTAACGACGTAAAGCTTTTGATGTTGATGATCGTGAGCAACGATTTCAGCAGCGCCTTCACCATATTGATTACTGACGTGACGAGCGATTAAGTCTAATTGAAGCCCTTGGCTGTTCAATTGACTCTGCGGCGCTGTTGTGGTCTTACAAGAGCTGACAGCGAGCACTAAGGCTAACAGTAAGAGTGTAAAAAAAGTGCGCAAATAGTTCATAATAGTATGTTATTTATCAGTAAATTAGGCCAATTATCAAGTGGCAATATGACACTGTCATGACAGCGGCTGATATAATTTTTTGAAATAAAGGGTTTACACCTAGTATTTTTAGCGGTAAATTCGCTTTGCACTTAATTGATTCTACAGCTTAGAGTCAGTGCCAATTTTTAAAACGATTAGGTTTTTATACACGATGACAACTGTGAACAGTTTTAATGTAGCAGAAGCTACTACAGTACAACAGCGACGTCGCAGCCGTATTAATCCGGCTGGGAGTAGCACCTTGTTGTCTAAATAATCGTTTAAAACAACAGAATTTAAAACCCAGCCATCGGCTGGGTTTTTTTATGCACCTCTAAAAACTCCCTCCCGATGGCAAGACGAGCAGGAATTGCCATGAAACATTTTTTGACCACTGAGCATTGGCCGCAAAATGATTTGCAGCAGATGATCGACTTTGCCAAAGATCTGAAGAAAGAGAAGTTTCAGCCTTTGCTAAAAAATAAGTCCGTAGCACTACTCTTTTTCAATCCGTCGCTTCGGACTCGTACTAGCTTCGAGTTGGGCGTTCATCAACTGGGCGGTCAGGCCGTCGTTCTGCAGCCTGGGAAAGATGCCTGGCCGATTGAGTTTGAGCTTGGCTCCATTATGGATGGTGAGGCGGAAGAACATATACAGGAAGTAGCGCAGGTGTTATCAGCTTACTGTGACATTATCGCTGTTAGAGCATTTCCAAAGTTCCAGAACTGGCATGAGGAGCGTCAGGACAAGCTAATTAAAAGTCTTGCGCAGTTTTCGACAGTTCCTGTTATTAATATGGAAACCATTACCCACCCGTGCCAAGAGTTAGCCCACATCATGGCTCTGCAAGAAAATCTTGGCGATTTAAACGGTAAGAAATATGTGCTGACTTGGACTTATCACCCCAAGCCACTCAATACAGCAGTGGCTAACTCTTCCCTCATGATCGCCACAAAGTTTGGTATGGACGTCACTTTGTTATGTCCTAATGAGGATTATTTGCTAGACCAGCATTACATGGATCTTGGTCAAACTTACAGCGCACAACATGGCAATCAACTGACGGTATCGCATGATATTGATAGCGCTTATGAAGGCGCAGATGTGGTGTATGCCAAAAGCTGGGGTGCGTTGACATATTTTGGTCAGTGGGAAAGTGAAAAGCCTATCCGCGATCAGTACAAGCACTTCATGGTTGATGAAGCAAAGATGGCGAAAACTAACAACGCCTTGTTTAGTCACTGCTTACCAATGAGAAGGAATGTTAAAGCGACGGACGGTGTTGTCGATTCAGAAAACTGTATTGCGATTCAAGAAGCGGAAAATCGCCTACATGTACAGAAATCGATCATGAATACATTAATTAATCATTCTTAAGGTGAATACAGTGAGCAAAGAAAAAGTAGTGTTAGCATTTTCAGGCGGCTTGGATACAAGCTTTTGTGTGCCATATTTAATTGACCAAGGGTTTGAAGTGCATACCTTATTCGTTAACACGGGCGGAGTGAGCACAAAGACCATTGATGAGATTGAAGGCACGGCTATGAAGCTGGGTGCAGCAAAGCACTGGACGGTGGATGGGCAGCAAGAGCTGTGGGATACCATTGTAAAGCCGCTCGTATGGGGTGGTGCTTTGTATCAAGACCAATATCCAGTGTTGTGTGCAGATCGTTATCTCATTGCTAAAGAAGCGGTACAGCTGTGTAAACAATTAAATACAACATTGGTAGCACATGGTTGTACTGGTATGGGTAATGACCAGGTTCGTTTCGACTTGTCGATTAAGGCTTTAAGCAATCTAACGATTTTGTCACCGATTCGTGATATTCAAAAAAGTGTCAGTGATGTTAGGCAATATGAAATTGATTACTTGAGTCAAAAAGGGCATCAGGTGTCAGCTGTGCACAAGAGTTACAGTGTGAACGAAAATTTATTGGGGGTCACCATATCCGGTGGGGCAATCGATAAGTGGCAAGAACCTGAGAGTAATACCTATATTCTGACCAAGAATCCGGAAGAGGTTCAACAAGAAACGAGTCATATAACTTTTGAGTTTGTCGCTGGTGAATTGAAGACACTGAGTGGAGAAAACGTCAATGGCGTAGAGGCAATGCAACAGTTAAATCAAACACTGGGAGGTCAGGGGATCGGTCGTGGGATCTATACAGGGGATACGATTATTGGACTAAAAGGGAGAATAGTATTTGAAGCTCCCGCGTTGTTGGGCTTACTCACAGCACATAAAGCTCTAGAGGAGGTGGTGATGACTCAGCAACAAAACCACTTTAAACCAAGTCTTGCTAGGAAGTGGATTGATTTAGTCTATCAAGGATTTTACTTCGACCCATTAACCACCAATGTTCAGCAGTTTCTAAAATCATCGCAGCAAAACGTTACGGGTAAAGTGACGTTAAAAGTATCAGCAGGACATATTGAGGCGGTGGCTGTTGATAGTCCAAATATGATTGTTGATCAAGATGTTGAGTATGCTCAGAAAGCTAATTGGGGTATTGAAGAAGCGACTGGGTTTATCAAGCTCTTTGGTCAAAGTACAGCTACTTGGTCTAGTGTTCAGCAAGGTAATGGAGGTTGGTGATGGTTCTAACAAACACACCACAAATCTCAAAGAAGTCTCCCTGTATTGGGCAGGTTAAGAAACATTTAAAAGCTTTAATTAGTTTTGATACCACAAACCCGCCTAGAAAGATTATAGAGTCAGGGATTATCCAATATTTGGAAGCTAACTTGCTAGGAGCCAATATTGATATTGTCGATTATGGTAACGGCTCAGTTAATGTTTTAGCGACCAAGGGTAACCCAGAATACTTATTTAACTATCACATTGATACGGTTCCTGTAACCGACGGGTGGGTTACTGATCCGTTTGATTTAGTTGAAAAGGATAACAAGTTTATTGGGTTGGGGGCTTGTGATATTAAAGGTGCCGCAGCTTGTATGTTGGCCTGCATCGAAGTTGGAGTTGATGATTATGCGGTACTTTTTTCATCAGACGAAGAACACGGTAGTAGCTTGTGTGTCAGATCTTTTCTAAAAGATAAGCACTCTTATAAAGGTGTCATCGTCGCAGAACCGACTCAAGCAAAAGCGGTGTTAGCTCATCGAGGTATTATTACCGCAAGCGTGCAATTTGAGGCCGAAAGTGGTCACAGCTCAGAACCTAGAGCTTTGGCCGATAACAGCAATCATCAAGCTGCAAAGTGGATCACTAAGGCTATTGGTTGGGCTGATAAAAAACTTGAAGACAACTTTGAGTCATTAAAAGGGACCTGTTTTAACGTCGGTAAGGTTGAGGGAGGGATTAAGCCGAATATTATTGCTCCTTTGACTAACATCAAGTTTGGACTCAGACCTTTACCGGGACATTCAGTAACTGCGACATTCGATGAATTAGTCCGCGCCACAGGGTTAAACAGTGAGCAATTATCCATCGGCTTTAAAGCGCCATCACTTCCTGCGGATAACAACTACCAGCAGAACCGAGTCTTAGCGCAGGATTTGGGGCTAACCGTTGCGCCCCCTGTAAACTTCTGGACGGAAGCCGCATTATTTTCTGAGGCTGATTATCCGTCCATTGTCTATGGTCCCGGATCAATCGAGCAAGCGCATACGGCAAATGAGTGGGTTGATGTTAAGGACTTAGAAAGCGTCTTAGCAGAGTACTGGAGGATTCTAAGCCATGACTAACTCAGTGAAAGATACTGTTTATAAACTACTCACCGTTATGGATAGTGAAACCCAGATTCGGAAATACCTTAAACGTTTCTCTTCGGATGAAGGTTTGAAGTTTGCCGTGATCAAAGTCGGTGGAAAAATTCTGAAAGAGGAAATGGAGAATCTTATAGCATCGCTATCTTTCCTAAAACAGGTGGGGCTGACGCCTATAATTGTTCATGGTGCAGGCCCTCAACTAACTGCGCACTTGGATGATAAAAATATCAAAGCAGAATTTGTCGATGGACAAAGAGTCACCAGTCCCGAAGTACTTAAAGCGGCGCGTGAAGTATTTATTGATGAAAATCATAATTTAACGTCTCAATTAAAAGAAGTCGGCGTGGACGCGACGTCTTTTTACTCAGGTGTATTTGAGTGTGAGCTTCAACATCAAGATACTCTGGGGTTAGTAGGAACCATTTCGTCTGTAGAAATAGAGCAGTTATTAAAAACGGTCAAGAAAGGTCGCGTACCAGTAGTCAGTCCGCTGGGTGAAACTCAGGAAGGCCAGATTGTTAATGTGAATGCGGACTCTGCCACCTTTAGTCTGGCGAAGGCGGTGCAGCCTTATAAAATTATTTTCTTAACCGAAACGGGTGGGGTATTAGATCAAGATGGGAAGATCATTTCGAATATCAGCATTGTGAACAACTATAAATACTTAATAGAACAACCTTGGGTTCACTCTGGAATGAAGCTTAAGCTCGAAAAAGTGAAAGATATTCTTGAGGCCATGCCATCGGCAACGTCAGTGTCGATAACAAAGCCAGAATTACTAGCCAAGGAGCTGTTTACCGATAAAGGATCGGGCACCTTAGTCAATATGGGAGAGAGAGCTCTAGTATTTGATTCATGGAACGAGATTGATCAAATCCGTCTTAAAAAATTAATTGAATCTTCTTTCAACAAGAGTCTTGATGCTAATTACTTTACCAGTACGAATTTATACAACGTTTATGTCACGGAATGTTATCGAGCTGCAATTATTCTGTTAGAAACGAAAAGCATTCCGTACTTGGATAAGTTTGTGGTGAGTGATGACGCTAAAGGTGAGGGAATAGGACGTGCACTGTGGGAGAAAGTAACTTGGAAGCATAAAAAGATATTTTGGAGGGCGAGTCTCAATAACCCTGTGAATAAATTCTATGCCAGTGTTTCCGACGGTTTTATGAGATGTGACGATTGGAATGTTTATTGGGTTGGCATGACGGACTTTGGTGAAATACAGCAATGTATTGATTTCGCAACGTCAAAAGTAAAAACCGTTGAGCAGAAGGAGCCAACATCATGACTATTAAAACGGTGCTGGTTGGTGCTAGAGGGTATGTTGGCTCTGAGTTAATAAGTATCTTGTCTCAGCATGCCTCGATAGAACTTATTGCCGCTAGCTCAAGGGAGCTTGAGGGAAAAACTGTACAACAGTACACCAAGAGTAAACTGACGTACGGTAACTTAACACCAGAAGATGTGGCAGAGCTTTCGGCAGATCTCGTTATTCTTTCGCTGCCTAATGGCTTGGCTTCTCAATTTGTTGAATCCCTAGAACAAAAACGAGGCGATACCACCATTATCGATTTAAGTGCTGATTATCGTTTTAAGGAAGGATGGTCTTATAGCTTGCCGGAGGTTTACCAACCGCAAACTATGACTCGAATCAGTAATCCTGGTTGTTATGCTACAGCGATGCAACTGAGTATTGCACCAGTAAAACATTTAGTGCAGGGGCGAGTAAGTTGCTTTGGTATTTCGGGCTATAGCGGTGCTGGAACTACACCTTCAGACAAAAATAATACCGAGTTACTTAACAATAACGTGATGCCATATAGCTTGGCTAATCACTTGCATGAAAAAGAAGTGTCGCATCATTTGTCGATGGACATAAAGTTTTCGCCGCACGTGGCTGAGTATTTTAGAGGCATAACTTTAACCTCGCATATACCGTTGAAGCGGCCCTTGTCCCTGACTGACATTAAATCATGCTATGAAGATTTTTATCAGAAAAGCACCCTGATTAAAGTACAGGAACCGCCGCCTCAAATCAGACAAGTTTCAAATACTTTTGACGTGATAATTGGCGGCTTTGAGCTATCTCCCGATGGTCAGCATCTAGCAGTTAGTTGTGCACTCGATAATTTATTGAAAGGAGCAGCGTCACAAGCTGTTCAGAATATTAACATTGCCTTCGAGCTGCCTCAGCTTGAGGGTTTAAAGCAAGGCAGGTAACCTTATGGCACAGCCCCTTTGGAGTAAAAAAAATAACGCTAAACAATCAGAGTTACAGGACAAAATTAGTAGCTTTATGTCGGGAGGAGATGTTCTTCTGGACCGTCAATTGTTTATTTATGATATCAAGGCCAGTCAAGCTCATGCTGAGGGCTTAGAAAGGATAAAAGTTATTCGGTCAGTTGAGCTTCAGCAAATCACTGAAGCATTACTAGAGCTATCTGAGCTTTTTGTTAAGGGTGAGTTTGAGCTAGATCAGCGTTTTGAGGATGGACACTCGGCAATAGAGTGGTATTTAACAGAAAAACTCGGTGAAACGGGCAAGAAAATTCATACCGGAAGAAGTCGAAATGATCAAGTTTCGGTAGCAACAAGGCTCTACTGTCGTGATGCACTAAATCAATTAAAGAGGCAATGTCTGGCTGTTGCTGACACCTGTTTAACCCTAGCTAAGCAGCATGAGTATGATGTGCTTCCTGGGTATACGCATTTACAAAGAGCCGTTGTCTCGAGCTGGGGAATGTGGTTTGCCTCATTCGCAGAATCGTTTTGTGATAATGCTTCGGATGCTAATAATACTTATCACTTAGTGAATAGTAACCCTTTAGGAACAGCGGCTGGTTATGGCGTAAACCTTGAGCTTGATAGAGATTACACTACTCAAGCCCTAGGCTTTAATCGAAAGCAGATCAATCCGATGTACGCGCAAAACAGTCGAGGAAAAATAGAGCTTCAGGTACTGGGTAGTTTCAAAAATGCACTGCTAGATATTCGTCGTATGGCTTGGGATTTGAGTCTTTTTTCGACAGCTGAGTATGGCTTCGTTGAAGTTGGTGATGATTTTAGTACCGGCTCTTCTATCATGCCAAATAAACATAACCCTGATGCTGTGGAACTCATGCGGGCGTCTTACTCGACATTGGTGGGCGCTTACAATGAACTGGAGTCATTACTATCCTTACCCAGCGGTTATCAACGTGATTTACAGAATACAAAAGGGGCTTTATTAAAAGGAGTGTCTGCGTCGCTTCAATGTTTGGATTTAGTGCCAGACTTGCTCAAGTCTTTGACCATTAATATCGAGAAATGTGAGCAAGCGATTGATCCAAGCATGTTTGCTACGGATAAAGCTGTTGAGTTGGTGATTGAAGAGGGTATGCCATTCAGAGATGCTTATCGTCATATCAAAAACAATTATCAAGAGCTGGAAAATCGTCAAGCAATTGAGTCAATTAAAGATAGAGTGTCGCCTGGGGCTTGTGGAAACTTGATGCTGCATGAAATCTCGGAGCGATTGGAAGGTTTGACTTAGGCTTTCTATTTTATGATAGGTCTTGTAAGAAGAGTCATGGTGACACAGTCACCATGACATTTATCTATCGACTAAATGGTTTATTTGTTCTTCGCGGCTTCTATAATTTTAGTGGTCGAAACGCCATCTACAAAGTCTAAAATAATGACTTCGCCACCGTTTGCTAAGACGCTATCTGAGCCCGCAATGTCTTCAACCTTGTAATCTCCGCCCTTGACCAAAACATCTGGGTTGAGAGCTTCTATGAGCCTTTTTGGGGTGTCCTCAGTAAACTCTACAACCCAATCGACACTGGACAATTCGGCCAATACGGTCATGCGCTGATTACTTGGGTTGATGGGGCGGCTATTACCCTTCAATCGTTTAACAGACTCGTCACTATTTACCGCAACAATAAGTCTGTCGCCGAGTTTTGCTGCTTGTTTGAGATAGGTGACGTGACCCGAGTGTAAAATATCAAAGCAACCATTGGTCATAACGATTTTCTCGCCAGAAGCTTTAGCCTGCTTGATAAGTTCTTCTAGCTCCAGCTCGCTAGTGACGCCTTGTTGTAATGGTTGTTGCTGTAACATGGCATAGCTTAACTCTTGAGTCGTTACGGTAGCCGTTCCAAGCTTGCCGACGACGACACCTGCGGCCAAGTTTGCAATTTGTACCGCTTCTTTCATTGACCCGCCCGCTGCCATAGAGCCAGCTAAAGTGGCGACAACGGTATCCCCTGCGCCTGTAACGTCGAAAACTTCACGAGCTTGGGTCGGTTGTAAGTAGGGTTCCTGATTAGCACTAAATAGCGCCATGCCTTTTTCGCTTCGAGTAACCAATAAGCTATCAATGCTAAGTTCTTTTCGAGTTTTCTTACCCAGCTGCAAGAAAGCTTCTTCTGATTCAGGCTTCCCAGCGATAGCTTCAAATTCTGACTGGTTAGGAGTAATTAATGTTGCTTGGCGATATTTGGTAAAGTCAGAGCCTTTGGGATCTACGATAACTGGCTTGTTAGCAATAAGCGCAGCTTGAATAATTGGCTGAGGATCAGCAAGGGTGCCTTTGCCATAATCAGACAACACGACGACGTCATGTTGCTCTATCAGTTGAGTTAATCGTTCGATATCTAGACCGTTGGTCAGTGAGAAATCTTTCTCAAAATCTGCTCGAAGCAATTGCTGACTACGGCTCATTAGCCTTAATTTAGTAATTGTCTGTTGATTAGCGCGCTTTTCGAAGTCACAAGTTACTTGTTGGTGCTGGAGGATCTCTTCCAGACTTTGCGCCGCTTCGTCATCACCGGTAATACCACATAACGTAACCTCGCATCCCAGCACGGCGATATTGAGCGCGACGTTTCCTGCGCCACCGGCACGATCTTCAGTATTGTTGACGTTAACCACAGGGACGGGTGCTTCTGGAGAGATTCGCCCAGTATCGCCATACCAATAGCGATCCAGCATGATATCGCCAATGACTAAAACGCTTGAATTGTTAAATTTTGGAAGACTTAGGTTCAAAACGTGTCTCAAAAGCCAATGTTAAGGGTATATTAATCATATCGCGTTACCCTATTCGATGTAAGAGTTCGATGTAATAGTTGAGAGATATTTTGTTAAATATCAAATAGCTTAAGGTAGACTATTGAGCAATAAATACAGATTGGAGGTTCACAATGAAGCATTTTATGATGTTACTAACTATCAGCTTGATGGCGTTATTACTAGCCTCGTGTGCTGGGGCAAGAAAAGGTTACAGTGCAGAACAATGCCGTCAAACCATTGATACAGCATATGAAGAGTTGAGCTTCGCGAAAAGTGAAGGTTTTGCAGGAACGGTGAATTACACCAAAGCGGCCAGTTTACTAACGGCGGCTAAAACTAACCAGACCTTTGAAAGTTACGATGCCTGTGTTGAAAATGCAGAAAAAGCCCGCTATTACATTAAAGAGTCAAAGAAGGGTGAGTAGCGCCTGTAGCAGTAACAAGATGAAAAAGCGGCCAAATGGTCGCTTTTTTGCCAATTCGACAGTTAAAATGGAATTAGACTTGGTTAGTGGGAGGGATAATAGATACAATAACAAAAAATTAGGATGAATATATGTCAAAAAAGACCCATCAAGATCCACAAGCAGAGCTAGAAGCAAAACGATATGACAACCCGATTGTCAGTCGCCAATTTATTTTACAAGTTTTGGAAGAGGCGGGAGAGCCTGTATCTTTCGAAACTATTGCCAAAAAGTCCAATATTGAAGAGTCAGAATCGAAGCGCGCCTTACACAAGCGGTTAAATGCTATGGAACGTGACGGACAGTTAATCTGTAACCGTAAGGGAAAGTATTGTCTTGTCGACTCCACCGATTTGGTTCGAGGCAAAGTTCTCGCTCACCGTGATGGATATGGGTATTTAGCCTTAGAGCAAGGCGGTGATGATTGGTATCTGTCGCCAAGAGAAATGCATAGCGTTTTTCATGGCGATAAAGTGCTTGCTCGAGTGAAGAAAATTGACCGGAAAGGTCGCACCGAAGGCGCCATTGTTGAGATTTTAGATGGCTCCACCCATCATGTGGTGGGACGCCTTTTCGAAGAGAGTGGCCTTGTTTTCGTATCGTCAGAAGACCCTCGAATTTTGCACGATCTCATTATTTCAGAAGATGACACCTTAGGTGCTAAAGTTGGGCAGGTAGTCGTTGCTGAGATTGTCCAACGTCCCAAGAAAAACAAACATGCTCGCGGAATTATCACTGAGGTATTAGGTGACCATTTATCGGCGGGGATGGAAATTGAAATTGCGATACGGAACCATCAAATTCCTCATGAGTGGCCTTCCGAGGTTAATTCGGAAGTGACTGAGTTGCCGGTTGAGGTGAGTGATAGCGACTGGGAAGGACGTGTGGATTTACGTAAGCTTCCTTTGGTTACTATTGATGGCGCTGACGCCAGAGACTTTGATGATGCGGTATATTGCGAAAAGCAAACAAATGGTGGCTGGAAGTTATGGGTCGCTATCGCGGATGTCAGTCACTATGTACGCCCAGGAAGTGCGTTGGATAAAGAGGCTATTGAGCGCGGAAACTCGGTTTACTTTCCTGAGTTTGTTGTACCGATGTTGCCAGAGTTGCTATCTAACGGTTTATGTTCGTTAAACCCTGACGTTGACCGTTTGTGTATGGTTGCTGAGATGGATGTGGACGCTAAGGGTCATGTTATCGATTCGCAATTCTACCCGGCAGTGATGCATTCACATGCTCGATTTACTTACGAAAAAGTATGGAGCATATTAAGTGGTGATGAAGAGCTTCGTTCCGAATTCTCTGATCGAGTTCCTGAATTAGAAGAGCTGTATGAGTTATTCAAAGCTCGCTTGGCACTGAAATCAGGTCGTGGTGCGATTGAGTTTGAGACTACCGAAACTCAAATTGTGTTTGATGAAAACCGCAAAATCAAAGATATTGTCGGCCGCACTCGAAACGATGCGCATAAAATCATCGAAGAATGTATGATTTGTGCCAATGTGGCTGCTGCAGAGTTTATTGAGCAAAGTGACTTTCCGGGTGTTTACCGGGTGCATGAAGGGCCATCCGACGAGCGTTTAGAAAAGTTTAGAGCATTCCTTGGGGAGTTAGGCATTTTCCTGTTCGGTGGTGATAAGCCAGAGCCTAAGAACTATCGTGAGCTTCATGATTCCATTAAAGAGCGTCCAGATTATGAGTTAATACAAACCATGATGCTGCGCTCGATGATGCAAGCGGTATACAGCCCGCAAAATGAAGGTCACTTCGGACTTGCTTTTGATTCATACACACACTTTACGTCACCAATCAGGCGTTATCCTGACTTATTAGTGCACCGTGTTATTAAAGCCCTTCTTCAAACACATAAAGTAGCTGGTGCAGAAAGTGGGCAGAAATATACAGACCAAGAGTTAGTCAATTATACCGAGCACTGTTCAATGACTGAACGTCGCGCAGATCTAGCTACTCGAGATGTGGTGGACTGGTTAAAGTGCGAGTATATGCTGACGCGTGTTGGTGATGAGTATTGGGGAACAGTAGCGACCGTCACCAGTTTCGGAATATTTGTTGCGCTGGATGAGCTTTTCGTAGAAGGGCTGATTCACATCAGCGAGTTGGGTGATGACTATTACCACTTTGACGCGGCTAAAATGCGTTTAATTGGAGAGCGAAAAGGTCAAAGCTTTAGAGTCGGTGACCGAGTTAAAATTAAGGTGGGCAAGGTTGACCTTGAGCAACGAAATATTGATTTTGAGCTTCTTGAGCGCGAAAAAGTAAAACGTGAAGAAGTTAAAGGCTCTGAACGAAGAAAGTTATATGGCAAAGCTAAGCGCTCCGGATCTTTATCCAAGAAAGATGGTAAAGCTAAAGATGGCGACAAGGGCGGCTATAAAAAAGGCGCTAAGAACTCAAAGAAAAAACGTGGTAAAGGTGGCAAGAAAAATCGCCGTTAGTTAACAAATTATTGAAAGGTTTATATGTCTGAATTAGTGTATGGCGTTCATGCCGTTGAAGTTCTATTAAAGCGAAACAGTAGTAGCGTGCAATGTCTGTACGTACAAAGAAATCGCCATGATCAGCGTGCTCATAAGTTAGTGAAGTTAGCGCAGGCAAGCGATATACCAGTAGTGCAAAAGGATCGCGAAGAGCTTGATGAAATGACGCAACAGCGACACCAGGGTGTCATTGCGCAATGCAATCAACTCAAAGAAAAGCAGTATCATGAAAAGCATATCCCCGAAATGTTAGATGCGTTGGATGAGGCGCCTTTTATTTTGATTTTAGATGGCGTTACTGACCCGCATAATTTAGGTGCTTGTTTGCGTAGCGCCGATGCGGCTGGGGTGCATATGGTGATAGCGCCGAAAGATAACGCTGCTAGCATCACCGATGTTGTACGAAAAGTGGCTTGTGGGGCAGCTGAGTCAGTACCTTTTATTCCTGTAACTAATCTTGTGCGCACCATGAAGCAGCTTCAAGAAAGAGATGTGTGGATTGCTGGTACTACTGGTGATGCTGAACAAGACATGTATCAAGCTAATTTAAAAGGTGGCTTGGCTATTGTCATGGGAGCGGAAGGAGATGGTATGCGTCGACTGACTCAAGAGAATTGCGACTTCTTGATTAAGATTCCGATGGCTGGCGAAGTATCAAGTTTGAACGTTTCGGTGGCAACCGGTGTTACACTGTTTGAAGCGGTAAGACAGAGACAATAATTAATATTTGAAAGCGCAAAAAAGGAAAGGGAATGAAACATAAGATTGTATGGGTTTTGTTGGTTGCGTCATTAGGTTTCAATGCATATTTCTTAATAAAAACACTAAAGAGTGAGTCATTAGAGCCGTTACCGAAGGAGGCATTTGAGTCTTTTAATAATAGTGCTGATGCTAAAGTAGAAGCAATAAAGGAGAAGACTACTTCTAAGGTAATATTGAAAGAAGAGTTTATCGAGGATGTTGCTTCTCAGTCACGTGAAGAAAACCGTCAATTAAAAGCAAAAATAGTAGAGTTGGAACAAAAGCTCAACAGTACTAAAGTATCAGACATTAAGTTCTCTACTAGCACTGACTCCGAAGCTTCTAGAGAAATGATAGAGAAGTCAGAAAATATTATGGCACTGTTTGATAATGAAGCTGTGGATCATGCGTGGTCAAATGATACCAAGAACAAACTGGATCAGATGTTTGTTGAAAACGGTTTAAGCTCTGACATTCAGATTAAAGATATGATTTGCAAAACAACTGTATGCAAACTCAGCATTTCTCCTTATAGCGGATCATCTCAAGGGCACTTGATGGGAGCTGGGATGACAGTCATTGAAAAGCTGATAAACTCCAAACAAAGCTCTATCGCTAATATGCATACAATTTTCAACTTAGATACCGATAGCGGGCAAATCGATATTTTTCTGCATGATAATAACTAACCTAACTTTCGCTTAGCATGGACGCGATATAGCGGTTCTTCTTTTTCAGAGTACTCAACGCATTTTCAGTAGTTACCGGGTAGAAAGATATAGTATCTCCTGCTTTCAGCTGGGCCAGCAAACTCAGATCAGCGGTGATAACTTGTCCAATTCTTGGGTAGCCGCCTGCGGTTTGTCCATCAGCTAATGTTATTATCGGACTGCCACCGTGAGGAAGCTGGATCGTTCCTGAGACAATTGGCACAGTTGTCATGGATATTTCTTCAGCCAGGTTTAACGCTTCGCCATCCAGTTTTAAAGCCATTCGATTGCTGTAACTGCTAACTGAAAAATTGTTCTCATGGAGAGCTTTTTGGCTTGGCTTAGATAGTTGAGCAAACTCCCTTCCTTCAGTAAATCTCACTACCATGTGTTGTTGCAGTAAATTATGGTGAAGCTCTTTCATCAGCTCGACAGGAGTCGAACGGGTTTCTTCAAACTGTCTTGGCTCTATGTCTAAGACATCACCATCTTGCAGTGCTCGGCCTTGATGCCCACCAAATGCCGCCATTAAATTTGTCGAGGCACTATCCATGATTGACTCTATTTTGATATCACCAGAAAGAGCAATATATGCTCTGGCGCCTGACTTGAGTCGACCAAACTGTAAAACATCCCCTTGTTGCATGTGAAGTGTTTCATTCATAGTCGCCTGATGATCATTTATAAGTAATTCAAACTCAGCGCCAGCGATGGCTATAGAAACTTCTTGTTCAAACTGAAGAGTCGGCCCCATTTGCGTGACTTCTATGGTTGGACTGTGTTTAGGATTGCCCACTAACCAATTTGCAATTTGATGACTGTATTCATCTAGCGCACCATTGCCTGCAATACCGAACTCCCGATATTTCTGACGACCTAGATCTTGAATCGTGGTTTGTAAGCCTGCCTTAAGTATTTTAATGCTCATATTGCTGAAACTCCTCAAGGCTAATGGCTTTAAACTGAATCGTGTCTAAGGGCTTAGCGACAGCGGGGTGACTCTTTCGAGTTATGTCTAGCAATGGCATGGGTGTTTTACCAATAATATTCCAGCCGCCTGGGCTATCAATAGGGTAAATACCAGTTTGGTCACCTCCGATTCCGACAGCCCCCGCTTCTATTTTCGGTCTGGGGTCATCTCTACGGGCGCAATGAATTCTTGTATCGAGCCCACCTAGGTACAAAAAGCCGGGTAAGAAACCGAGCATGTAAACGGGGTACTCCCCACCGGTGTGAACTTCAATAACTTCTTCAACAGTAAGCCCGTTATGTTTGGCAACTTGCTCCAAGTCCGGTGCTAACGAGGTGTGATAGCAAACTGGGATAATGTGTTTTTGGGAATT
>CATNCP010000008.1 GCA_950096615.1 uncultured Kangiella sp. | reverse complement strand
TGTTGATAATCATAAGCTTACAGTTGTTTACAAACTATAAGTAGTTAAAATTGAGTTTCATTGCTAGGATTAAAGAGCTAATTTAAAAAGGAGTCTCTCACAATGGGTACAATAATCACGTTGGCGGTGATCGCAGCTTTAGTGCTGTTTTTCATTACCATTTATAACAAACTCGTTACGTTACGAAATCGCTTCAAAAACGCTTTTGCGCAAATCGACGTACAATTAAACCGTCGTTACGACCTTATTCCTAACTTGGTTGAAACGGCTAAAGGCTACATGAAGCACGAAAAAGAAACCCTTGAAGCGGTGATAAGTGCTCGTAATGGCGCTGTTTCTGCTAACCAGGCTGCCGCCGCTAACCCAGATGATCCTGATGCTATTAAGCACTTGAATCAGGCCGAAGGCCAATTAACTGGCGCGTTGGGTCGCTTATTCGCATTATCAGAAGCTTACCCTGACCTTAAAGCGAACCAAACGATGGAACAGCTGATGGAAGAGCTGAGTACTACCGAGAACAAAATTGCTTTCGCTCGCCAGGCTTATAATGACTCAGTGATGGAATACAACACTTATCGTGAGCAAGTACCTAACAACTTCATCGCAAACCCATTTGGCTTTAAAGAAGCAGAACTGTTCGAAATTGAAGATGAACAAGTTCGCGAAGCCGTTAAGGTATCATTCGACTAAGATACTGACACTGTATGGATTTCTTTGAGCATCAAGCAGCAGCTCGGCGTAAAACCAAGCTGCTGATCTTTTATTTTCTTTGCGCCGTAATACTTATCGTTGTTGCGTTAAACTTTGCCCTTTGGGGTTTATTTAACGTCAGTGGCTTCACCACCAATAACGAAGGACAAGGCATACCACTTTCTCAGTGGTTTAAAGAAAGTTGGTTCTACTACATTACTTTCGGTTCGATAGCCTTAATTATTCTCGGTAGCCTTTATCGCTGGATTTCTTTAGCCGATGGCGGCAAAGCGGTTGCACGCATGGTGAATGGCCGTGAAATCCTTCCAGATACCAACGATCTTCTTGAACGACGCTTATTAAACGTCGTTGAGGAAATGTCGATTGCTTCTGGTACTTCTGTGCCGACGGTTTATGTAATGGATCAAGAAGACGCCATTAACGCCTTTGTGGCGGGTATTGAAAGTGCTGATACCGTCATGGTGGTTACGCGAGGAGCCTTAGAGCAGCTGACTCGACAAGAACTACAAGGTGTTGTCGCTCACGAATTCAGTCATATCTTCAATGCGGACATGAAAATCAATGTCCGTTTAATAAGCATTTTAGCCGGCATCCTGATTTTAGGCCAAGCGGGTTACTTTATGATGCGTGCTTTCCGTTACGGCGGCACGACTCGTAGTAGCAAAGAAAGCGGTGGCGCAGTGGTCGCCGTACTTCTGATTGGTTTATCAGTATATGCCATCGGCTCTATCGGTCTCTTTTTTGGTCGCTTGATTAAAGCGGCGATTTCGCGCCAACGCGAGTTTTTAGCTGACGCCTCCGCGATTCAGTATGCCCGTGATAACGAGGGGCTGGCAGGCGCCTTCATTAAAATTCAGCGTCAAAGCTCCCTGCTTAACAACTCACATGCTGAAGAAACCAGCCACATGTGCATTGCTGAGCCTATCAAGCTTAGCTTCAACAGTTTGGCCACGCATCCACCGATTGAGAAGCGCTTATCGGCGATCATGCCAAGGTGGCGACAGTTTAAAGATCAAAAGGATCAGGAAGCTGAGCGTAAAGCGGAGCAAAAAATCCGAGAGATGGAACGCCACCAAGAAAAAGCCAAAGCCGGAGCGGAAGACAAAGGTTTTGATATTGGCGGCTTGGCCGATACTGTCGGCAAACCCACCACCATGCACATGCACGCGGCGGGCGAATTACTGATGGCTTTGCCAGCTATTATCACCGACGCTGCCCATGGTCATCATTCCAGTAGCCATGCGATGCACTTGGTCTTTGCACTACTGTTAAGCGACCACGGCCAAGTTGATGAGTCTTCGTTAAAAGCTATCGAAGCCGTTTATGGCGCCGAAAGTAGCGAGCGAATTTTAGAGCTTGCAAGCCATATTACTAAAGATCAACGTCAGCTACGTTTGGCGATTCTCGATCTAGCGATGCCCAGCTTGCGTCGCTTGTCCAAAGCTGAGCGCCAACAGTTCTTTGGCTTACTGCGGAAACTAATTCATCAGGACAGTCATGTCAGTCGCTTTGAGTATGTGCTGTATTGTTTGATTCATAAAAATCTAGTGGGCTCTGGCCAACAAAGCCAAAAGTCGATTACGCGTTTTAGTAAGGTCGAACATGAGTTACAGCTACTATTATCAGCGGTGATCCATGCCAGCGGCCAAACTCAAGAGACCAAAGAAGACGTGTTCCAACAAGTTTTCGACGGTTTCAGCGCTAACCAAGTGAAACTACTGGATGAAAAATTTGATGCCGAAGCCTTTCATCAAGCGCTCAGCAAATTACGAAGACTTTCTCCAATGCTGAAAAAACCGCTGCTAAATGGTCTTGAGGAAGCGATTGAGCAGGATGGCGTCGTCAAGCATCAAGAAATTGAATTATTACGTGCAATCGCAGAGTGCTTAGACTGCCCGATTCCACCTATTATCAATGTTACACAGAAAAAAGTGGCCGAGTTAATTAAATAATATTAACCCTTAACTAGCTTGCCCTTCTACTTTTAACCACCCGGATTCCTCGCATGCTATAGCGAAATTCTTGTAACTTTCAGAGATCCACATTTGAGAAGGGTGGTCATGAAACCCTAAGATGGGTATACCTCCATCTCTTATTTCAAAGTCGATACAGTTGCGAATCTCTTTCTGTGTTAAAAAGCCAGCCTCAGAGAAGTCATGAATCTCTTTTTTATTGAAAAAGACTCTTGGGGCATATGCTTTGTCAATTGCTTCTAATGCAATAGCCCTATAATTCTTTGGTAAAACTGGAATTAATGACACTTCGTTTTTATCCCTCCTCTTCCAAAACATCCCTCCCCCTAATTCCAGTACGGATTACGCGCTAGCGCTTCTTCACGCATACCTTTTAACACCACCAAGGTTTCAGTTTCCGTATCATCTAGCAACGGATCATTGACGCCTTCGGCTTCAAGCGCCTTTTCAAGGTACACTAGCTGTTGCAACAGCTGGATATTAGCCACGATATCCGCCCAGCCACGTCGGTATTCGCGACGTGCACGATCATCGAACAAACACCCAAAGAACAAACCAATATCAAGCGTTCGGCTCATTTTGGGCAGATATTCAATGTAATCTTGCTTATTGAGAGTGACTTTTTCCGACAAATGGCGTCGCATATCACGTAACAAGTGTTGCAGCTGTTTGGTGGCGTAAGGATAAATTTCTTTTTTCTGAATCTTATCGGCATTACTATCGCCAATCGCCTCACGCCACTCTTTTAGATAGAGCCAGCGTGAGAAACGTAGTAATTTCAAATTGTAGGATGGCGTCAGCAGGTACTCAACAAAGTGTTGATGCGCCTTTTGAAAGGCTTTCTCCAACCCTTCTTCTAAGGACTCCAGCTCTTTATAGTGGAAGCCGTAAAGCTTACTGTTATTCAACCAATTGATTTCTTCAGCGATGGTAAACAGCTTAGAAAAGTTCTGCGTAATCTCGCGCCAATCCTTGCGTAAATGAATCAGGCTGTGGCGTGGTATAACCGCCGCAAACACAGAGTACATGGTTTGCATAAACATCAACGCACGGTTCAGCTGTAAAACTGCTTCAATACTGGGACCACGTTTAATCTTTTTGATGTGATATTGCCAGTGACCTAGCCCTTTATGCGCCACGCTTTCGAAAGCTGCTTCGGCTGAAGTCTTTGAGGTTAGGTTAACTAAATTGAGGTGTTTGGTATATTCGGGAGCTGAGTGACATAATCGATAACCGCGCTCCGCTTTGCTTTCGCTATCGAGTACTAAGTCAAACCTCTCAATCAGCTTTTTACCCAAGTCGAAAAGCACGCTGGCTTCACCATCTTTCAGCTCTAGCTCAACTTCGCACAGCTGCTGCGAAGTATCAGTCATATCCTCAGCCACACAATTGATCTGGCCTTGATCCAACGCGACTTCCACTTGTGCGCCGTTATAATCGATAGTGACCACATCTCGGCTGAAATTCGTTGTAAAGATAGGCGTGAATGGGCCGTCTTCTTCCTCAGCCTCTTCCAGCAGAATCATTAGGTAAGGCTCATCCACCAACTCAAGCTGAAGCTCGCTCTTAGGGATATCATGCTCGGACTCGTTGCGCTGATACAGGCCACCAACAACTCGCCCCGCTGACTTTACAGACTGAATATAACGTTCACCGTCTTTGCGGATGCGCAGACCGATGTCCGTTTCTCTAAGTCTATGATTTTTGGTATCAAAATAGGTGTTATGAAGGAATTTTTGCTCCCACTCTAATTCTACAGAGTTCTCCTCAGAGCATCCTGCTTCCTTCAGCCAATCTTTTACCTGTTGAATCTTATCGGCGCTTGCTGACAGCTTTAATTCTACTTCAATCGACATGTTTTATTGTGCTTAATAGCAAACTCATTGCCTCAGTTTACAGCGGGAATTCGATCTTGCCAAACCCAAATTCGTTCCCTCGTAAATTATCATCTCATTGTCATCCACAGCAGAGTCAGCGCCATACCTTAATGATTTCAATATGTTGTGGCCTGAAAGCAGCCATAGCCCCAAGCACTATGGCTGTCTCTGCCGTATTTAGCGTCTATCCTGATCAATTTATTTCGATCGTGCTTCTTATCTCCCTCCTCACCATAGGTTGTTGTAGCCAGCCTTATCCATCTTCACTATAATGTGGCATTAAATTTCACTTGTAATTAACCTTTTTGGGGTAGATATGGCCAATTCAATACTCGATATGTTTGCGTCATCACCGATTCGCCCAATGCAGGATCATATGGGCAAGGTACATGAATGTGCCAAGCAGTTGATCCCGTTTTTCAAGGCGACTCTAGCGAAAGACTGGCAAGAAGCAGAAAAGCTCAAAGACAGTATCCGCCAACTTGAAAACGATGCCGACGATCTAAAACACGATCTTCGCATGCACCTTCCAAAAGGACTTTTCTTACCAGTCGCACGGACAGACCTTCTCTCTCTTCTCAGCAAACAAGACAAAATCGCCAATATCGCCCGAGATATTTCTGGTGTTGTGTTTGCTCGTAAGATGGAATTCCCAGAAAACGTTCATGCTGATCTACTTGGCCTAATCCAACGCTCTATCGATGCGTCGAAACAAGCTTTTAAAGCCATTAATGAGCTAGATGAGCTATTAGCAACCGGGTTCCGTGGTCGCGAAGCTACTTTAGTTGAAGAACTCATTGAACAGTTAGATTTGATTGAGAACGATACTGACGATCTTCAAAGAGCACTATTGTTCAAGATTTTCGAACAGGAAGAAGAGCTTCCTCCTGTCGCAGTCATGTTTATGTACAAAGTCATTCGATACATTGGCGATCTTGCTGACAGCGCTCAAAGCGTCGGTTCACGCCTCGAGATGACTATCGCACGTTAATTGATAGACTCAAGTTAGACCAAGTTCAGTAGGGGGAACTTTTGGATTTTTTAATAGCAAATGCAGACACCATGATTTGGATTGCCGTAGCATTCGGCTTCCTCATGGCATTCGGTATCGGTGCGAACGATGTAGCTAATGCAATGGGTACTTCGGTTGGCGCTAAAGCACTGACTCTTAAGCAGGCGATCATTGTTGCTGCGATTTTTGAATTTGCGGGGGCTTATCTTGCTGGTGGCGAGGTGACAAAGACCATTCGTAAAGGCATGATCGACTCCAGCTACTTCAATGGTCAGCCCGAATTATTAGTATTCGGTATGATGGCGGCCTTGTTGGCAGCTGGTATTTGGCTGTTAATAGCTTCTAAGCTAGGTTGGCCAGTATCGACCACTCACTCAATCGTCGGTGCTATCGTAGGTTTCGCTGCCGTCGGTGTGACGACGCAAGCAGTTAACTGGGGCAAAGTAGGCTCAATCGTAGGTAGCTGGGTCATTACTCCTGTTCTCGCTGGTGTGATTGCTTTCCTCATCGTGCTCAGCGTACAAAAGCTGATTCTTAACACCGAAGATCCTTTCCAAAAAGCTAAGCGCTATGTGCCTGTTTACATGTTCCTTGCAGGTTTTGTCATTGCCTTGGTTACCATCATGAAAGGCTTAAAGCACGTCTTTAAAGACAAAAGTATTGAGCTAACGACTTTAGATATTTATTTAATAGCAGCAGGCGTCGGTGTCATTATTGCTGGTATTGGTGCTATGTTTATTAGTCGTATTAAAGTCGATAAGAAAGAAAACAAAGAATACCAGTTCGCCAGCGTTGAGAAAGTATTCGCGGTATTAATGATTGTTACTGCTTGTGGCATGGCGTTCGCACACGGCTCTAACGACGTGGCTAATGCGATTGGTCCTTTGGCAGCAATCGTTAGCGTGATTCAAAGTGGTGGCGAAATTGGCGCTAGCGCTTCAGTTGACCCACGTATTCTACTGGTTGGTGCGATTGGTATCGTGATTGGTTTGATTGTCTTAGGTAGTCGAGTTATGGCTACAATCGGTCAAAAAATCACGCACTTAACACCAAGCCGTGGCTTCGCAGCAGAGTTAGCAGCCGCTTCAACGGTTATTATTGCTAGTGGCGCAGGCCTTCCTATCTCAACTACGCAAACCTTGGTTGGCGCAGTTCTAGGTGTCGGTATGGCTCGTGGTATCGCAGCACTGAACTTAGGCGTGGTAAGAAATATCTTTGTTTCTTGGGTAGTCACGTTACCTGCTGGTGCGATTCTATCGATTATATTCTTCTATATTTTCAAGGCGATTTTCTCTTAAATCCCTTAAGATATACCGATTAGTTCTAAAGCTTTAAAGAAAAGGTGGTCACATCAGTTGATCACCTCTTCCCCACCCCTCATACCCAAACAACCTGTAAATTCCGATTTCAGCAAGATAATAAAAGCATTTAAGACAAGGCAGATGTTTGAAGGTTTGGTGCGCCCAAATCAAATAACATCTAACGCAGTATTAGATGCTTTTAAGCTTGCCCTTCGGGAGCTTTTGTAACATTCCCATTGCTTCGTTTTGCGTCCTCGCAAGGTACGCCACATTGCAACGTCCGCAAGCCTCGCACTAAGAATGTTACAAAAGCTCTGAAACGCGAAATTACAGGTTGCTTGGGTATGAAACACTCCTATATACTTGCCCACTTAAACCGTTTAATCTGACCAGGATTGATATGTTACGTATCCTGACTTTATGGGCAATATTCTTCACTTCTGCGTTATCAGTTGAGCTGGTTAATGCCGCTGATGAAGCACCTTCAAACAGCCAAAAAAAACCAACTAACTTTTATGTCTCGGATGATATTGGTGTTGTCCTTAGAAGCGGCCCAACTAATCGTTACCGTGTCACCGGTAAAATTGCCGCAGGAACCCCTATAACCATCTTACAAAGCGATACTGCTAACGATAGTAGCGAAGTTCGTGTTGCTAACGGTGATACCGGTTGGATTCAAACCGACTATATAACCGATCAGCCAACGATTCGCGCCAAATACCAACAGTTGTTAGAAGAAAATGTTCAGTTAAAACAACAAGTTGATGAGTTAGCACAAGATATCGCTGATAAAGACAACATTATTCAACTCAATAATAACCTGCAGCAACAAGTCTCTGAGTTACAGAACGAAGCAGACACACTGCGCCAACAAACTGCCTTGCAGAAAGATCGTTTCCACAAAGATGTATTCTATGCTGGCGCCTTGGTGTTGTTATTTGGTATGTTCCTGAGTTGGGTACTATCTAGATTTAGTAGAAAGAAACGTCAAAGCTCAGGCTGGCGTTAAGGTTTATAGGTTTATGTTTTAGGTATAAATAAGAATGTTAAGAGCTAGTCATATATTTTCAGATAATTATAAGCACCTGTCACTGGATGAATGGCAGGGTTTGGTCACCCAAAACTACGCAGTTGACGAATCAGATTATCTGAATGAACTGCTGGCGCTAGCCACACCTGATAAGGACACCATCGAAAAAGTCACTCGCCAAGCGACTGATCTTGTTACAGCTATTCGAAAAGATCAACGCAATAAAGATGGCGTCGAAGCTTTTTTACAGCAATACAGCCTAAGCACTAAAGAAGGTATTATCCTGATGTGTTTAGCGGAAGCCCTTCTGCGTATCCCCGATGCGCGTGTGGCGAATAACCTAATTCGTGATAAGTTGACTTCCGCAGACTGGGAAAAGCATACCGGTCAAAGCGACTCTTATTTAGTCAACGCGTCGACTTGGGGCTTGATGCTAACCGGTAAAATTGTAGACGTTGATCAAGATGGTGACGGTAAACCCGATAACATGGTTCGAGGCTTAATCGCCAAGTTTGGTGAGCCAGTTATCCGTCAAGCCATGAACCAAGCGATGCGGATCATGGGTCGCCAGTTCGTATTAGGTCGTAGCATTAAAGAAGCCCTAAAACGCGGCTCGAAGAGCGTACAGAAAGGTTACACACACTCTTTCGATATGCTGGGTGAAGCGGCTTATACCATGCCTGATGCTAAGCGTTATTTCGAAGCTTACAGCAACGCTATTGATGAAATTGGCGCGGTCAAAACCCAAAGTGGCGTAAAAGCTCCAAGCATTTCGATCAAGCTCTCTGCATTGCACCCTCGCTACGAAGAAGGTCAACGTGATCGTGTTTTAACGGAAATGGTGGTTACGGTAAAGAAGCTTGTTGAGCAAGCTCGTCAGCTAGACGTCGCCGTTACTATTGATGCCGAAGAGGCTGACCGACTGGAAATCTCTCTAGACGTGTTCGAGGCTGTTTATGACTCTGCCGCCTGCGATGGTTGGGAAGGTTTTGGTATGGTGGTACAGGCTTACTCGAAACGTGCACTGCCAGTATTAGGCTGGTTAAATGCGCTTTCTAAGAAGCATGGTCGCCGTATTCCTTTACGCTTAGTGAAAGGCGCTTACTGGGATCAGGAAGTGAAGTGGTCTCAGCAAGGTGGTTACTCAAGCTACCCAGTGTTTACTCGTAAGTGTGGTACTGACGTTTCTTACCTTGCCTGCGCTAAATATCTTTTAAAAGCAGAAAACACCTTCTACCCGCAGTTTGCAACGCATAACGCGCAAACGGTGTTCAGCATTCTCGATATGGCTGGCGGTAATCGTGAGTTCGAATTCCAACGTTTACACGGTATGGGCGAATCGCTTTATGATCTTGTTCTAAAGCAGTACCCTGATATCAGTTGTCGAATTTACGCTCCAGTGGGCAATCATAAAGATTTGCTGCCTTACCTCGTAAGGCGTCTACTGGAAAATGGTGCCAATACTTCTTTTGTACATCAATTGGTTGATGAAAATACCGCTATTTCTGAACTAGTCGAACATCCGTGTGAGACGCTGAAAAGCTTCGAAACCTTGCACAATGATCGAATTCCGCTACCACCACATCTGTACGAAGACTTTGGTGAAATGCGTATAAATTCGAGCGGTACCAATTTACATATTCATAGTGAGATAGAGCCTTTTATGAACCAGGTCAAACATTTCTTAGATAACCAATGGCATGCAAAGCCAATCATTGACGGTCAAGAATTTACCAGCAACGAAGAGCAAGTCATTTGTCCTTACGACCACAGCCATACTGTCGGTACGGTTCATAAGGCCACTGAAGAGCAAGCTCTTAAGGCTTTGAGCGTCGCCCATGAAAACTTTATCGCTTGGGACGTTACGCCAGTTCAGCAGCGCTCTGCATTGCTTGATAATGTCGCCGACGCCTTAGAAGCACATAAGCACGAATTAATTGCCTTGTGTAGCCGCGATGGTGGTAAAAGTGTTCAAGACGGCATCGATGAAGTTCGCGAAGCTATCGACTTCTGTCGTTATTATGCTTACAACGCTCGTAACCAATTTGGTCATGAAATTCATTTACCAGGCCCTACCGGCGAAAGTAATGACCTGTACCTTCAAGGTCGCGGCGTATTCGCTTGCATCAGTCCTTGGAACTTCCCTTTAGCTATTTTCATTGGCCAAGTCGCTGCAGCGCTAGTTGCGGGTAACACAGTTATCGCTAAGCCAGCAGACCAAACGACTTTGGTGGCGTATCGCGCCGTGCAAATCATGCATGAAGCGGGTATCCCAACCAGCGTTCTGCAGTTTGTTCCAATCCGTGGTTCTGTATTAGGTAACGTCATTTTGTCGGATAACCGAGTTGCTGGTGTTGCTTTCACAGGCTCTACGACCACAGCTCATACAATCAACCGCACCTTGGCAACTCGTGATGGCATGTTGTCACCACTAATTGCAGAGACTGGCGGTCAGAACGCTATGATCGTCGACAGCTCAGCACTACCTGAGCAAGTGGTTGAAGATGTTATCCACTCAGCCTTTACTAGTGCGGGACAGCGCTGTTCAGCACTTCGCGTTTTATATTTACAGGAAGACATCGCGGACAAAATCATCGAAGTACTTTCAGGCGCGATGCAAGAACTACGCTTAGGCAATCCTACCGACTTGTCGACAGACGTAGGTCCAGTCATCGATGTAGCCGCTCGCGAAGAACTACAGAGCCATATCGATGAACTAAAAGCAGCAGGTAAATTCATTGCTGAAACGCCAATGCCAGAAGGTTTGGAAGGTCACGGTAGCTTCTTATCACCAGTAGCGTTTGAAATTGATCACATTAACGATTTGGATCAGGAGTGGTTCGGCCCTATCGTCCATATTGTTCGCTATAAAGCGAAAGACTTGGATAATGTGATTGACCAAATCAACGACTATGGTTTCGGCTTAACGCTGGGCGTACATTCTCGCAACGAAGCGACAGCCATGTATATCGACAAGCGAGCACGCGTTGGTAACGTTTACATCAACCGTAACATGATTGGCGCGACCGTAGGCGTTCAGCCGTTTGGTGGTCAAGGTTTATCAGGTACGGGGCCGAAAGCAGGTGGTCCATTCTACCTATACCGCTTTGCAACCGAACACACTCGTACTAATAACACAGCGGCTATTGGCGGTAACGCAACCTTGCTTTCGCTTGGTGACGAAGACGTTACTCCTGAGTTTTTGCAAAAAGACTCATAGTTGCCCTTGTGGTAAAATCAGTAAAAGGCACAGCTCGTCTGTGCCTTTTCTGTATCAGTAGCACGAGAAATTAACATGGCTCACATTTCACCAGACTTTATCCAACACATAGAAAAACAGCTCCCAACTCAGATTACACTCGAAGAGTTTCTGGAAGCTTGCCAACGTCCTTTGCGAAAAAGTCTCAGAGCTAACTTACTCAATTCTACGCCAGAAAAACTCCGCTTAGAACTTGAAAGCTTAGGTTATCAACTCATTCAGATTCCATGGTGCGATGAAGGTTTTTGGGTTGACGAGTCGACAAAATCACTGCCAGACAATCTTGGCAACTGGTTACCTCACCTACAAGGGCAGTGCTATATTCAAGAAGCCAGTTCGATGCTACCCGTAAAAGCGTTATTACATAACTTTAGCTATTCAGAAAATTCGACGTTCCTCGATCTGGCGGCAGCACCAGGCTCAAAGACCACACAACTCGCAGCCCAGCTGAATAACCAGGGACTCATAGTCGCCAATGAACTGTCTTCTTCTCGGCTGAAGGGCTTGCATCACAACCTTCAACGATGTGGCGTTAAAAATACCGCGTTAAGTCACGCCGATGGTCGTTTGTTTGGAGAAAAAACACCGCAGTTCTTCGATGCCATATTGCTCGACGCTCCATGTGGCGGCGAAGGCACGGTCCGTAAAGATGAGCAAGCTTTGGCGAACTGGGATATTGCATCAGTGCAGTCAATCTCTGACTTGCAGAAAGAATTAATCTGTAGCGCTTACCAGGCGCTCAAGCCCGGCGGCCGACTGGTTTATTCCACCTGCACACTCTCCAAAGAAGAAAACCAAGATGTCTGTCGTTATTTACTTCAAAACTATGGTGATGATATTTCGATAAAATCACTCGCTGGTTTATTTGAGGGCGCAGACAAAGCCATCACTGAGGAAGGATACCTCCATGTTTATCCTAATACTTATGACTGTGAGGGATTCTTTGTCGCCTGTTTTGAAAAGTCCCAAACGGTGCAATCAACAAAACAAACTCCTAGTGATGCAAAGTACCAAAAGTTCAGCGAGTTGCCGCATAAAACCTACCAGCTATTGGAGTCATACTGCGATATCTTTGGTTGGGATATTGCGACTCTTAAAAGCGAATTAAAGAGCAAATCTAATCGCGGAAAAAATGAGGAAGTATGGTTGGTCAATGACTCTATGGAATCGCTCAACCAACAGTTCAAACTCAACCGCTTTGGTATCAAGCTTTTTGAGCTGAATAAACATGGACCTAAACTGCAACACCAAGCCGTCATAAGTTTTGGTCAACAGTTTACGCAACAAACGATAGCATTAACGTCAGAGCAAGCTCGTGATTACTATCAGGGCAAAGATATCTTTCTAGAGCATCCCAATCAACAACCACGACACAAAGAAGTGATCGTGACTTATCAGGGCATGCCTTTAGGCTTGGCTAAACACCTCGGTAAAAAATTAAAAAATAATTTACCAAGAGACCTAGTAAGAGATAAGGTATTTACTGCGTTAAGTTGATAAAAAAGCCGACACCTATGACACGTCTTGTCAAATCTGTATCAGATATGAAACAGTTTTATGCTGCTTTTTGCCTACTTGATCACCCCCAAACCTCACCTTAAGTCCCAATCCAAGTCAAAACTGCATTAAAAGTAATTTATTAGCACCTCCTAACATGTCATTTTTTTCGACACCTACTTTTATATTCTTTTTGGGTATACATTTTTAATCGTAATTTGCTTTTAAATTACATTGGTAGTGAAAGCCTAGAGTGTTCTAGGGAAAGTAAATAACTCAGTAATGAGTATCATGGAAAACTATCCTAATTAGGAGGATGTAATGAAACTATTAACAACATTATCTTTGGCTGCACTACTTGCTGTTGCTGGATCAGCTGCAACAGCTCACGAGCGTGGCAAATTGGTCGTTATGAATGATTCAAGAGATGCAACTGCTGTTGGCGGTGAAATCATCTCTGAAAACTTCTCTGCAAACTGGTTCAGTGCTAGCGGTTCTTATTTAGAAATGGCTGGCCAACGTGCAAATGCAGGTTCTGTTGTGGTTAATGGATGCCCATGCCGCAAAAAAACCGTTATTCATAACAAAAGCCGTGGCGCTCTAGCAATTGGTGGAGCAAACGCAGGTTCAGTTGTGATCAACGCAGGTCTTGATCTGTAATCGATTATAACGTTGCGATAGTAGAGTCGCTAACCTTAGCGGCTCAGCAACAATATTTTGAATAAATGGAGATTATTATGAAATTATTAACGACTTTATCAATTGCTGCATTGCTTGCAGCTGCTGGTTCAGCAGCCACAGCTCACGAACGTGGAAAGCTAGTTGTCATGAATGATTCACGTGATGCAGTTGCTGTAGGCGGCGAAATGTTAGCAGCTTCAGCGAGCGATGACGGCTTTTCATATTCAGAAAGCTTTTTATATGCATCAGGTAAGCGTGCAAACGCAGGTTCTGTTGTAGTTAACGGCTGTCCTTGCCGCAAAAAAACTGTCATTCACAACAAAAGCCGCGGTGCTTTAGCTATTGGTGCAGCTAATGCTGGCTCTGTTGTGATTAATGCAGGATACGGCTTCTAAGCTTTATTTTGCCCACTGGTCACTACCAGCCGCATGGAAACATTAAGGAGACAATTATGAACACAAAAACATTATCTTTTCTTCAAGGAGGACGAGACAAGAAACTGCTTTTGAAGAGTATTTGTTTTCTTAGTGTCTTCCATGCACTTTTATTCGCATCTACAGAATCCAGTGCTAACGAGCGTTACCAAGCTAAAAGTTTAGGCAGCAAAGCAACCAGTTTCTACGGTCGTTATGGCGCTGACCTAATCAATATCCCTTATATCAAAGCAGATATTATTGGCACAGTTAAGAAATCAATTCGTGAAGGGAGAGACATCCTTCAGGAGTTAGACGAGTACATTATTCCAACCGCAAACGGTAGTGTGTTTGTGTTACCTGGCGTTGATGCGGATGAATTAATCATCTACAACGACGGCTCAGGAAACCCAATAGCTATTAAGCGATAAGGTTAGGAGAGCATGATGAGAAAAGGACTTTTAGTCATTGCCGTTGCCGCTATGATAAATGGCTGTGCGGTTTCTACTACGACAACTGAATTTTCAAAAAAACTAGAGTATCCAAAGCAGACAAAGACCTCCACTACGGATTATTTGAGTTGCTTTGGCGATATGCTAACCGAGTACCGATTTGCTGCAGGCAATGGAACCATTGAGCCCCTACGTATCGCTATAGTTTCAGTTAACGATTCAACCAATGTTTCAACCGTACAGTATCCCAATAGCGAAATCCCGAATGACTTTACCAATATGGCATTAAGTATCGCTTCGAAAATTGGCGGCCCCGTTCGTTTAGTACATATCCCAAAAGATACAGAAATTATTAGCGCTTACCAGTATGGTGCGACTCCCGGTAAAAAGGATCCATTTTTTAATACTTATGGCGCTAGTCATTACCGTCAAGACACCATCCAGATTTATGGTGCTCTAACCGAGTATGATCGTTTTATTCGTAACGCACGTCGTTCACGAGACGCTTCGATAGAAGTAGGTGGCGGCACCGGTGAGACCGAGCTCGAGCTTAGTCGTTTCGATGATAAGAATACAGCTCGAATGACCATGGATTTTTATACTGCTCACGGTTTTGTTGGCGATATTGTTAACCACAGTAGCTCAACAAATACCGTACAGCTGTTCCAGCGCGGTCACGATAGAAGCTATGGTATCAGTGTCGATGGTAACTCTCTTGGATATGCCGTTTCACATTCAATCGTTGATGCAAGACATAAAGCCATTCGTCTATTGATTGAATGGGGCATGATAGAAACCTTAGGCAAGTACGAATATATTCCGTACTGGAAGTGTCTACCTAACTCAAAAAATCAAGTGATGACTGCCTTTAAAGATCTGACTGGTAGCGATAGCGTTATTAACTTTGCATCATTACAAGCGGAAAAAGAACAACAGAGCACAGAAGAAGATACGCACCTCATAGACAAGCGTGATAAACACTTAATGTTGTCTGTAAAATCGAGCTATGAATACGCCGAATATGTTGATGATAAAATTCGCGAGCATGTTCCTCGTCCTTTGGAGCCATCAAGCACTGAAATTACCGATAGTCAGTCTGGCAAAGTCTTTAAAGTGCAATTTACCAGTAAAAAAGAGCTGCTATCAGGTCTACTAAAACTCTATCAAAAAAACGATGCTGGCTATAATGCCATGGGCTTAGATGTCGTTTTAGATATGCTCCATCAAGACTTTATCAGCAATGGTATTTTATCTGAACAAGATGATAAATTTAGTAGCGATATGTATTTAGCGCTTTGGCTCAATGCGCCGGTTCGACGCAATGCTCGTTGGTCGTACTAATCAACATTCACATCTTCAAGGCTAGGTAGTACAAATTCCTGGCCTTGATAGGTCACCACCAAGTCGTTCTCCAATATTTCTTTAACCTTCAACTTATCACTGATAGTGTCACCTTCAGCTAAAGCTCTACCATTAATCATCACAAAGCGGTCCTTAGGTTGAGTCGCGTATATGTGAGTGGTGTACACTAAGGCTGGCAAGTCGGCTTTAGTAACGGCAGGTTCAGATTCCTGTTTTGTAACATTACTTGGACTTTGGTTAGGGTCCCTAGTGTTACTGGTTACCCGGCGCTTAACTTTCTGTACAACGGGCTCTGATACTTCAAGTGGTTTATTCACAATTTGTGTGTCACCTTCCGCCCTACTGTCCTCATTAGCGTCAGAAGTAGCTTTATTAGGAGTTAAAGGCTTGCCCGTGGCTACTACAGAAGATTCGGAAGACCTTTCTTGTAATTGAGAAGAGTTCGGATTTTTTTGTGTCCACTGCTCTGAAACCTCTTTTGCAGAAGGATTCAGCAACATAAAACCCAATACACCAATAATTAAAACCAGCAACATAACAACCACAGGCCAAACCCATCGGGTGATGCTCTTCTCTTCTTCGAACTCGTGATATGCGTGCTCGCTGGATAAATCAGGGACCTCGCCCTGCTCGTCTTTTGATTTGTTTTTCTTTAGAGCATCTAGAATATATGACATTAGTAGCCCCTCTGATGCTTTGAAGAAGAGCCTTGTATTGATGGCTGCTGCAACAACTTTGGAATGTTTGTCACCACTTCATTATTAATCATTATCACCGAGTGCTTCCCTAAAATTCCATCTGCCACTAACCCATTCTCCATTTGAAATAACATCAACCAATCCTCAACCTTCTTCGTGAAGCGATCTGCTGGAGTAATGTTAACGTGATCAATATTATAGATTGCATCTGTTAGCCAGCGAACTACTGGCCCAGAATCACCAAACTTAGTGTGCTCAACAAAACCATCTGGCATTTTCCAAAAAAGTTGGTATTCACCCTGCCACAATGGGTTTAGCTTTTTTCGCGACATGCGGACTTCATTATCACCAAACTGTAGCACTAAACTTTCACCATGGATTGATTTCAAAGTCCCCCAGAAAACACCTGACTCTTTAGTGGAAAACTTTAAGTTCAAAGGTCTGTTTAGCTGCTTAATATAGTCCCAATCAGCTACACCTGAATCGCAGCTCAGGTTATAGTCTTGTGCAAAGTCACACGGCTTAGATGATTGATAGGGGTAGTAACTCACCCCCCATAGCGCAAATAAATTTCGTGAGGATGTTAAGCCACTTCGATCCCAGCCTTGATCGCCCCATAATTCTTGAGCGACTTGGTCATTACTTTTTTCATAACTATTGCTTACTTCGTTTTTTTGCTTACCAGAGCTTCTGTCAAGTTGCCCACGGTTTTCTACAGCTTCTCCAGTAGGTTCAGCAACCGTTTGCTGTTTAATTTTCTGAGGATACTGTGTAATAACCAAATAAGCTGTAACCGCCAATAACAATGTTATGGCGAAGCCAAACCAAATCAGTCGAGAGCTTTTGCTGCTCTGACGAACTGCTGGGTGGTTATGACCTAATACTTCCGGAATAGCTCTTCTAACGATAGGCTCTGTGACAGCATTTTTCTTTTCAACAAAAGCTCCGAGCAGCGACCGGTCTGAAATAACATTGATCAATCGTGGAATACCGCCACTCGCTTGGTGAATTTTTTTGACGGAAGCAGATTTAAAAAGTGGTCGTTGTAGGCCAGCGATACGCAAGCGATGCTCAATATAAGAAGCGGTCTCATTCAAGTTAAGGGGCTTCAAGTGGTAACGAGCGGTGATTCTTTGCGCTAATTGACGCAGCTCTTTCTTGGCGAGTAGTTCCTGTAGTTCAGGCTGACCGATAAGAATAATCTGTAATAACTTTCTATCGTTGGTCTCTAAGTTAGTTAGTAAGCGAATCTGCTCCATCACCTCAACGCTCAGATTTTGAGCCTCGTCGATCATCAATACGGTATTGAGGCCTTTCTTGTGATTAGCGAGCAGGTAATCCCTTAATAAGTCAGTAAATGCTTTTAAACTTTTTTCACCCGGCTGATAACGAATTCCCAATTCATCACACATGGTTGCCATTAGCTCAATAGCATCCAGCTTTGGGTTTAGGATATAGGCAAGACGAACGTCACTGGACAGTTGCTCTAATAAGCAGCGGCATACGGTTGTTTTACCCGTTCCCACTTCCCCGGTTAGCATAACAAAGCCACCGCCAGAGCCTATGCCGTAAAGCAAATGCGCCAAAGCATCGCGGTGTCGCTCGCTCATGAATAAAAAGCGAGGATCGGGCGCAATGGTAAATGGTGAACTTTTGAATCCAAAAAAATCGTTATACATACATAAATGCCGCTCACACTATGAATGAGCAGTTATTGTTTAAGTTTCAGGCTTTGCTTATTATGGGTAATATATGACAAAGCCACGATCGGTACAATTGCTATGATCACAAGATGTCTTGCAGGAAGCCGCACATTATTACTTCTAGCCTTAAGCCTTGCCGCACTGCATTGCCCCGCTAAAATCTATAAATGGGTCGATAAGGACGGTAATACCCATTACTCGGACAAGCCACCTAAAGATAAGCGAATTAAGGCTAAACCGCAAAACCTGAATAATATGAACATCATCCAGATGCCTCGTCCCGTGAAAACGAAGCCTCTTAGTAGCAATCAATGCAAAATGGCCATAGGTCATTTTAGCAGTAGCTATTCCGGCCATAAGAAGGCTATCGAGAAAGAATTAGCGCAAGGGAGCATTGATGATATGCAGTTTGCCGACAAACTTACCGAACTAGAAAACTTAAAAAAACAAGTCACTTTAAAAAATTGCCACAAAGCTGATCCAAAGCTCAACACCCTGTTACACTGTATGGCAAAGAACCCTAATACTCAGGTTTGTAGCTAGTTTATGGAAGTTTACCTTGTAGGCGGCGCTGTGCGTGACCATTTGCTCGGCTTAGCGGTCGTTGATCATGACTATGTTGTAGTCGGAGCGACTCCTGATGCGATGAAACAGCAGGGCTTCAAAGAGGTTGGGAAAGACTTCCCTGTATTCCTACACCCTGAAACTGGTGAGGAATACGCTCTAGCCAGAACCGAACGTAAATCTGGTCGTGGTTATAAGGGTTTTGAAGTCAACTTCTCCTCGGATATTACCCTTGAACAGGATTTACAGCGCCGTGATTTAACCATTAACGCCATAGCGCAGCATGAAGACGGCACTTTAGTGGACCCATACAAGGGGCAAAAAGACCTACAGCTCAAGGTCCTTAGGCACATATCACCAGCTTTTGCTGAAGATCCGTTACGCGTATTGCGTGTCGCTCGCTTCGCGGCTCGGTTCCATCATTTAGACTTTACTATAGCACCAGAAACCTTAGCGCTGATGACCGAGCTAACCAACCAAGGTGAGCTTGAGTATTTAACCGTTGAACGAGTATGGGTGGAAACACACAAAGCTTTATCAACTCAATCACCTCAAGTCTACTTTGAAGTTCTTCGAGACTGTGGAGCCTTGAAGGTTCTTTTCCCTGAAATTGATGTTTTATGGGGAATTCCAAACCCAGAAAAGTGGCACCCCGAGATCGATACGGGCATCCATACTATGATGGTTCTGGAACAGGCCGCACGTAAGACCGATGATATTTGCGTTCGCTTCGCATCAGTGGTTCATGATCTTGGTAAAGGCGTCACGCCTGAAGAGCAATGGCCACAACACCGTGGTCACGAGGAAGCAGGGGTTCCTTTAATTAAAAAGCTTTGCAAGAGAATTAAAGCACCAAAGGACTATCAGAACCTTGCGATTCAGGTTTCTCGCTTTCACCTACACTGCCATAAAATGTTCGAACTGCGCCCCAAAACTGTACACAAAGTTTTAAAGTCTATCGGCGCTTATAAAAAAGAAAGCATCCTTGAGCAATTTATTTTAGCTTGTGAAGCAGACTTTAATGGCCGCTTAGGACTCGAAGATAATCCCTATCCACAGGGAGACTTACTTCGTCAATGCTTCCAAATCTCTAAGAAAGTTGATGCACAACCTTTTATTGAACGTGGCTACGAAGGTGCGAAACTGGGCGAGGCTATTGAGCGTGAGCAGATTCGTCGAATAAAGTCAGTTCTGGAAAAAGAAAAAGCGGCTGAATAAGCCGCTTTCTAACTATAGAACAGTATCAGTAAGCCGATACCGAGCGCTAAGCGATACCAGACGAAAGGCATAAAGCCAATTTTTTCAAGCCACTTTAAGAAGAAGTGAATACAAGCAAATGCGCTCACTGCTGAAACGATAATGCCCAGAATCAAAAAGCTCCAATCGAACTTAGCGCCCTCTTCAACCAACTGATATCCCTTTAGGCCACCGGGCAATAAAATCGCTGGAATCGATAACAAGAAAGAATACCGCGCTGCCGCCGTTCTCGAAAAACCTAACATCGCAGCTGCCGTCATGGTAATACCTGAACGCGAAGTTCCCGGAATTAATGCCAATGCCTGCGCCACACCAATAGTAAACACATCGCGTAATCTTAAATCGTACTCGTTTTTAAAGTCTCGAGGCTTTTTTCCATTATACCTGGTTTCTGCAAAGCCCAACAACAAACCAAAAATAATGGTCGTCGCCGCAATGACGGGAATAGAGCGGAGATAATTATCAACAATATCAAAAGCTTCTAGAAACAAGCCGAACAAACCAACAGGGATCGTGCCCCAAATTACCGCCCACGCTAATCGCGAGTTTGGTGTAGCCCCTTTCCCCGTCACAGAACCAAACCAAGCAACAACCATCTCCACAATCTCTTTACGGAAATAGATCATTACCGCCGTTAAAGTACCCACATGTACAGCAACATCAAACGCCAAGCCCTGATCCTGCCAACCTAAAACCTTCGACGTCAGAATCAAATGCGCCGAACTCGAAATCGGCAAGAACTCAGTAAGTCCTTGAATCAATGCTAAAAATACCGCCTGAAGCCAATCCATATTTATTACTCTGTGTTGTTTATATTGATAATTCCTTACCCTTTTCTTTGCGTCTGACCACCGGGAATCCCTGCGGGGCAAAGAAAAGAGCGAAAAGAAAAGACGCCCCTGTCGTTAGGTCTTCGACTTCCTTCACTCATTAAAGGTTAAAAACATGCCTGAAAGCCTGTGCTTAAACAAACACATAGGATTTTTTATTTTAGACAAGGCAAAAATGCACGGAGATGAGGAGTTTATTATTTATAAATAACGAATTCGAGTACATTTTTAACACAGTATAAAATAAAAAAGGCATGTGTACTGATTTACTTAGTAAGACCGACGTAAAACCCGTAAATCATCACTTCAACAAAAATAATAAACCAAAACCAAGCGCCGAAACCGACCGCTTTTAAGGTAAAGGTGTTGAGCTTTTTACTGCGCCAAACCAACAGCGACGACAAACAAACTGAAATCACCACAGCTAGCGCCAGAAGCCAGTACCAGCTATCATCTTTGCCGGCTGCCGCTCCGAAAGCTAGTGGTGAAAATAAATTTAGAAAGCCAGCGGTTATAATTTTTTTCATGCTTGATTCAACCCAAGTGAAGTAAACCCTGAAAGTGCACCAGAAAACCCTTTGGATAATCCCAGAACTTTAATGTTCTGCCCCATCTCATTGGGCATCAATAATGTTTGTAACTGTTGTGCTACCGATAAGCTCGACATTGTATCAGAATCTTGTGACTGCGCCACAAACTGCTCTATGCCGCTCAAAGTCAAAAATTGGGACTGGGTCGTAAAACCCAGAACTTGGGCATCATGATCCAGCGCAGCCTGAGCGAGCTGAGTGAAGTTCACAGAGCTGGTAATATCTTGCAGCCCTAGCAGCGCTAACGGCATTGAATGCTTTTTTTGTCGGTAGTAGCACTGCAGCGTACCTTGTGGTCTATAAGGCGAGTATAACTCATCTTCTTCGTAACCATAGTCGACAAGAACAATACACCCTTGCTTCAAACATCCGATCAAACTTTTTAACCAGTCTCTTCTTAAATCATAGGTTTCCGCTAAGTAACCTTCCGGCCAACTCTGGCAAATGTCGGCGTGTTTCTTCCGCCATCCTTGACTAAAACTGGTTGCTTCAAACTCGAGCTTAAACCCGTTCTTATCATGAGTGACAAAGCCTTGTGTCAGAGCTTCCTCAGTTTGCATTAAAAGCTCGACAGGAATAGCATCAATAACTTCATTGCCAATGATGACTCCTTGAAACGACTGGGGTAACCTTTCTAGCCAGATGACTAGAGGCTTGAGATGTGGCAACTTATCATTCAACAACTGCTGCTGGCGCTGACGTAATTCAGCCGACACTTCTAAAATATAATATGCTTCTGGAAGCGCCCCATCAGACTCACACTGCTGCAAGATATCGCACATTAACTTCCCTGAGCCTGCGCCTAACTCAAGCACACATGGCTCAGTATTTTTCCAAGCCTGCTGCAAGCTCTTCGCTAAAGTTTGGCCGAACATCGGTGATATTTCAGCAGCCGTAACAAAGTCACCACCCGCACCTAACTTATGGCTGCCGCCACTGTAATAACCTAAACCCGGATGATAAAGCGCTTCGTGCATAAACTGAGCAAAGGGTAGCTTTCCATTAAAATGGATCAATTCCGCCACTCTTTGCGCCAATTGAAAGCTTGCTTGAATAGCATTTTGATCTGGCTCAGGGACTTCTAAGATTTGGCACTGATGCTGCAATAACTGTTGGTAATCGTCGTAATTCCGGCAAAAGTCCGGTAACGCAGCAGGCTCAACTGACATTATAAAAATTCACCACCATCAATCGGCAATACCACGCCCGTCACGAACTCTTGACCGACCAAAAAGGCCACGGCCTCACCAACAGCTTTGGGCGAACCTGTGCGTGCCAAAGGAATCTTCTCCGCCATACGCTCAAAGTGGTCTTGGCTCGCCCCCGGCGGTGGCATGATTGCACCAAGCGCCAAGCCGTTAACCTGGATATTTGGGGCTAAGTCCTGCGCTAAAGACTCGGTCAGATGCCATAACCCTGATTTTGATAAACGATACACCAGATGATCGCCTGCTGGCCGATTGATCCGCGCATCGAGAATATTAATGATGTGGCCAGATAAGGGCGTGTTGTCTACAAAGGCTTTTGATAGCTCCAGCGGTGCCCTTAAATTCAAATTCATGACTGAATCCCACTCAGCAAGCCCTTCCATTACCGAATCGGTTTCAGGAAAAACTGCCGCGCTGTTAACCAGCACCGACAAATCATTTTCTTTAAAAACCCGCTCAACCAAATCGCGACACTGCTCAGCATCACTTAAGTTAGCTTGATACAGCTTGGCATTAACCCCAAACTTTTTTACGTCTTCCGCCGTTTGTACTGCTTCATGAGAGGAGCGATTGTAGTGGATAGCAATATCATAGCCTTGCTCAGCTAAAGCCAAGGCAATGGCCTTACCCACTCGAATAGCACCGCCCGTAATTAACGCTGTTCTTCGTGTCATAAAGCACTCTCCCAATCGAACTTAATAGCCCACAAACTTTGCTCACCTTTCTTGTCAAAAGCATTCCATAGCTCTTGGTAAGAAGCTTTTTCAATCGGATGCTCTAAACTCGGAGCGATTTCAGCCAACGGTAATAATACAAACGCGTGATGCAGTACTTCGCCGCGTGGCAACTTGATCGGTTTGTCACAAACCAAATCATCATAGAGCAAAAGGTCAATATCCAGAGTTCGGTTGCTGTACTTAGCTTCGCCTCTGACTCGACCAGCAGCTTTCTCGATTTCTTTAAAAGCGTGATCCACTTGCGAAATACTGAGCTGTGTTTTTGCACAAGCAACAAGGTTTAAAAAGTTATCACCATCAAAACCAACGGCTTCACTCTCATAAACTTGAGACACGCTTAAGTCTGAGAAGTAATAACCCAACTGCTTGACGCCGAAGCGTATTTGTCGCTCCGCGTCTTGGTTACTGCCAATACTGATATAAATTTTTGGCATAACAGCTCTATTTACGCCTCTTTTGTTCCGCGTTCAATCAAAACCCCAACATTCTTAGAGCCTCGAACGGCGCCTGGCTTGCTGAGTTTTAACTTTAACCAAGGGACATTGAATTCAGACTGTATAATGTGAGCAATCTTTTCAGCTAAAGTTTCGACTAGCTGAAACTCTGACTCCTCCACAAATCCGATCACACGCTTGGCCACAGACTTATAGTCCAAGCATTGATCAATCGTATCTTCTTCAGCGGCAGGACGAATATCATGTGCCATTTCAAGATCGATACTGATCGTTTGACGGATCTGGCGCTCCCAGTCATAAATACCAATAACCGTATCGACTTTTAGATCTTCAATAAAAACAATATCCACGTTTTTCTCTAATTATTCGTGTTAGTAGCTCGTTAGAATATCAAATTCCAGCCAATTTGTTATCAATAGCCTGATTTTTTGTATAAACTACAAACAGTAGCAACTCACCAACCCTGAGTTGCCCGCTGAAACAGACAGCAATAATTAAAAGATGGAGTTTCATGTCTTCAATGAGACAACTTTCAAATTTCACTAACAAGGACAGGTTCTAACTCATGGAATGGGACGTTATAGGGCTGTGGATCCTCGCTTACCTCACCGGCTCCATATCCAGCGCTGTGATTGTCTGCCGTATTATGCAGCTGCCCGATCCCCGTGAGTTTGGCTCACACAACCCCGGCGCGACCAATGTCTTACGACTTGGCGGAAAAAAAGCAGCTTTATTTACCCTTCTCGGCGATATGCTGAAAGCTATCATCCCGATTTTGATTGGCTACGCGCTCGATCTGCACAACCGAAATCTCGGTTGGGTCGGCTTTATGGCCTTTATCGGACACCTTTATCCGCTATATTTTAATTTTAAAGGCGGCAAAGGCATGGCGACCTATTTCGGTGCCTTGGTCGCACTGTCACCGCTATTGCTTGGCTTCTGCGTTGTCACGTGGGCCGTGACCGCTTTCTTTAGTCGATATTCATCTCTTGCATCTCTACTATCCAGTTTTGCTGTTGCAGCCTTTGGCTTCTACATGGATCATAGGTACTTCTTCCCGCTTTTCGCCATGTTTTTGATACTGACTTGGCGACACCGCCAAAACATTAAAAACTTGTGGCAAGGTACTGAGCGAAAAATCACCGACAAGAAAGGATAGGCAAAACTTACTGCAATGAAGCTTAAGACTGATATTTCTATTGGAAGTAATACTTATAGTAAAGGCTCTTACTTACACTGGTCTAAGGTTTATGGCTTTTTCACAGTTATCATTGCGCTGCATTTCTGGCTCGTCTTTGATATTACTTATATTCAGCAAGATATCGGTCTCGGCTTTACCTTATGCTTCGGTATATTTTTACCAGTATTGTATTTACTGGCCTACCGCTCTATTTTTGGTTTAGCTGAAATTAGGTGGCTTATTGTTAATAGCATTATCGGGATTATTGGTGTTCTAGCTGAGCTAGACTGGGTATTAAGTTACTTTTACGATAAGTCCCTGTCTGATTTTAATGTCTTCTTTCACATTATTCCTTGCGTCCATTACATTATGTTTACTTTCGTGCTCCGACAAGCAGTCATAGACTCCTTCCATGCTCGATATAATCTAAAAAGAAGAGAATATGTAAATTTAGGCTTCACCTTAATAAGCACTATACTCTATGTTGCTCTTTACTTTGCTTCCTAACTTGTATGCTACTCCTAAGTCCGCTAAGAGGCGTGAGTGAATCAACATAAGCTCAATAATCCTCTACGCCTACTGCCGCTATTAGCGTCCATTGTCGCTATCTCGCCACTAGCGATTGATATGTACCTGCCGGCGATGCCAACCATCGCAAAAGAATTATCGACCACACCGACAGCGGTTCAAAATTCATTGAGTATCTATATGGCTGGCTATGCTTTGGGTATGCTCTTTTTTGGGCCCATTGCCGATCGCATCGGTCGTCGCCGCGTGGTTATCATTGGCTTACTGGGTTTTGCTTTTTTCTCGGTGGCGTTAGCGTTTGCAGAATCTATTGAAAGTTTTCTAACCTTACGCTTTTTCCAAGCGGCGATTAGTAGCGGCGCCACCGTCGTAGTACCCGGCGTGATCCGTGATATGTACGGCAAACACACCGCCAAGGGTTTGTCTTACGTCTCCATGATCATGATGATTGCGCCCATGATCGCGCCCAGTATCGGCAGCTTTATTCTGCACTTTACGGGATGGCGCAGCATATTTTTAGTCTTAGCGGCTTATGCCGTGTTAATTCTCGCGCTAGTGCTATGGAAACTGCCGAGCAGTATGCCAAAGAAGAAAAACCGTCAATGGCTCAGAGAGTTCGCTAATAACTACCGCTCGGTTTTCGCCAACAAAACGGTACGCTTGGATATCTTCACCTCCATGTTCGCTACCTTTGCGTTTTTCTGCTACCTGACATCAATTTCGTATCTGTATATAACGCACTTTGGCGCCAGCGAGAAATCTTTCAGTATTCTCTTCGCTATTAACGTCATTGGTCTCTTTATCAGCAACATCGTCAATAGCCGAATTGTCGAACGCTTTGGCTCGCGCAAGCTGCTGCGTTTCGGTTCAGTCTATGCACTTTTTACGGGCACCGCATTCTTTACCGTACTGCAACTCGACTTAGGTCTCTACGCCACCGCAGCCTCTATTTTTCTGCTACTCGGCTCACTGGCCTTCATCACCACCAACTCCGACGCGCTTGTACTTAACACATTCGCTGAAAAAAGCGGTACCGCCACAGCGGTGATTGGTACCCTCCGCTTCGGCTCAGGCGCCCTCGCCGGCCCATTGCTCGCGCTACTGTTCGATGGCACACCAAGCAACTTTGCGTGGTTGGTGCTGGGGTCTGTTGTTTTGGTTTTATTGATGCAGCTATTAAATAGAAAAGCAGTCAATATATAAGCCGCCAAACCTCAAAGACTCAGGTAATCACTATTTATGTTTGAACTGCTTCTTCTTTTTAGTGCTGGACTTCTCGGCGGTATGGTTAACTCTATCGCTGGTGGCGGTAGCTTTATCACCTTTCCGGCATTAATGTTTGTGGGCATACCGCCAGTCAGCGCTAACGCCACGAACACTTTTGCTTCTTGCGGTGGTTACTTAAGTGGCGCCTATGCGTTCAAAGATGATTTACGTCTCCACAAAAAAGAATTACCCAAGCTCATCTTTATCGCTCTACTCGGCGGTATATTGGGCGCTTGGTTACTACTGCAAATTCCTGAAGAGGCGTTCCGTACATCCATCCCATGGTTATTATTATTCGCGACACTCTTGTTTATTTTTGGTGGGCGCATCAACGCTTCGTTAAAAAAGCTCAGCACTCGTCATCGACATGCATCCGCCATAGGAACAGTTTTATTAGCGATAACCTTGTTCGGGATTTGTGTGTATGGCGGATTTTTTAACGCAGGCCAAGGGATTATTACTCTGAGCTATTTAGCGCTAGCGGGATACACCAATATCAACGCGATGAATGGTATTAAGCTTCTACTTTCGACGGTTGTGGCGTTAGTTGCCATCGTCATATTTATCTACAACGATGCCATAGCTTGGTACGAAGGGTTGATTGTCCTAACGGGGGCGTTAGTCGGAGGTTTTATTGCCGCTAATCTATCCAAAAAACTGTCACAGCACCACGTAAGAATTTTTGTGATTCTAGCCAGCATCGGTATCACGATTTACTTCTTTATTGATACTTATGCTGGGACTGTTCTAACTTAACCAGTTCTTAACCGAGCTTCACCCGAGCTCAACAATCGGCCAGCGTGGTTTTGCTCTAACCGCTGGCTCTTCAAATTGATCTTGTCCGTTTAGTATCGCTTGGTGGCGGCAATAACCCGCGTAAGCGATCATGGCGCCATTATCGGTGCAGAATTTAGGACGTGGATAATAGGCTTTGCCGCCTTTTGATTCGAGTAAGTCTGTCAGCTTAGCTCTTAGCGCCACGTTAGCGCTAACGCCTCCAGCGACGACTAAGCGTTTGTGACCGGTTTGCTCTAAGGCTCGGCGACACTTGATGAAAATGGTATCGACGACAGCTTCTTGGAACGCGTAAGCGATATCAGCCATTGATTGCTCAGACTTATCAGAGCCGTTATAAAGATTGGCCACAGCTGTTTTTAAACCACTAAAGCTAAAATCTAAACCTGGGCGATCGGTCATAGGTCTCGGTAGTTTATAAATTCCCGCTTGGCCTTTTTCCGCAAGCTTCGCTAACGCAGGGCCTCCTGGATAGCCAAGCCCCATGATCTTAGCGGTTTTATCAAAAGCTTCGCCAGCGGCGTCATCAATCGACTCGCCAAGGATTTCATATTTGCCTAAACCTTGAACATCAACCAATAAAGTGTGCCCGCCAGAAACCAATAAAGCGACAAAGGGAAACTCAGGCTTTTCGTCTTCCAGCATCGGCGCTAAAAGATGGCCTTCCATGTGGTGCACACCAATTGCAGGGATGTCCCACGCATAAGCTAAGCTTCGTCCTACGCCAACACCAACAAATAGCGCACCTATAAGTCCCGGTCCTTTGGTATAAGCAATCGCATCAATATCGTCTTTAGTACAGTTAGCCTGCTTTAAGACTTCTTTGACTAATGGAATAGTCTTGCGCACATGATCACGCGAGGCCAGTTCAGGCACCACGCCACCATATTCCGCATGTAGCTCAACTTGGCTGTATAAGGCATCGCCAATGATCCCTTGTTCAGAATCGTAAATGGCCACCCCCGTTTCGTCGCAAGACGTTTCTATTCCGAGTATTTTCAAAGCAGGTCTAATCTGTATCTGTTACCAAAGATGGTTGAATTATATGCGATCTAAACGTCCATAGCGAGAAACAACCATATAACAAACTCGCTATATTTCTTAATAAGATCGGAACAAGTTCATAGCTTTAAGGAGAGCTCTTCGCTACCTTGTCCGTTCCACATATAGGGGGAATAACATGAAAAAAACCATAATACACGCAGCTGTCGTGGCAACACTTGCAGCTAGCTACTCATCCATCGCCCAATCTGCCGAAGACGACAACAAAGCAGAGAAAGGTAAAAAAGCTGAAACACTAATCGTCACCGGTACTCGTGTCAGCGGTCGGACTATTGAAGATACAGCCGTCCCGGTTGATCTCATTACCAGCGAAATCATTGAAGAGTCAGGTGCGAGTGAGGTTGGCGAGCTTTTACAAAAACTAGCGCCATCTTTTAACTTCTCACGTACCACGGTGAGCGATGGTACCGATATTATTCGTCCAGCGACGCTTCGCGGTCTTGGCCCCGATCAGGTGCTCATTCTGGTCAACGGCAAACGTCGCCACAGCCAAGCTTGGGTCAACATCCAGCAGACCATTGGTCGCGGCTCGGCAGGTACTGACATTAACTCCATCCCTGTTTCAGCCATCGAGCACATCGAAGTTTTACGTGACGGTGCGGCAGCGCAATACGGCTCTGATGCTATTGCTGGCGTGATCAATATCATCCTTAAAGGTGGCGGCGCAGGCACCACACTTTCCGGTAAGTGGGGCGAGACCAAAGAAGGCGACGGTCAGGTCAATCAAGTCTCAGCCAACAGTACTATCAACATTGGCGACACAGGCTTCTTGAACTTAACCGCTGAATTCCGTGATCGTGGCGCGACTAATCGCGCAGGAATCAGTAACCGCAAAGATCGCGTGATCATGCGCTTAGGTGATTCGTCTTCAGAGAATAAATATTTATTCTTCAATGGTGAAGCGGGTATCGCCTACTTCTTCGGCGGCGTATCCGATCGTGCAGGGCAATCAGCGGGATTCTACCGCTTCGAAGACCGCGCTGATCGTAACGTGCCACAAGTTTATGCTGATGGCTTTCTGCCGCTTCAGAACACCACCGTGAAAGACACATCATTGGCTTTCGGTATTCGTGACTTTATTGGCGAATCGTCGTGGGAATACGACTTGAGTGCGGTTTATGGTGATAACGAGTTCGGCTTTGCTGCATCCAACTCACTAAATGCATCCATTGCCGCCGAATATGTACAAAACAACCCAGGCGCTACCGATGCTGAGATTCGCGCCAATTCGGGCCCGACTTCTGCTGACAGTGGTAGCATTAGCTTTACCCAACGTACTTACAACTTTGACTTAAATGGCGCTGTAGACTGGGGCTGGTATGACGATATTTACTTAGCAACAGGTTTAGAGTATCGCGAAGAAAGCTACGGCATTAAAGCGGGCGACCTAGTGTCCTATTCCTGTGGTTACACTGGCGATACCAACAATCCATTCCCTTCTGTGATCGATCCAAGCGTTGCGGCGGCCTGCGGTATGCAAGGTTTTCCAGGCTACAGTCCACAAATCGCCGCTTCGAGTCAACGTGAACGTGATAACTACGCGTTTTATTTAGACATGGAAACTAACTTGAGCGAAAACTTCTTGTTAGGTATTGCCGGACGCTTTGAAGACTACAGCGACGCTGGCGATGCGACCACGGGGAAAATCTCTGCCCGCTGGGACATTACCGAAAGCTTTGGCCTTCGTGGCGCCCTATCTACCGGCTTCCGTGCACCAAGCTTAGCGCAACGAGCATTCACAACCGTGTTTACCGACGTCGATGGCACCGAGCTATCGCAGACTTTCCACGCGCCAGAGGGCAGCGTATTCGCCTCAGCTTATGGCGTAGAACAGTTGGAGCATGAGTCGTCTGAAAACGCTAGCATTGGTATGGTTTATAGCCCAGGAAACGGCTTGAGCGTGTCGTTAGATGCTTATCAAATCGATATTGAAGATCGTATCGTACTGGGTGGCGGCTTAAATGGTCAGAACGCCGATGCCAATGGTAATCCAGTTGTCAACCAAGCAGCCTTGGATTTTCTCAACGCCAACGGCTATAACAAAGGCCAATTCTTCTCTAACGCGATTGATACCGAAACCTTTGGAGCCGACTTGGTACTCACCTATGACTGGGGTACTGATGCATGGGGTGACTTTACCTTTACTTGGTTGACCCACTACAACCGCACTGAGATTAAAGAAATCAACGCACCTAATGGCGTATTGCCTGAAACACTCTTCTCTCAAGCTCAGGTCGATAACGTTGAAACCGGTCAACCGCGCCAGCGCTTGTTGCTGGGTTTAGATTGGGCGATCAATAATTGGTCGACGTCATTAAAAGTGAACCGTTACGGTAAAGTGAAAACATCCTTCTTCACGTGTCAGGGCTTAGGCATACCAACGCAAAACCCTGACGTGTGTAATGGCGCGTTAGGTATTGATCCATCGCCAACCGTTCGCTCTAGTGCCAAATGGCTAGCAGACTTGGAAGTCCGTTATGACTTTGATAACGGTGTTAAGTTGACCGTCGGCGGTAACAACATTACTGACGAGTACCCGGACAAATTGCCAGAGAATGCCGTTCACCGTTTCATTAGTGATTCGCCAGAATTTGGTAACTATATTTACCCGTGGGAGTCGACTCCATTCGGAATTAACGGTGCTTTTTACTACGTAAAACTCGACTACAGCATCAAATAACCAAAAAAAAGGCCTCGAAAGGGGCCTTTTCTTTGCTTTTTGATCAAAAAATGTTTAAAATTTGCGCCCTTCTTGTGACAATAGTTTGGTTGCAAGACAGTAACTACATGATTTTATTAACATTAATTTAAAGGTTAGGTGATTTTTAATGCCAAGCGTAAGAGTAAAAGATAACGAGCCTTTTGACGTTGCATTACGTCGCTTCAAGCGCTCATGCGAAAAAGCAGGTATTTTGGCCGAAGTTCGTAAACGTGAACACTACGAAAAGCCAACATCTGTACGCAAGCGTGAAAAAGCAGCGGCAGTAAAGCGTGCAGCGAAGAAAGTAGCTCGCGAAAACGCTCGTCGCATTCGCTTGTATTAAGAGCTTATTTAAGCAATTCTTTTTAAGAAGTTATTAAATAAGTGAGAGGATAGCCGTGTCAGGATTACATGATCGTCTAAAAGAGGCAATGAAAGATGCCATGCGCGCTAAGCAAAAAGAGCGCTTGACTACCATTCGCCTAGCTTTGTCTGCTATTAAGCAGGTCGAAGTAGACACTCGTGAAACACTCGATGACACGGCCATTCTTGCTATCTTAGACAAGCTTGTTAAACAACGTCGCGACTCAATAAAACAATATGAAGATGCTGGCCGTCAAGAGCTAGCGGACATCGAGAAAGCTGAAATTGATGTTCTTCAAGAATTCCTTCCGCAGCCTTTGACTGACGAAGAAATTAATGCCCTGATAGAAGACGCAGTCGCCAAGACTGGCGCGGAGTCTATGAAAGATATGGGTAAAGTCATGGGAATGCTGAAGCCACAACTTCAAGGCCGTGCCGATATGGGTGCAGTCAGTGGCAAAATTAAGGCTCGTCTGTCTTAATTAGACTTTTCTATTTCCAAACTAGGTAAAGTTTCTTGGCTCTGCTATGATTGAGTCAGAAATTGTTATTCCCTAAATAAAACGTCTCTCTAAGAAACATTAATGGCACTGATCCCTCAGCAGTTTATCCAAGAGCTCCTGGATCGAATCGATATTGTCGATTTGATTGATTCTCGTGTGCCCTTAAAAAAAGCGGGAACCAACTACAAAGCATGTTGCCCTTTCCATGGCGAAAAAACCCCCTCCTTTACCGTTAGCCAGGATAAGCAGTTTTATCACTGCTTCGGCTGTGGCGTTCATGGCAACGCTATCGGTTTTGTCATGGAGTACGATCGCCTAGAATTTCCCGACGCAGTAGAAGAGCTGGCAACAAGTTTAGGGATGGAAGTTCCGCGGGATGAAAATGCACCAAACCGCCCAAAGGTTGACGTTAGTCTTTATGAACTGATGGAGAGGATTGCTAAGTTTTATCACCGCCAACTCAGCACCCCACAAGGTAAAGACGCTGTAGACTACCTTAAGAAACGTGGGCTCAGTGGCGAAATCGCCAAACAATTTGCTATCGGCTACGTCCCTGGCGAATGGCGTAACCTAGAAAAAATATTTCCTAAGCTTGGCACCGACCAAAAGCTCCAAAAGCAGTTGATTGACTGCGGCATGTTAATTAAAAAAGATACCTCGGTTTACGATCGCTTCCGCGACCGTATCATGTTTCCGATTAAGGATAAGCGTGGTCGAGTGATTGCTTTTGGTGGACGAATCATTAATGACGGTGAACCAAAATACTTAAACTCGCCAGAAACCCCCATATTCCATAAAAGCAACGAGTTGTATGGTTTGTATCAGGCTCGCCAAGCAAACCGTAAACTTCAACGCCTGTTGATCGTTGAGGGCTATATGGATGTGGTCGCCCTCGCTCAGTTCGGAATAAACAATGCTGTAGCTACTTTGGGGACTGCCACTACCGAAAGCCATCTCCAACAATTGTTCCGTGCGACTCGTGAGCTAGTATTATGTTTTGACGGTGATAGAGCTGGTCGTGATGCTGCGCTACGCGCTTTAGAACACGGCTTAGCGCAACTCAGAGACGGGCGTGAAATTAAACTTATGTTTTTGCCTGATGGCGAAGATCCAGATTCGATGGTGCGTAAAGTTGGTAAAGAACAATTTATACAGCAAGTCGAATCAGCGATCCCATTATTTGAGTTTTTACTCGAACACCTGGCCTCACAAGTCGATCTTGAGTCAGTCTCAGGTCGGGGCCAATTAGTGCACTTAGCAAAACCTTACTTGGAAAAAGTCACCGACCCCATTTATCACGAGTTTTTCAGTAATGCACTAGCTCAACGAGCGCAACTATCCGTTGAGAAGTTAGAAAAAATCATCGAGCAACCGGCGCCAAAACCTCAGCCGACGACGCCTCAAAAGCCAGCGCAAACATCACAAAAATCTAACAAAACCATACAGTTAGCTCTGACATTACTCCTACAGACCCCGTCTCTAGGGCTTAATATCAATAACTTTGCCTGGCTAAAAACCTTGCCAGACAAGGGCCCGAAGCTATTACAGCAACTCCTTGAAATTATTCATAAGAACCCCAATATCACTACAGGTACCCTGCTAGAATATTGGCGAGAACAGGATAAGCTGTATCAACGACTTTCCCAGCTCGCGGTTCTTGAAAGAGAAGAACGGATGCGGGGTAACGAAGAGGCTGAACTTCAAGATTGCATGAAGCAATTGTTACGCCAAGCCCAGACGCTCCGTCTGGACTATTTAAGGTTAAAGGATAAACAATCAGGTCAAAAATTAACGGCTACAGAAAAATCCGAATACCAACAATTACTATTGTTGGCCAAACAAAAGCCCCGAAAAGCAGAGAAAAGCTAAAGCTTGCTGTGATGGGGGCAAATTCTGTATAATTTGCGGTTCGCCATGCGTCAACCGCTAGGGGTTTGTGCGTCCAACGCAAGCGCCACGATTATTGTTCGCAAACGGTGTGTGATCACAACAAAGGTATTCTAGATGTCAGAGAATTCGCAACAGTCACAGCAGTCGCAGTTAAAATTACTTATTGCGCGTGGTAAAGAGCAAGGTTTCTTAACCTATGCTGAGGTCAACGACCATTTACCACCCGATATCGTCGATCCGGAACAAATCGAAGATATCATCCGCATGATTAACGATATGGGTATTCAGGTGTACGAAACCACACCTGATGAAGATGAGTTAATTATCAACGACGACTCTGTTACTGATGAAGATGCTGCTGAAGAAGCAGCGGCAGCATTAGCCAGCGTCGATGGCGAATTTGGCCGAACCACTGACCCTGTGCGTATGTATATGCGCGAAATGGGTAGTGTTGAACTTCTTACTCGTGAAGGCGAGATAGATATCGCCAAGCGTATCGAAGAAGGTATTCGCCAGGTTCTAACAGCTGTTGGTAACTACCCTGATACGATTCGTATTTTACTCGAAGAGTATGAGCAGTATAAAAACGAATTTATTCGTTTAACTGACATCGTAACCGGTTTCCTTGACGGTGAAGAAGCAGAATTCGTACAAGAAGAATCTGAAGCTGCGCAAATCGCTAACGCTAACGCCGAAGCTGACGACGAAGATGTGGACGATGACGCAGATGATGATAATGAAGACGACGACGATGATGATAGCACTGAAGTCGATACTGGGCCTGACCCAGAAGAAGCGGAGCAACGCTTCTCTGAGCTGGCAAAACAGTATGACAAAACAGTAAAAGCTATTAAGCGTTACGGCCGAGATCACAAATCATCAGCAAAACAGCTTGAAGCCATGCGCGAGCACTTTATGAACTTAAAGCTTGCCCCTCGCATGTTTGAGTACCTTGTACAAAACCTTCGTACAAAAATGGACGGTATCCGTGAACAAGAGCGCTATATCATGCATATGGCGGTCAAAAAGTCTCGTATGCCACGCAAAACGTTCATCACAACCTTCTCAGGCGCAGAAACAAACTCTGAGTGGTTAGATGGACACCTTGCGAAGAAGAGCAAATATTCAGAAGCTTTAGCAGAGTTCGCCGAAGATATCCGAAAAGCACAGCGTAAGATGCAGTTGGTTGAAGAAAGCTGTGACTTATCTGTTCTAGAGATTAAAGAAGCTAACCGCGAAATGTCGATTGGCGAAGCGAAAGCTCGTCGTGCGAAAAAAGAAATGGTCGAAGCCAACTTACGTTTGGTAATTTCCATCGCGAAGAAATACACCAACCGTGGTTTGCAGTTCTTGGATCTGATTCAAGAAGGTAATATCGGCTTGATGAAAGCGGTCGATAAATTCGAATACCGCCGTGGTTATAAGTTCTCGACTTATGCGACTTGGTGGATTCGTCAGGCGATTACTCGTTCGATTGCTGACCAAGCACGTACCATTCGTATCCCGGTACACATGATCGAAACGATCAACAAGTTAAACCGTATTTCTCGTCAAATGCTTCAGGAGATGGGCCGTGAGCCACAGCCAGAAGAATTGGCAGAACGTATGGAAATGCCGGAAGATAAAATCCGTAAAGTCCTTAAAATCGCTAAAGAGCCAATCTCAATGGAAACACCAATTGGTGATGACGAAGATTCGCATCTTGGCGACTTTATCGAAGACTCAACGATTGACTCACCGGTTGACGCCGCTACAGGCGAAAGCTTGAAAGAAGTCACTGACGAGATCTTAGCCGGGCTTACGGCTCGTGAAGCAAAAGTTCTTCGCATGCGTTTCGGTATCGATATGAATACCGATCACACGCTTGAAGAAGTCGGCAAACAGTTTGATGTAACTCGTGAGCGTATTCGTCAGATCGAAGCGAAAGCGCTGCGTAAACTACGCCACCCAAGCCGTTCCGAAAAGCTTCGCACTTATATTGACGAGTAGTACCTATTTATCATTCGGTTTTATGCCGATTTGATATTGCACGCGCAGGAGTTTTCTCGTAAACTTCTGCGCGTTAACATTTTTAGCGTCAGGCAATTTCTGTAAGACGTCTCAAAATGGGCCCGTAGCTCAGTTGGTTAGAGCATCCGACTCATAATCGGCAGGTCCCCCGTTCAAGTCGGGGCGGGCCCACCATCTAAAATCATTGATACTTCCCTAGCTTTCGATAACAATAAACGAAAAACATAAGGGACAGACCAATCATGAAATCATGGGCATCAAAACTCTATAATCTATGGGAACTGACTAGAAGCAGTTTGTTCTATGTGCCTGTAATCATTTCCTTAATGTTTATTGGTGGGATTCTTTTGGTGTTCCGGTTAGAACTAAGCTATACCGAATATGTTGAAAAGCTAGACTTTTTATACGCAGGTTCCACTGAAGACGCAAAAACTATTCTTCAAACCATATTGTCCGCTCTCATCACCATGACGACCCTTGTGATATCCATTACCATGGTGGTCCTGAGCTTGTCCGCGTCGCAACTTGGTCCAAGGCTAATAAAAACCTTCATGAGTAGCCGACGGACTCAAATCTATATCGGTGTCTTCTTTGGAAGTATTGCCTTAACGCTCACCTTGCTGATCTTGCTACACGACCAGTCGACCTTTGAGCAGCCACCCAGGCTAACCATCAGCTGTAGCTTTCTGCTGACCTTTATTAATCTGTTCGTGTTGCTTGGCTATGTTAATCATGTAGCCCGTTCGGGTATAGCAGACACCATCATTGAGCGTGTGACTCAAGAATTAGAACACTCACTAGCCCGCCTAACCAGTAATGCCAAAGACAGACCTCAACCCTCTTCTGCGCCATCCATACCTGAGGAACTAGCGCAGCAGAAACGTGATATTTACAGCGCCTGTAGTGGTTATATACAAAACATTCAGTATCCAGCTCTGCTAGATCTAGCTGCCAAACATGACCTTTTGATCAACCTTGAATGTCGTGCCGGTGACTATTTATTTTCAGGCCAAAAGATAGGAACCATATTTCCTAAAAATCATGCCCATGCAGACACTGAATTAAACGTTGTAGGATGTATTGATATTGGCTCCAACAAAACAGGCGCACAAGATCTTGAATACTCTATCAGACACTTAGCAGAAATAGGGTTACGAGCTTTGTCGCCAGGTATTAATGATAACTTTACTGCGATCACTGTTCTCGATAAGCTATCAGCGGTATTAAGCAAAGCTTTGGATAAAGACTTACCGCAACATATTTATCATGATGAGCAAGACAAGTTGAGACTTATTGGAAAGTCTGCAACTAAGACTGACATCGTTCACAGCGCACTTTCTCAAATTCGTGATGCAGGAAAAACCAAGCCGGATATTTTATTCCACCTCATCGAGTTGATCGGTAAAATTAGCGCCCCATTAAAGTCTCAAGAAGCAAAGCAAGTTTTGGCGCAGCAAGTTGCTTTTATCAAACAACATATTCGGGATAACTTCCACAACAAGGAAGAAGAGACTTACCTGCTCAATGCTTTAGAGAAGTATTCTATATAGCGGAAAGCTGCAGGAAACTTTTCCCTGCAGCAATAAAATGAATTGGTAGAGTTTTTACTTGGCAATTATATTTCTTGCCCAATGCTTTACGTGAGTCGCCTTGTAATAAAGCAGCGGCACTAATACAAGCGTTACCAGCGTTGATAACAAAATTCCGAAGCCTAGAGAAACAGCCATTGGAATCAGAAACTGCGCTTGAGTAGATTTTTCAAATATCAAAGGCATCAAACCAGCGAAGGTCGTTAGCGAGGTCAGCATCACAGGCCTTAAACGTCTTACTCCAGCATGCAAAACAGCATCTGTGAGCGACTCACCATATTTACGGCGTTGTTGATTAATGTAGTCAACCAACACTAAAGAATCGTTAACCACAACCCCTGTTAAAGCCAGCATCCCCATCATGCTCATGATCGATAGAGGCATTCCCATAATCCAATGCCCAATCGTTGCCATGGCAGCACCAAAAGGTATTACTCCCATCACCACGAATGGTTGTACGTATGACTTAAATGGTATGGCTAGCAAAATATAAATAGCGAATAAAACAAAACCCAGACTAATTAACAAATTATAATTTGACTCTTCTTGCTCACGAGCTTCACCCTCAAGGCTAAAGGAAACACCCGGATAATTCGAAACAATCTCAGTGGCATCTGCGACAATGCGGCGCTTAATGGCTTCTATATCTGCATTCTCTTTATCAACATCTGCCGTAATGTTTAATGTTCGCTGTCGATTAATACGATAAATGCTTGCAGGACTTTTTCCATACGATAACTCTGCCAGTTGAGACAAAGGAATCTTGCCTCCAGCCGGTGTGTTAATTAATAAACTGTTAAGCCCTTCCAGACTTCCTCGCTCTTCTTGTGCCAGTCTGAGCATGACACGTACATCTTCCCTGCCACGCTGGATACGTTGCACTTCAACGCCAAAGTAAGAATTTCTTACTTGTCGTGCCAAGTCACTCAAACTAATTCCAAGAGTTTCTGCCTGTGGCTTTAGCTTAAATTGAATCTCTTGCTTACCTTTGGAGAAACTATCTGCAATATCAAATACTCCCGAGACGGTAGAAAGCGTTTGCTTTACCTCATTAGCCGCCGCATTTAGGCGAGTAATGTCAGAGCCTCGTAGCTGAACATCAATGGGGTCCCCACTTCGTCCAATTTCTGCTCTAAAGGTTAGCGTCTCGACGCCAGGAAGTGGGCCTATTAATTGTCTCCACTCACTGACTAGTTTTGTACTCGTGATCGACTCGTCGCGTTTTTCAGGCGGCATCATTTCGATCATGACCCGTCCAATATTGGACGACGCAGAGCCACCGCCCCAAGTTGAACCACTGGAAGAGAAGATATGCTCAACCACTGAGTTGCCTTCATCATCACGATATTTTTCTTGTAGTTGTAATGCTGCGTTAGTGATTTTTTCGACATATGAATCAGTCACTTCGAAAGGCGTACCTTCCGGCATCTGTAATGATACCCGTGCAATTTCACTCTGAATTCTCGGAAAATAAACAAAACGAGTAATACCACTAGAAATTGTGGCCCACACAATTAACAGTATTGATACAAATATCACCAAACTTAAGAACCAGCGGTGTAATACAAAAGCTAACAACGGTTTATAGAATTTGAGAATAGCTTGCTCGAAACCTTTGGCAAATTTTTGTTGATACTGAATAATTTTATTAGGTTTTTTCTGCTCAGCAGTTGCCTTCATATGCCCGATATGTGCAGGCAAAATAAACTTAGATTCAACCAATGAAAAAATCAGTACAGGAATAACGATGTACGGAATTTGGGAGTAGAACACGCCCCAGCCGCCCCCCATAAACGCTAACGGCAGAAAAGCCACCATGGTTGTAATAACACCAAAAGTGACTGGCACAGCAACTTCTTTAGTGCCGTTAATGGCGGCATCCAGAGGTTTATCACCTTTATTTAAGTGGTTATAAATATTTTCGCCAGTAACGATAGCATCATCAACAACAATGCCCAGCACCAAGATGAACGCAAAAAGACTGATCAGGTTTACGCTAATACCCAGCTCCGGCATAAAAATCATGCCGCCAGCAAAAGCTATTGGAATGCCAAGGCTCACCCACAGTGCAATACTCGGCTTTAGAAATAGTGCTAATAATAAAATCACTAGCAAACCACCTTGTACTGCAGAGCTGATAAGAGTACTCAGGCGGGCTTCTAGTGGTTCTGAGCGATCGCGCCATACAGACAGACTCACACCAGCGGGCAACTCTGATTCTTTGGTCTCAACGTAGTTAATAACTCGCTCGGATACTTCAATGGTGCTTTGTGTCCCTGTTCGATAGATTTCTAACTCAATAGAAGGCTTACCATCAAACCGAGTGTTAATACTTTCTTCTTCAAAGCCATCTCGAATCGTGGCTAAATCCCCCAGTTCGAGAATAGTGCCATCAGGTCGGGTTAAGATAGGTATTTGAGTAAACTCTTCCCGCGTATATGACTGTCCTTTTAAACGTAATAAGATATCACCGCGCTCTGAGCGCACTTGCCCAGCTGATAGGTCTAACGACCTTTGATTTACCGCGTTTGCGACATCTTGTAGACTAAGGTCAAATTCGTTAAGCCTAGCTTGGTTAAACTCGATAGCTATTTCATAAGAACGAACGCCAGACGTTTCGATCTGTGACAAACCTGGTAAGGATGCAATTTCTTGTTGGATAATTTCTGCATAGCGGCGTAATTCTTTTTCCGGGAGGTCTCCGCTAACAACAACACTAATCGCTTCGCGTCGTCTAATGGACTGTGAAATAATCGGCTTTTCAGCCTCTATAGGCAGTGTATTTAAAGCATCAACTCGACTTTTCACTTGATCGAGTAAGTCTTTAACATCATAGCCTTCTTCGACTTCAATCGTGACTCGCCCAACCCCTTCTGAAGAACTGGACGATAACTCTTTTATTCCTTCTAAATCATAAACAGCTTCTTCGATTCGAGTTGAAACCGTTTGCTCGACTTCTTCAGGCGTTGAGCCACGAAATGGTACCGATACATTAATATAGTCAAACTCAATACTGGGAAAAGTTTCTACCGTTACACGCTGCCACATGGTGTAAGAGCCCGCGATGAGAATTACGAACATCAACAAATTCGCAGCGACAGAGTTTTTTGCAAACCAACTAATCATTGTTTTTACTCCACGCTAGAATTATTAGTTGCAGCCGCTTTCGGTTTCTTCTTTGCCTCCGTCACTGCATCCTTTAAACGCGCTTTTGCACCGTCAGCGACAAAACTAAGACGAGAGGTGACTAGCTGCTCCCCTTCTTCTAAGTTAGGTTTTTCACCTGTAGGATCGATCACTGTACTTTGCTCATCTTGCCATAAAATTTTAATATCACGGCGATACACAGCACCTTCACGATAAACAAAAATTTGGTCATCCGCCGTGAGAATCGTCGACGGCACCACCACCACATCTTCTAGAAGCTCGCCTTCAATTTCAGCACTGACAAACTGACCAACCTTTACTTTTGGATTAACCGCTAAGAAATCTGAAGGTAACTTTGCCGTTACGTACCACTGCCGTGTTTCCTCATCAATGACGCTGTCGCTACGATCTAATGGAACGATCCATGACTCTGTTTGACCTGCGAAGTCCGCCTCCAATTTAACTTGTGCGGCTCCCTTATTTGGGGACTTTAGGAACTGAACTTTATTACTCGGTACTGGCAAACGCGCTTCTAAGGAATCACTCGAGAAAATAGTAGCAACAGGAGTGTTAGTATTAATTAGTTCACCAACACTAACCAGTCGCTGAACAATATATCCGTCATAAGGTGCAGTCACTGTCGCTCGACTCAGGGCCAGCTTCGCTTTCTCTAGACGCGCTGTCGCCGCTTCAAGGCTCGCCTGTGCTGATGCCAACTGCGGTTCCCGCAGCACTAAAGCATTCGCTTTTTTGTTAGGGTTAATTTTCTTCCAGTCTTTCAGGGCCTGCGCGGCACGCGCCTTTTCTTCATTCAAAGCAAGCTGAGCATTAGCGACTTCAGCCCCAGCTATTCTTACTTCGATTTTATAATCACGTGCATCCACTCGAAGCAGTTCCTGCCCTTTCTTAATCGGCAGACCAGTTTTAAAATTATCAGCAACCGATATAACCTGCCCCGAAACTTGAGCAACCAATTGGCTTGAGGTCGACGCTTCAATATTGCCGTATGAGTCTATAAACACCTGATAGTCTTGATAGTTAACCGGAGCTATTTCCACCGTTTCTACGGTTTCAGGCGGTTTTCGATTAAATGCTTTCGGCTTGCTGCTAGTCATCACTTTCACTAAAGCCACGACCCCAATTAGTATCACTAAAGGTAAGATAACCGATAACCATAGATTTTTTTGTTTATTGCTCATACATCATTCTTTATAACTTGTTGAAATAAAAAGAGTTTTATAAAACCCCAGATTAGTGCAAAATTATAGCGACTACAGTGTAAACATTTCGTCGATGGCGCACTCTTAAGTATAGCTTTATAAATGTAACAGGATGTTACGCGGTGATGTAGAGTTGCTATTAATAAATTTTACTAAACCATGTATGCTATGGAACATCTTGACTATAAAGGGTTAAACCGTGAAAAAAATAGGACTAATAACAATCTTTAGCAGCCTTATATTAGCTGCGGGCTGCAATCAGGGTGACGACAACAAAGACAGTAAAGACGACAACACTAAAGTCGTACAATCTTTAGCCGAGCAAAATACTAAAGAACAGGATGATGCAGCGACAGAGCAGTCACTAGCCGAGTCAAATTATCCTAACGATATTCCTACCGGCCGACTTCCATCGACGATTAGCCCTACTAGCTATGAAGTGCACTTAAAAATTGACCCCGATCTGCCAACATTCGGTGGCACAGTGGTGATAAACCTGCAAATTGATGAAGCAACATCTCATATCTGGCTTCACGGTAAAGATATTACCGCCCATAGCGTGACATTAACACCCAAAGGCAAATCACCTATTAATGGCTCATATGAAGAGGTCGATACTACTGGCGTGGTTAAATTGTCTTTTGAAGAGCCGATTAATACTGGCCAAGCCAAATTAGCGATTGATTACGAGGCACCGTTTAATGAAGCCTTAGAAGGCTTGTACCGGGTCAAAGACGGTGAACTTAATTATGCATTCACCCAGTTCGAAGCTACCGCTGCTCGATTAGCATTCCCTAGCTTTGATGAGCCAGCTTTTAAGGTTCCCTTTTCTTACAGCATGACCGTTCGTAATGAACACCGCGCGTTTACTAGTACACCGGCAATGTCTGAAACAGACCTGGGTAACGGCTGGAAAAAGATTGTGTTTGCCAAGTCGAAACCGCTTCCAACCTATTTGGTTGCTTTTGCCGTGGGTGACTTTGACGTAGTCGAGTGGCAAGACATCCCTACATCGGATGTGCGCGACTTTACGATCCCGCTACGTGGTATTGCCACAAAAGGTAAGGGCCATCGCCTAACTTACGCATTAAAGAACACCAAAGATATCTTAAATGGCCTAGAGCAATATTTTCAAATTCCGTACCCTTACAAGAAACTGGATATCGTAGCAGTTCCAGACTTTAACGCTGGCGCCATGGAAAATGCAGGCCTCATCACCTACCGTGAGCAATTACTACTTTTCGATAACACCATTTCATTAGGCCAAAAGCGCGCCTATATGAATGTTCACGCTCATGAGCTTGCTCACCAGTGGTTTGGTAACTTAGTGACGCCTGTTTGGTGGGATGATATTTGGTTAAACGAAGCCTTCGCAACCTGGATGGCTCACGTATCTAACAACAAGGTTTACCCGAAACAAAAGTTCCGTCAGGCGCTGTTAGAGCGTTCTTTAAACGTCATGGGCTCGGACAGTCTGATCACCGCGCGTCAAATTCGCCAGCCGATCGAAAGTAATCACGATATACAGTCAGCATTCGATGGCATCACCTACTCAAAAGGTGGCGGCGTCCTGAGCATGTTAGAAGCCTTCCTCGGGCCTGAAAATTTCAGAGCCGGTATTCAGCACTACATGAAAAAGTTTGAGTTTGGAAATGCCACAGCTCATGACTTTATTACTGCGATTGGGGAAAAATCTCCACATATACCGCTTGAAACCATCCAAGATGCCTTTAACAGCTTTTTAGAACAACCTGGTATTCCTCTGCTAAATGTAGAGTTAGCGTGTGAAACGGACAAAGCAGCGACGGTAAAAGTTTCTCAGTCGCGCTACCTGCCTATTGGTTCAAAAGGTTCCGTTAAACAAACCTGGAAAGTCCCTGCTTGCTTTAAATACGCGATTGATGGCAACCAGCATCAAGTGTGTAAAGTGTTAGACGATGCTAAGCAAAGCTTTGAGCTTGAAGAAAAAGGTTGCCCTGCATTTATTATGCCAAACGCTAATGGCGCGGGTTACTACCGCTTCAGTATGGAGAATGAAGGCTGGCAATCACTGTTAAGCCACAAGGAGCAACTCAGCACTGAAGAGATGATGTCGCTTAACAATAGTCTTCAAGGTGCTATTAATGCAGGTGAAATGACCTTCACCGATTTAATCGAAATTGCGCCTAAAATTATAGCCTCTGATTCAGAAGCTATTGTTATGGGCCCGAGTAAACTATTGAGTTTCGTATATGGTAAGGTCGCTGATTCTGACGAAGAAAAAGCAAAGCTTGCGAGTTTAAACCGCTCGCTTTATGGCCAAAAATTGACAGGTCTGGGTTTAGAAACTAAGAAAGATGACCCAGTAGATACTATCCGTATGCGTACAGGTTTAATCAACTTCTTAGCTGATGAAGGTGAAGATAAAGCCGTAAGACAATACTTAACGGATATGGCTATTGCCTACACTGGCTATAAAATCGATGGCAATATCCACCCCGATAAAGCCGACAGCAATGTTATTAGCACCGCAATTCAGGTCGCGGTAGAAGATTTAGGTACGCCATTTGCCAAACACCTAAAAATGCTGCTCGACTCATCAAACGACGGAACTGTTCGCGGACGTTTGCTGGGTGGTTTAGGAGCTGTTGAAGATCCTGAATATGCGACTGAGTTAAGAGAGCTTATCTTATCGGAAGACCTTCGAGACAACGAAATTTACTCCATCATGGTGGGACAGCTCCAAGACAAAGAACTGCAAAAACCTATGTGGGAATGGTTCAAGACAAACATCGAAGGCATTAAGTCTCGGATACCTCCTTTTGGGCAAAATCGCCTCCCGGTGGTTGGACAGTTTTTCTGCTCGAAGGCAATGAAAAACGACTACAAAAAATTCTTCAAACCTATCGTTGAAGAACTCGCGGGCGCCCCTCGTCCTTATAAACAAAGCATCGAATCTATCGAGCTTTGTATTGCACAAGTAAAGTTCCACGAAGACAATGTCAATCAATACTTGAGCAATCAATAAGTAAGCTTAGCCCACAAAAAAAGCGCTCCTTGGAGCGCTTTTTTATATCAGGACGATTACTTCTCTGCCAGAAGTTTCTTCTGAATAACAAGGCTAGCGAACACACCGTACCCAATAGCAAAAGTCAGAAAAGTTTCTACGCTATCAAATAGCGAAAATAAATAAGGCGCTATTCCTGTAGAAATAATCATGGTCGCGGAGACCAGCGCTCGAATAGCACCAAGGTGAGTATTACCGAACACTTCCGCGTAGAACGAGTTGATCACTGGACCGCTTGACGCCACCGTCATGCCCGCTAAGACCATAAAGGCTAGCAACCATGCTTTATGATCACCGATATACAGGCAAACCATACCTAATATTAGCGGTAACAGATACCAACGCATATAGACGCGTGGATGAGAAGCATCGACCAGAGGGCCGGTCACAATCGCCCCTAAAAAGTGAATAAGACCATACAGCATAAGTCCTACGGATAACCAATCAAGCGTCCAACCTTTGCCATCAATTAAAATGGTTTGATGGAAAAAGATTCCTGTAATCAGAAAAGCAGGTCCAATAATGGCTGGCAGAATTAACCAAAAACGCCAGTCTGACATGACCTGAGCTCGTGACCAATCTTTCGTCACCGCACCATCTTCAGACTGTTCCGACATCTCGTGTACTGGTACTAAATCTGCTTTCTTTAATAACCACAACAACAACGGAAATACGATGATTAAGGCGAAAATAGCGTAGCTATGCCAACTGGTGGTATGCCCATAATTCTTCAATAAGCCAACCGCAATCGCTGGCATAATCATTTCACCAAACGCCATTCCCTGTAACGATAAACTCACCGCTTTTCCACGATGTTGTGGGATATAGCGCATTAATGTGGTTACCGCGATATGCGTCATCAAGCCCTGCCCACAAAGGCGTATACCCAGATAGGAAAAGAACAGCATGATTAGATTCGAACTATTGGCAAACAGAATACAGGAGCCTATCAACCCCAAGATCACGATGGTGGTAAATTTCTTAACTTCAATATCATCAATCTTGGCGCCGACAAAGAAAATAGTAAACCCGCTGATCAGAGTGGCGACTGAATAAACAAGACTAAGGTTGTCTTTTTCAAGCAGAAGGTTGCCGATTAGATCTTTATTGAATAAGGAAATAAAAAACGTTTGCCCGAGGTTTCCCACAAAGACACAGAGAAAACCAAATAACAGCAAATACTTATTACTTTTGACAAAACTGAGGTAGTTCATGGCAGATGCCGTGACGCTAAAAATTAGGCAAGCATTATACTCTGCGCGACTCTAAGTTACAGCCCGCTTGCCGAACTTATTCCTGGACCTCTTTAAGCCCGAGAGCTAGCAAACCAGCAAATAAACACATAACCGCCATAACGGCTAACACCGCCACATTACCAAATGCTTGGGCAATCGCACTAAAGCCCACGCCGGTTAAGAGTATGAGTCCGATGATGGTATTTGATAGTGCAGTATAAGCGGCACGATTATCAGCATTCGCCATATCGACTAAGTGAGTTGACCGCCCCAAACGAACGCCATGATAGGCAATCATCAGCACGAACAAAACCGCAGGCAATACGATACTGTGTTTAATCAATTGATACTCAGCTAACAGCACTGTTGCTGTTAAAGCGACCATCGCCACAACTGATGATAATATCAAAACTTTACGGCTGGACTTATCCGCCAACCAGCCCCAAACATAGCTACTCAGGAAACTAGCCAAGGATGAAGCTAATACCAGCGCACCTAACCCACCCAACATGGAGTCCAGATTGTCGACGCCTCCTTCACCATTCAGCGTCACCATAAACGGTGGCGCCAACGCGGTTGCAATCAACAAAGCGCGAACACTAATAAAAAGGAGTAACTGCTTATCTTTTAGAAGCGATAAGTTTTGTTTCGCGACCTCTAGAGGGTTTCCACCACCTTCCGTCGCTCCTGCGGCTTCTTCCAGTTTGGTAAAGGTTAAGCTCGCAAAGATCCATAACCCTGCTGCGATACTCAACGCAATTAGCACCAAGGTCATACGCTCGACATAATCTGAAGCCAGTACTAGGCCAAACACAATGACCGCGCCAGATGCCACCGAAGCAGCTAAGCCAGTCACTTTCCCACGCATCGACTTGGAAACCGTTTTCCCTAATACATCTTTATAAGAAACCGAACAAACGCTTCGGGCAACAGCCAAAACACCAAGCAACACAACAATAGTAATTCCCGCAGCTTTATTCTCTAGCAATAAAGCACTCGCCACTATGCCAGCCACGGACAAACCCTGTACTAAGCTCCCCAAAGCCCATGCCCACTTTCGCTGTGGCAAGCGTCTCAAGGCGCCCGCCGTAAACAACTGAGGCAACAAAGCTCCGGCTTCTCGAATAGGCACCAATAAACCTACCAAGAAAGTCGATGCCCCTAGGGCTGACAATAACCAGCTGAGAATTAATTTGGGATCAATAAGACCATCAGCCACTTTGGTAGCAGCCAACGAAATGATATGGGTTGTGACATTTTTAGGCTGATGATCGCAGGCCTGCTCAGGAATATCCTTGCAGACCCGCCCATCATCGCCACTGTTAATAGCCTCGTAGACTTGCTCAACAGTGGACTGTTTCGACATTCAGTAATTCTCCGCTTAGGCGTTAATAAAGTCTCTTAACACATAGTGAAGAATACCGCCGTTCTTGTAGTATTCCAGTTCAACTTTAGAGTCTAAACGAGATAGCGCTTTAAAGATTTTAGTTTTACCGTCGCTGCTTTTCGCCTCAACCTCAAAAGTTTGATTAACTTCAAGGCCGTCTGAAATGCCTTTAATGGTGAAGCTTTCATCCCCGCTTAAGCCAAGGGTTTCAGCATCTTCGCCATCGACAAACTCGAGCGGTAACACGCCCATGCCGACTAAGTTACTACGGTGAATACGCTCGTAGCTTTCAGCAATAACCGCTTTAATACCGAGCAACGTCGTACCTTTAGCTGCCCAGTCACGCGATGAACCACTACCGTACTCTTTACCCGCCAACACAATGAGCGGCGTACCTTCTGCTTGGTATTTTTGCGAAGCATCAAACACCGTCATGGTATCGCCCGTCGGAATATAGCGAGTGTAACCACCCTCTTTATCCACTAACTGGTTCTTGATACGAACGTTAGCAAAAGTACCACGCACCATCACTTCGTCGTTACCACGACGCGAACCGTACGAGTTGAACATTCGAGTTTCAATACCGCGACCTTTTAAATACTGCCCCGCTGGAGAACTTTCTGAGAAGCCACCCGCTGGAGAAATGTGGTCGGTAGTAATCGAGTCGCCTAGTTTTAATAACACACTAGCGCCCTCAATATCTTTCGGCTGTTCAACTTCCGGCTTCAAGCCTTGGAAGAAAGGTGCCTGCTTAATGTAAGTCGAAGAATCGTCCCACTGATACACCTTATCAGTCGACACCTCCATATCACGCCACTGTTCGTTACCATCAAAGATCTTGCCGTAGTTTTTCGCGAAATCCGCAGGAGTCAGAACCTTGTTCATGATCTCTTGGATTTCTTCATTACTTGGCCATAAATCCTTAAAGTAAACTGGTTTTCCGTCTGGCGTATGCGCCACAGGCTCTTGATCAAAGTCGATATCAACACGACCAGCTAGTGCGTAAACAACGACTAACATTGGCGACATCAAGAAGTTCATCTTCACGTCTGGGTGAACACGCGCTTCGAAGTTGCGGTTCCCCGATAGTACCGAAGCCACCACCAAATCGTTTTTAACCACGGCATCACCAATAGCATCAGGAAGTGGCCCTGAGTTACCGATGCACGAAGTACAACCATAACCGACTAGGAAGAAATCTAACGCTTCCAGATCATCCAGTAGACCTGAATTTTCCAGATAATCAGTAACAACTTTTGAGCCAGGCGCCAAAGAGGTTTTAACCCAAGGCTTAACGGTTAAGCCTAGTTCGTTGGCCTTTTTCGCCACCAAACCAGCGCCCAACATGACGCTTGGATTCGACGTATTGGTACAAGAGGTAATCGCCGCAATCGAAATCGAGCCATCGTGTAGCTCGTAATCTTGATCGCTATCTTTATCATCCACCTTAATCGTTTTCAATAAACCGTTATCGTTATCCGCTGGGCTACGATCTTCAAGCGGCTGATAACCACGGCTATAATTCAACTCCATCAACGATTTAAACTGTGCTTTTAAATTGCTGATAGCAATTTTATCTTGTGGACGTTTTGGCCCAGACGCTGTTGGTACAACTGAGTTTAGATCCAGCTCCACCACACTGCTGTATTCGATGTCTTCTTCATTTTCGCGCCACAACATGTTGTTCTTAGTATAAGCCTCAACACGCTCAATCGTTTCTTTGCTACGATTCGTATCACGCATGTAGTCCAAAGTACGATCATCAATAGGGAAGTAAGTCACGGTACAACCAAACTCAGGCGACATGTTCGAGATAGTCGCACGGTCGGTTACCGTTAAGTGATCCAAACCTTCACCAAATACTTCGACAAACTTACCTACCACGCCATGCTTACGCAGCAGCTCGGTAATGGTTAGCACCATATCCGTCGCTGTGGTGCCCATTGGCAATTTACCCGTCAGCTTCAAGCCAACCACTTCCGGCATAATAAAGAAGATTGGCTGACCAAGAATCGCGGCCTCGGCTTCAATACCACCAACGCCCCAGCCGACAACACCAATACCATTAACCATTGGCGTGTGTGAGTCAGTACCCACCAACGTATCTGGGAATAAAGCGCCATCACGTTCGACAATACCCTGCGCTAAATACTCTAGGTTAACTTGGTGACAAATACCCATGCCCGGCGGCACTACAGTAAAGTTATTAAAGGCCGTCTGAGCCCACTTCAAAAACTGATAACGCTCTTCATTACGCTCATACTCCATTTGGATATTTTTATCCAAAGAGTCTTTATCGCCATAGAAATCAACTTGCACTGAGTGGTCAATGACCAAGTCCACAGGAATTAATGGATTTACTTTTGAACCTTCGACGCCATGTTTGGCCGCTTCGGCACGAACGGATGCCAAGTCGACAACCGCCGGTACGCCGGTAAAATCCTGCATCAAGACACGTGCAGGCTTATAAGGAACTTCTTTTTTCTCGGGATTTGGCTTCCATTGCAACAAAGTATCCACATGCTCGCTGGTCACGCCCAGTCCGTCATGGTTTCTTAGTGCGTTCTCTAGAAGAATGCGTATAGAAAACGGCATCTTCTTGATGGCATGCCCCTGCTCTTGTAAGTCTCGCAGGCTCCAAATGTCGAAATCCTTACCACCAACGGATAACGACTTCTTACAATCAATAACCTCTTCGCTCATCATGGGCTCCCTTTAGATTAAATTTTGATTACCATTCTTTATTACAATAACAAAATCAATGGATTAAACTATTTTCACGCTACTCTTCACTATACATCAGTTAATCAACAACTTAAAACTTAGACCGTTAAGATCCTGTAAAATTGCCCAAAACTCATGCAAAGCGTGGAGAAATTCACCAATTCTGGTATCATTTCGCACCTATATTTGATTCAACGGGTGTTGCCATACAACGCCGTAACTCTTTGAATTTAACTGCACGACACAATAGGTCACATCCATGAGCCTTGCTGATAAAGTTTTAGCCGTTAATGACGATCTCCCGATCCGTACCAACCAACCGGTTCACAGCGGTAAAGTCCGCTCGGTATACTGGTTAACCGAAGAAGATAGCGCACGTTTGATCAAAGAGCGTGGCTATGACGTAGCTGCGGACACACCGCTAGCGATCATGGTCATTAGCGACCGCATCTCAGCGTTCGACGCTATCTGGCATGGCGAAGGTGGCATGAACGGCGTACCGGGCAAAGGTGCAGCCTTAAACGCTATCTCCAACCACTGGTTTAAACTTTTCCGCGAGAATGGCCTAGCAGACAGCCACATCCTTGAAATCCCACACCCTTTTGTGTGGATCGTGCAAAAAGCCAAGCCCGTTAAGATCGAAGCGATTGCTCGCCAATACATCACAGGCTCCATGTGGCGCGCCTACGCCAAGGGCGAACGTGAGTTTTGCGGTATCCGCCTCCCTGATGGTCTAGAAAAAGACCAAAAGCTTGATGAGCTCTTAATCACACCATCAACCAAAGGCATCTTAAAAGACATCCCTGGCGTCCCAGAAGCCGACGACGTCAATGTCACTCGTAAGAACATCGAAGATAACTACCAAGCCTTCGCGTTCCGTAACAAAAACGATATCGACTTATACGAAAAGCTACTGAAAGAAGGTTTCGACCTGATCAGCGACGAACTGGCCAAGCTTGACCAAATGTTTGTCGATACCAAGTTTGAATTTGGTTACGTCAAAAGCAAAGACGGCAACGAAAAATTGATCTACATGGACGAAGTGGGCACACCAGACTCATCACGCATTTGGGATGGTTCAGCGTTTCGCGAAAACGGCAAAGTGGTCGAAAACTCAAAAGAAGGCTTCCGCCAGTTCTTACTGAATCACTTTGAAGACTCAGACATTCTGTTAAACAAAGATCGTATGGACGAACGCCAAGCCCTCGCTCGCGACAATGCCCTACCAACAGAAGCCCTGATGAATCTGTCAAAAACCTACACAGATATTGCCGAAAAGATTACTGGCCAGAAAATCGAATTGTCAGACAACCCCAAAGCAGAAATCACCCAAATCTTAAAAGACGAATTTAAGTTGGTTGATTAAGCGTTAGCCCCCATAACCCTGCCCCTTTCCGAAGAGTTAGGGTTATGGACACTCCCCCCACATCCTCAATTCATCTTCCTGTGATACAAATTCTTTATATACATCTATTTCACGAATCAAATCTTGAGGTAGAGGATTCTTAGGAATTCGGGCTAACCCATGCTCGGTTCTATAAAGGTCAATTTCTTTTATTTTTTCTTTTGCCCAAAGTTTATTTTTTTCAGTCAAGCTTGGCAACCCAATGCTACTGTAGCCAAAAATGTCTAGCCCATGAAGCTCTTTTTTTAGAGCCAACCAATTCATCTTTTCTTGTAACGGAATATCAATAAAGTCAAAATTCATAGTTAAAAGATTTAGAGCTGCAAAATTTCCTGTTTCTAAAAACATACTATCTAATGCGGCAACATATGATTGCCCGTCATCATTTTCATCGAATAAGTGGTTAATAGCGACTCGACTCATTGCAACAGGATTTCCATTTTCTGCCAACGAATCTAACGTTTTCTTATCAAAGCTTTGATAACTCGATATTTCGCTACTGTGATAAAACAAATGATACCCTCTATCCTCTAACCATGCTTTTCCTCTAAGGTCGTTCTCAATCATTTCATATACGTTTTGTGCAATATCGTATGCACAGTCTTGCCCTAAGATGTATTGCTTTCCGGCAATATTATGCATTTTATTCTTGTCAGGTATCAGCTCAGTTTTAGAAATTTCGGGGTGACTGACATCCTCTCTACTTTCTGGGACCAGCGGCCTTTCATTGCTTTCATTAAATGTGATTGATTTATTGCTAGTTAGTTCGTCCTCACCGCCACTTACTTTTCCGCTACCATAATTACTCCACAAAAAAGCACTGATTAAACCTATTAAGAATAAGCTAACTACAAGTGCTCCCCTCATCGACGCAAGCCTCCGAAAAATTGTGAAGCCACGATCGCTATCGTGTAATCAATTATCGAACTCTCTGTCGGTTCTGGGTTAATTTCTACCACAGTCGCTCCTTGGCTTTTGGCGAGCGCGGCGAGACCTGCGGCTGGATAAACTTGGCTGGAAGTTCCAACGGATAAAAATAGATCGCAGGAGTAAGAGGCGCTTTCAGCATCGCGCCAGGCGTGTTCGGGTAAGGCTTCGCCGAACCAGACAACTGAGGGGCGTATTTGTCCACCACATTCTGGGCATTCAATAACACTCTCAACTCCATCAACGTCACCGTTATATTCTGCGCGACATTGCAGGCAGTGGTTACGCCAGATATTGCCGTGTAGTTCGATGACATCTTTGGAACCACCGGCTTGATGTAAGCCATCGACATTTTGCGTAATTAATGTGACGTTTTGTTCCTTTAAACCAAGAGATTTAGACTGTTGCCACTTAGCAATCGCTTTGTGGGCATCGTTTGGTTCTTTGCTTTTAAGCTCATTACGTCGCCACTGATACCATTGCCAGACTCGGTCTGGGTTTTCTAGGAAACCATCAATACTCGCCATCTTTTGTGGATCATATTGGCTCCAGAGGCTTTCCTTGGTTTCTTCTTTGTAGGATCTAAAAGTAGCGACGCCAGATTCCGCAGAGACTCCAGCGCCGGTAAGAATGGTCACGCGTTTAGCGCGTTGAATTAAGGCTAAAACTTCAGGTTCGATATCCATATCGAAGGTCGATTACTCTATGGATAAGCCGCTAAAGTCAAAGCGCGTATCAATCACTTCGCCTTTAGCGCCAGTCGCTTTTAGTGCTTTTAAATAACGTTCAGCCGTTTTGGAGTCCACGCCCTCTTTTACTCTGCGTGGTTCTTCCGACGATAGCTCTAGTAACCTTTTCGCTACTTTTTGATCAACACCAAATAGCTCAGCTAATTCGTGCTCAATATAGTATTTCCCTTTCTCTAAATCGCCATATCCTTTTAAAACAACTTTATGCGTACCTTGAGACATTGCTTCTTTAGACATAGTTTCTCCAGTATAGTATTCAGTTTTAATTATTTTAACGTTGAATAACGATCAGCTAAGCCTTTGTAAACCTGATTCTTAAACTCTTCGTGTTTTGGATCTAGCTTTTCTAAAATTTCAACCAGCACTTCGTTATCTTCAAGGCCGTCCCACTCTTTGATATAAGTCCCGTCTTTATAACCGTTATCTTGACGGAAAAAGTTAAGCGTATTTTTACCAACATAACTTTTGAACAGCTCTTCGAATGGCATCTCTATTTGCTCCATGCAACCTGCAAAACTCGCGCCATCAAAATGCTGATACATTACAGCCTGCCCAGCTAAAACTTCTAGGGTTTGCTTAAAGTCATCTTTAACTACCGGCTCTAACATTTCGCCTGCGAGTTCTTCCGCGATTTCGTCAAACGAAAGTTCACCATCAATTCTTGAGCTTAAGCCAAAGTGGAAAATATCCACCAACTCCATTTTTACTTGCTCAACGTCAGGCGTCTGATGTTTCCACCACTTCCAGCCATGATGCTCAAGCATCTCCGCACACTCGATCCAAATCGCACGATACCACTCGTAATTTTGATCGAACCATTTCTCATGAACTTTAGTGTTCATGGCATGCTGCATTTCCAGCATCACCGCGATTTGCTTTACCATCAATTCTTTATTCATTCTAATCTCTATACTTTTAAGTTTTTTAACGCTACTCAATAATCATTTTATTATGCTCGTAAAACGTCACGAGCGAAGAAAGCGCAGTAGTTTTACCAACTAGCTCAGCTACCAGTTTTTGCTTTTTTTAATCAACTCATACGCAGATTTAATCTCCTGCGTTTTCTCCGTCGCCATCTTAATCATTTCTTCCGGCAAACCTTTCGCCACCAGTTTATCAGGATGATGCTGCGACATTAATCGACGATAGGCACGCTTGACCGTCTTTTCATCATCGGAACTCTTCACGCCCAGCACTTGGTAGGCTTGTTCAACACTTGGGCCACTCGGTGCTTCTTGGTAAGTGCCGCCATGACCTCCAGCGTGCCCTTGGGAGTGACGATGAAAACCTTGTTGCGCCTGCACCATCTTGATCAACTGGTCAATCATAAAGCCAGCAAAGCCTAAGTGCTTACCAACTCGGTGCAGTATAGCTCGCTCATGATTATGAATGGTGCCGTCAGCAAGCGCCATAGTAATTTGTACTTCAAGGAACATCTGCATCAAGTTACGACGCCGCTGGCATTCCTGCTTAAACTGCCTCAAAACCGCTTCCAGATCGAAGTCGCTGGCTTTTCCTTGCTGAAACAAATCAATCGCAAACTTTCGTGCGTCTTGATCCAAGCCCATGCGCTGCATAACATTTTCTGCATGACGTATTTCGTTTTGCGTCACCTTTCCATCAGCCTTCGCAATATGCCCCATAACGGAGAAAGTTGCCGTAAAAAACGCCGCCTGCACACGCTCTTGATCACCTGGCGCATAACGCTCTTGGTAATCTTCTGTTTTTTTATCCAGTTGGTGGCCAAGCACAGCGCCAATAATCGCGCCAATCGGGCCTCCCGCTAGCGAGAAACCTAAAACACCACCGATAACTTTACCAAACCAGCTCATTCTTTTAATTCACCGCTTTTTGTTAAGAGTTACAATTTTCCATCGTACTCAATTGTTTTAATGCGCCTCTGAAAGCTCAAATTTAACGCCTCTAATCGTTCCGGCGTGCCAATGTCATACCAACGCCCATCATATAATTCGCCCGTCACTTCAGCCTCCACCATTAGCTCTCTCAACACTGGCGCTAAAGGATAAGGCTCATCCATGGGTAAATCTTTAAATACTTCAGGCTGATAAACTCCAATCCCTGAAAAAGTTGCACACGACTCGCCTTCTGCGACTACCAAACCATCCTCTCGGAGCAAAAAGTCACCTTGGGGATTATGTTCAGGATTAGGCACCAAAACAATATGTGCTAACTTTGAGGGCTTATCGAGTAAACCTTCATAGCTAAAATCAGACCAGACATCGCCGTTGACCACAATAAAGGGAGCATCACCGAAAAACTCCAGAGCTTTTCGAATACCACCAGCAGTTTCTAATGCTTGTGGCTCGTGTGAAAAGGTTAAGTTCACTCCCCAGTAAGCACCATCACCTAAATATTCAGGGATTTGCTCACCCAGCCACGAAGTGTTGATCAATATTTCTTTAATACCCGCTTCTTTTAAAGCTTCGATGTGCCACTCAATAAGCGCTCGACCATCGACTTTAAGCAGTGGCTTCGGGTGACGGTCCGTTAATGGACGCATACGTTCACCGCGACCCGCTGCCAAAATCATAGCTTTCATGACAGTTGCGCCTGCTTTTCTTCAAAAAGAGGCATTACCTTCTGTTCAAGCCATTGATGAAATTCGGACATGGCAGGGTATTTTTCAGCTTGCTGAAGGATATAAGTGAGGGTTAAAGGTATGTCTTTCAAGTAATCGGCCTTTCCATCACGATAATTTAAGCGACAAAAGATTCCGGCTACTTTGATATGGCGCTGCAACCCCATCCAATCGAACCACTGTGTAAACTGCTCTTTATCTAACACCGCTGGCGATTGCTTGATGTAATACCCAATCCACTTATCCACCTGTTCAGGCGTCCACTGGATATAACAATCCCTTAGCAACGATAATAAATCATAGGTCAAAGGCCCACGCACCGCGTCTTGAAAGTCAATGATGCCAGGTTGGTTAGTATCCTTACAATCCATGATATTTCTAGAATGGTAGTCCCGATGAACAAAAACCTGTGGTTGAGCATGCGCACTGTCTATTAAATGCTCAAATGTCGTATCCAGTAATCGATTCTCAACCACTGACAGCTCCAGCCCTAAATGCTTTTTCAAGAACCAGTCGCGAAAAAGCTCCATTTCAGCGCGGAGCATCGCTTCATCATAGTCAGGCAGTGAACTCGCTGATACTTCCTGCATTTTTTCTAGGCTATCGATAGCGCGGTGATACAAGTCATCAGCAAGGTCGATATTACCGCTTTCCTGAGCCTCTTTTAGCAAAGGAAGATAAAGCTGGTTGCCTAAGTCGCTCAGTAGCATAAAGCCTTGCTCAAAGTCTTTGGCTAAGACTCTGGGCGCATTCACACTTTCCAGTAATTGAGCAACCTTAACGAACTGGCGACTATTTTCATGCTCGGGCGGCGCATCAACCGCTATCCAGCTATTTCCGTTATCTTGAGACCATCGGAAATAGCGCCTAAAACTGGCATCGCCAGAGACCATTTGCCAAGTCAGATCAAGGTCTGCGTCAGCTCCATCGGTCTTCAACAGCGCTATTTGCTGCTGTGACCATTCTTTTAGCGCTAATTGTCGTCTATCTTTTGTCATTATTAATTTTCAATCTGTGTCGTAAGCGTTTATCATTAGGTCTTTATAACTGATGTCAGTTACAAATCGTAAGCCCTTGAATCAACGGGCTGTTTATTTTGTGACCAAACCCGTAGAAAAACACGAAAAGTACATGGTAAGCAAGAAAGTCCGTTGGGTAAAATCTTTTTTAGCATCTGCAATTGGCGCTTCGCTGACTGTTGTGGCACTGCCATCTGTTGCAAACTCTGCAGCAAAAGAGGTATCTGAACAATCAGCCGAAGAAGAAAGCTCTGTTGAAGAAGGTTCAGCAGAGAGCCAAGAAAACGACTCCGTTCGACTCTATCAGTTTCCTGAGTTTAAGACATGCCCTAGCGAGGCGGTTGAGCCTATTCGCTATCAGGCCGGTCTTAGCAACCCGAATGAGCCGATTAAAATCTATTCCGACGAAGCATCTCGTGAAGGCAACATGGCTTACCTTACGGGCAATGTCCGTGTGTCACAAGATCAACAACAATTAACCGCCGATAAACTTATTGCTGATAACAGGGATAAATCTTATCGCGCCGAAGGCGACCTACTCTTCACCAGTCAAAACTTCGTGGTTGGTGCTGATAGCCTTGATTATTACTCGCTAGAAGGTTCCACCGAGATCCAGAATACTCGCTATCACCTCTACAGCAACAATGCTAATGGCGAGGCAGAAGAGATTCGAGTTGATAACAAACAAATTTTAACCTTGTCCAATACTGACTTTTCTACTTGTCCAGACGACCAGAAAAGCTGGGTTTTTGAGTCCGACGAAATTGTTATTGACCGTGAAAGTGGCTGGGGCAAAGCCTATAACAGCGTCGTAAAAGTTGCTGATATTCCTGTGTTTTATTTGCCTTACATCACGTTCCCCGTCGATGATCGTCGAAAAACGGGTTTGCTACCACCATCATTTAGTAACTCGAATCGAAACGGGCGTGACGTAAGTGTGCCTTATTATTTTAACTTGGCGCCAAATTACGATTTAACCTTAACGCCTCGTTACATGACCTCGCGCGGCTCAATGCTTGGCTCTGAGTTCCGCTACCTTACCGAGCAGAACAGTGGTGAGCTCTTTTTTGAGTACCTGCCCGATGACAAAGCCGCCACAGCAGCGAATCCTGAAAACTTACCAGACAAACGCTGGCAGTATGATCTTGACCACTTAACTCAACTCAGTGAGAACTGGTCGACTGGGATTGCAGCACGAAAAGTGAGCGACGATGGTTATTTCCAAGACTTCGGCGGCAGCATTCAAGACAGCAATCAAGACATTCTGAGTCAAAATCTGTATGTGCAGTATTTGACTAACGAGTGGTTGATGCGTACCGAGTATCAAGACTGGCAGCTGCTAAACAGCCCGGTAGAGCGTTATACCATAGCTCCTCGTGTGCAGCTGACGCGTTTTTTCGAGCCGAATGAAAATGATTTTGAGGCTAAAATCCATACTGAAGTCACTCGGTTTGATAAAGACAACGCGGTTACCGCTGATCGATACCATGTCGAACCGTCTATCGGTTGGAGCCATGAAACCTTATACAGTTTCTTTCGCCCAGAACTTAGTTTTGCCTATACCCAATACGAGCAAACAGACGTTGCTGGTATTGAGCAAACCTTAGACAGAAGCTTGCCGACGCTTTCCGTCGATACCGGTTTATTTTTCGAGCGCACCCTCGAGTTTGATGATGGAAACATGACTCAAACCCTTGAACCGAGAATTTTTTATTTATACACGCCCTTTGAAGATCAGCAAAATATCGGTATCTATGACACCAGCTTACCGACCTTTAACTTTACGCAACTGTTCAGTCGCAACCGATTTAGCGGCATCGACCGTATTGGTGATGCCAATCAAGTAAGCGGCGCTATAACCAGTCGAATTCTAGACGAAGAAGGGCGTGAAAAGGCCTCGGTTTCGATCGGACGGACAGTCTATTTAAAAGACCGTAAAGTCACTATGCTTAACCTGCCGGTAGAAACTAATAAGCAGTCTGGGTTATTGGCAGAAGTGAACTGGCGCTGGACCGATAATATCGAGCTTAAGTCAGCAATTGAGTGGGATGACCAGATTAACGAAACGACTCATGGCCTGGTTAATGTACATTATGAGCCTAGACCCAACCATATTATTAATCTTGGACACCGCTACCGCAAAACACCTAATCGCACTCAAGAAGAGGCTGAACTTGCATTTGCATGGCCAATGTCCCAAGATTGGCGTCTTCTCGGTCGCTATAACCAAGATCTGACAGAAAATCGAACTAACGACTCCTTTCTTGGTCTAGAGTATGAGTCTTGTTGCTGGGCAGTGCGCGTAGTCGCAAGACGTTACATTAATATTCAGTTGGATAGCCAAGGCGGACTTGTCCCGGGCCAACCTGATGAACATAGCTCAGGCGTGTATATTCAGTTTGTATTAAAAGGGGTGGGTAGCTTACGTGGCAGTACCACTGAATTTTTAGAAGAAAGTATTTACGGATACGAAGATTTATTAGGCAAATAGTATGACATTGAAACATTTGATTTCGGCTTGCTTGTTGGTTGCTTCATTAGCCACTTTAGCACCACAAACTGCAGTTAGCGCAGAAACTATTGATAAGGTAATTGCACACGTTGATCAAGACGTGATTTTGCAAAGCGAGCTTGATCGTAAAGTCATTCAAGCAAAAGACCAGCTGAGAGCTCGAGGCGCACAGTTACCGCCGGATAATCTCTTAAGAAAAGAATTACTTGAGCAACTGATTATTCAAAGCCTCCAGTACCAGATGGCTAATCGAGCAGGCATGCAGGTACAGCCAGCCGAACTACAACAATTCGCAACTCGAGTCGCTCAGCAAAACAATATGTCGCTGGAAGAGTTCCGTTTACAGATGCAAAGTAAGGGCGTTGCTTGGGAATTGTTCTTAGATGATTTGCGCAAAGAAATTGTCACTTCACGTTTCCGTGATGCCTATGTAGCCCGTCGTATCAAAATTAGTGAAAAAGAAATTGATTCATTAGTTAAGTCGATGAACGCAAAAAGCCAAGTCGAATATAAGCTTGGACACATACTGATTGCTGTAGACGAAAATGCTTCCGAATCAGAAGTTAGCACCGCTAAAGCCAAAGCTGTTGATCTTTCTAATCAGCTTAAGCAAGGTGCCGACTTTGAAACCATGGCTGAAAAGCACTCTGATGGCTCAGAAGCCAGTTCAGGCGGTGATTTTGGCTGGAATTCAGAGCAAAGCCTTCCAGAGTTGTTTAGAACACCCGTCTACTACCTTGAGCGCGGAAAGGTATCAACGCCTATTCGTAGCCCTGCTGGTTTCCATATTTTGAAGCTTTATGATAAACGTGGTGATTTGGAGCATGTTGTCCAACAAACCAAATCACGCCATATTCTTGTTCGGCCTGATGCCATCACAACCGAGCAAGACGCGATTGATTTGCTTAACCACATCCGCGAGCAAGTGATTGCTGGTGAGGCTGATTTTTCCAATATGGCAAAAAAGCACTCTGATGACCCGGGTTCAGCTAATTTGGGCGGTGAGCTAGGTTGGAGTAATGTTGGAGCGTTTGACCCAGCATTCGAAGATACTTTAAGTAACTTAAACGTTGACGAAATTAGTCAACCTTTCCAAAGTAGTTTTGGCTGGCATATCGTTCAGTTAACCGGCAAACGCCAAGACGACCAGTCGGAGGACATGAAGCGTCAACAAGCGGCTAAAATTCTACGTCAACGTAAATTTTCTGAAGAAGTTGAAAACTGGATTCGTGAAATCCGCGATGAAGCTTACGTTAAGAAAATCGTTGAAGAAGAAGCGTAAGCTCTAGTGCAACACTCATAATATCCAAAGGACATCATATGGATATTGCCAGAATATTAATTACGGCGGGTGAGCCCGCCGGAATTGGCCCAGAAATTCTCGTAAAAATGGCACAAAACCCTTGTGCCGATCAGCTGATTGTTAGCGCTTCCCCACAACTGTTGCATCAAGCAGCTAAAGCAGCCAAGCTTCCTTTAGAGCTCAGTGAGTTCAGTCCAGAGCAAGCTCCCCAGAAGCACCGTCCAGGTCATTTTTGGATTATTCCAGAAGAGCTCCCTTCAGAGGTTCATTTTGGGCAACTGAACGTGAGTCATGCAGGCTATGTTCTAAATACGCTTAAAACCGCCAATGACTTAGCCTTGAATGGCGATGTTGATGCGATCCTGACTGGCCCCGTTCACAAAGGCATTATCAACGACTCAGGACTTAAGTTCTCAGGCCATACTGAGTTTTTTGCCGAGCACAGCAACAGCAAGAAAGTCGTTATGATGCTGGCAACTGATGGATTACGAGTAACCTTAGCCACCACCCACCTTCCTCTTAGGCATGTTCCTGATGCTATTACGCCTCAGTTATTAGAAGAAGTGATTACCATCATCGACGCTGAGCTGCGACAAAAGTTTGCAATAACTCACCCCAGGATTCTAGTCTGTGGACTCAATCCCCATGCTGGTGAAAACGATCATCTTGGGACCGAAGAATCGAGAATTATTATACCGACTCTCGAAGCTTTGGGCCATAAACTAGACGCTACATTAATCGGTCCTTTGCCGGCCGATACCGCTTTTCAACCGAATAAGATAAAAGACGTTGATACAGTGCTCGCCATGTATCACGACCAAGGCTTACCGACCTTAAAGTACAAAGGCTTTGGTAAAGCCGTTAACGTGACTCTAGGACTACCTTATATTCGCACTTCGGTCGATCATGGCACCGGCTTAGATATCGCAGGCCAGAATATTGCTGATATCGGAAGCATGCAATATACGTTACAATTCACCCAAGACTTAATTCGGCGTAGCAAGCAGCCTTAAATCACATCATGGCAAACTCAAAAATAGTTCAAGGTCACCAAGCGCGAAAGCGTTTTGGCCAAAACTTCTTATCTGACAATCATTATATTTCACGAATTGTCGACTCAATTGCACCGCAAAGTCGTGACCATATTGTTGAGATTGGCCCTGGTTTAGGCGCAATCACTGAGCACCTAGTTAACAGCGCCGGAAAGCTCGACGTGGTAGAACTTGATCGTGACTTAATCCCAAGGCTGGAAGACAAGTTTGCAAACCATGACAACTTCACGATTCACCAGAGTGATGCGCTAAAATTCGATTTTACTCAACTAAAACATGATGAGCAGAAACTCCGCATCGTGGGTAATCTCCCCTACAATATCTCGACGCCTTTAATTTTTCACTTGCTGAACCAGCGCCATGCTATTCATGACATGTATTTTATGCTGCAGAAAGAAGTGGTCGAAAGACTCTGCGCTTCACCAAATACAAAACAATACGGCCGCCTCAGTGTTATGACTCAGTACTTTTGTGAAACCGCAATGCTGTTCGTGGTTCCACCTGGAGCTTTCTCTCCAGCGCCAAAAGTTGACTCTGCAATCGTTCGCTTAATGCCCCACGCCGAAATTAAAAACCCTGTTAAAGACACTAAACTGCTTTCTCAGATTGTTACTGCGGCCTTTAACCAACGACGCAAAACCATCCGTAACAGTCTCAAAGATTGGCTCGCACAGGAGGACTTTGAACGACTAGGCCTTAAGGCTACGGAACGCGCAGAGAGACTATCGCTTGGTGATTTTGTCGGTATCTGCCACTTCGTGGAGAGCCGTTAATAGCAAAAAAGTGTGGACTTCTTCACATTTTTTGCTTAGTCTAATTCATGACAGGGATGTGTATTGAAGAGGAGTAGGCTATGAGAATAGAGCAAGATAGTCAGACAAAGAAGCCAAAGTTGACGGGGCAAAACCCCAGTGATGCTAGACGCTTTTTTAGAGTATCCATACACCTACCAGTTGCCATTCGGCAACAAAATTCTGACGTGTTGATATCTGAAAGCTTGGATATTTCCGAAGGCGGCGTTCTGGTCAAAAATAACCAAGAAACAGGCCTAAAAAAAGGCGACAACGTCAAAGTCCATATTGAAGGTATTCTTGGTGAAGACCACGACCAAATGGTTCTTCATCCGATGCGCGTTATACGTGTAGAAGATGACAAGATTGCCCTAGAGTTCGTATAAACACTCAAATACTGACAAGAAGACACTACTCTCCATATTGCGTAAAACTCTCTTCAAGAGCTTAAACCTTAGTAAATCCCTATCAAATCGGGTTATCTCATCGTCTTGATACAATGTACCTCTGCAAACTCTATCACACTTCAGTTTAACGCTCTGAGCTATCCTCACTCAGTCATTTTCCAAACCGCTTAAATTTCATCAATACTATTGAGAATACTCAATAGTAAAAGTTTAAGAGTTAGAGGGGTAGAAACTAATAAGACACAAAAAATAACAACATTCGAGCGGCTTTTAGCCGCTTTTTTCTTGCCACTCTTTAAGTGCGATTTCTCAACTCTTTATGTGCGCTTTTCTCGCTTAGAACTCACTGCCACCCCTTAAAGATTTGGGCTTTAAAGCCAAAAAGGGTTATCATAGTGAACTGATTCCATTGATTATTTCCTAGCGCCCAAGTCATGCACGATTACCAAAAGCAGTTCATAGAGCTGGCACTATCAAAAAATGTTCTTAAATTCGGTGAGTTTACGTTAAAGAGCGGTCGCAAAAGCCCCTACTTCTTTAATACTGGCTTATTTGACAGTGGTGCTGACCTAGCGCAACTGGGACGTTGCTACGCTCAGACTATTGTACAACAAGAGATCCCTTTTGACGTTATCTTTGGGCCAGCTTATAAGGGTATCCCGCTGGTCAGCTGCACAACAATGGCTCTCGCGGATCATCATGACATCAGCGCTCCTTACAGCTTTAACCGTAAGGAAAAGAAAGACCACGGCGAAGGTGGCAGTATCGTGGGAAGCCAGCTTAATGGCGATATCCTTATTATTGATGACGTTATCAGCGCAGGCACTGCTATCAGAGAGTCTATCGATATCATTAAGCATAATGGAGCAAATCCAAAAGCCGTATTGATTGCTTTAGATCGTCAAGAAAAAGGAACTGGAGACTTATCAGCAGTTCAAGAAGTTGAACAAGATTACGGAATTCCAGTATTTTCTATTATAAAGTTAGCGGATCTGCTAAATTATTTAAAAGATCATCCTACATTTAGTGATTTCTACCCTAAAGTACTCGCTTATCGTGAAACCTACGGGGTCGAATAGTTCGTCGAATTAATGGATATCATGAACTTTACAACTGGAGCACTATGAGTCTGAAACATTTATTTTTATTTCTCACTCTTGTAGTTGCAGCTACTGCTGTCAATGCCAAAAACTTCTATCGTTTTAAAGATAGTAACGGTCGTCTTGTGGTTAAAGATTACCTGCCTAATTCTGCTTTGAAATCAGGGTATGAAGTCGTTAACGAGAGCGGACGTTTAATTGAGCGTGTTCCTCCGATGATGACGGACGAAGAAAAGCAGGCTGAGCGAGTTCGCCAAGAGAAACTTGCGGAACAGCAAGCCAAGGAACGCAAAGCACGTTTACATGATCGGATGCTGCTTCGACAATATAGAACCATTGATGATATTAAGCGTACCGAAGAAAACCAAACGGCCTCTCTTCAAATCAACATATCGATTCTTCAGGGGCATAATAAAACGCTTGAGAAGAAACTTACTGATTTGCAATCCAGCGCAGCAGACTTTGAGCGTAAAGGAAAATCTGTCCCTAAGTCTATATTGAGCCAAATTGATGCTACAAAAGAGCAGATAAATGAGAATCACGCCTCCATAGCACGTTATAATTCTCAAGTGAAAACGATAGAGGAACAGTTTAAGAACGATCTTGTACGCTTCAAAGAACTTCAAGCAATGCGTATGGTTGAACAGTATGCACAAGATCAACGCTCTGTTCCGACTGCAACAAAAGTACTTTGTGAGAATTCTCGATCATGCGAGCGCTCATGGAAACTGGCACAGATTTTCGCTCATGAAAATGCTTCCAACAAGCTAGAAATCGTGACAGACAGCTTAATCATTTCTAGCAAGCCAAGATCAGATGAGCAACTTGGACTTTCTATCACACGAATCCCTGCCAAAGAGGATTCCATGCAAATAGTGTTAGAAGTTCAGTGTAATGATAGTGATGCTGGGAAAGAGTTATGCGGCAGCAATACCATTTCCCAACTCAAGCAAGAATTCATCGATTACATTTCGCAAAGCGATAGTTAGCCAACTATGAATCAACTGCTGTAATTGACTGCAGCAGTTGCCACTGATTATCCCAGCTCGCTAATGGAGATTGAGTAAAATCAGTTCTCACATACTGCAAAATCCGCCCCTCGACTACCGCCACTAACAAATTAGCACGGCTTCCTATTTCAGGAGTGTACTTTCCTTTCGTCGCTACTTCATGCTGTCTGAAAAGTTGTTTGATTTGCGTTTCAACACGATTAAACAATTGACTAATACGTCCTCGTAAACGCTCATGCTCACCGGACAGGGCCTCTCCCGTAAGTAAACGACAAATCCCAGGGTTACGGCTAGCGAAGGTCAAAATCAGCCCTAGCGTTTGCTGACATTGCGTATCCAAATCTGTTTGCTCCTTAGCAATCAAATTCATACGTGAGAATATCGCTTCCTCAGTAAACTCTATTAAGCCTTCAAACATTCTGGCCTTACTTGGAAAATGTCGATACAACGCAGCCTCTGAGACTCCCACCTCTTTCGCAAGCTTAGCTGTAGTAATTCGTTCCCCAGGATCTTTCTCAAGCATTAAAGCTAATGCTTGCAAGATTTCATTCTTTCTCTTCGATGAATTTCTTGTTGTCATGTGTCTCTCAAATTTGTGTTTTAATAAATCGTTCTAGAAATTTAGTTTTATCTTCGGCGCTACTTTTAATAATTGTTTGCGCAAAGTATCTTTAACTGCCTCTAAAGACACCTCATTATCAGCCTCAAACTTAACCACGATACTCGGTGTCGTGTTCGACGCTCTCGCCAGTAACCAGCGGTGTTTATAATCAACTCTCAAGCCATCAGTTGTATTAACCTCGCCTTCGCCAAACTCCCCTTTGGCAATCAAAGCTTTAATTAATTTAAACTTCACCTTATCAGGCACAGGCACGTTAATTTCTTCGGATGATAACCCTTCTGGTAACTCTTCAAACACTTCTGAAGATGTTGCTTCCGCACGACACAATATTTCTAGAAGTCGAGCTCCTGCATATAAAGCATCATCAAAACCATACCAGCGTTCATTAAAGTACAAGTGGCCGCTACCTTCACCACCAAATGGTGCTTCGGTTTCGCGCATCTTCGCCTTCATTAAAGAATGTCCGGTCTTCCACATTAATGGTTGGCCACCAGCTTGTGTAATCACATCTTTCAAGAAGCGAGTACACTTCACATCGTAAATAATTTCCCCACCTGGATTCCTCGATAATACATCCTGTGCGAATAACATCATCAAGCGGTCGGTCCAAATCACTTTACCTTTATTATCAACCACTCCAAGGCGGTCTCCATCCCCATCAAAGGCCAAACCAATATCGGCTTTTTCGGAGGTTACCATTTCAATCAAAGCTTCCAAGTTACTTGCTGAATTTGGATCGGGGTGGTGATTAGGGAAGTTCCCATCAATGTCTGTATACAAACCAATCACTTCGCAGCCAAGTGCTTGTAACATTTTAGGAGCAAACTCCCCTGTCACGCCATTACCACAGTCCACAGCCACCTTAAGCGGTTTATCCAATGTAATATCAGACACTAACCGCTCTAAGTAATTTTGCTCAATACTTGATTCGCTTAAATTACCTTTCCCATTAAAAAACTCTTGCATCTGAATGCGCTTTAAGAGTTCTTGAATGTCTTTTCCGTAGAGTGTCTCTCCAGCCAACACCACTTTCAAGCCGTTATGTTCAGGCGGGTTATGACTACCAGTAACCATCACCCCAGAACGAGACCCGAGGGTATGAGTTCCAAAGTACACCAAAGGTGTCGGTACCATGCCCAAGTCAACCACATCACGTCCACTAGCTAATAGGCCTTCAGTCAAAGCTTTATGCAACTCAGGACTGGATAGACGACCATCGCGCCCCACAATCACACTCTGCTCACCGCGAGAATATGCCTCACTACCAATAGCCTTACCAATGACATACACGGTGTCGTAATCCAAGCTTTCACCCATAACGCCGCGAATATCATACTCACGGAAAATATCAGGATTAATGCTTTGAGAGACCGCATCCTCATTCACATCTTTGGCAACAGTCTTCTGGCTATCGGGCTCGTTTTTTGTCGCATTACTGCTACTGCCTTCATCTTGACTAGCCCCGTCTTCTGGATTAATCAACGGGCGCGCTCGACGCTTTTTAACTGGCTCTTCTTTGACATCGTCTTCAATATCAATATCGCTATCATCATCTTCGGTGCTATCAGTTACAGGCTCTCCGGAAACACGCGAGAAACCAGCCGCTAATTCATTAAAGAAATTGATCTGATACTTTTTAGTGGTTACAGAGCCCTCTTTAACCCCTTTGATAAAGCGACGAGCATCGTTGCTAAATAATCGCTTCATGCTTAGTAAAGGCATCAGACCTACAATCAGGAAAGCAACGACTGCTGCAATGAATAAAAGTAACGGTAACTGTCCAGCATCGGTGGTTAGAGCACCTACCCGCTGCCATAGAGCTAAAGACCAGTTGGCGCCAAATGTTTGAGACTCAATAAGCGGTGAACCATCTGCGGGCTCAGTTCCAACAAAAGCGACAACGTGTGATGTATTGCCAAAGTTTTGCCTTAGCTCCAAGCGACTTTGATTATCAGCTTTGCCTAGAAGCGCTTTAATTTGTGACAAACTAACGGTAGCTAAAACCAGCCTATCGTCACCCAACTTTTCGGTAAAAGCGATATAGCTTGGTTGGCCATTTTTAAGAATTAACTCAGGAGGCGTTGGCTCATCTTGAGCTGTTTTTCTTAATAAATCGATCACGACATGAGTAATCGCAGGGGTCGCATCATTAGCCGGCTGTATAGATGCATTTTCAAAAAGAACCACTTGGTCCAGCTGCGGAACTTGCTTTTTTAATTTTTCAATGACCTCATCATTATCTTCCGCAAATACAGACTGCCCTGCCAGATCCAATGTAGCTTGGATTTGCTGAACTCTTTGTTCAATTAAATTGGCGCGCTCAGCGGTTCGAGATGCCAATAACTGTTGCGCCTGTTTCTCCAGAGGATCTTGAATCCCTAGATAATAAAGACTGGCAGACACCCCCACTAAGATCACTAGACCAATAACTAAAGGAACAATAAAAAAGCTGGCTAAACTCTTACCCTTTGTCATCAAAGACTCCTCACACTCCTGAACGCTCGCTGATGATTATAATTGGCGAACTTTTTCAATTAATTGTATTAGCTGTTCAGCAACCAGCGGTTTACTCGCTGGGCCTATCGCCTGTTGTTTTACGTCTTTATTATCACGATAAAAAACCTGTAGTTCATTATCATCGCAAGAGAACCCAATATCGCAACGACTGACATCGTTAGCGCAAATCATTGGGATCCCTTTACGCTCCATTTTAGCTTGAGCATAATCGCTAACATTCTGCGTTTCAGCTGCAAAGCCAACACAGAAAGCTCCGCTCTCTTGGGCTGCCCACTTCAAAATATCAGGGTTTTGCGTCAACTGCATAGTCATTCCATCATCGCCTGTTTTTTTCATCTTCTCGCTGGCCACTTCTTTCGGCTTATAATCGGCTACCGCAGCACAAGAGACGAAAACTGATTCAGCAGATACGGTATTTTTAACGCTATCCAGCATTTCTTGAGCACTGTCAACGCAAATACGATCAACGCCAAATGGCGCAGCAAGACAAACGGGACCACTGATCAAAGTAACTTTGGCCCCTGCGCGCGCCGCCATTTCAGCAACCGCATACCCCATTTTCCCAGAGCTACGGTTCGCCAAATAACGGACAGGATCAATCGCTTCCACTGTCGGTCCCGCAGTAATGACCCAATGCTGACCTTTTAGTATCTTGTCACAAAAGAATTGCTCAACATGCTGCACTAAACTGTGCGGCTCTAACATCCTTCCAGGCCCAACATCGCCACAAGCTTGGTCGCCTGAGTCAGGCCCCCAAATTCTGATGTCTCGGTCCAGCAATGTTGCCACATTAGCTTGCGTAGCTCGGTTAGCCCACATTTGCTGATTCATAGCAGGTGCTACAGCTACTGGAGCTGCCGTAGCCAAACATAAGGTGCTTAATAAGTCATCAGCAGCACCCGAGACTAACTTCGCCATCACATCTGCTGTCGCCGGCGCAATCAAAACCAAATCCGCCCAGCGAGCCAGTTCAATATGCCCCATGGCCGCTTCAGCATCAGGATCAAGCAAATGCTCATGCACGGGGTTGCCCGTTAAAGCTTGAAAAGTCATCGGCGTGATAAAGGCTTGCGCACCTTTTGTCATCACACAACGAACTTCCGCGCCCGCTTTAATCAGCAGACGACTCAGTTCAGCGCTTTTGTACGCAGCTATGCCACCCGTTATTCCTAACAGGATTTTCTTACCTTGCAAACTCATGCTAACCGATTGATTTAACTTATAATGACCTACAAGTTTACGCTTTTACGCACAAAAATTATAGTCATATTCTTAATTACTCAACTCAATAAAAATCATACACTTCCCAACCTGACGGCTGTTTTTTGTTATTACCAAGAGTTCGACGCACAAAATGCCCTGCTCTGTTGCCTCCAGAGCATCGTTAATCAGTGCACAAAGGAGCGCAGCTTAGTTAGTGACGCATAACCAATCAGTGGCAGTGGCACGTACAAAAATAGAATAATTTTAATCACAGGAAGTGACATGAAAATAATGGAATGGCCAGCACAGGAAAGGCCGCGGGAACGACTTCTCAAACATGGTGCAGAAACGTTATCTGACGCAGAATTGTTGGCTATCTTTCTCCGTACCGGAACCAAGACCCACAACGTTGTCGATCTGTCGCGCCACCTACTCAAAGAGTTTGGTGGACTACGACAACTGCTCGAAGCCAACCTAAAAGAGTTTACCCACCAGCCTGGTATGGGCGATGCAAAATTCTGTCAGCTACAAGCCAGTTTGGAGCTTTCTAAACGTTATTTACAACAAAGCCTTCAGCAGAATCAAAGCTTTAGCTCGCCTGATGACGTTAAGAGTTTCCTCTCGTCGCTGCTAAGTCGACACAAGCGCGAGCAGTTTGTAGTGTTATTCCTGAATAATCAGCATCAACTTTTAGTCCAGGAAACACTATTTCAAGGAACAATTAATAGCTCAGAAGTGCACCCAAGGGTTGTGGTTGAGAAGGCCCTGAGTTATCATGCCGCCGCAGTGATATTGGCGCACAACCACCCGAGTGGTTGCTTGGAACCCAGTCCTTCCGATCGGCACATTACCGACCGAATCCGACAGGCTCTCCAGCTGGTAGATATTAGAACGCTGGACCACATTATTATCGCGCAAAACAAAAGCTACTCCTTCGCGGAACATGGCTTAATTTAAATGAATATGACGTTTACTCATGGTTTCGACGACTTTTCGTGAAAAACCTGAGTAAATTGGCCTTTTATTGTCAGTTTAGTTGTCAAAGGGACGGCTTTCTGGTATAAAGTGCGCCCTATTTGAAGAGTCGCGGTGGGATAAGACATTCCTCCCCGCAATGTAATGATTATTTTTTGGAGGCTATATCATGGCTAAAGTTTGTCAGGTAACAGGCAAGCGTCCAGTGACAGGAAACAACGTGTCACACGCAAAAAACCGTACAAAACGTCGTTTTTTACCGAACTTGCACACTCACCGTTTTTGGGTTGAGTCTGAGAAGCGTTTCGTCAAACTACGCGTATCAGCAAAAGGTATGCGCATTATCGATAAGAAAGGTATCGAGACTGTGCTAACTGAATTGCGTGCTCGTGGCGAAAAAGTATAAGGAGCTGAATGATGCGCGATAAAATCCGTTTAGTGTCAAGTGCTGGTACAGGTCATTTCTATACCACTGACAAGAACAAGAAAAACATGCCAGGCAAGATGGAAATCAAAAAATTTGATCCAACTATCCGCAAGCATGTTATTTATAAAGAAGCAAAAATTAAGTAATTTCAAAAGCTTAATCTAGCTTTACAGTTTTCTGCCTCCAAGAAAACGTATACAAAAGCCCAGTTAACGCTGGGCTTTTTGTTATTCTGCACTACAATATTTGTCATCACTCTTAAATCTAAACTAACCACACGTTACCATGCCCGAATTACCCGAAGTCGAAACGACCACTCGAGGACTTGCCCCACATATTACTGGCCAAACAGTCGTAGCAGTGAATATCTATCAGCCTCAACTACGCTGGCCTATTCCTGGTGAGCTCAAACAGCTTGAAGGTCAAATCAGCGGTGATATCACACGTCGCGCTAAATACATGCTATGGCGCTTCCCAGAGGGTTCAGTTGTGATGCATCTTGGTATGTCCGGGACCATGCGAGTGGTCGATGCTAAAACACCTCTAAGAAAACATGACCACTTTGAGGTTGTATTCGCTAACGGTAAGGCACTTCGCTTAAATGACCCAAGGCGCTTTGGTGCTATCTTATGGCAAGACAAAGATACCAAACTGAAGATTATCCACTCTCTTGGCCCAGAGCCGTTGAGTAGCGACTTTAATGGTGACTACCTTCATCACAAGCTGGCCAAACGCAAGGGCGCTATCAAAAACGCCATCATGACCAATGCAGTCGTTGTCGGTGTCGGGAATATCTACGCTAGCGAATCGCTATTTTTAAGTGGTATTCACCCCAAACGCGCCGCCAATCGGATCAGCAAAGAACGCTGTCAGGTATTGGTTAATAATATTAAGTTGGTGCTTGAAAAGGCGATTCAGCAAGGCGGCACTACGCTTAAAGATTTTACGCAAGCTGACGGTTCTCCCGGCTACTTTGCGCAGCAGTTGAACGTTTATGGGCGCGAAGGTGAAACTTGCATTCAATGCCAATCCATCATTAAAAATATCACCCTAGGCCAGCGCTCCAGTTTTTATTGTCCCCACTGCCAACGCTAACGCCACCCTCAAATGAAATAGCCATCCAAATTGCCATAAGCAGTTTTTAGCGCTATATTGAAATTGAGTGCTGGTCAGATCACTCTTGCTGGAGTTATTGCTAGCACTGTCAGAAACAGGCCATTGCTAAGGGGTATCATATGAAAAAATTACGCCGCAGGTTTAGCAGCAGCATTGATAACAACAAAGTCGACATGACTTCCATGCTCGATATCATCTTTATTTTATTACTGTTTTTCATCGTTACGACCAGTTTCATTAACACTGACAGCTTAGAGGTGGCACAGCCAACCACTCACTGCGAGCAAGACTGTGACGGTAAGTCTCAACCATTAATCTTAACTATTGATGCGCAAAACCAAGTGTCATTTAATGAAAGAATCATTGACGTTGAGGCGATACAGGCCAACTTAGAAAGCCAACTGGTGAATGATATACAGGCCCCGCTTATCGTGCGAGTTCATAGTGATGCCCATAATGTGACCATGGTATCGGCGGTGGATCAGGCTAATAAAGCGGGTATATCAAGCGTCAACGTCGCTCCATGGCGTGAGTAATGACCCAACTTCACAGTTAGAGGTACGATTTGCCCTTTTTTACATAAATTAGGGTAGACATTTAAGACTGGATCACATTTAATGTGGCGGTTATACTTTAACGATTACTTTAAACAATGCCGCCTTTGTGGGCCAAATACTTTTATGTAAAAGTAGCAAAAAGTGCGACAGGATAAGATATATTATGCGTAGAAAACATAGAGAAGACGAAGATACGGCGATTGACATGACACCGATGCTAGACATCGTATTCATTATGTTGATCTTCTTCATTGTTACCACGTCATTCGTCAGAGAAGATACAGTTGAGATCTCACGTCCAACGACGAACCAAGATACAACGCCTCCAAAGAACCCACCACCATTGATCGTGGTTTCTATTGATGAACAAAGCAATGTGTTCATGAATGAGCGTTCTATCGACCCTGAAGCGATTCGTGCAAATATTGAAACTCAACTCGCAGCGGATCCACGCTCGCCAGTACTGGTTCGTGTTCACGAAGAAGCGATTAACAATGTTTTGGTAACGGCAGTTGACCAAGCCAACGCTGCTGGCGTCTCCAAAGTGAACGTCGCGCGCTGGATTACAGGAAAATAGTCCTGTAAAGACCTTTTAAAAGGCGGCTTTTGTCGCCTTTTTTATTGCCA
>CATNCP010000007.1 GCA_950096615.1 uncultured Kangiella sp. | reverse complement strand
AAGCCTTACAAGCAACACAACACCATAATAGCGAAACCACCATTGGCGTTGATGCCCCCAACAGCGCCTTGCAACCAATAAAAAATTTACCGAAGGAATACTCATTATGAACACAAAAGATTTAGTCGGGATCGGTATTGGTCCCTTCAACTTATCCATAGCGGCACTGTGCCACGACAGCCCCAAACTCGACGTTGCCTTTTATGACAAAAAGCCTAGTTTCTGTTGGCATCCCGGCATGCTGCTGCCGAATACGTTTTTGCAAACATCTTTCTTGAAGGATCTGGTAACCGCAGTAAATCCTCAGAGCCCTTTTAGTTTTTTGAACTACCTCGTTAGTAAAAAGCGCTTCTATGCATTTTTAAATAACGACCGTCCGGCTATCAGCCGTTATGAATATAACGACTATTTGCAATGGGTTAGCAAACAAATTGATTACCTCAACTTTGACCAAGGTATCGAAGCGGTCGAGTTCAATAAAAGAGCTTTTGACGTACATTTAGAGAACCAGAGCCAACCGATTAAAACACGCAACTTATGCTTAGGTACGGGTAAACGTCCTCACATTCCTTCAGCAATAAGATCCCAATATGATAAAGAGCACTGCTTCCACGCTATCGAGATGGCCAATCAAAAACGTGATTTCCGCAACAAGCGCGTAACCGTGATTGGCGGCGGACAAAGTGGTGCCGAGATATTCCTGCACTTGCTGAGCGGTTACGACGGTGCGCCTGCTGAAATTAACTGGATCTCACGTCGTAGCAACTTCCTGCCGATGGATGAAACCTGCTTTACTAACGAATGGTTCTCACCAAACTATATCGATAGTTTCTTCCCACTGCCGTCAAACACCAAATACAACATCGTTGATGAGCAAAAGTTAGCGTCCGATGGTATTTCCGAGTCGACGCTGAAAAGTATTTATGAAACGCTTTATGAAAAACGCATCAGTGGTGATCACCAAAACTATCGCCTACGTCCGAACCGTGACTTAATGAATTCCTACCAAGCCAACGGTATCACCCTAGAAGCGCACAACAAGTTCGACGGCAGCACTGAGCAGTATCATAGCGATATTATCATTCTCGCCACAGGGTTTGAGAATGCTGTGCCTAAATACTTAGAGCCTATCAAGCATCGTTTAGCCATTAGTGATGACCAGCAATTTTTGCTGGGACGCGATTACTCTATTCAGTGGGACGGCCCGTCGCAGCATAAACTCTATGCCGTTAACGCAGGCCGATATAGTCACGGTATATCAGAACCGCAAATGAGCTTAATGTGTTGGCGCTCAGCGACGATTGTGAATGACCTACTGGGCGAAGAGTTTTATGACTTAAAGGATGACTGCTCTTTTGTTGAGTGGGGAAACTCCCAGCAGTTTGAGCCACATGCTCATAAGATTTCGGCATAACGGTTAAGTAACTCATCCACACGATAGATACAAAAAAGCCGCACATCAGTGCGGCCTCTTCAAGACTTCTTTCGCAGTACTACTTTTAATAGTAGGCAGTACTACTCAGGCTTTTTGCCGTAAGACTCATCCAGTACTTGCTGTAACTCGCCTTGTTGGAACATTTCTAGAATAATGTCACAACCGCCAATTAACTCGCCATCAACCCATAACTGTGGGAACGTAGGCCAATTCGCATACTTCGGTAATTCAGCACGGATATCTGGGTTTTGCAAAATATCAACATACGCAAACTCGTGGCCGCACTCCATCAATGCCTGAACTGCCTGGGCAGAAAAGCCGCACATAGGAAGTTTTGGCGAACCCTTCATATACATCACAACTTTGTTGTCCGCGATTTGCTGCTTAATCTGCTCAATGGTTTCGCTCATGAGATCCTCAATACAATTTATCAGTAGGTCTAAATTGCGGGCGATTATAACGCTTTTCAAGGCGTATTAGCACCCCTAGCGGGCTATTCTTTAGCGATAATAGAGCTTTGGTGTGATAATTTCTTGCGAAAACAAGAACCTTGCCTTTTATAACAATAAATCCCAACAATAGCTGGGCATCTGTGCTGAGGATGGTTACAATGCCAACCTTAATGAGAATGAATACCACTTCAATTAACGCATGAGCGAGCAGTACCCACTACTCCAACTGAATCAGGTCGAATGTCGATACGGCGATCAAGTCATCGTTAAAGACATCAATTTCTCATTAAATCATGGCGATAGCGCTTGCCTGCTCGGAGCCAGTGGCTGTGGTAAGACAACCTTATTAAGAGCCATCGCGGGCTTGGAGCCGATTTACGACGGTTCCATCAGTATCCACGGTAAAATCTGTTCCACGGCTAACAGCATCCTGCCACCGGAACAACGCGATCTAGGCCTAGTATTCCAAGACCATGCCCTTTTCCCACACCTAAGCATTATCGATAACGTCGCCTTTGGTTTACGTAAAATGAAGCGTAAAGATAAAGTCGCTCGAGTGAATGAGTGTTTAGAGTTGGTCGGCTTAGAAGGTATGGGGCAACGCTTCCCTCATCAGCTGTCTGGCGGTCAACAACAGCGTGTGGCGCTTGCACGAACCATTGCCCCTAAGCCAAAGTTAGTGTTGATGGATGAACCATTTTCCAGTCTCGACACTCACCTGCGACGCTCCTTAGCGCGCGAGCTCAAGGAAGTGTTAGCGGATCAAGGCATTGCTCACTTATTAGTGACTCACGATCAGCAAGAAGCTTTCGCCATGGCTGACTACATCGGGGTAATGCACGAAGGAAGCTTGTTACAATGGGACAGCCCCTATAACCTGTACCACAAGCCACAAGATGCCCAAATCGCAGCTTTTATTGGCGAAGGGTATTTTATCGCGGGCAAGGTTTGTGACCAAAACGATACAGTCTCCACCGTTCTTGGTGATTTTAATATCGCCAACGGCACCCACTTCCAGCCAAACCAAGACGTTTTAGTCTTGATGCGTCCCGATGATTTAAAGCCCAATTCCAACTCTACGCATCGCGCAAAAGTCAGTCATAAGGTCTTTAAAGGCGCCATTATTGAGTATGAACTGGAATTACCCAATAAAGAACGCTTAAAAGCAATATTCCCAAGTCACCATGATTATTCGCTATCACAAGATATAGGGTTCGATCTAGACATCCAACACCTTATCGTCTACCCGAACTTAATTTCTGTCTAAAACGTCAAAAAATAAAAAATTCATAAAAGTGGTTGATCACGCGCAAAACCAGACGGCATAAGGGCTAGAAAGTTACCCCACAGTTTCTCACAAGTTATCCACAGCAAATTACACAAGATATGCTCTTGCTTCTAATGCAAAAACGCACTATCTTGTATCTATCGCCTTTTGGCATACTATATATGGTGAATGAACAAGTTGTCCTAACTTGTTGATTTATTGCAAAAGCGCATTAGATTTGTACAAAAAACAATCAAAATAACGGTAATTATCAATCTAACGATTCAATCTCTCGGACGAAAGAATCGTTACAAAGCATCAAAGAGGTCTGGCAAGATGGAAACCGAAGTCGGCAAAGCACAAAAAGCAGCTGCACCAACCCCAACTCAACATTCTGACGCAAGCCCAGAAATTAAAGCGAATAAACCGGGTGAAGTACGTGTTATTCGACGTAATGGCAAAGTTACGCCATACGACGACAGCAAAATTGAAGTGGCAATGACAAAAGCTTTCCTTGCTGTTGAAGGTGGTAATGCGGCGGCGTCTTCGCGTGTTCATGAGACAGTTCGTCAGTTAACGAAGCAAATCACAGAGGCATTCAAACGTCGTATGCCTGGTGGCGGCACCATTCACATTGAAGACATTCAGGATCAGGTCGAACTGGCCCTGATGCGCAGTAGTGAACAAAAAGTGGCTCGTGCTTACGTTTTATACCGTAACGAGCGCGCCCAAGAGCGTGCTGCTCGTGACAACGACAAGCTTGACGCTATCGTTGGTGATAATGCGGTAACGGTTACTGGCGCTGACGGCCAACAAAAACCTTTAGATGTTCAGCGTCTTCATACCGTGGTGGTTGAAGCGTGTAAGAATCTAGAAGATGTTGACGGCGACCAAATCATCAAAGAAACCATGCGTAACCTGTATGATGGCGTAGCCTTAAGCGACGTTTATCAAGCATTGGTTATGACGGCTCGCACCATGATTGAGGTTGAGCCTAACTATTCTTACGTCACAGCTCGTTTGCTACTCGACAACGTTCGTACAGAAGCACTGCGTGAGCTAGGTGTTGGTAAGCGTGCCACTCAAAGTGAAATGGCTGCGATTTACCCACAAGCTTTTAAAGCTTACTTAGAGCTGGGTGTGGAGCATGAATTATTAAGCCCTGAACTACTATCGTTTGACCTAGAAAAACTGGGCAACGCTATTCAGGCTGACCGTGACTTATTATTCACATACTTGGGCATTCAGACGTTATACGATCGTTACTTTATTCATAAAGATGAGATTCGTATCGAGTTACCACAGGTCTTCTGGATGCGTGTTTCTATGGGCCTAGCGGTTAACGAAGAAAACCGTGAAGAGCGTGCGATTGAATTCTATAACATTCTTTCAACGTTCCACTACATGAGCTCAACGCCAACGTTATTCAACTCAGGTACATTGCGTCCACAGCTTTCAAGCTGCTACTTAACCAATGTTCCAGATGACCTAGACGGTATTTATGGTGCGATTAAAGATAACGCCCTACTGTCTAAGTTTGCTGGTGGTTTAGGTAACGACTGGACGCCAGTACGTGGCCTTGGTGCTTACATCAAAGGCACTAACGGCAAATCACAAGGTGTTGTTCCATTCCTAAAAGTAGCCAACGATACTGCAGTTGCGGTTAACCAAGGTGGTAAACGTAAAGGTGCGGTATGTGCTTACTTAGAAACATGGCACATCGACATTGAAGAGTTCCTTGAGCTACGTAAGAACACCGGTGATGACCGTCGTCGTACGCACGACATGAACTCAGCGAACTGGGTACCCGACTTATTCTTAAAGCGTGTCAGCACCGATGGCGAGTGGACTCTATTCAGCCCGAACGAAGTACCTGACCTGCATGACTTGTACGGTAAAGCGTTTGAAGAGCGCTACGAGTACTACGAAGAGATGGCCAAGTACGGCAAGATGAAAACGGCCAAAACGATGCAAGCGAAAGACTTGTGGCGCAAAATGTTATCGATGTTATTCGAAACAGGCCACCCATGGATTACGTTTAAAGATCCATGTAACTTGCGTTCACCACAGCAGCACGCAGGCGTTGTACACAGCTCAAACCTTTGTACAGAGATCACGCTGAACACTAAAGCTGGCGAAGAAATCGCGGTTTGTAACTTAGGCTCGGTTAACCTTCCTAAGCACATGGTTGACGGCAAACTTGATACGGTACAACTTGAAAAGACTGTTACTACAGCAGTACGTATGCTGGATAACGTGATTGACATTAACTTCTACCCGGTAGAAACAGCACGTCAATCTAACATGCGTCACCGTCCTGTTGGTCTCGGCATGATGGGCTTCCAAGATTCGTTATACGTCCAAAACATTCCGTATACGTCTGAAGAAGCCGTAACCTTCGCCGATAACGCGATGGAAGCAATTTCATACTACGCCATTAAAGCATCAACTGACCTTGCTGAAGAGCGTGGTTCATACGAAACGTTTGCTGGCTCATTATGGTCACAAGGCATTCTACCGCTAGACTCGGTTGAAAAGTTAATCGAAGAACGTGGCGCTGAGTTTATCGAAGTTGATACCAGCAGCACCATGGACTGGGATACGTTACGTGAACGCGTCAAAACCGTTGGTATGCGTAACTCAAACGTGATGGCGATCGCACCAACAGCGACCATTTCAAATATCACGGGTGTATCACAGTCTATCGAGCCGACGTACCAAAATCTTTACGTGAAATCGAACCTTTCGGGCGAATTCACCGTGGTTAACCCTTACATGGTTCGTGAGTTGAAGAAACGCAACTTGTGGGACAACGTCATGGTTAACGACCTGAAATACTACGAAGGCAGCCTTAGCTTGATTGAGCGAGTGCCACAAGAACTGAAAGACTTATTCGCCAACGCGTTTGAAGTCGAGCCAAAGTGGTTAGTTGAAGCCGCAAGTCGTCGCCAGAAATGGATCGACCAAGCTCAATCCTTGAACCTATACATGAGCGAGCCATCAGGTAAGAAGCTAGACATGGTTTACCGCATGGCATGGTTCCGTGGCTTGAAAACGACATATTACTTGCGTTCAATGGGCGCAACTAGCACTGAGAAGTCAACCATCAGCGACGGCAAGTTAAACGCTGTATCAGCAGCTCCGGTTGGTTCTGCAGCGCCACAAGCTTGCTCCATTGATGATCCTGACTGCGAAGCCTGTCAGTAATACTTTTGGGGAGCTTTTTAGCTCCCCTTTTAGACATTTAAGAACGAATTAGTAACACAGCAAAATTAATAGAGGTAGAGATATGTTCAACTGGGACGACTACGAAAAAGAAGAAAAAGCGGAACAAAAAACACCACCGCAACAGCCTAAAGCTGAACCAGCGGTAAAGCCTGAGCCGGCTCCACAAGCGACAGAAGCGGCGAAACCAGCGGCTCCGACAACCGAAGAATATGTTGAACCTGAAGCTCTAGATAATGTCGCTAAAGCTCAAGCGTCACTAGAAACTCTTGACGTTGCTCCAGGCTTAGAAGAGCTTGAAATGGGCGCTGAGCGTATTGAAGTTGACGACAAGAAGATGATCAATTGTCGTGCCGACTTAAACCAATTGGTTCCGTTCAAGTACGACTGGGCGTGGCAAAAATACCTAGACGGTTGTTCAAACCACTGGATGCCGCAAGAAGTTAATATGACGAAAGACGTGGCGACGTGGAAAGATCCAAACGGCTTAAGCGATGACGAGCGTCGTATCGTTATGCGCTCATTAGGCTACTTCTCTACGGCTGACTCTTTAGTGGCTAATAACCTAGTCCTAGCAATCTACCGCTTGATTACTAACCCTGAGTGTCGTCAGTACATCTTGCGCCAAGCGTTTGAAGAAGCGATTCACACCCACGCTTACCAATACTGCATCGAGTCACTTGGCATGGACGAAGCGGAAGTATTCAACATGTACCGCGAAGTACCGAGCATCGCCAAGAAAGCTGCTTGGAGTATTAAGCATACTCAAGGTATTTCTAACCCTGGCTTCACCACAGGCACGCCTGAGTCTGATCAAGAGTTACTGCGTAACTTAATCGGCTTCTACTGCGTAACTGAAGGCGTCTTCTTCTACTGTGGCTTTACGCAGATCCTATCGATGGGTCGTCGTAACAAAATGACCGGTGTTGCTGAGCAGTTCCAATACATCCTGCGTGATGAGTCTATGCACCTAAACTTCGGTGTTGACGTGATTAACCAAATCAAATTGGAAAACCCACACTTGTGGACTGAAGAGTTCCAGCAAGAAGTGATTCAGATGATTCTAGAAGGTACACAGCTCGAAATCGAATATGCACGTGACACTATGCCACGCGGTGTATTAGGCATGAACGCTAACATGATGGAAGAGTACCTACAGTTTATCTGTAATCGTCGCCTTGCTCAGCTTGGCCTTCCAGCACAATTCTCTAACGTATCAAACCCATTCCCATGGATGAGCGAAATCATGGACTTGAAGAAAGAGAAAAACTTCTTCGAAACTCGCGTTATTGAATACCAAACAGGTGGCGCCCTTTCTTGGGACTAACCTGAACTGACCAAAGTACCATTTGGGGGAACGGAGAAGCTCTAGTAGCTTCTCATCCGAAAGCCTGACAAGAAATTGTCAGGCTTTTTTTGTAGGCATTAAGTTTGTTGAACCAGGTACTGAATTGCATACAATAGACTCCAACATTGCAATCTTTAACTCGGAGATTTTATGGTAACCCGTGGCATTGGTGGTAAAACACCGCAAGAAGCTTTATCAGCGCTTAGCAATATGATGCAAGACATTGAACCTATCAGCGCCGCTGAACATCAAGAGCGTATCGATAAGGCTCAGTTTCTGATGCGTCGCCATAATGTTGATGCTATCTATTTAAACGCAGGCACTAACTTGACCTACTTTACAGGGTTGCGCTGGTATCCGAGCGAACGTCTCGTCGGTGCGATTTTGCCTGCGACTGGCAAAATTCAATATATAGCGCCAGACTTTGAAGTGGGAAGCCTTAATGGTTATATGATGCTCGAAGGGCCGATGCATACCTGGTTAGAACATGAATGCCCCTATTCGATTACAGCACAGGTATTGAACAAGCTCGGCTACGACAATAACGCCACGATTGGTATTGATGAAAGCACAGCATTTTTTATCGCTGACGGCTTCAAGCAAGCTGCTCCGCATATTAACTTTGTCAACGCTAAAGCCATCACGGCTGGCTGCAGAATGCAAAAGTCAGACGCTGAAATTGGTTTGATCCAACGTGCCATGGACATGACCTTGGAGGTCCATAAAGCCGCCGCTAGTATTTTGCGCGAAGGTATTAGTACTGCTGAAGTGGTTGAGTTTATTGAACAAGCACATCGCAAAGTCGGCGCCAGCGGGAGCTACTTCTGTATTGTCCTGTTTGGCGAGGCAACGTCTTACCCGCACGGCGTTAAACACGAACAATACCTGAAGCCTGGCGATATGGTGCTGATTGATACAGGTTGCAAAGCTCACGGCTATCTTTCAGATATTACTCGTACTTATGTTTTTGGCGAGAGCACAGAGAAGCAACGCCAAGCATGGCAGCATGAAAAAAATGCTCAACTGGCCGCTTTCGAACAGGCCCAGCTTGGAGTTCCGTGCGAAAAAGTCGACCAAGCCGCACGCTCATACTTAGTGAATCAAGGTTATGGCCCAGAATACCAACTTCCTGGCCTTCCCCACAGAACGGGTCATGGCATTGGACTCGATATTCATGAATGGCCCTACCTTGTTGGTGGCGATAAAACACCATTAGACATCGGAATGTGCTTCAGTAATGAGCCCATGTTAGTTTTGCCTAAGGAGTTTGGCATTCGCTTAGAAGACCATTTTTACATGACTAATCAAGGACCTAAGTGGTTCACCCAGCCAAGCGAAAGTATTGACAACCCTTTCAACCTTACTTAGTAACGGTTTAACGCCTCCGAATAAGTATTTTATTAAACCCTAGCGCCGTTATGACGATGGCGGTTATCGTAACCGCCATTAATACCCAAGGTGCGGCATCAACAACACTACCTAAAAGTACTGATTTGTTCGCTACTGCAAAGAAGGTGATGATTGAAGCGGCAGCCAATAGGGCTACGACCAGACAAACACTCAATGCTTTTACTTTTCGAGTACGTTGCTGTCTCTTAATCTTGCGAGACATTGTGCCGACCAGTAACTCATCAGGTTGCGACTTGTTGGCCTCTACATCATCCAGTAATTGATACAGTTGCAAGTAAGCACGAACGTCATCGTCCTGAGATACCGGCCCTTTTTGGCCATGCTTATAATAATCAAAAGCAGCCTCTTGGACTAGCCATGCTTTTAGTTCAAGATCTTTACTCATAATATGCTTCTCCTACTTTCAAGTAGCGTTTTCAGACGCTCACGCGCTCTGGATAAATGACTTTTGACTGTCCCTTGCGGCATATTACAGATTTCCGAAATTTCCACTGTGGTCATATCATTAAAGTGATACAGGCTAACAATGGTTCTTTGCTCAGGAGGTAACTGCTTCAAAGCTTGAGTCAGAACGTCTTTAACAGCTTCCTGCTGCATACCGTCAAGATAACTTTCTTGCTCCAGAACTTCTTGCTCAACAGAGTGTTCCTCATCTATCGCAGGTGTCCGTCCCTGTTTTTGCAAAAACCTTAATCCAAAGTTATAGGCGATTCGGCCAATCCATGTCGCCAATGAACTATCGCCTTTGAACTGCTCTAGCTTATAGTACACTTGTAAAAAAACCTCCTGACTAAGCTCAAGCGTATCGTCTCTATTTTGAACCAGCCTCGAGATAACTTGCCAGACAAGCCGTTGATGAGACTGTACAAGTTCATCAAAGCTTCCCGGCTCATTGCTCAAGACCCTTCTCACAAGAGCTAAGTCATTCATACTATGATAGATACCAAAACCGAACCATCGGTTGCATTTTTATTGATTATTGAAAAATAAAGTGCAACCGAATATCGGCAATACGTATCTATTGTAATAGACATTCATTGAAATCCTTTTTGTAGAGGCGTCTATGTTCGACATTATTGCCATATTCATACCCATCATATTAGCAATATGTATTGTGCTGGTCATTCGCATCATTAATGATACTAGCCTTAGAAAACGCCTTGCAGAAACCCAAACAGAAAAAGATATCGTTGAAAAAATGCTGGACTCACAGTTGGAGCAGCGTGCTCGCTCATTAATTAGCTGGGCTGCTTCAATATTATCTATTGGCATTGCCATGACTGTCGTTGGACTTTTAGGGCTAGACGCTAATGATCCCACAGCTTACGGCATTATTTTTATTGCTTGCGGCTTATCCTTGTTAATAGCTTACCTACTGACTAAGCCAAAACAGTAACACTCAACTTTTACCCAAAGGAAATTAATATGTTCAAATTGCAACATAGGACGACACTCGCCTGTACTTTATGTATGTTTGCTTCGATAGCATGCGCACAAACACACATTGAGGGCAGTGCTGAAAGTATAAACACTGCACCATCATCAGTGGCTAGCACTGTATCCCAGTGGTCAGAAGCTGCATCAATACCTGGTGTCGCGATAGCTTATATCCATGATTCGCAAGTAAGATGGTTTTTGACTGACGGCAAATCTAACTCAGAGCATAAAGTCACTGCAGACACGTTATTTAATATCGCATCACTGACTAAACCCTTGTTTAGCATGATGACCCTACAGCTAGTTGAAAACGACAAGCTTGATTTAGATGAATCTCTTTCTCAGTACTGGATTGAACCCGATATAAAGGATGATTCGCGTCATAAAAAGCTCACGCCTCGCTTGGCGCTAAGTCACCAGACTGGATTTGCTAACTGGCGAGGTGATAAACCTTTATCCTTCATGTTTGAGCCGGGACAACGACACGAATACTCAGGTGAAGGTTTTGAGTATTTAAAGACCTCGCTAGAAAATAAACTTAGTAAAACCATGCCGCAACTGATGGCACACTACGTCACTAGCCCATCTGGTATGAATAACACTTACTTTGGTTGGCAAGACAAACTGAATCATGACATCGCCGATAGATATGACGAAGCTGGAGAAATAATTCCTCACAAGCAGTTTTATCGCGATAGCTATTCAGCAGCATGCTGTACCTTATCTTCGGTAAAAGATTATGCAAAATTTATTCAGTGGGTTTCTCAAGGTGCGGGGCTTTCTGAGGCCTTATTACAGCAGCTTCAAGCAGTACAAGCGCAACATAAAAATCCTACCGAATATTTCGGACTGGGATGGCGGTTAGTGAAAACATCTTCCACAACTTATTTAGTTCACGACGGGAGAGAGCCTGGAGTTAGAGCTCTGACCATAGTGTCACCCAAGACAAGAGAGGGCCTGGTGATATTAACCAACAGTTCTAACGGCGAATTAATTTATAGGCCTATAGTCCAACAAGTTCTCAAGGAGTCTCAAGCTTACTTGAGCCAAACTGACAAAGACACATGGCAATACTTAACCTCCATCCCTGCCGAAATGCAGACTCGAATGATAGGTTTTATTGCTCAGTCGCCGTCATTTGCTTCTAAAGCATTGTACGCATCGAATGAGATGGTATTAATCCAAAAAGGTGGTAAGGCGGACTCCGAGGAACTGTCCAAATTAAAGCAACAGTCTGCTGCCTTGATCGATGCGTATATACTCGAGCTACACTCTGCTAAATCTAGATCTCTGCAAGATAAACTCCGTCAGAAATTTATAGATCTGATGCAATTTTTATCTACTGATAAAGATCAAATACAATTAACAAGAGAGTTAAATAAAAGCATCACCATTAATGCTTGGACTTCTCAGTTAGCAGACGCAGTCAAAACTGATAATTAAGTTTACCTTCAGACCTCTAGGGTTACTGCTATTGGTAGCCCTAGCCTCTTAACGCTAGGTGAGTAAAGATTAGTGCTTTATAGGGCTTTCTACCCTTAGAAATATGCAAATCGAGAATTTTAACGATCTTCTGACTATCATTGGGCAGATAGTCCAAACACTCTTTACGCGTCAGCTTAAACGGATTTCTAACAATTTGATAACGATCAAGTTCGTAATTGTAAAGCCTAACAGCTTGAGATTGCTGTCCAGCATGGGGGATTTTAATAGTAACTTTAACATTAGCACTACCGCTAAAGCTTGGAGCGGATAAAACGTATAAAACTATACAGAGCGCTAATGCCTTCATCGTACTAACTCCTCGGAAAGTTCAAGCAGAAATACTTAAACCACACTAAGAGGCAAGTTAAAGCAATTTTGTCGGGTGGTTTAAGCTGTGACGAAATGATTAAACAATAATTTAGAACTGAAGATAGTCCCCTCGCATTGGACGAGGTAACTGTAGTGGGTTGTGTCCTTACTCGTGCTACTATTCCACTTTTTATATTTATAGTTGTATTTTGCATACTACTTTAGGCTATCGAATTGGGAATATAATTTCAAGTTATATGACATATGTCACATTTTTGTATTTGTAACTAAGTGTGGCAACTCCCCATCATTACGAATCTTTACTCTATTCTGCTTGGCTTATTAGTTGAGAACTATTATTATCCACACAAACTTCTGTAGATTCTTACTTGATGCCGCATTGGGTTGGTTACATATTGACCATTATTGTTTCTGTACAAACGCTTGCAGCGGTCAATGATGTGCATCAATTTCATCAGCCTAATAACCAAGTCTTAGACTTCGATTCATCAACTCAAGAATCAGAATACTCTCCAGTTGTTGAGAAAATTTCAAATGTCATCGCAACAACTCTAGGCAACACAGTTGTCGACAACCAACCTAAACCGAGCAACCTAACCAGTAGCTTTGATTGCGAACATTGTTGCCATTGCCACAGTTGCCATACGCACATTCTCATTCGAGAAAGCTTGCCTGAAGCACGCTCTTTGAGCTATCAGACTAGCCCTAGAGGTAGTGTTAACTCTGCTCAAATTGGAATTTTAAGTCAGCCCTACCGCCCTCCCAGAGTTTAATCCTTACGTTGAAATAAAGTAATTCGTATTGATGCCGATGGTGTGAACCTTCGCGTCGGTATGGTGATGTATTAAACGTGGGAGAAATCCATGAATCGTATTTTATCCGGCGAGCGTCGATTGGCGTGGCTTGCCAGCACTCTAGGCCTGTTCTTTTTAGTGGCAGCAAAACCTGCACACACCAAGAGTGAGGCTGATAATCCACAACCACTAACGCTACAACAAGCGTTAAAGTTTACTTTGAAGGAACACCCAAGCCTTGGGGTATTCCAGTTTCGCCAGCAAGCGTTAGAAGGCGAACGCTCAACAGCTGCTCAACAACCCGGCTACCGGATCGGCGCTGAGTTAGAAAACTTTGCTGGTAATGGTGAGTTTTCAGGCGTTGATAATGCTGAACTCACGGTGTCATTATCTTCAGCCATTGAGCTTGGTGGCAAAATGGATGCACGTTTGGGCGTGATTAAATCCAAAAGAACTGTTGTCGAAACCCAAAAAGAGTTACAAGCGCTGGAACTGCTTTCAGAAACAACGCGACGTTATATTCATCTTTTGACGGCGCAAGAACGGGTGAAGCTTGCCAAAGAATCGCTACAACTCGCCAAAGAAACTTTAAGAGTCGCACAACGCCGGGCGAATCTTGGCGCGACCATGAAAGCTGAAGTTAAAAGAGCAAAGGCATCACTGGCCCAAGCTGAATTAACACTGCACAAAGAAGAGTCAAACCTCAAGGTATATTCGGCAAGCCTTCAAGCTATGTGGAATGAACAAGCCTCGAAAGTTTATTCAGCCTCAGCAAGCTTGTATCGCTTTGGTAATGCTTTAAGCTTTGAAGAGCTTTATCAGAAAGTACAAAATAACCCTTCTATTAAGCAGTTTTCGGCTCTGGAACGCTTAAAGCAATCAGAGGTTGATCTCACTAGCACCAGCAACCAGAGCGATATCAATTGGTCAGTAGGCCTTACTCGAAGCCAAGCAAGCGGAGACATGGGTTTTAAAGCTGGTTTCAGTATGGACTTATTTTCCGAGTCGAGAAATCAAGGCAAGCTACAAAGTGCACTAGCCGCTAAAAACGAAGTCTTTGTCAGTAAGAAAACCGCTTTGCTTCGCATGCATGACCAATTATTTAATGCCTATCAGCAAAGAAAACAATCTGTTCATGTTGTTGAGCGCTTACAGCAAGACATTATTCCAACGTTAGCATTAGCCCTTAAAGAAACTCAGAAAGCCTACCAACGAGGTCGTTACAGCTACTTTGAGTATGTTGCGGCGCGGCAAGAATTAATCTCAGCTAAACGTAAACTTATCGATGCTGCTAGTGCCGCCCTAATGTATGGCGTTGCCATAGAGCAACTGACAGCTGAACCACTGACCTTATTCAAAAAGAATTCATAGGAACACCTCATGAAAAATCTAATACACCAATTATCGAAAATGACGCTAATTGTCTCATTGGCCTTTTCAACTTTTTCAGTTCAGGCTTTTAGTGGAGAGCACTCTAGCGATGAACATGCTCATGAAGAATCTGGTCACTCAGATCACCACGATGAAGAAGTCATTACGATTAGCGACAAAATGGCTCACGACTCTGGCATTGAAGTGACCACTGCTAGCGAAGGTATTATCACTGAACACTTAACCACTTATGGAAAAATTGTGCCCGATCCTGGCCATGTCAGTCACATCGGCGCCCGCTTTGAAGGAACGGTAACCGACGTTAAAGTCACCATTGGCCAGCGGGTTAAAAAAGGCGATTTGTTAGCAAAGGTTGAAGCCAACCAAAGTTTAAGTAGTTACCCGATCCAAGCTCCGTTTGACGGCATCATTACCGCCCGTCACGCCAACCCCGGCGAGCTGGCACAAAAGCAACCACTGTTTACCGTAGCAGACTACAGTTTTATGTGGGTCGAACTTAAAGTTTTTCCGCAGGATATGACGACAGTACGCGCAGGACAAAAAGTTGTGTTAGCTCTCAATGATAAACGTATTAATACCACCATCGATCACGTCGTACCGAACGATGATGACCATCCGTTTATTTTGGCTCGCGCCTCCATAGACAACCCTGATAATCGCCTCTCCGCAGGAATGATGGCTCAAGGAAAAATCATCATTAATCAACAGAATGTTCCTATCGTCGTGAACCAGTCAGCCATTCAAACCTTGGAAGACAAACCTGTCGTTTTTGTTAAAACACCAACAGGCTTTGAAGCCAAGCAGGTATCTATTGGTTTAAGAGATGACCAATTTGTTGAAATTACACAGGGCTTAAAAGCTGGCGAACAATACGTCGTCAAAAACAGCTATACCCTGAAAGCCGACTTGCTTAAGTCGGGTGCTAAACACGCACACTAGGAGGCGATCATGATTGAATCAATATTGCGCCTCTCGATACAGAGGCGTTGGCTCATGCTATCTCTGGTGGCCGTTATTATTGGCCTCGGGATATGGAGTTATCAGAAACTACCGATTGGTGCTGTCCCAGACATTACCAACGTGCAGGTACAAATCAATACCGAAGCTCCGGGGTTCTCACCACTCGAATCCGAACAACGTATCACTTACCCTATCGAAACGGCGCTTGCCGGCCTGCCGAATATGTCCTATACGCGCTCATTATCGCGCTACGGACTCTCCCAAGTCACCGTCGTGTTTGAAGAAGGTACCGACTTATATTTCGCCCGCAGCCTGATTAATGAAAGGCTTGGTGTGATAAAAGGGCAAATTCCACAAGGGCTTGAGCCCGAGATGGGGCCTATCGCCACTGGCTTAGGTGAAATATTCCTGTACACAGTAAAAGCAGAAGATGGCGCTTCACAGCCAAACGGCAAACCTTATGACTCGATGGCGCTGAGGGAAGTTCAAGACTGGATTATTAAACCGCAACTGGCCTTGGTTAAAGGCGTAACCGAGGTTAACGCCATCGGTGGTTATGATAAGCAGTATCATGTGATGCCGAATCCGACCAAGCTGTTAACTTACAACCTTTCGATGGCTGATTTAGTCAATGCGCTTGATGCGAACAATGACAACCGCGGCGCTGGCTATATTGAAACTAACGGACAGCAATTATTAGTTCGCTCTCCCGGCCAATTGAAAACCATTGAAGATATTGAAAACGTCGTGGTGAAAGCGGTTGATAACACGCCAGTCACTATTGCCGATGTTGCCGATGTCGGAATTGGTAAACAATTACGTACTGGTGCCGCTACTAGAGATGGCAAAGAAACCGTGCTGGGAACTGTGATGATGCTAGTGGGTGAAAACTCTCGAGACGTCTCAGTCGCCGTAGCAGAAGAGCTGGATAAAATTCAAAGCTCGCTTCCCGACGGCATCAAAGTCGAAGCAGTTTATAATCGCACCAAGTTAGTGGATAAAGCGATATCGACGGTGCAAAAGAACCTAGTCGAAGGTGCTTTATTGGTCATCGTTATTTTGTTCCTGCTACTAGGTAATTTCCGCGCGGCCTTAATCACCGCAGCAGTCATTCCGCTAGCGATGCTGGCGACCATTACAGGCATGGTACAAACAGGCGTGTCGGCTAACTTGATGAGCCTCGGCGCGTTAGACTTTGGCTTAATTGTCGATGGTGCTGTGATTATTGTGGAGAACGCCATACGACGACTTTCCGAAGCTCAGAAGAAAAGCGGTAAACTGGAACTCAAGCAGCGCTTGGAGGTTGTATTCTCTGCGACTAACGAAGTCATTCGTCCAAGTTTATTTGGCGTCTTAATCATCACCGTGGTTTATATTCCGCTCTTCAGTTTAACTGGTGTCGAAGGAAAAATGTTTCACCCGATGGCGGCGACGGTTGTGATGGCTTTATTATCCGCACTGGTCATGAGCTTGACGCTCGTTCCTGCGGCTGTCGCAATTTTTATGACGGGCAAAGTGCAGGAAAAAGAAAGCATCATCATTCGTTCCAGCAAGTCTGTTTATCGTCCGGTGTTGCAGTTTGCACTTAAAATGAAGTGGTTGTTTATTGCCGCTGCGACAACCTTGGTTATTGTCTGTAGTTGGCTAGCATCGACCATGGGCTCGGAATTTATCCCGCAACTTAAAGAAGGCGATATTACTTTGCATGCCCTGAGAACACCGGGGACGGGGTTGGAACAATCCGTTGAAATGCAGAAGCAGCTCGAAAAGAAAATTCTTGAATTTCCGCAAGTTAAAACTACCTTTTCGAGAATTGGAACACCAGAAGTGGCGAACGACCCGATGCCACCAAACGTCGCCGATACCTTTGTCATGTTTAAGCCACGAAACGAGTGGCCAAACCCTGAGTTACTCGACAGTGATTTAGTTGCGCAAATTGAAGCCAGCGTTAAAGAGCTTCCCGGGAATAACTATGAGTTTACCCAGCCGATCCAGATGCGCTTTAACGAATTAATTTCTGGCGTCAGAGCGGACCTAGGTATTAAGCTTTTTGGTGATGACTTAGATACCCTTAAAGCGCAAGCCGATAAAATTTTGGCAGCCATTAATTCTGTTGATGGCGCGGCTGATGCTCGTGTCGAGCAAGTAGAGAACCTACCTTTGCTATCAATAGAACCCAAGCGCACTCTACTGTCACGGTACGGCTTAAACGTCCAAGATCTGCAAAACTTGATTGCGACCGCCATCGGTGGAACCAGTGCTGGCTTAATATTCGATGGCGATCGACGTTTTAAATTAATGGTTCGACTGCCGGAGGATATTCGACAAGATACTTACAATCTCAGGAGTTTGCCAGTTCCATTGCCTGACGGAAACTACATTCCGTTATCTGAAGTTGCTGACATCAAACTCAAACCAGCTCCTAATCAGATCAGTCGTGAGAATGGTAAACGGCGCGTAGTCGTCACCGCTAATGTTCGTGAGCGAGACTTAGGCAGTTTTGTTGAAGAGGTTAGGCAAACTATCGAGCAAGAAGTTAAGCTACCCGCCGGTTACTGGCTGGATTATGGCGGCACTTTTGAGCAATTAGAATCTGCTAGTGAGCGACTCTCCATCGTCGTACCCATAACCTTAATGATTATCTTAGCTTTGTTGGTCATGGCATTTAGCTCAATTAAAGATGCTTTAATTATCTTTACTGGCGTACCGCTAGCGTTAACCGGAGGAATATTGGCGTTGTGGCTGAGAGATATGCCATTATCCATATCGGCTGGCGTAGGCTTTATTGCGTTATCAGGCGTGGCAGTGCTGAATGGCTTGGTTATGCTGTCGTTTATTCGTGATAAGTGGCGTCAGACTGGTGAACTCACCAAGGCCATTATCGAAGGCGCGATTATTCGTCTACGTCCGGTGTTAATGACTGCCTTAGTCGCCAGCTTAGGCTTTATACCGATGGCATTAAATACTGGTACTGGTGCCGAAGTTCAGAGACCACTAGCGACTGTGGTTATTGGTGGCATTATTTCATCTACCTTACTGACTTTAGTCATTCTACCAATCCTCTACCAGTTGGTGCACCGCAACGATCACCGTTAATGCACTCAAACATCACCAAGGCAGTTCTCAATACTGCTGCCTTGGTGCTTTTTAAGAATCTACTCTTCTGCCTGAGAAGCTTTTTGCTCTAAATACTCTCGAATGGGTAAATCCTCAACATACAGTTCTTTTAACGTGGCCTTACCATTTAACACGCTAATTTCTGCATAAACATCTTCAACTTGATCGCGACGCCATACGGCTCGTTCAATATTTGGAGCGGTTTCTTCTGAGGCGTAATAACGGTCGAAAGGTAGATCGATGTAGTGGCCTCTATTCGTGCCACCCCAACTGATTTCGACTTCAATGTACTCTTGCCCTGCTTCAGGTTCTTCGGAGACTAGTTGCGTAAAGGTTGCGTACCCACCTTCATCTTCAGACAGCAATGCGTAGGCCCAGTCTCCCCGCTGAAATACCTCTTTGGTCGGAATCGGGTTAGCGTCGACGTTGTATGCCAGAGTGACATAGCGGCCACGAAAAGGATCGTAAGGGTCTATCGGTTGAGTTTTAAATTTATACACAGTGCCTTTGCTAAGAATTTGATGCTGCTCAAAAATCATATAACCAGGAACCGCCAGCTGCACAGCGAATAGCGCCAGTAGTAATACTTTTAGATGCTTCATGCTTGGCTCTCCTTGGCGTGTTGTTTCTTTTTAAACCAGACATTGGTTCCGATAAAGGCACTGCCGATAACAATAAATATAACGCCTTTAAACACAAACGGAATGTCGCTATCGAAGAACCTAAATAGCACCAATAAACTGAACCAAATTAAACCGCCATTCAGTAACATCAATCGATTTCGATTAATGCCTTGGAACATTAAAAGTACAGAACCTATCAAAATGTACAGGTTCGACGCGATGACAAAAACGTGTTGATTTTGGTGAATAAAGAACCCTGTTATCCCTAGCAACACAAAAGCAAAACTCGACAATGCCACCCAGTTTGATACCGACAATAGCTTCCTGTTTCGTGTCATAAATAATGCCGTAAACAGAATAGATATCGTGAATAAAGTTAGAATCGCGTACTCATTGAAGCGCATTGGCGACTCTATCTGCCAAAAGTCCGACGGTAGAGTACGGCCATACCAAGTAAACATCAAACTAATAAAGCCAATGATAAGAATGCCCATGCTCGCTGGCGCACTGGTCCAGAACTTTTTGTTTTCAAAGCCGAACCACCAAAGGCCAAGCGCGTAATATGCGCAGCCTAAAGTTAGCGCAATATAGATGCTCCAATGATCGAGTGGCGACGTGTAGTAACTGCTGCCGTAAACCACTGAAATGGTCAGCCCGATTAAAGCAAACCATAGCGACCAGTGTAATAACAACCTGCTTTGCTGTTGATACAATTTATAGAGATAGGGCGTTAACGCAATATAGAACAACCAATAAGGTTCACGCTCTAAGCAGCATAACCAAAGGATGATGCCACTAATTAGCATTAAGGTCGTTGCGGAACGCAGCAGATAAATAATGGGTAAGCCGAGCAGTAACCAAACCACCAAGAAGCGTTCAAGGTCTCCATAAATATGATAGGTCTGGCTGATGAGGGCTATGCTAGAAGCTACCGCAAAAAATAACAGCACGGCGCCAGATTCCCGCAAAGCCAACGAGGTTGGCTTATACTGAACTCCGTACCAACACAAGCTTTGGGCAAGCACCAATGGTAAGAATGACAAAAAGGTTCGTAGCCCTGTGCCAAAGTCTTCCCAGTTATGCGCCAGTAACAGAATGATACCGCCACCAATAAGCAAGGCACCCAAAGAAATTAATAGGATATTACTGAGCGCTATTCGTCTTGCGTCAGCCTCTTCTTGACCGGCATAGAGGTTAAGAATCGAGCCCTGAGCCTCGGCGGAGATTAAGCCCTGTTCTTGCCAATCTTCTGATTCACGCTGGAGCCACTTAAGCCGTTCAGTGCTAACGGCTTTCTTGTTCTGATTATGTTGTGTCATTCAACCTCCTGTGTTTAGCAAACTATAGCACACTATCTTTTATATTCTATCCCCTTGTTTTTGCTAAAAAACCTTAGACTAACCCCCAACCCGCAGGAATTAACAGTAATACGAATCATTATTATTTACATGCAATTGCATCAAGCGTACAATGTGCCCCCTATTAAAAGACACCACAAAAACAGGGTAATCACAATGAACAACCGTTTAGGATTCAGCCTCGCGGCTGTGGCGCTGAGCGTTTCTGTAGGCTTGCAGGCAAATCAAACCACAACAGCAGACGACACCATTGTCGTCGTCGGTTCTCGTACACCAACCAAAATTAGCGATATTCCAGGTTCTGTCTGGGTTATCGACCGTGCAGGGATTGAGCAGCAACTTGAGACTGGTGCGGACTTGAAGACCATGCTGGGTAAATTAGTGCCCGGGCTAGACCTCGCTCCTCAAGGGCGTACAAACTACGGCCAGAACCTTAGAGGCCGAAGTGTCCAAGTATTGATTAATGGTGTATCGCTCAACAACTCACGCGGTTTATCACGTCAGTTCGACTCGATTGACCCATTTAATGTTGAGCGCATTGAAGTGATTTCTGGCGCAAGCAGCCTTTACGGTGGCGGCGCAACTGGCGGTATTATTAATATCATCACCAAGAAAGGTTCTAGCGATGGCGTGGTCATGACCACTCAGCTTGGTGCCTCAAGCAGCTTTAACGGCAGCGACGATCTCAGCAAACGGATCAAACACTCAATCAGCGATGGTAGCGAAGACGTTAAGGCCTACTTGGGCTTAGCTTATGAGGAAAACGGTCGTTTTTATGATGGTAGTGGCGATGAAATCTTCCCTGACATTACTCAAACAGACTTACAAGATAACCGCACCGTCGATATTTTGGGTAACGTGGATATTAAATTAACCGATGAGCAATCGCTTGAGTTAGGGGCACAAATCTACCGCTCAAACTACACCGGTGAACGCGGTCTTTATTTCCCTAACATCGACGCAGTACCAGTGGGTAGTTTAGCTGATGCTGAAATTCGCGATGGCTTCAGTTCCGATCGTTCACCAGCGACGGATCGTGAGATGCTCAACCTACAATACCATCATGGCGATTTACTGGGTCAAGACTTCTACTTGCAAGCATTCCATCGTAACGAGGAGTCCAGCTTTAGCGCCTTCCCTCGCCCGCGTATATTGCCAGCCGAAGGTCGTTACGCGATTGAGTTCGGTACTTCAAAACAAAACACGCAGCTTTCGGGCATGAAAGCCTTGTTTGATACTCATATTAGTGACTCTACTCACATAACTTATGGCTTGGATTTCGATCATGAAGAGTTTGATGCGGATCAAATGTTCTTTGACCAAGCGACTACCGATGCGACAGGTGGTTTAGTTCAAAATGAATCACGTACTGAACCTCGCTACCCAAGCTATGAAGTTGAAGGTTTGTCTGGATTTATCCAAGCCGACTGGGCGCTGAGTGACAACTGGAAACTTGCAGCTGGCCTACGTCAACAGAACATGGACGTCACCGTTCAAGACTTTAATAAATACAGCTACGATCCTGTTGGTCAGCGTGTAAGCGTATTAATTCCTGGCGGTAGCAATGATTATGATGCGAGTTTATTTAACGCCAGCATCATGTATAACGCAGGTAGCCATCAATCCTGGTTCCGTTTCAGCCAAGGTTTTGAGCTGCCAGATCCTGCTAAGTACTACGGCAAAAGCCCAGACGTTAATGTTAACGACAATCCACTTAGCGCGGTTGAAACCGATCAGGCTGAATTCGGCTGGCGTTTTTCTGGAGACAGCTGGCAGGCGCAAAGCTCAATCTATTATTCATGGTCTGACAAAGCCGTCAGCAACGATGCCAACTTAAATGTTGTGGTGGTTGATAACAAAACTCGTGACTATGGTTTTGAGGGTGCCTTTACCAAATTCTTTGATAAAGGCTTCGAGACAGGTGCTACAGTACACTGGGTTCGCTCTGAAGAAGAAGACGACAATGGCGACTGGTTAAAACGTGACGTTCGTTATGCATCGTTATCTTCGGCTACCGCTTTCTTAGGCTGGACCAACTACGACTACACAGCTCGCCTGCAAGCAAACCATGCGTTTGACGCAGAAGATGCTTCAGATCGCGAAATCGATGGTTACACCACATTGGACTTGGCACTGAGCACAGAAACCTCAGCAGGAAAATTTAGCTTTGGTATTACTAACTTACTGGATAAACAGTATTCAACGGTTTGGGGGCAACGCGCCACAGCATTCTATTCCCCAGCTTACGGTCCTGAGTACTTGTTTAACTTCCAAGGACGCGGTCGTACTTATACTTTAAATTGGACAGCGACTTACTAAACCTTAGTCAGCGCACAAAAAAGCCCAGCAAATGCTGGGCTTTTTAATTGGAACGTCTTAGACAAATTGTCTTGGATTATGCAAAGTTTTTCTCTGCGAAGTCCCAGTTCACTAGCTCCCAGAAGTTTTTCAAGTACTCTGGACGAGCGTTACGGTAGTCTACGTAGTAAGCGTGTTCCCACACGTCTACTGTTAGTAGTGGCGTAACACCAGCGTCAGTGATTGGCGTGTCGGCATTGCTTGTATTAACGATTTCAAGTGAACCTGAAGCATTTTTAACCAACCAAGTCCAACCTGAACCAAAGTTGCCGGCTGCGCTTGCTGTGAACTTCTCTTTGAAGTCAGCGAATGAACCGAAAGCAGCGTTAATTGCGTCAGCGATAGAACTTGAAGGCTCGCCACCGCCGTTAGGGCTTAAGCTGTTCCAGTAGAAAGTGTGGTTCCAAACTTGTGCAGCATTGTTGAACACACCACCTTCAGATGTACGGATGATGTCTTCTAGCGCCTTACCTTCGAAATCTGTGCCTTCAATCATCTTGTTCAAGTTAGTCACGTAAGCGTTGTGGTGCTTACCGTAGTGATAATTGATCGTTTCTTCCGAGATATGTGGTGCTAGTGCATCACGACCATAAGGTAATTCTGGTAGTTCAATTGCCATGTTAATCTCCTGATTAATTCACGCTTTAAATATAAAGTCCCCATTCTACCACGATCATTTTATCGACCCAATAGAATATAAGTATCAGAATATTAAGGATTTATATATTTCACGAGCTCTTCACAAACTTTGACATTTATGTGCATTCGCTTATTATCAGGTGAACCAATAAATTCTATAACTCAATCTATGAATACTCTTGTTCTAATTTGCGCCTTTATTATGGGCTTTTCCATCATGACCGTTGAGCTGTTGGGCGGAAAAATCTTATCGCCCTACTTTGGTGGCAGCGTTTATGTTTGGGGCAGTATCATCACCGTTTTTATGCTCGCCCTCTCTATTGGCTACCTTGTAGGCGGTAAACTCTCTCTAAAAGAACCGAACACCCGTAAATATGGCGTAATCTTTCTTGCAGCATCGTTTACCACGTTGCCGCTGGACATTTGGCATTCAGAGTTGTCAGACTGGGTTTTCATGAAGATAGAGGATCCGCGCTATGGTTCTTTAGTGAGCTCCATCATCTTATTCCTAGTACCGACCACCATTATGGGGATGGTCGCTCCTTATTCGGTACGTTTGTTGGTGGCTAATGCTGAAAGTAGCGGTCAAACCGCTGGCTTCCTCTACTTTGTATCAACGCTGGGAAGCGCGCTGGGCACGATCATGACATCTTTTTATCTCGTGCTATGGTTTGAGTTAGACTCTATTTTGTACGGTGTGACCATTGTCTTAGCCGTGGTGGGAGTGATCGCTATGCTATTCCCGAAACCTCTTCCAAAAGCTGAAAAAGCGGAGCTTACTAATGAATAAATTCATGCTTGGCCTTTTAACCGCTACGTTAATCGGCTTATCTTTTACGCCAATGGATAGCAAAGCGAACATTGTTGAAGAAGAACGCTCTCTATATCAAAACGTGTATATTGTGAAAGAGGTCGGTCTCACCTGTATGCGCTTTCGCAAGAAAAGCCGTAACGATCTCAGTCAGTCCTGTACCTTCGATGAAAGACCCAAAGAGCTGGTTTTCGATTATTACAAGCTCGCCATGGGCGCGACTTTCTTTTTAGAAGACCCCAAGGATATGTTGGTGGTTGGCTTAGGCGGCGGTGTACTGGTTAATCGCTATAAAGAACTATATCCAAATGCCAACATTGTTTCTGTCGAGATTGATGATGTTGTGGCTGATATGGCGAAAAAATACTTTGGCTACACCGACAATAATAAACAATATGAGACGCACGTGCGCGATGGCCGAGTGTTTGTGAAGCGTGCTTTGCGCAAAGACAGGCGCTATGACTTTATCCTACTCGATGCTTTCAACAGCGACTATATTCCTGAACACATGATGACCCAAGAATACCTCGAAGAAGTCAAAGGCTTACTGAAACCGGGCGGCATCATCATGGCCAACACCTTCAGCTCAAGCGCCCTATTCCACCACGAGTCAGCGACCTATCAAGAGGTTTTTGGCGGGTTATACCAGATACACTTTAAAGACGAAAAGACCAACCGCGTTATTGTCGTCAGTAATGAACCATTACCTTCAATAGAATCTTTGAAATCCAAAGTTGGGCAATATCAAGATCAACTATTAGAATACGGGGTTGATGCCACTCGAGTGTTTGACGCTATTAGTGATGAGATTAACTGGGACACTGATGCGAAAGTACTGACCGATCAGTATTCTCCAGCGAATTTATTGAAGTAACTCGTTTTAACGCTCCATCTATAACCCTATGATTTATAAGGCTGTCGCCCCACTGACGGGCGCTTGTCGTCACCGCCAGTCACTGTTTTATGGATAATTTCCTCCTGAAACAGCTACGAGAGAGAAACTCATGATTGTGAAAAAACTGCGCGAACAAAAACACTGGTCACAAGAACAACTGTCCATTCTGAGTGGAATCAGTATTCGCACCATTCAACGGATTGAAAGTGGCAACCGTGCCAGTTTGGAGTCATTAAAATCTCTTGCTGCTGTTTTCGACACTGATATCGAAACATTACAAAAGGAGATTATCGTGATAGACAAAAGTACAGAAGAGTGGAAGGCTAAACCTTTATGGTTAAGACTCAACCTGGTAGGTATAAGAAAGCGTTCACACCTAATATTCGTGGAGCAAAGTTTCGCCGTTTTAGGGTTACTCGCTTGGCTCGGCGGTGTTTTCTTTGAGCAAGCGCTGCTGCCCTTTGCACCAGCATTATTTTTTAGCGCATATATCGCAGCCTACACAGTCCGCAAAGGCGATAAAGACAAGGTTTGGTAAAACCACTGCTGAAACATTGGTACAAAACACAAAAAAGGCGCCTAATCAGGCGCCTTTTTCATTAATTCCAGCTTTGACTTAGAACTTTAAAGCCGAATCTAGATCTTCAAGAATATCATCAATATCCTCAACACCTACAGATAAACGCACTAAGTTATCTAAAATACCAATTTCTTGGCGAATCTCATGCGGTACAGCGGCGTGAGTCATGATTGCTGGGTGGTTCGATAAGCTTTCAATGCCGCCCAAACTTTCTGCCAGAGTAAAGACTTTCAGCTTCTTCATGAACTCATGCGAGTTCTTCGCTGCTTCTTCTTCAGTGTCGCCTTTTACCAATACTGAAACCATGCCACTAAAGCCTTTCATTTGGCTTTTAGCAAGATCGTGCTGTGGGTGTGACTCTAGGCCTGGGTAATACACTTTGTCAATTTGTGGATGATTACTGAGGAACTCAGCCACTTTCTGACCATTCTCGTTATGCTGACGCATACGAAGCGCAAGGGTTTTCAGACCACGAAGCGCTAAATAGCTGTCGAATGGGCCTTGAATCGCGCCTGCTGAGTTATGCAAGAACGCCATTTGCTCACGCAATTCATCATTATCACCAACCACCGCAACACCGCCAACAATGTCCGAGTGACCGTTTAGGTATTTAGTCGCTGAGTGCATCACGATATCGAAACCAAAGTCTAAAGGCGTTTGGTTAAATGGCGTGGCGAATGTGTTATCCGCGATAGCGATCAAGTTATGCTTCTTAGCGAAGTCAGCAATCGCTTTCATATCAACCACTTTCAACATTGGATTAGTCGGACTCTCAACCCAAATCATCTTAGTGTTTGGTTTAAGCGCCTTTTCCAAATTACTTAAATCAGACAAGTTCTCGAAGCTAAACTCTAAATTCGCTGTGCGCTTGCGAACTTTGTCGAATAAACGGAAAGTTCCGCCATATAAGTCATCCATCGCGATAACGTGCGAACCAGCGTCTAATAACTCAAGAATCGTGCTAGTCGCTGCCATACCAGAAGCGAAAGCATAACCCTGCTTACCGTTTTCTAAATCCGCGATACAACGCTCATAAGCCATACGCGTTGGGTTCTGGCTACGCGAATATTCATAACCCGTATGCTCACCTGGAGATGGCTGGGCGTAAGTCGAAGTCGTGAAAATCGGTGGCATCACCGCACCAGTAATGGGTTCCGGCTCTTGACCAGCATGGATCACACGACTGGCAAACTTAAATTTCTTGTCTGACATATAATACCTATTGGTTATATCGTTAAGCTCGTTTTGGCTTCAGAATGACTAGATGCTTATAACATCTAGTCATTACAGCAAATTTCAAGGGTAGGATGATTTTATTTCACACAATACGAGTTTTAAAAATCAGGACGATTCTTTTTGGCGAGCTCTTTTTGATACTGCTTAACCTTTCTAAACAAGCTAAAGACTTGTTTATGAAAAGGAATCATCAGTAGAACCCCCAACCCCATGATAACCCAAGGGTAATGTGGCCAAGTGAAGTGCTCAGCAAGCACGCCTGAGTTCTTTTCGTTGATTAAGTAGATTTCGTAACCCGCAAAAACCACCAGAGCCATCCCAATAATATCTAATAATAACAGCCACATAGAGATGTTAGCCGTTGGTGGCGTTAATTGCTTGTCTTGGCTCATGATAAGAAGCCTTGTTCTTTCATCCACTCGTCATTGTACATTTTGGATAAGTAGCGATTACCCGTGTCACACACAAAGGTCACAACATTTTTAGGCTCAGTTTGATCTTGGCAATACTTCAATGCTGCCGCGACTAACGTACCTGTCGAAGAACCGCCCATCACAGATTCTTTCAGCATCAATTCGCGCGCGGTATTTAAAGACTCTTTATCAGTAACTGTATAAGCTTTTGTGAATAAGCTCATGTCACAGATATCAGGAATAAAATCTTCACCGATGCCTTCGATAACCCAGCTACCCGCTTCTGACATTTCGCCAGTTTCGTGGTAATGAGTTAAGATTGAGCCATCCGGATCCGCTAGCACGATATCCACATCAGGGTTCTTTTCTTTCAAGAAACGACCAATACCAGTAACGGTTCCGCCAGAACCAACGCCTAAAACGATTGCATCAACCTTACCGTCTAATTGCTCCCAGATTTCAGGTGCAGTCGTCATATAGTGTGCCGCAATATTAGAAGGATTCGAGAATTGGTTAATAAAATACCAACCATTTTCTTCAGACAAACGCTTAGCAACGTCTTGGTAGTACTCTGGATGACCTTTGCCCACGTCTGAACGGGTACGCATGACTTCGGCACCAAAGGCACGTAAGTTATATTCTTTTTCCATGCTCATTTTATCAGGCATGACGATTTTTAGTTTATAACCCTTCTGTGCAGCAACCATAGCTAGGCCGAGGCCTGTATTACCTGCCGTCGCTTCAATCAAAGTATCACCCGGCTTGATCCAGCCTTCTTTCTCAGCGGTTTCAACCATCGTGATCGCGATACGATCTTTGATTGAGGCACCAGGGTTTTGCGACTCTAGCTTGCCGAACAACTGGCACTTTCCAGTATTCATTTTCTGAAACTTAACCATTGGCGTTTCGCCAACCATCTCTAGAACGTTGTTATAAACTTTCATACCGTTTCGATATAACCTAACCTTATATTATGTTGGCGCTACTTTAACACATTCGCCGTTTCAATGAACCTATGCGAAGTGAATCATTGTAAAGGCTTACCGATCTGATCCAACCAGTTGTGCTTGGAGTGACATCCTTATAGCCATAAAGCATACTAATCCCCAACTTATAATCACATAAAATTATTACAATGCTCGACCGTGCCAGTGTCATCGATCAGAACTTCCTAATCGCACTCAAAACCGCTAAATTTCCAAATAAACTCAGTAACATACCAGCCAGCGCCTCACAGCTGTCGCCACAAGAGTTTGTGCAGTTATTTGAGTCGCAACTTATCAGTCGGCACTTGGATCTGCGAGCTAGAATTTTAAAAGATCAGGGCATCGGTTTTTACACCATTGGTAGCAGTGGTCATGAAGGTAACGCCGCATTAGGTAAAGTGTTTAGGCATGATGACATGGCCTTTCTACACTACCGGTCAGGTGCCTTGATGGCTGAGCGCTCACGTAAAGTGCCGAATATCGATCCAATTAACGACCAAATCCTATCGCTGGTAGCGGCTAAAGATGATCCGATATCGCAAGGACGACACAAAGTTTTTGGCTCCGCCAAGCTGTTTGTGCCACCGCAAACCAGTACTATCGCCTCGCATCTGCCGAAAGCCATGGGCGCAGCCTGGTCTTTAGGCCGCGCCTATCGAACTGGCTTTAATGCCACAGTGCCTAGCGATGGCGTTATTTTATGCAACTTTGGTGATGCCAGCTTTAACCATGCGACCTCACAATCTGCCTTCAACGCTGCTCAATATTTAGCTTATAAGGGCGAGCCATTACCGCTCGTCTATATCTGTGAAGATAACGGTATTGGTATCTCGGTATCAACGCCTGACAACTGGATCGAAAATAACGTTAAGAACCGTCAAAGTATCGAGTATATTCCGTGTAATGGCTTACACCTGCCCGACGCTTACATGGCGGCGCAAGAAGCCGAAGAAATCGCACGCTATGAACGTCGCCCGGTTTTCTTACACATGAAGACAGTGCGCCTGATGGGACATGCCGGTAATGATACAGAAAGCATGTATCACACCGTTGAGCATATCGAAGCTACCGAAGCACAAGACCCACTCCTTCACTCCGCGCGCCTGTGTATCGAAGCTGGCTATTTGTCTACCGATGATATTTTGACGATGTATGAAAATACACGCCAGAAAGTCGAGAAAGCCGCTGAGCAAGCGATAAAGCTACCTAAACTGTCAAGTGCTGAAGAAGTATGTGCCTCTGTCGCACCAGAATGTCCAAAGAAAGAAAAGCCAGCGCAGCCGACCATTAGCAAACGACATGAGCTGTTTGATATCGGCCGTCAGTTTAAGTTCTTAGATAAACCGAGAAGCATGGCACAGCTAATCAACTACGCGCTGACCGATCTGATGGAGCAATACCCGAACATTATTATGTTTGGTGAAGACGTCGGCAAGAAAGGCGGTGTGTATAGCGTATCGACGAACTTACAAAAACGCTTTAGCGAAAATCGCGTGTTCGACACCATGCTAGACGAAACCAGTATTTTAGGTAACGCTATTGGTGCAGCGCATTTAGGTTACTTACCGATTCCAGAGATTCAGTTCCTAGCTTATACGCACAACGCGGTTGACCAAATCCGCGGTGAAGCTTCGACCTTATCCTTCTTCTCTAACAATCAGTTCACCAACCCGATGGTCATTCGCATCGCTGGCTTAGCCTACCAAAAAGGGTTCGGTGGTCACTTCCACAACGATAACTCAATCGCTTTCTTGCGTGAAATCCCAGGCGTGATACTCGCCTGCCCTTCTCACGGTCAAGACGCCGCTAAAATGTTACGCGAAGCCGTTCGACTGGCGGATGAGCAAAAACGTGTGGTGATCTTCTTAGAGCCTATCGCGCTGTATCATGCCAAAGACTTACATGAAGCTGGTGATAATGGCTGGCTTGGGGTTTACCCAGAGCCAAATGAAGCGGTTAACTTTGGCGAACCTGCCTTATATCCAAGTGAAGGCAAAAAACCAAGCAAGACCTTAATTATTAGTTATGGCAATGGACACTATTTATCACAGCAAGCGCAGAAAACTTTAAAAGACAAATACAAAACCGCGGTAGATGTCATGGATATTCGCTGGTTGGCACCACTGAATCATAAAGGAATAGCTGATATCGCCAAAAACTACCAAAACGTTTTGGTCGTTGATGAATGCCGTAAAACAGGCTCTTTAAGCGAAGAATTAATCACTGGTCTAATTGAGAGTTTAGAACAGCTACCTAAGATTAAACGAATCACTGGCCACGACACATTTATTCCAATCGGAACCTCGTGGGAATTTGTACTTCCAGGTAAAGACGATATCGTCCAAGCTGTGAGAGAGCTGTTTTTAAACAGCTCTCTTCTTTAAGGTGCTTTAGATGAAAAAAGACTCAACCAGCTTTATCTTTCAGCAAATTGAATCGTCTGACAGTTGCCGCTTCATGGCCTTTTGCCTGTGCTTTAAAATACCACTCCATCGCAGTTTCAATATCTTTAGAAACACCTAACCCTTCTTCGTAAGACACTCCTAGGTTATACATAGCGTACATTTCTCCTTTTTCTGCAGCCAACAGGAATAATTGATTTGCTTTTTTATAATTTTGCTTAAAATACTCACCTTCCTTGTACATTAAAGCCAATTCGTTATTAGCCGAAGCGTGTCCTTTTTCAGCAGCTTCTTCAAACCATTCCACGGCGAGCGGATAATTTTTTTCAACACCTCGTCCTTTGAGAAGCATATAACCATAATTGAACATCCCCTGAGCACTACCTTGCTCAGCAGCTAAACGATACATTTCAACAGCACTTTCTAGGCTTTGCTCTACCCCCGTTCCTTTTTCATAATTATAACCAAGGCCTACTATCGCAGGCAGGTGTCCCTGTTTAACGGCCATCTTAAGCCAACGATTAAACTGATGGAAATCACGTTCAACGATGACGCCATCTGAATAAGCATAAGCTAAATCATATTGGGCAACTACGAGACCTTTTTTTGCTGCTTGCTCTAAATACTCAAATGACTTGGCTTTATCACTAGCTTGGAGGTACCTAGATAGAATAAAGTCAGCTTTAGGGTGATGCTGTAACTTTGCTTGATTTAGTAATTCAAAGAACTCTTCTTCTACATCATCCCACTTCGCAGAGTCATCCATTGCAAGAAGTGAGCCTTTTAGAATTAAAGCTTCTGCATAATCTAAGCTGGCAGCCAACTCAAGATACTTTCGTGCTTTATCCTCTTCATTTTTACCTGTGAAATAATTGTATAGGTAAAAAGCACTTTTCCCGCTGCCAGCTGAAGCAGCTCTTTTGAACGCTTCAACTCTTTTCTCCTCTGACAAACCGTAAATAACAGATATTAATGCCATTTCAGCTAATGTCTGCTCTTCTCCCATAAGTACTACAGACTTCTGTTCTAACTGCTTAGCAACTTTGATATCTATATCGGTATTAATTCCATGCTTAAAAATCACAGAAAGTCTGGCAAAAGCAGTAGCTAAGCCAGCCTCTGATGCTGAAATCAGCTGATCAATCGCATCGTCTGTGTCATACCCTTCAATTTTTTCACCAAGGAGCAGCTTGTCAGCTAACATTTGTTGAGCCATAGAATTGCCAGCTTTTACCGAACTCAGTAATCGTTTAGCAGCCAGGTCATTCTTTTGTGACCACAGGATCTTGGCCGTTCCTAAGTCAAACGCAGAATTTGTTTCTCGCAATTCTTCAAAAGTTGCGAAAGGCAAAAACTCTAGTGAATACATATCCACAGGCTCTTCGGCCTTTAAATACAATACATCTAAGGCATCCCATAGATTAAAGTGAAAGAGTCGCTGTTCACCAGTATCTTCAGAATTTGCTACAAGAACATACGAGAACATTGAACCAGAAGCGTAGGGCTGAATGTAATATTCAACAATTTCATACCCAAGGGCTTGAACCAGATCGGTTGGTTCACCGAAGTCTGTAACGTTAACCGCGCTATAATAGTTTTTTGCATCGTTACTTTTGAAGTAACCTAAAACTAAGTAGTCAATAAAGCTTTCATGAAACTCAATCGCTGTACTATCATTAGACCTTTGAGCGCAGTCAGCAGCCAGTTGATGTACACGAATAGAGAGAGGTAACGTCTTTAACCTACTTATGAAGTTAACTGACTCACATGCAACTTTTCCACTGTATATGTCACTTTCCAGCTTTACAAAGCTATTAAATGCATTGCCATTATCAAGGAAGTAACTTGAATTTAAATAACTCTCATACAACTTATCGAAAGGTACTGAGCTTGGCTCGACAAGCAGCCGATTAAATACTTTGGTATAGACTTCATCATTCTGTACTTGAGGATCTATAGGCTCAAGGGTTTTACAAGAACTTAGTGCCAAAAGAGCGACAGCTAGTAAAAATGTTATATTTTTCATTTATTATCCTTTTATAAGGTCCTGAAGGCGCTTTTTTCGTTGTTGTTTTTGCTGAGATTTATTCGCAGGAAAAACCAACCTATAATTAAGGTTGTTTTGCAACTCCAGTAACGACTCGTAATAACTAGGAAGCTTTTCTACATCAACTTCTTTATCATGAACTTTATAATCAAAGCTTAAATCCATAGAATTCTTTTGAATAGCAACGCTTCTCTTAAAACTAAAGTCTTCGTGACTAATTTTTTTGGTATCTTTTTCTGTATCTAAAGTAAAAGTGTTAGGTAGCTCAACTTTTATATGGTGAGTCACGTCTTTTGGGAAGGGGATTGCCAAAGCAGCTTTGCGCTCTGGTCTTTCAGGATAATATATATGGCTTTTCATTTCGTAAGAAGAAAAGTCTGAATAGTAATGGTTGGAACTGAAGTTCCATAAACTCGGAACTAAGTAAGACTCTTTAATTGTAACTATATTCAGCTCTTCATCATCACTAATATCGATTCCATCATTAATTTTTAAAGTCGGATATACTTTCTTATAGAAATTAAAGTAATTATCTTGAATAACACTCTCGCTATTGACCTTATACCAGCTCCGAATTCTATCAGCCTCAACCCCATAATAAGTAGAAGATATTAAGTAGCTAGCCGGCTCTGACATAGTGCTCCACTTAAATTCCTCTTCAATATGGATTCTATGGTCATAACGATGTTGTGGTATTTCTACAATACCTTGCTCTAATTGGGAGTCAATGATCAGCACTTTCTCATAAGGCAGGAGACTCATCGACTTTAAGCTGCCTCTTTGAGCTGACTTAGTTGGATCCACAAAGTAGTACTTATCGTCATACTTTATACCAACAATGACATGATCAAATACGCCAGGGCTTGGCAACATCTTTTCAAAGCCACTATTTAAATCCGTCGACACTAAAGCAGGGTACGCAGTCACCCCCAATTGGTTAAGTAACGCAACCAGCATTACAGTTTTATCTTTACAGTCTCCATATTTCCTATCAAACACGGTATTAGGGTGATGTGGTTTATGAGAATTAACCCCAAGCTCAATACCGAAATAACGGATATCATCCTGTACATATTGAATAGCTGCTGTTACTTGAGACTCTAAATCATCTGGATACTTCTTTTTCCACCCCTTAACAATATCGATTAGGGAACTATTTAATTGAAACTTATCTTGATAATGTGGGAGCGCCCATTCAACAACCTCATCCCACGACTCAAACTCACTTCCTTGGATGTAGGGAAAATAAAGTATTCTATTGGGGATTCCATCTAAGGACTTTTTGGTGCTTACATTGTCTACCGATAACCTATAGTTGTATCGTCCACTCACCTTTGCTCTAGAAAGCTTGTCATGGTAAGCCGTTGCTTTAATTTGTAGCGCCTTGTCAGAAGTCGTATTTACAAAGAGCTTTTTAATCGGCGATGACCACCCCAAGTTTTGTCTAAAGAATGTCTTCCCCTCAAAAACCGGATTTTGACCTTTTATAGTATAAGAAAAATCCACAATATCATTTACTTGTAGTCCTTTTATTTGTGTTGAAGCAGTTGCCTTTCCCGTCAACATGAGGCTTTCTTCCGTATCCTCACTTTGAGCCACAGTGATATCATTCAAAGTTATGCGATTAACAACCTTTCCGTTTCGAATAACGTTAATGTGGTGAACCTCTAGCTTTTGAAAACTAGGGTTATAGTCAATAATTACTTGTGAGTTTTCAGCTAACGCCTCCTTCTGATCTATCGAATAAACCAGCCTAAAGTAGTCTTGAGATTCAGTCCCGAAATCTAGTTGACGCTCAAGCAAATAATAGGAAACGCCATAATTGCCGTCTTGACCAATGTTTTTGGGGATTTCTTGCTGGGTAACCCAGCTTGGAATCGGTTGAATTGAGTAAGTCTCTTTAAGCTCTAAAGACTCTTCAGCATAAACGTTAGCGCAAAAGAATACCCATATTAGTATTATTTTATATAATCCATTCATTGTTTTATTTTATTAATATCCGAATACAGATATTATCAAGGCTTAAATCGGATAACAACTTGTCATGGCAATCCGGCTAGACAGTAATAATTAAATACTTCTTAAAAAAAAAAAGGAGCCATATGGCTCCTTTTTTTTATTATGAATCAGTAAGACTCTAGCAATGGTTACCCAAAGGTATAGCTTGCTTGAATGCCAAGAGGAATTCCTAGCCCCCAATAAGCCAGCAGGAACAAGCTCCAGCCAATTAGGAAAGCAATCGAGAATGGCAACATCATCGCAATCAAAGTACCGATACCCGTATCTTTTACGTACTTCTGGCAGTAAACCACCACTAGTGGGAAGTAAGGCATCAATGGCGTGATGATGTTTGAGCTCGAATCACCAACACGGTACGCCGCTTGTGTCAGGTCTGGGGAAATACCCAGCTGCATCAACATAGGTACAAAGATCGGAGCTAACAATGCCCACTTTGCTGACGAAGATCCGACAAACAGGTTAACGAACGCTGTTAAGAAGATAATGCCAACAACAGTAACGCCACTTGGAAGCGATAAGGCTTTTAGAACCTGAGCGCCTTCAATTGCCAATAGAGCACCTAAGTTAGACTGCGCAAACGCTGAAATAAATAAAGCACAGAAGAAGGCCATGACGACGTAATACGCCATTCCACCCATCGCTTTGGTCATGGCGTCAATCATGTCTTTAGACTTTTTGAAAGTGCCTGAAGCAAAGCCGTAAATAGCGCCAGGAATCCAGAATAGTAAGAAAATTAGCGGAACGATTGATTGCATCAACGGTGCGCTGAAATTGGTCAGTGAGCCTTCGTGACTTAATGGTGAGTCATCAATTAACGATGCCCAAGCTAATAGCCCGAGGCCAGCAATCATTACGGTTGTTGCGATAATGAAAGAACGCTTCTCTTCTTTTGTAACGATATCGAACTCTGGTAAATCATCCGTTTCGCCATCAACCTTAGTCTATTGCAGGCGTGGCTCAATGATTTTGTCAGTAATATACCAACCGACTAGGATAATAAATACGCTGGAAATCGATGTGAAGAAGTAGTTGTTTAAAGGGTTTACCTGCATGCCTTCTTCAATAATCTGAGCTGAGCTTTGAGTAAAGCTTTGCAGTAATGGGTCAATGCCAGAAGGGATAAAGTTGGCACTAAAACCACCACTCACGCCAGCAAATGCTGCGGCGATACCTGCTAATGGGTGACGCCCCATGGCATAGAAAATCACGCCGGCCAACGGAATAACCAATACATAACCCGCATCTGTTGCCGTGTGGCTGACAATACCTACAAGGATGATCATTGGCGTTAATAGCGCTTTTGGTGTGCGCTTTAACATCAATTTAATGCCCGTGTTGATGTAACCAGAATGCTCTGCAACACCAACACCTAACATAGCGACCAACACCACTCCCAACGGTGCAAAGCCGGTAAAGGTTTTGACCATGGTCGATAAGAAGTTAGCCAGCGAATCGCCTGTTAATAAGTTTTTGATGACAATCGGATCACCGGTTCTAGGATCAATCGCCGAAAAATCAACGCCTGAGAATAGCCAAGATAAAATCCAGATCGTGATCATAGCCACTAAGAATATAATGGCTGGGTCAGGAAGCTTGTTCCCAACGCGCTCAATGCCGTTTAAAAAACGAGCAATAGCGCCCGTTGGTTGCGCATTATCGTTATTCATTTATTATCCCCAAAATAAGTAAACCTGATTTATACCTTAATTGGCTTAGTATCTTCAAGTATTAAGCTTATATTAACCTTGTCGCGCTTAGAAACAGTACTTTCTGTTATAAGGCACAGCATTCTTGAAAAAAATCATTTAAGCCCAATAACTTTAAGTATTACAACTTGATAGAGCAAACCATGGTCCCTTTATACATATTTTTAGCGTTGTGCGCAGGCTTAATTGCATGGATTGCGACATCAAGTATTCGCCGACGTAAAAAAAGACAAGAAATAGCTAATCAACCATTTCCTAAAGAATGGCGCAACATCCTACGTAAAAACCTTAGCTTCTTCTATAAAATGCCAACAGACCTGCAGTTACAGCTGAAAGATAAGATGAAGGTTTTTCTTTCAGAGAAAACATTTACAGGTCACCAGGGGCAAGATATTACTGATGAGGTTAAAGTCACCATCGCTGCCCAGGCTTGCTTGTTATTGTTAAACCGTAACACTGACTTTTATCCCTTCCTACAAACCATCGCCATTTATCCAGCCGCATTTATCACTAATCGTTCCTCTCAAGATGGTTCAGGGGTGCATCAGCGTGACTCACGCGTCATCCTTGGTGAATCATGGAATCGCGGAAAAGTGATACTGTCTTGGAAGGACTCGGCGAGTGGCGGTGCAGACTTTGAAGATGGCCATAACTTGGTCATCCATGAATTTGCTCACCAGCTTGACGGTGAATCGGGAACAAACAACGGTGCCCCTCCTCTCAGCAAAGAACAAAACTACGACAAATGGTCAAACACACTATCGGCTGAATTTGAAAAGCTACGCCAACAAGCACAGCGCGGTGAACCGACTCTGATTGATAAATACGGCGCGACCAATCCAGCAGAATTTTTCGCCGTCACCAGTGAAGTGTTTTTTGAACGACCAAAAGACTTAAGAAACCAACACCCAGAGTTATACCAACAGTTCAAACAGTTTTATAACGTTGATCCGGCGGGTTGGGACAGCTAAAGCTCCTGCCCACAAGCATGGCCTGAAGCCCAGGCCCACTGGAAGTTGAAGCCACCTAAGTGCCCCGTAACATCCAGCACTTCACCGATAAAATATAAACCTGGGACTTTCTTAGCCTCAAAGGTTTTGGAAGACACTTCGTCAGTATCAATCCCGCCCAACGTAACTTCCGCTGTTCGATAGCCTTCCGTTCCCGTTGGCTTGAGACTCCAAGCCTGACATTGTTCTGCAACGCGTTGCAGTGACTCGTTAGACAGTTCAGCGAGGGGCTTGTCTTTTATCTCTTTAAACCATAAATCCGTTAACCGATCGGCAAGCTTTTTGGTTAGTGTTTCAGCTAATAGCGTGTTGATGTGCGACTTTGGCCGTGCCTGCTGGCTGTCTTTTAGTTCTTTGAACAAGTCTAAATCTGGGAACAAATTAATCTCAACACTATCGCCAGGTCGCCAGTAAGACGATATCTGCAGAATGGAAGGCCCACTCAATCCACGGTGAGTAAACAAGATGTTTTCACGGAAACTCTCTCCATTACAGCTTACTATAGCGTCAGCCGATGTTCCTGAAAGTCCCTCAAATTGTTCTAGAAGACTGGGGGTCAGAGTGAAAGGAACCAGCCCTGCTGTTGTGTCTAGCATCTTAAGACCAAACTGGCGAGCCACCTCATAACCAAAGCCCGTCGCGCCCATTGTCGGAATGGACAATCCTCCCGTTGCAATGACGAGAGACTGGCACCGCCACTTACCTTGGCTTGTGGTTAGTAGAAACCCCTTTTCAAGTTTCTCTACCTGCTCAATGGAGCAATGAGTTCTAACATCAGCACCGACGTCACTGCATTCATCCAGTAACATATTGACGATGTCTTTAGCCTTGTTATCACAAAATAACTGCCCTAATTTTTTTTCGTGGTAGGGAATATTATGCTTCTCAACTAGAGCAATAAAATCCCATTGCGTATACCTGCTTAACGCAGATTTACAGAAATGTTCGTTACGCGAAAGGAAGTTACTAGGCTCAGCATAGTAATTGGTGAAATTACAACGTCCACCGCCTGACATTAATATTTTCTTACCGACCTTATTAGCATGATCCAAGACGGCCACGGACTTACCTCGCCCGCCAGCGCTAATGGCACACATAAGCCCAGCAGCTCCTGCGCCAATAATAATTACGTCTTGTTCTTGCATACCGATTCGCTCAAAGCTCACTAAAATATTCGAGCAGAATTCTACCATCTATGGCATCATCTGCACATTAAAAGCACAGCTATAACCCCCGCAAGGCCGATTTATGAAGTTTTTGATGTCCACCAGTGTACTGTATGCATTATGTGTGTTGATTTGGGGCAGCACTTGGTTCGCCATCGAGTATCAGCTAGACGGCGTTGCACACGAATACTCGACATTCTATCGTTTCGCGCTGGCTGCACTGCTTTTATGGCTTTACTGCTTAGTAAAAAAACTCCCTCTAAAATTTAGTCTACTGCAGCATCTATGGTTAATATTGCTAGGTGTCTGTATGTTCAGCCTAAACTATATACTTTTATACCAAGCGCAAGAATACCTTAGCTCAGCGATGGCTTCGGTAATTTTCTCTTCGGTTTTAATCGTTAACATCATTAACTCTAGAGTCTTCTTTAAGACACCAATTACACCAAGAGTCGCCATTGGTTCAACTCTTGGTTTAGTAGGAATGGTGCTGATCTTCTGGGATGAACTGACTCATTTTAGTCTGGAAAATACCGCTGTGCTTGGCCTTACTCTTGCAATTTTAGGTGTTTTAGCGGCCTCCATTGGTAACCTAGTTTCAGTTCAAACCCAAAAATATGATTTACCGATCATTCAAATGAACACCTACGGTATGGCCTATGGTGCTTTATTTAGTTTTTTGGTTGGCTTAGCTCAGGGTAAAGAAGTCACCTACAATTTATCACTATCCTATAATATCAGCTTAGTTTACTTAGCTTTGTTTGGTTCCGTTTTTGCTTTTGGGTGTTACTTAACCTTATTGAGACGAATTGGTGTGCACAAAGCATCGTATGCTGTTGTATTGTTTCCTGCGGTAGCGTTAATCATTTCGACACTATTTGAAGGATTTCAGTGGACTTGGACGGTCGCATCAGGTATCGGCTTGATTGCCTTGGGGAATGTTTTTGTAATTAATCGCAAGGACCTTAGAAAACCCTAAAGCCCTTGCGAGTAATTAACAGCTTTAGTCAGAACCCTTGTTAAACCTGTTAAAGCGTCTTAAACCAAACAAACCCAATAGCACTAATAGCGCCAACGGGGTGCTTCCTCCACCGCCACCACTAGACTGTGGCTCGGATAGCGTTAAGTTCTGGTTTGAGACTCTTAAGTTATAAGAAGAATCGGTACCACCATTAATACCAGCCTGGCCATTTGAGTTTTCATAATTAGTCCAAGCTCCGCCACTCCAATCTACGGCTGTGGCTGGATTCGCGTCTAACTCTAATCCTGCTAAATCTTCAGCAGAAATATTGATACTAATATCAGTAGTGCCAGTTGTAGCGCTCACAGGGATATCCGTTGGCAGTGTGAAATCAACTTTGAAAGCATCATCATGATATTGCGAGAACGTAAAACCATCCACATCTTGGTTCAGCCAACTGCTATTGGTGGCTTTAACAGAGCGAGTGAAATCACCACTACCACCATTACCTGTAATCGTTACCGTTGGCGATAAGCTGACAGACTGCCCTGTGTATTGAGCAATATTACCAGCCGAATTTCTGATACGCATAGGCTTGTTAAAGCTCACATACAAGCTATAGCTTTCCCCGCCTTCAAGGGTATTGTTGGTAGCAACATTCAAACTTCGAGTTGCTCCGCTACTCCATGTAGCCGAGTAGACATCGTTACCGTCACTATCAACCAACATCACTTCTTTAACGTAAGCAGGTCCAGCCTGATGATAGAACATTAAAATCTGCGCGGGAGCCAATTGGTTACGAGTACGATTAATTTCACTGTCTGGCATAATAAAACCAGAATGACTCGCCCCTGTTCCTCCATAAAATGCACCGCCGTTTGGTTCACCCGAAAAACCTTGTGGTGGTTCTATCTCAAGCGTCCAGGTTGGAATAAGGTCGGTATAAGCAAAGTAATCAGCGGTAGTAGGGATGCCGCTACCGACTTGATCGATCACTGGGAAGTAGTTTGCGCCTTGCGGCTGCGTAGTAGACTGGAACTTTGCAGCTAAACTATTAGTGATCGTATTCCTCTGGCTATTACTGGGTTGCGGCACGAATAAAACTCTCGAAAAAGAATGTGTATCCTGATAGAAACGCAGGCGGTTTCTAGGCCCCAATTGAGCCGCAGCCAATAATGCTTGTGTTTCAGGTTCAGATTGAGCCGAAGCACCACCATAGATCAAACTGTTAGGAACACTATTATCCGGTTGGACACCAAAGAACGAGGTACCATTCCGATTTAAGTCAACCCCTCTCAAGCGGTCTCCTTCGGTTGATAACACCTCATCAACATTCGGCATATTTTTACGGCGCATACGTCCATCTCGTGGCTCAGCAAACTTCTGACTCGGCGTCGAACCTGCATTAGTGCCCGGCGACTGAGTTACTTGAGTCGGGAAACGTTGCGTCTGTAAAAAACCATCAATATTCATAACCGGTAAGATAATAATATTGGTGTTCTCTAATAAATATTCCACCACACTTTGATCGCTTTTCTTTTCGGTTAACTGCTCCATCAATTCAGTAACCACTTCAGGACTCTGCCACTCACGAGCATGAATAGTGCCGTTAATTAGAAACGCTGGTTCAGTAAGCCCATCATTGGTTTGATTATCGCTGTCGCCAAAACGATACACATAAATATCACGATTGTTATGCGTTTGCCCGATGACACTACTTCGAACTTCGGCATGAGTGATGGCTAATGATTGATGCTGGCTATGCAAACTGTCATAAGTTCTAAAACCATCAACAGCGGTCAAAGAATCTATTGGAGTAGGCACTGGATAGCCTATGGCAAGTTGATTACTAGAACTGCTATTTTCGGTATAGTTCAATACTTCGCCACTAGCAACTCCCGACATAAAAACTAGCGCAGAAGTCACCATGCATGCTGTTAATTTAACCATGAGCTCACCTCCACTTTCATATCTTCAAACTGGATATAGTCTTTATTAAGGATATCTTGCAGAGCAGCTTTAGAACCTGCAGAATTTGTCAACTTCAACACCAGTAAACTATTAGCCGTTGCCACTCTAGACTTTTGATTTGCTTTTAAATGCTCCATCACTTGAGCATAATCAGGGCTACTCTCAAATAACCGTGCTATGGATAATGCACTACTAGCACCGAGTTTAGGGTCAGAAAGCGTTCTATACAGAATGTCTGCATCCAGCGTACTCACTGGTAACTGTCCGTACTTGATTAATGCTTGAGAAGCAAGTTCAGACTTCTCGGTAATAAGCTGTTTGAGTAGCGCTTCTTGTTCGCTATCAGAAAAGTAACCATCTAAGCTTTCTAGCAACTGATGTTTCAGTGGAGACTTATGCTTGGAGGTCAGTACAGCTTCTGCAGCAGTATAATTATGAGTTGTTTCAACCAAAGCTTTCAAGAAAACAAGACTGCTTTGACTATCACTATTTCTATAGTTATCGACCAATAGATTGGTCACGGTTGAAGTAATTGCACCTGAAGAAACGGCACCATTTTTTTCCGATGCGGTTCTCTCTAATAGCTGCTTGGCGGCTTGAGTGTGTGCTGGAGTTTTTGTACTCATTTCAGCGAATGATGCTGGATCAGAGTGTAATAGTGGAAGTAGCTTTTTGTATTGGCGATTCACATCGGCCATAAATAATTTATGCTTGGCTAAAGAAGCAACATCGAACACAGGCACGGCGATTGGACCTTCGGGATGTCGCTGAAATGCGGTCGCTTTGTGCTCAGAGGCCTGATTCAAAAAGCTTAACTCTGCATCAGACAAATTGCTTACTGCGGTAGCCTTTACCTTTGTATATAAAAGATACTCTTTTGCTAATGAGTTTGAGCTAGAGCCTTTGTAAGCTTCGATATCTTGATTCTTTAAGGCCGTAATATCGCTGTCACTATACACTTGCCCCGAAGGAACCTCGGATATTAATAAAGGCCCTTTTTCAACTGCCTGAGTGCTTTTAAAAGCTACTAAGCCCAGCGCTACATATAACGCTGCCATTGTTATGTTTTTCATACCTACACCTCACCCCAGCCGTTACACCAACAATAATTTAGACCCTAAACTGCTAAGTTAGTTTACTTTAAGTCAGTTTCTTAGGATCTAAGATTTTAGATAACTCTTTCTCGGACATGGTCGTTAGCTCTACCGCCACATCTAAAATTGTTCTTTCTTCTTTTCTTGCTTTATATACGATTTCTGAAGCTTTTTCGTACCCGACCTCTGGTGCTAACGCCGTTGCCAAAATCGCATTTTTACTTAATAACTCGTCAAGTAACTCTTTGTTCGGTTCAAAGTTTTTAATCGTGTCAGCAAGATGTAATGACGAATTAGTTGCCAGTTCAAGCGATTGATGCAAGTTATAAGCAATCATCGGCAACATCACATTGAGCTGAAAGTTTCCTGACTGAGCACCAATAGTAATAGTCGTATGATTACCCATAATCTGTGCAGCAGCCATGGTTACCGCTTCTGGTACCACAGGGTTTACCTTGCCCGGCATAATGCTGCTACCTGGCTGAATAGCCTTTAAACGAACTTCACCAAGGCCACTCACTGGCCCACTATTCATCCAACGTAGATCATTGCTGATTTTCATCAAAGCCGTAGCCAGAGTATTTAAAATACCTGATACAGCGACACTCGAGTCTTGTCCCGAAATACTTGCGAAGGCATTACCTGATTTTTTATAAGGTAGCCCTGTTTTGTTTTTTAACTTTTGAGCAAACAAGACTTTAAACTTAGGGCTGCTGTTAATGCCAGTGCCGATTGCTGTACCACCCTGCGCTAACTCACTCACTTGAGGGATGATATTCTTAAGATTTTTTAAAGTCAGTTGAGCCTGATAAGCCCACCCTGATAGCTCCTGTTCCATACTCAATGGCATGGCATCCATTAAATGGGTTCGCCCCGTTTTAATGACTGACTTAAGCGTTTTCCCTTTTGCCTTAATCGTTTGAATAAGACTCTCTACAGCCGGTATTAGATCTTTAACAAGCTGCTCAGTAGTCATCATGGATATGGCCGTCGGAATCACATCATTACTACTCTGCCCCATATTAACGTCATCGTTAGGGTGAACTTTTGTGCGTGAATTAGAAGCCAAATGCGCCACGACCTCATTAGCATTCATGTTAGTACTCGTTCCAGAACCCGTCTGAAAAACATCTATCGGAAAATTTGTGGCGTTAATCAATCCATCATCAAGTATTTTTTTTGTTGCTTTAATAATAGCTTGAGCTTTTGTTTTCGATAGTTCACCAAGCTCAAGGTTAGTCTCAGCTGCAGTTTGCTTGATGATGATTATTTGCTGAATAAATTCTAGAGGGAGGGTCAATGAACTGATATTAAAATTATCGACTGCTCGCTGGGTCTGAGCAGCATATAGCGCGTCTTGGGGAACCTTAACATCCCCCATACTATCCGTTTCAGTGCGAAATTGATTACTTTTACGTCTATGAGCCAAGGTAACCTCCTTCTATTGACTGTAACTGACTGTTAACGATAACTACTGATTGTAGCTAACAACTGGTTGTAACTAAAAAGTGCCAGCCTATCAGAACCTTATTAGTAATGCGGCGGCACCTCGTCATCTGGGTTAAATGCCTTATTCGGCAAATTAGATTCAATGGTCTGGATCTTGTCGCCGATAAGCGAAAACTTCGCCTGCATGAGGCGAATGATCTCATCCTGTTTAGAGACGATACGATTAAGTTGCTCAATCGTATCATCTTGAAAAGCGAGCTTCGTTTGAAGCTCATCAATTTGGTGTTGTAATGATTCCAGTGTACTCATGCTGTCATGGTTTATGAGGTTAAGCTTCCTCAAGTTTTACCATGCGAGTCCCTAAAATAAAAGCGACCACACCGATTGACACTAAAATTAACACTGGCGTCATCATCTCTGTATAACTAAAGTTACGCCAAATCGCCCCTTCGAAAGCCACAATTGCCCATTTAACCGGACTAAAGTTGCTGATAGCTTGCATCCAGCCTGGCATCACAAACAATGGAATCATAGCACCACCGACCATACCCATCATGAGTAAAAATGCGTTGGTGATACCGGCAACGGAACGTTCTGTTTTAGCTAGTGATGCGAAGAACATCATCAAGCCAACAAAACACACACCAGAAGCCACAGCAGCTAACACTAATTTAGGGAAGTTAAAGCGAACGCCTAGAATAAAGTATGCGACTAGGAATAATAACGCCACCACAGCTATTTGTGCCGTGAAACAACCCAGCGCTTTGCCCGCAACGATTTGCGTACGACTGATAGGCGCTACGATTAAGCGATTCATAGTGCCCAAAGTTTTTTCTTGAACAAGACTAATTGCAAAACCGATAACACAGCCCATGATTGCCCAGATTACGCCCTGGGGAATCGTGATAGAAAAAGCGTTTTTAGGTCCCGAACGCTGAACCACTTCTTCCTGCTTGGTAACTTTCAAAGGCATCATCGGATTGGCCTCGCCATCATCACCGAAACCAAAACCTTCTTCGCTCCCCATATCTAGCTCAGTAAGCTCCTTCATCTTGGGTAAATAATCATTCAGTAGCGACTTCCACTCTTGAGGAATATCATCGCTCTCTTCGATCTGAGCGATAGATGCATCCAACTGCTCAGTCATTGCAGCAGGATTTGAGAACGCTTGCTCAAAGCGATTTATGCCTAGCTTCATTAATGACCCTTCAAGATAACCAGCCTCTGCCGTTCTGGAAGGATCGATCCCTACGAGAATTTCGGGTGGGCTGCCGGAAAAGACACCTTTGTAATCCTCCCCAAAGCCTTCGGGTAAGATAAAATAAGCAACGCGCTTACCGCGACGGACTAAGTCCTTCGCCTTCTCTTCAGAGGTCAATGTCACTGTAAACTCATCAGCTTCTTCAATGCTTTTCACAAACTGTTGAGATTGCTCGGTTTGATCTAAGTCTACAACCGCTACTTTTAACGCTTTAGAGCCACCACCATCGCCAGAGAAAATTGAACCGAATATAAAAGCAAACACCAGAGGGAAAACAAAAGTGAAGAACACCGCCATCTTGTCTCGAAACAGCAACTTAATATCTTTTTTCATCAAGGCTACAATTTTATTCATGCTACTACTCCTTTTAATCCCTTAACTGACGGCCGGTTAAATTCAAAAATACCGCTTCAAGATCGGGGCTATTGACGGAGATATCGTACACTTTATCGCTTGTTTGTAGTGCCTGAATTAAATCGTTTGAAACATCGCTAGACTTGAATTCTTTAACACCCCGATCTGAGCTGATGCTAACCTGCGTATCCCCACCATGCTGCTTCAATAACTCCCCAACCGTTCCTAGCGCCAACAATTCACCATGGTCTATAATTCCAACCTGATCGCACAATTTCTGAGCTTCTTCCATGTAGTGGGTTGTATAGATAATTGTTTTGCCTAACTCTTTTAGCTCTAAGACATTATCAAATAGTTTGTTACGCGACTGAGGGTCAACACCCGCTGTTGGCTCATCCATAAAGATAAAATCAGGATCATGCAACAACGAAGCTGCTAAATTTAAGCGACGCTTCATACCGCCTGAAAATCCTGAGACGCGATCAGTAGCTCGATCTTTTAGCCCAACAAAATCTAATGCCCAATCCATTCTCGACTGCAACTGATTTTTAGGTATGTCGTAAAGCGATGCAAAAAACGATAAATTATCAGTTGCGGTAAGTTCTTCATACAAGGCAATACTTTGAGGAATTAAGCCAATTTTATGTCGAGCTTCTTTAGATTGTGGTTTTAGACCGGACAAACTAACAGAACCAGAGTCAGCATCAATCAGTCCTGTCATCATTGAAATGCTGGTGCTTTTGCCAGCTCCATTTGGACCAAGCAAACCGAATATTTGCCCTGGATGTATTTTTAATGATACATCCCGAACGGCGTGGATATTACCAAACCGCTTATTTAAAGATTCTACTTGAATCATTCCTTCCCCTCGTTAATGATTTTCCAACATCTAATCTACATTAGATGCTGGAAAAAAGGAAAAGGTTTAGTTGCTTAAAAAATTCAATAAAATTTAAAGACAACAGCGCTTGGCTTTTAAACCACTGCCACATGGACACGGCTGATTTCGATTGATCTTTTGGGATGTTTTCGGCTGGAACTGACCATCTGTATAAAGCCAATAATCGTTCTCGAATACGAAGTTTGAAACTTCATGGAGTGTATGGAGTTTATCTTTATCAATAAAGCTCGCCTTAAACTCTACCACCCCAGAAGAATCCTGTTGTGAGCTCTGCACAACCTCTAAATGGCACCACTGAGTAGATTCGGCGCTTTGAGTAAACTCTTCTGGGCTAGTGTTACCACGATAATCTTGATGGTGAGTATCATGAATATACTGGCCTAAGGCATAAAAGTAAGCACTGTAACGCGAGCGCATTAATTGTTCAGGCGTTGAAGCGACCTGGTTACCTAGGTGTATAGGCTGGCAACACTCCTCATATTTACGAGGAGTGCCTTCCACTTTTTTACCACAAGGACAGGGGTCTGACGGCATTAGGCTTCAGGTAACTCGCAATAACCGAACATGCATTTCGCTTTAATCTCTTCACGAATTTCTTCGGGAAGCTGTTGTTCCCAGTCACCTTGTCCTAGGGGGATTTTCGTTGCAATATGGCGCGCTGAAATATGTAAGTGTTTGTCGTTCCAATTTTCAACCGGCACTAACAGTTTGTTGTGGGTTAGATGCTTAAGAATGTATTTCGCATCATCATCAACTTCAACATTATCCAGCGTGATCAAAGTGTCATCGCGGCGCGTGGGGTAAACATATACATTGGTGTTACCTGAAAATAACTTACCCATTGCTTCTAAGATACCGCCTTCGAGGCCCTTATAATACTTAGCATCGAACAGCTGATCGAAGTCTAGAATACTTAACACAATCCCGATTCGATTTTGCGTATAGCGGCGCATCCAAGAGCGCAACCTAAAGAATCGTAAGTAGTCTGAAATTAATACGTTATAGCCGAGCTTATTAAGCAAATCGACTCGCGACAAGAAATCCGCATCCTCGGTTTCAACATCACTATCGAGTTCCGCCATCGTGATTTCAGCAACGGTACAAACCTTGTCATTTTGAACACCCTCTTCTTCGAGGAATTGTTTCATAGCAGCTTCGGTCATATCCACGTGAACTTTCGTAGGCGGTTTAAAAGATCCACGAATAACCAAGACATCTTTTTTACGGAGCAAGCTCATCGGCACTTCAGAGCTGCCTTTAGCATCAAACATTACAGCACGGCAGCACCAAGAACGTACTAGATGTAAGTTCATCAAACGATTCTCGACTGATGCAAAGTGATGCCCAGAGAAATGAATCAAATCAATCTCTATACGTTTTTGCCCAAAAGGATTAATCAAATTATCAAGCAATGACTCGATAAAAACTTTAGGTTGCTCATGGTAATGAAAAGCACCATAAACAACGTTAACACCTAAGATACCTAATGCTTCCGACTGCTCACGATTCGTATCATCAAGCATCCGAACATGCATCAAAATTTCGCTGGCAGGGGCGCCCGGTTCCAGTTGTAGTCGGATACCAATCCAGCCATGGCACTCATTTTTCTGACTGTAACTTTTGGCAGTCACGGTAGCCGCATAGCTGAAATACAGAGTTTCCTCAGAGCGCACAGCGTCTAAGCGCTTGTGTAACAAGTCATACTCATAGTCGAGCATCTGCTCTAAGCGTTCGCGACTGACGTAGCGCCCCGCTTTACCATAAATATCATCGCTGACCTGCATGTCGTAAGCCGACATGGTTTTTGCAACGGTACCGGCAGCCGCACCAGCTGAAAAGAACTGACGTGCCACCTCTTGCCCAGCCCCAATTTCAACAAATGTGCCGTACTGTTGGTTATTAAGGTTGACTGCTAAAGCTTTTTGTTCAGTTGTTAGGCTTTTATCGTGCTCAATCATTCTTTGTCCGTATTGACTTTGAAGTGTTGCATTAATTCTTTAATGAATTGTGCCATAGTTTGCGTCATCAACACAAAATCAGCATCTAAACGTGCTAACTTTCCGTCTGGACCAGTCGCCTGGGAGTCAATATCGTCATTCTCCTTCAACAACTCATCTTCGAACTTGAGGCTTTTCAGCAGCAAATCGCTGGTCAGCACAGCACTAAATTCTTCCTCACGACGGATTCCCAATTTCTGCACCCAAAAACCATCGTCCAACAATTCCTTAACAAGCTCGAGATCCGACTCGCCTTTAATCTTGATCACTCGGTCATCTTTGGGGTCTTGTAAATCAAACTGTCCAGTAAGCTCCAAATCACTCGGTAAGTCACCTAGAACCCATTGATTCATGATGGCTCCAGGGCTTTCCTCTCCCATAAGTCGTACTGCACCCAGCGATCCTAGCGAGTCAATCAACAACTCTATAAACGCATCGGCGGCACTGGCGCTCCCTGCATTAACCACCAATAACTCATGGCGAGTATCAATATAACCATAAATATGGCTCGATTTCGTTAAGGCTTTGGGTTTAAGCAAACTTAAAATATCGTCTTTTAATGTAGCCTTTTCTTTGCCGTAGACTTTGCGCCCTTCAGCCTCTTCGATCTGAGCCACGCGCTCTTCCAAAGCCTCTTTAACCATACTGGCAGGTATAACTTTCTGCTCTTTGCGCATGGAGAGTAAAAAGGCACCATTGGCTGAATAGACTAAGTTTTCATGACCTCGACCTAGCGGCGACACCCAGCCATAAGCGTCAGTTTCTTGACGCCCTATTTCTTTAAAACTTTGATTTTCAAGGCTTTCTTCTAAAGAGTCTTGTGAATGCTCAAATTCTGAGCTGAGATAATAAATAAAACAGTTTTTAAACCACATAAGCCAAAGCCAGCATCAATTAGACTGCGTATTATGCCAAAACCAACTGTCGATACTAGCCATGTTTTTCGGTTTTTACATTAATTCCCGAGAATTAACCCCTACCGCCTTTAAATATTGGAAATAACCCCCATTAGAGCTTCTTAGACACCTATGACGGAGACTCCATGTCAACTACAGATTTTTCTACAACTGAAGCCAAGGCTTCATACGGTATCGGCCTTCAGATGGGCCAGCAAGTGAGTGGTGCATTTCCTGGCGTTACTATCGATGCAGTCATCGCTGGTATCCAAGATGCTTTTGCCGGTAACGAATCACAAATTTCTAACGAAGACTTGAACGCAGCTTTTCAAGAAATTCAGAAAGTTGTTGAAGAAGAAAACGCTAAGCAAGCAAAAGAGTTTGCAGCTGAAGGCGAAGCATTTTTAACAGAAAACGCGAAGCGTGATGAAGTCACCGTATTAGATAGTGGTCTTCAGTATGAAGTTATTACTGAAGGTTCAGGCGAAGTTCCAACTGCCGAATCTACAGTAAAGACTCACTACGCAGGAACGTTAGTAAATGGCCAAGAGTTTGATAGCTCGTATAAGCGTGGCGAACCTGCTGAGTTCCCAGTCGGCGGCGTGATTCCTGGTTGGACTGAAGCACTTCAAAAAATGCCTGTAGGCTCTAAATGGAAACTTTATGTTCCATATAACCTTGCTTATGGTGAGCGTGGTGCTGGCGGCGCAATTGGCCCTTACCAAGCATTAGTATTCGAAATTGAATTATTAGACATCGTTGCTTAATAATTTTCTTCGAACACAAAAAAGGTGAGCATTGGCTCACCTTTTTTGTTTCGCATCGAGAATTATCGACAGCGAGCTGGTCGAAACTTTTCCTCAACCGTACCGCCAGTACAATCCCAATAGGTAATTCGGTCGCCATCAAACATCGGTACATAAACTAAAGTCTGAGGGCCGTAACCAAGGCGCTCGTTTTTAAAGAACATAGTAATCACACCATCATTGACCACGATCTTCTCAATCACTGAGTTTTCGTAATCTTCTGCTGCCTGAATGCTCTCAAAACCATTATCCAACTCTTCCATCTCAGCACCCAGCATCAAAGCTTGAGTAATTTGCACCTTCACGGCTTCAGCAGAGTAAGTTGCCGCAGACATTTGTGCTCGAACCGTATAGTCCTGATACGCTGGTATGGCAACAGCTGCTAAGATACCAATAACCGCTATGGAGCTAGTTGAGCCTAGGCCATGCAACAAGTCAGTCCCACCATTCTCAAAGGCAAACTCCAAACCTAATATGCTCTTATCTGAGCGTAAACCAAAGCTAATCGCACCTTTTTCAGGGAAGCCTAGCTGGTTTGCAGTAGGGAAAGAAAGTAAATCTACCTCAGCACCCGACAAGTCCGATAGAATCATTAATAACTCAAGGTAGTAGTGGTAGCTACTTCGCGACAAATCCTCAACCGACGATGAGAAGCCAAGCAAAGTCCCTTCAGGGTTATACCCCTGTTCAGCTTTAAACCAGTCCACTATAGAAGTGTCAGCACCTCGCTCCTGTCTTTCCAGCAGTAACTGCGGGACGGAAGCAAAAATAACCTGGTCGCCTTCGATTGTCCAAAATACATTCTCTCGGTAATTTCTGAGCAGTGTTGGTCCAAATTCAGAGCCATCGCTTGAGTTCACTCCCAAGCCATCGCCTATCGGGGACATAGCCAAGTGGTGAATTTCAGTATTACCTTGCTGGTATGTCTTATAATCGACCGTAGCTGTTTCTTGTGCTTTTTTCATTAAAGCAGCAACATCACTCGGGGTATAAGTTACCGCGGCGAAGATTCCTACTCGATCTTTGAATATAACAACCTCAGGCCCAAACGTATTGAGTAATGTCTCAATGCTACTGCCAAGCTCTCTTTGGGTATTTTGATTTATCGCTTCCCACGACTTAACACCGTCAATACCTTCCTGATGCAGTTTATTGATCAACTTTTTAGTCTGCTCAGCCGTCGGAATAGAGATAACAGAAGCCCACTTTGGAGTACCGACAGATTGAATTGTAATATCATTACTTACCGCTGGCAGGTATCGATTCTGGTCATCAATGGGCATATCCACCAATAGCTTTAAACGTGTTTTGCCACCACTCACGCCGTAACCAAACGCCAAGCCTTCCGCCTTATCAATACTGAACTCTTTTAGCTTAGCGAGTTGTTGCGGATTCATGCCCATTTGCATAAATGGCATTGCGTTTTTCGGGCTAGCCCAGACGAACAAACCTTCATGGCTGGAGTCGATCTCCTGCTCCAGCTTTAACATCTCATGTTTTTGGTTTGGCTTTATACTCGATGCTGCATTTTCAAGACTAGTCACTGAGGTACCCATGCCGCTGATGAGCAAGAATTGCTGTTCGCTGGAGTCATAATGGTAATAAACCGCAGCACCAGGACCAAAGCTTACAATGCCCTGGGTTTCGTTCTCTTGAGGCATCACGCTAGCATTAGGTATAGCTTTTACCAGTTCAGAAAAAGCCGCGTTGAAACTGTTGTCATCACTATAATCTAACCGCGTTGCCATAAATACGACTGGCTGACCATTCTGGCTAACGAAAGCTACCTCGACAGGGCCTTTAGTATGCTCCACGTAAAACTGCGCTAAGGGCTTAACCTCATCCTCTAGCTTGCTGATCACATTATCCTGAACACCCTGTTGGATCTGCTTAACGGCTTTAACATGCTTCTCATTGCCTAGTGCATATTTAAAGCTATCATCCTTAGCTGAAAAACCTGACCATGGATTAGGAACTCGAGCGTATGCCACTGTGTTTTCTGGTAATGAGCCATACAACCAACCACTTTTAGTCAGGCTTTCGACCTTAAAGCTTGGCTTAGCCACGCTTTTCTTCTCTGACTCTGAGCACCCTGTCAGAATCAATCCCCAAACAAGCGAAGCGACTAATACTTTCTTAAGCGATAAAACGCCAGTAAATATTGTATTCATGGAATCCTCTGTATCGTTTTTTTAATTACGTCCTTTAGGGCAAGCCCTTTAAAATCATCGCTAAGTTTATTACGCCCTGTACTTTTTCTCAATTAGCATAAAGCTCGTATGAACCTTTAATTCACATAATATTCAGCTGAATCGTTTAACATTCATATTTTGATACAGGATATATTTGCCAAATAGCTCCTTATCTCATAGGTTATAGTCACACTCATTAGAGGATATACATTTGAAATCCCCAATAAGAATTACCATCATCGCGCTAGCGTTGTTTACGATTCAAGGCTGTGGCTTACAGTTTTGGTACAACCGCATTGCTTGGTTATCGACCTGGTACGCTGACGATTACGTGACGTTAAGCTCCGCCCAAGAAGAACGTATCGAAACACTTGTAGAAAAACATGCTTACTGGCACCGCACCACCCAGCTACCACGATATAACCAGTTTATTGAGGACGTTACTGTAGATCTTAGAAACCGTACTGTCGCAGACAACTATGACAGCTATGGTGATAGGCTACTTAACTTTTATTACACCATTCTCGATAAAGTGCTTGATGACACGGTTATTGAGCTTGCCCAGTTAACCGATGAGCAAGTCGATGAGTTAATGCAAAACATCAATGCCTCAGCCGACAAACAATCAGAAGAATACCTCGAACGCACCGCTGAAGAGCGTTTAGAAGATTCCGTTGAGGGCGCTATTGATAGTTATGACGAATGGTTTGATGATCTCACCGATAAGCAAGAAGCACTTATTACCGAAATGGCCCAGCGCATACAACCAACTGGCGAGCTGCGCTTTAAATACCTAAAGCAATGGCGTGAAGCATTCTCTTTAGCTCTAAAGGAACGTCAGTCAGAGTCGGGACAGCAAGCATTACGTAGCCTATTGCGTAATCCGCGACAGTTACAGTCCCCCGAACTAATCCAGACATCGGATGCCAATGACCTCGTTCGTAAGGAGTTTCAATTACAACTGTTTGATACGCTCTCGGATGAACAAATCGAACACTTTATTGACTTCCTTAACGATTATCGTGGAGACTTTAGGGAGTTAATTCAGGACGCAGACTAAACCAGTCCTTTGAAATAGACATAGCCTAAACTAATAGCGATCGCGAGCCCAAAGCTGATTAAGGTTCCGATCAAAATATATTCGGTTAAACGGCGATCATGAGCTTCTTTCAGATCGCCAAATCGAAAGACTGATTTCGCAGCGAGTAGAAAACCCACACCTTCCCAATGATTAGTCACAATAAATACGAAAATGAACAAACGCTCTAAGAAACCGATATAACTCCCAGCATTGGCCAACGAATGGTTTGTTTTTCCCGGATCATCGACGCTTAAGGGTGTCCAACGAGATATCAGTACTTTAATAATAATCGACGAGACGCGTGTGAGTAATAGCAAAGCGATCGCCAGTAACCATAACTGCTCCACATTAACAGTCAGCTGATATAAGTCAGGAAAATAATAACCCACCACCGCAAAAATGATGGTGATGTGTAACAGTTGGTCGATGATAAATAAACTGCGACGATTAAAGAATAATGATTGTTCCTGCACCACAAAACGATGGCTGATCGACTTAAAACCATCGATCACATAGTGCGAGACCACCAAAATCAGCCAGCCCAACCAATACTGTGGTGCAAAAGCAAAGGCCATGGCGTACAACAATGCATGAACCAGTGAGTGCCAGATGAGTTTTTTGGAGACGAAGGCTTTCTGCTCTTTGTCTTTAATCCATGAGAGTGGTTGGATTAGAAAGTCAGCGACTAAATGTGCCATCAATAATTTTAATAATAATATCGTCATGACCTACCCTGTATTCGTTTTAATATCGCCCCGCAACACTCATATGCGATCTTTTATCGCTGCGCGGTTATAACTTTTTAGCTATCGTTTCACGGCTATAACCTCTTGACTATCGCTTCGCGATAGTAGCGCTCCGTATCTCGAATCGCATCAAAGCCTGCGCGCGATAAGCGCTCGCTGACACGACTTTGAGGTATTGATAATAGCGCTGCAATGTCTTTTTGTGTCGATTGTGGATGTTCTAGACTGGCTGCAACCACTTCAGCACTGGTTTCAGACCAATCATCAATCGTTAATAACGCTAATTTGATAAATAGGTTAATCGCTTTATCAAAATCTTGCCAGGGAGTTTTTATAGCAAGCGTCTGTTTCTTGAGCGAATCGAACTTTCTACCCGAGTTTACGAAAGCCTCGCCGTTCGACTGCAACACTTGGTCAGCATGATGTTCTAAAGCACCCACACCAATGGCCATGCGCACATCAAGCTCTTTGAAGCGCTTAATGACTGCCTTTAGCCCTAAAGCTACTCTAAACGCATCTTCTGGCTGATGCACAATTAACTGGAAGCTATCGCCTCGATACACCTGCCAATCTTTCGGACTATCGCCATACTGTGACAGGTATTCTTTTAAAGCCGAGAGCCACTCAGCACTCTCTTCACTCTGTTGCGAGTTGACTATATCTCCCGTAATGACAGCTACTTGGGGTAACTTTCCAGCCTCATTACCTTCACGATTACTCATAAGATAGACCCTAAAACAATATACGCAATATTACATATAATTATTAAAATACGCTTTTTGGCGTATAATGTCAAATATACGTTAATATGCGTATTTTAAGGCAATGGAGTTCCATCAAATCCTTCGAATTCAATTCCCAATAATTTAGCCAGTGTCGGTGCAATATCGGTAGTGCTCACCTTCTCAGAAACATGTCCTGCGTCATAAGGCGCTCCCATCAAAACGATAGGAACATGCTGATCATACTGATAAACCGATCCGTGGGTTGTGCCTAAAGAGCGGCTGACTAGATAGTTTTCTGTAAAGATCAGGTAGAAATCCCTAGAGCGAGGTTGGTAATGGGCTTTTGATACAAAGCCGGCTACTGGATCTGTAGAGTTTTCTAAATCGTCGGAAATGATCACTCGGTTAATGTAGTCCAGCTTTTCGGCTTCAAGGGCAAAGCGACGTTTCTGCTCCAACGTAAGCGCTGGATTAAAGAATGGATAGGATTCTTCTTTAAGTTCAATCAGCGGCTCTTCAATACCAAACTCCTGACGTAACTTCGACTCAATCGCCACCATATCATCCATGACCTGCGTCTTCGGAATTCGACGAGCATCAAGCCCCTGCTGAGCCAAGTACTCAGGTAAAGGCAATACGCCATGGTCTGCGGATAACGCAATCACCACATCATCACCAAAACGTTGCTGCAGAGTATCTATAAAAGTCCCTAAGAATTGATCCAAGCGTAACATGTGATCTAACGCTTCCTGGCTGTATGGCCCCCATGTGTGACCGATATAGTCTGTCGCCGACAACCCAACTGAAAGCAAGTCAGGGCTGTCATCCATCCCTAATTCTTGAGTATTAAGAATATGTTGAGCAGCGCTTAAGATATACTGATCAGCAAACGGCGTGCGGCTCACCCTTGAACGGTAAGAAGTATCATCGGTAGATTGAGGCGCTAGCTGATAAGGAAAGTTTTTATTATCAATTAAGTGCTCGCCAGCAAACAAATCCTGACGCGCATTGTCAAGATAAAAGGCTTCAGGCTTTGAGCGACGCCAAGCATTAGGGATAAATTGAATAACAGGGCTGTTCAAGTTATAGAACTGTATAAAATCTGAAAGCTCTTCCTCGTAATAATTGGAGGTCACTAATTCTCCGCTGGATTTATCATACCAATAAACACCATCAGCTTTTTTTCCAGCCATAAGAATGGCAGAGCGATCTTTGCCTGACACAGAGAATACCTTGGACTGTGGACTAGCCTCTTTCAGCAGATCGCCCAAGGTTGGAACCAGTAAATTTCTGGGTGAGACACCCGCCTTTTTAATGACGCCATCCGAACCAATAACGTGGGTATGGCTATCCACGACGCAGTACTTCTCTTCCTCTGCTTCTCGGTCGTAAAAGTAATTACCGGTAATACCGGTTTTTTTAGGGTATGCGCCAGTAAGTAAAACAGAATGGCCCGGGCCAGTTAGCGTTGCCGAGTGGTCATGATAGGCATCGGTATAAAAACGGCTTTCTTGCCATATAGTCTTAAAGCCACCGGTATAATGCTCTTGGTAACGTTCCAATAAATCTCTGTGCCACTGATCAATAGAGATAAAAACCACCAGCTTGGGCTTTCTGTCGGTTTCAGCGCTTTGGGAAGCTTGATGGTGACTGGCTCGCTCAGACGAACATCCGGTGAAAAATAACAAACTAATTGTCGCAAGACTAAACAGTACCTTATACATAACGCCCTCTTACTATTGCTAAAACAAAATAATCGCTGCAAACTGCACCAAACAACCGTAACTTACCAACGTCAAAACAGGGGTTAGTTTACGCGGTTCACCGAAATAACTGCAATCCTTTCTCTCAAGGATTTTCAAACCAAACAGTGGCCGTAAAAAGCTTACTCGTCGAATAGCTTCAAATAATAAAGCACACCCCAATACCGTAATCGTTATCAATAACACAGGCTCTACCACGGGACCAAGCGCCCATTGAGACAAGTAATAAGCACTAACCACAATAATAGTTTGGTGAAGAATATAATACGGGTAGACTGCCTGATTGAAGTATTCCAACTGTTGTTTAAATTTTGGAGGTCCTATTGCTTGCTCATACTGTTTCATCCAAGTGCGCCCGAAGCCCAAAATGGCCAAAACCCAACTCCAGGCGGCAACACTTGAAATAATAAGCCACGTTGACTGCATTAAAGGCTGAACAGGATCTTGCCAAGGCCATTGACTGTATAACAACAATATTCCGATGTTAGACAAAAGCCCAACAGCCAAAAGTTTTACGCGCATGCTCTGGAGCAGCTGCCACGCGCTAGCTCTTTGGCTCAACCAATAGCCACAAATAAAGAACAAGAAGTAGACGCTGTTTCTGCTTGATTCTTGTTCTTGATCAAGCATTAAGACTTTTAAAGTCATAGTACCGACTACGGCAGTAACAAGCAGTCCCCAGCCAGCAAAAGCAAAACAACAACGCTGCAAAAAAGTTATCACACTCGCATGATTTATTACCGGTATCAAAAGAACAACGATCATGGTAAACACCCAAAGCTCGCGCAAATACCATAAATGATTGACATCGACGTGCGGCAAAATACCAGCCTGGTAACCCTCGAAAGCTTTACTGTCGACAGAAAAAAACTCGAATAGGAAACTCCAGTAGCTACCGTTGAAGTCGCCTTTTTGCAGCATTTCAATATACAGCTGTGGCGGCACAATCACTAAAATTCCAAACAGCAATGGCATCAACAAACTGAAACTGCGACGCTTAATAAAAGTTTCTACGCTGAATTTTCGCATCATCTGGCGAGTTGCAAACCCAGATATTACGAACAGTAGCGGCATTCGCCACTGATTGACCATGAGCATCAAATTCGCGAGAAGCTCGCTCTGATATTCACTTTTGACGTGATAACCCCAGTCGGCGACATACACCATCCCGATATGATAAAAAATCAGCAATAGAAATGCTGATATCCGCAATAAATCAATATCATGTCGCCTGGCTAACTGTTTCATACATTAAAGCTTCCGAATTAAGATTTACTAACGATGAATGGTTACTCATCGCTCATCAATAGCTAAGTGATTGATTTAATAGACTTTGTGATAAGTGGTACTATAATGTGATGAACGGGCTGGGAATAATTACAAGTAACGATAATATTCGTGGTCATCGACAAAACCAATTTCACTCAGATCAGGCGTAACGCTAAATGAGCCATGTAAAACAGACTTTTTTCACTTATCAGCGATATTTCGAAGTTGGCTTTTGGATTATCGTGCAGTTTTTACATGCGCTGGTTAATGCCTACTCCACTCTGCATGAGTACGCCAAACGCGATGAGGTTATCGACACTTGGCAACCTTACTTGTGGGAATTTAGCAGCCAGGTTGGTATTTTATTGTTGATCCCTATCATCATCCGCTTTAACCAAATATTCCCACTTTACCCTAAGACTTTTAGAAAAAGCCTGTTACCACACATTGGCGCGACTTTTGCCTTTTCAATAATTCATATCGGTATCATGGTAGGGATACGCAAACTGGTCTATATCTACATGGGCGACAGTTATGAATTTGGCCAGTGGCAGAGTGAATTCTTCTATGAATATCGCAAAGATGTATTAACTTACCTCGGTATCATCGCCACTATTTATATTTACCGTTTTATTGTCCTGCGAATAAAAGGTGAAGCCTCAGTGGTCGCGGCTGGCGAAGATGGTAACCAACGCTCTGACAGACTATTAATCAAAAAGCTGGGGAAAGAATTTGTCATTAAAGTTGAAGATATAGAATGGATTGAAGCCGCAGGTAATTACATGAACATCCATGTCTCTGGCTCTATTTATCCTTTGCGTGGAACCATGTCTAAGTTAGTTGAATCATTACCACCAGAACACTTTGTCAGAACGCACCGCTCTTTCATGGTAAATATTGATGCGATTGGGCATATTGAAAGCACCGACAGTGCCGATGGAAAAATCATCCTAAAGAGCGGTGATGTGGTCAAGCTATCGAGGCGCTATAAAGAAAACCTACAATCCAAAGTGATGGCTTAATCTTTAACTTTCATCTGAACGCTAAGTACATCACAAGGAGCGCCGTGTAGAACACCGTTAGCGGTTGAACCCAGCAATAATTCCCAGCCATTTTGGCCATGAGTACCGATAACGATCAAGTCACAGTCATGTTCATCGGCAAACTTTTTAATCACCCGTGAGGGCTTGCCTATCTCAATATGTTGCTTGCTTTCTGAGATGCCGAAGTGCTCAGCCAGCTTTTCTAAACGCTTTTTCTTCGCCTTTAAGGCTTCCTGCTCCAGATCTTCAGTATTGACCACGACAGCGCCAAAAGGAGCACCAGCCCACAAACCAGCATCAATAGGCTCAGCAACATGCAGCAACTCTATTACCCCGCCTTCTGCCAACACATTTTGGGCTTTTTTGATGACCTTTTTGCTTTCTTTCCGCAGATCAACGGCAACGACAATATGCTCAAACAGTGACATAATTAACTCCTTGTTAATAAAGTCTATCCTTCAACTTTATCATAGCAACCGTAGGAAATCTTGCACAGGACGATCAAGTATTTGAAGTAGAAGGAGCATAAAAAAACGCCCAATAAAGGGCGTTTTTTTAAATGAAACAAGCTAACTAGCTTTTGTACTTTTTAAACTCATTGCTGTACCACTCGAACTGGTTCGCCGTTTGCTCACCAACAGTCGTCAACTTGCTCACGATGTAAATTGTCAGCATAGCAATGATAAAGCCTGGCAGTAATTCATACAGGTCGAACAAAGCAATATCGGTATTATTACCAATATAGTCCCAAACCAGCACTGAAACTGCACCAGCAATAACTCCGGCTAACGCGCCTTGGCGCGTCATATGCTTCCACAATAGCGAAAGAATGACCACAGGACCGAAGGCCGCACCAAAGCCAGCCCATGCTTGCCCCACTAAGTTCAGTACGTTTTTGCTTTCGCCTAGTGCCACCCAGATACCAATACCGGCTACCAGAATCACCACAAAACGATTAACCCAAACCAGCTCTTTCTCAGAAGCTTCAGGGCGCAAATGTGGCTTATAGATATCTTCAGTTACTGAGCTTGATACCGCGAGTAGTTGCGAATCAATGGTACTCATCACTGCCGCCATAATTGCAGCCAGTAAGAAGCCAGCTAACCACGGATTAAACAAAGCTTGCGTCAACAACAGGAAGACTTTCTCAGCGCCAGCGCTGGTATTCAGCGTATTCACTTCTTCCTGCGTTAATAGCTTGTATTCGCTTGCGGCAAAGTCACCACCGAAGTAAGCAATACCAGCAAAACCAACGAACACTGCACCTAATACACAAATCGCCATCCACGTCATACCAATACGACGTGCTTGCGGTACTGTGTTAACGCTTTTGATCGCCATGAAGCGCGCTAGAATATGTGGCTGACCGAAGTAACCAAGACCCCATGCCATCAGTGACAAGAAAGTAATCCAAAGGAAGGCACCGTTTTCGTCAAACAACCCAGCAGTAAAGCTCGCTAAGTTATCTTTACCCATGGCCTCACCAGCTTTTTGTACGCCTTCGGTAATGCCTGTTAAACCATTATATTCAATCAGAAGAACAACCGGCGCCACGACTAATGAAATCGCGATAATCAAACCCTGGAAAAAGTCAGTCCAGCTCACGGCCAAGAAACCACCAAGGAATGTGTAAGAGATAATAACGATAGTGCTGACTAGAAGTGCTGTGTTGTAGTCATAGCCAAAGCTTGATTCAAACAGCTTACTGCCTGCTACAAGGCCAGAGCCAATGTAGTAACCATAGAACACGATCATGACAACCACTGCAGCGATCCGTAACCACTTACCGCCGTCGTGGAAACGACCAGCAAAGTAATCCGGTAAGGTCAGCGCGTTATCAGCAATTTCTGTGTAAGAACGTAGACGACCGGCAATAAACTTCCAGTTGATGTAAGCGCCGATGACTAAGAATAAGGCGAGCCAAGACTCAGAGAGGCCGGAGAAATAAATCGCGCCAGGGAGTCCCATCAGGATCCAACCGCTCATATCTGATGCGCCAGCACTCAATGCTGTTACTGCACCACCTAGCCCACGACCACCAAGCATATAGTCGCTGGAATCGTTAGTCCTTTGGTAAGCCCAAATACCAATAGCTAGCATAAATACCAAGTAAATACCGAAAGCAACTTCAATCGGACCAATACTCATTCCCCAAAGCTCAAATAATGCTGTACTGTTAGAGTCCATACCACTCCTCTAAAATTAAGTTAGTTTGACTCAGCAACGCTTCATTGAGCATGGTATTCCACAACCTACTCTACAACCTTATCAGCAACCTATATTGCAAAGTATTGCTCAAGATATTCTTCAAAGCTAAGCGTTTCACTCTTCTCGATCAACTGTTGATCGATGATTGATTTCTCAGCTTCTTTCGCAAATAACTCCTGTATTTGCGGCTCAACTGTTTGTGATAAAAACTGTTGCTGAGCTTTAGTAGAAAGCTCCATCGTATAACCAAAATACCCTTTACCACTACGCTTTATAGCGTCGTAGTAGAGGCCGGATAAGGTCTTAGATGGATCCTTAGCCATTTCAATGGCTTCAGATAGCGCCTTCGTGTAAGCACGCGTATGGTTACATTTATCGAGCAAGACTGCAACCGGACGCATTTCCTCAAAAATCTGTAAACTCGCCTCCTTTAGGGGCAAAGAGCGGTTATTTCGCAATAAATTCAAGTCAGGTTTGCGACCGTAGTAAACCACACGGCGGAAGTTTTCATCGTTTTCAGCATTTTCACGGTCCGACTGATTCTTACTTTCCTGCAATAAACAGAACATCATAAAGATATCGAGGAAATCGACTTGCGACTGGCTGATACCCACCGAATCAAAAGGATTTAAGTCTAATGAGCGCACTTCAATATACTGCACACCCGCTCGATTCAAAGCCTGCGTCGGACGTTCACCACTATTAATCACTCGCTTAGGCCGGATCTTAGCGTAATACTCATTCTCAATTTGCAGCAAATTGGCGTTGAGCTGGCGGTACTCGCCATCAACTTCCACACCAAGTTCTTGATAAAACTCATCAGGAGTACGAATAGCACGCTCTAGTTCAGCTGTATATTCATGTAAGTCATTGTGACGTATAGAGAATTTTGCCTGCGCATTATTTTGGTAACCTAAGTCACTCATGCGCAAAGAGGTCGAGTAATCACCGTACATGGTGCCGTCTGGCTGCTCGCTTAAAAAGGCACCACCCTCGCCCTTCATGAACGACTTACAGATCGCGGGAGACGCGCCAAACAAGTACGGCAACAACCAGCAATAACGTAAGTAATTACGGATTAAGCCTAAATACTGCTCAGAAATGAAGTCCTGCAGTTTAGATGAATCACCATAAAATCGTTGATACTCAGGCCAAAACTCGTCAGGCAGCGAGAAGTTATAATGAACCCCAGCAATAGTCTGCATATAGCGCCCATAACGGTATCCAAGCCCACGGCGATAGACATGCTTCATCATACCCACATTCGACGAACCGTACTCAGCAAGTGGCACATCGTCTTCCTTGGTCATAATACACGGCATACTACCGACCCACAGCACCTCATTATCCATGTGCTGATAGATATACTTATGGATATCGTCCAACCACTTGCGAGGAGCCTCGCGACCTTGGGCCACAGGTGTAATCAGCTCAGGCAAAGCTTCAGAGTAGTCGGTAGTAATATATTGATTAGTCAAAGCCGAGCCCCACTCACGAGGATGTGGGCGCTTAGATAAGTAACCATCAGGCGTCACGCGCAGGCTTTCTTTTTCCACACCACGGTTGATTCGCGTCAACGATTCCGCAGCTTCTGACTCAATAAAGGATAAAGCAGACCTATTCAATTTAGGTTCAAACATATCTCATGGGCGGGATAGAAAATAGTTCGCTTACTATGCCACAGTGTTCCATAATTTTGAAGATAAGTGTTTGTTATACAATGTATACGGACTATGCATAGATTGGAATTTTCTATCGTTGAATGGCATACTTCGATGCTTGGGAATAATAATGATTAATATGCATGAAGCTTTCTACTAAAATTCTAATGGCCTTTTGCGTTTTTGGGGGCATACTAGCAATACTTCTGGGGTTGTTGTTAATCGATGACGAACTATCCCCAGAAACTGAAGCCTGGATTCTGAAAACACAGTCTGAGCTTACCTCACCCAGTGAATCTTATTATTACTTTCTCGGCATCATGGCTCCGAAAGACAAAGATCCTGTAACGCTAGGTAAAAAAGTTCATCAAAAAGCACTATCCGCAAACCCTCAACAGAATGATCAGCCTTACCGTATTTCTGGGAAACAACTAGCTACTTATAGACCCCAGGATTACTGTCAAGTCTATAAAAGAAGCTGTTTTTCTTTATTACTGAACTCAAATCTTGCTGATGAAATCATAGAAAAGAACTCAATACTCATTAAGAGGTATGAAACATTTATTAATTACCCGAACTATCAGCAAAGCCATCCTGCTCATGATTGGTCAAGCTACCCTAATTATACAGATCTAGGATTTGCACATGAGGTCACTTTAATTAAAGTCCTAAAGTCTCTGGCTCACAACAATAAATCAGGCCAAAATACTCTGAAGAAGCTTGAATCAGCTTTAAAGGAAAAACTTGCTCAATCGGGCACGCTACTAGAAAAGATGTTCTACTTAGCGCTATTCAACCAAACTTTAGAGTTTAAAAACCTAGCCTTTAGCAAGAATATCCTTAAAAGCCCTAGACTTAGCGACAGACTTTCTAAAAAAGAATTAGCTTTAACTAAAGCGGTTAGGTTTGACTTGCTCTCTCATTACTATGTCAATAAAGACCTAATGCGAAACCAAAACAAGCTTATTATGTCACTCTTACTAAAGCCAAATATGGCTGCAAATAAACTTACTAGATTTTTAGAGTATTTTAAGCGCTTTGATCATATGACTGCTGAGGACAAAGCATCCTATAAATTTGATTACGTTGAAGAATACACTTTGCTTGAAAGCGTTAGAAACTATGTTGGTTATACCCAGTCTCTGATAGACCTTGTGCCATATAAATCATATGCAATCAGGCTTCACGATCTAGACGCGAAAATTGCTGTCCTCAATTGGCGCTTACAACAGCCCCATGATGCGGACATCAATGAAGAGTATCTTGAACAACACGATACTGCGAGACTAAACCCTTACAAAATAGGCAGCTTCTTCATCAAAAAAGAAGAGTCGGGTAAACAAAAGCTTCTCTGCGTACCACTTGAACAACACAGAGACCCCAGAAACGTAAGATGTGTACAGTTATAAAAGGAAGATACCATGAGTAATAAAAACAAACCGTCAATGGCGCAAATGTTTGTCGCCTTCTTAGTCGCTTTTTTTGGTTCAAAAGCCATCTTTCACTTTATGGACTTTAACTACAGTTTATTCAAAGATCCTTTTGATATAGGCAAGCTACTTATCGATATCGGCGTGTTCTTTGGGCTGTTCTTTATCGGTATGATGGTTTACAACTTATTTTCTGCGAGAAAAGCATCATGAAACTTACTAAAAAGGCTTTAAGTATAATTGCCCTTACCATAACAGCGCCGTTTGCTGCTGAAGCAACCACAGATGACGAACTGTTTATAAAAAAAGATTTAGAAAAGTTGGTAGGAACCGCGCAGCTTTATACAGAGTTTAAAAATAGCTCATGCGGAGATCTTTTAGATAAAGACTTCCCGAACCTCATCAAGAAGATACATACCTCGCTTAGAGAAGTTGAAACTGAGGTGAAGCCTCAATATCCCAAAGTCTGGCAAGAGGTCACAGCTGAAAATAGCAAGATGAATAAACAAGCCAAGAAGTGGGTATCACAAAGAATCGAGAAAATCCCTAGCTTAAGCAGCAACCAAGACTTTGGTTGTGGCGTAATCTTTGGAGAATTACTCAGCTTTGGTTACCGGTTTGAGAGGGAGCGTGTTAGTTTGATGATCAACCTTAGAAAAGCGTCAGAAAATCAATCAGAATCGACTCCTTAGTCAAATAAAAGAAGGAACCGGATATGGAAGCATTAATCAGTTTAATAATTATAGTTGTCCTACTTGTATTACCACTAAAGTTCGCCGCACAGTTTATCGGCGCAAAAAATACAGGCTTCTTCAACTGCCTTTTCGCCTTAATCGTCTCCGCCCTATTCCAATATGGAGTAAACCACTTCTTCCCCAACCTAGACAACACCTACGGCTGGCTCGTCACCGTACCCGTCGCCGCCATTGCCTACATGCTTGTTTTAGGCACAAGCTTTATCAAAGGTGTATTAATCGCCATCGTGCAAGTCATCTTAGCTGTGCTATTGACCGCTTTAGTCGCGAGTTTAATGGCGGGAGTATGATTAAATTATTTATCTTTTTTATATTGATAGTTTGCTCCCCTTTACTATATTCATCTGAAGATTGTTCTATTGGGAAGCATTGCGAGCTAGAAGGAGTACTGAATTTACGCTTTACTCCACCAGAACTTACAGCATCGCTTTCCATAAGAAACGACGATTGCATGCCTTTAGCTTTCGAGCCTTCTTTTTATGAAAAACATAAGGAAAGCAATGGGGAAAGGGTTGAGGTAAGAGGTATTGCCTATAGCGCTCTCTCTGCTGAAAACCTTGTTACCTATGAGGTGAAAGGTCGCCATGTTGATACTTTATGTAACAGTGAGCTCGTACTTTTTGTTTCAGACATAAAAGTAATAACTGAGTAAACGTAACTGGACTAGCTAACTACTATATACTTGTTAAGTATATAAATGTTCATTTTCTTTGCGTGCCCAAAGAAAACGAACCAAAAGAAAAGGCACCCCAGATGCTAGGTGCTTCGCACTCCCCTCGCTCAGCAAAGTTACTGACGCGCCGCTAAACGAAACTTCCATGTTTCGTCTTAGCTAAATTAGGCTCCATGCCTAATTTACGCTATAACTTTGCCTCATTCGGCTAGCTTCAAGGGGTAATTGGAGCAAGCCTGTTATTTTTTGCTCCGAAATCACATGTAGGTAACCTTTCTTAAAAAGCGTATTATTCTAATTCTAGTTATACGTTAGTTGTTTAACACATTAGGAAGATATAGTATTTAAGTTAGAATTAAAGTTTTGCGGAAAAGTAGTTAGCTAAACTTAACTTACATACAATAACAGGGAGAGCAATATGACTAATGAAGAGTTTGTTGAGACTGCCAATCCGCATAGTTGGTTTTTGGTAGCCGACGATCTTCATTATCAAGCAAAAATTTTAATGCAAAACTTTGGTACCAGGACCTTAACTCGCAGAGACTTAACAACTGGTGATTCAATCTCTTGGGATAATTCCAATAGAGCAGTTTTTTTATTAGCCTCATTTGCATTAGAAAATGCTATCAAGGCATTTCTCGTTTATGATCATCCAGGCTGGATTTCTAACGGAACTCTTTCAAAGCACCTGAAGACACATAGTCTAACTAAGCTTTCTAAAATGTCTAATCTAGTACCATACAAACAGAGAAGCCAAGCTATATTGAAAATTTTTGAGGATGGGAATGAATCTTGGGCAAGATACCCATGTTCATTAAAGAAAGACTTTACTAGGGAGCCATTGATCTTAGACCACGAGCTTTGGTGTGGATACCTGTGGCTCATGAAGGCTTACGGTAAAAAGTTGATAAACCTACTCTCTAAACGCTGGGATGGCCCTCATGGTTTTTCTGGTCACTATAATATAGATGGAACATTTCTTGATAACCACATTAATCATGCAAAAGACTAACTCTATAATAAACGTAGGTTGGTCTGGAGGGAAACTTTGCCCAACAGATATTGTGATTTTGGGGTTCATAAGCTCAACCCAGCCTACTGATTCTAATAGTAAAATCAGAATTTTTCTTTCTAGGCGAGGCGTATCAAGATTTTAAATGACGAGTTTACTAGTAGTAAATGAGTCACTTTAAAATCTTGATACAACAAAGCATAGGGAGAAAAAGGCGATTTTACCCTATGTGCTTACGGGCGTTATAGAATATGCGCTGCCAAGCCCCGTCTTCTCTCCACTCATCCGGTCTCCACGAGTTCTGCACCGTGCGCGCGACACGCTCTGGGTGTGGCATCATGATAGTGACACGACCGTCGGTTGTGGTTAGGCCGGTAATACCGTGTGGTGAGCCGTTTGGATTGGCTGGGTAAGTATCTGCAATGTCGCCGTAGTTGTTGACGTAGCGGGCTGTGACTAAACCTGATGCGTTAACTTTTTGCGCTGCTTCGGCTGATGCGAATTGTGCGCGACCTTCGCCATGCGATACGGCGATTGGTAGGCGCGAACCTTCCATGCCTTGCGTAAATAACGATGGTGATTTCGCCACTTCGACCATGGCGAAACGTGCTTCAAACTGAGCCGATTCGTTTTTCACGAAGTGTGGCCAGTGATCAGCGCCAGGGATTAACTCTTTTAAGTTCGACATCATCTGACAGCCGTTACAGATACCTAAGCTGAAAGTATCTTCACGCTTAAAGAAGGCTTCAAATTCGTCACGAGCACGGCTGTTGAATAAGATCGATTTAGCCCAACCTTCACCCGCGCCAAGTACGTCACCGTACGAGAAGCCACCACAAGCGACAGCACCAATAAAGTCTTTTAGGCTGACGCGGCCGCTTAGAATGTCGCTCATGTGAACGTCAACACATTCAAAGCCAGCTTTGGTTAGCGCCGCCGCCATTTCTAGGTGACTGTTAACGCCCTGCTCACGCAATACTGCAACACGAGGACGAACACCGCCGTTAATCATTGGCGCTGCAATGTTCTCGTGAATATCAAAAGTCAGTTGTGGCTTAAGACCTGGGTTATCGAGGTCGAGCTTGGTATTGTACTCTTCTTCAGCGCACTGAGGATTATCACGCAGCTTTTGCATGTGGAACGTTAATTCCGACCAAATCGCGCGCAGATCTTTCATCTCGCGAGAAATAATATCTTGGTCATCTTTAGTCACGCTGAAGGTTTTGGTTTCTGCCGGCACACCAATGAAGTGACTGAAGTCATCAACATTGTGTGCTTTCAATAGCGCTTCAACTTCTTCGCGCTTAGACGCAGGAACCTGTAACACAGCACCCAACTCTTCGTTGAACAAGATTTCTTCTGCTGTACCGTTTAGGCCAGTTAGGTCCACGCTAACACCACAGTTACCGGCGAAGCCCATCTCAACTAGAGTCGTTAATAGGCCACCGTCTGAGCGGTCGTGATAAGCGCTGACTAAGCCAGACTGATTCAAGCCTTGAACCGCGTTGAAGAAATTACGCAAATCATCACTTGAATCAACGTTAGCTGGCTCAGTACCTAATAATTTATACACCTGAGTAAAGGCTGTTGCACCTAAACGGTTTTTGCCACGACCTAAGTCGATTAATAATAACTCTGTTTCACCAATGTCGGTTCTCAACTGAGGCGTTAAGCTTTTACGCACGTCAGTGACTGGCGCGAATGCTGTGATCACTAGCGATAGTGGCGACGTGACGCTTTTCTTTTGCCCGTCTTCTTCCCATACCGTTTTCATCGACATCGAATCTTTACCCACAGGAATCGTGATTCCAAGCTCAGGGCAAAGCTCCATACCAACGGCTTGTACCGCCTCATAAAGATTGGCGTCTTCGCCCGGTGCGCCCGCAGCCGCCATCCAGTTAGCCGATAAACGAATCTTTTTAATGTCATCAATTTTTGATGAAGCGATATTGGTTACTGCCTCACCAACTGCCATACGAGCCGCAGCCGCACTATCCAGCAACGCCGCAGGGGTACGCTCGCCCATCGACATAGCTTCGCCAGTGTAGCTGTTATGAGTCGAAGTCGTTACCGCACAATCCGCCACAGGAATTTGCCATGGGCCAACCATTTGGTCACGCGACACCATGCCGCCAACCGTTCTATCGCCGATGGTGATTAGGAAGGTTTTGTCGGCAACCGCAGGCAATGCCAAGATACGGTTTACCGCTTCGTTGATATCATCAACTTGTGGTAAGTCTGTTGATGGCTTCGATAACGTTTTAGCTTCACGATGCATCTTCGGTGGTTTGCCAAACAAAATATCCATCGGCAAATCAACAGGCTTATTGTCGAAGTGCTCGTCATTAAGCTCTAGGTGTAGCTCTTCGGTCGCCTCGCCCACTACTGCAAACGGACAACGCTCGCGTGAACAAATCGCTTCGAATTGCTCAACATTGTCTGGAGACACCGCCAAAACATAGCGCTCTTGCGCTTCATTACACCAGATCTCGACAGGTGCCATACCTTTTTCAGCATTCGGCACACGACGTAGCTCGAACTTACCGCCACGCTCGCCGTCATGCACTAATTCAGGGATTGCGTTAGATAAACCGCCAGCACCCACGTCGTGAATAAATTCAATAGGGTTGCGCTCGCCCATCGACCAACAACGATCGATGACTTCCTGACAGCGACGCTCCATTTCAGGGTTATCGCGCTGTACTGAAGCAAAATCTAAGTCTTCTTGGCTCGAACCTGATGCCATCGACGAGGCAGCACCACCGCCTAGACCGATCAGCATCGCTGGACCACCCAGTACCACAACTTTATAGCCTGGTTTAATTTCTTTCTTCTCAACGTGTTGTTCACGAATGTTACCCATACCGCCGGCAATCATGATCGGCTTGTGGTAACCACGAACTTCTTCGCCGTATTCAAAAGTGAATTTTTCTTCAAAGGTACGGAAATAACCGTTAATCGCTGGACGACCAAATTCGTTATTAAAGCTAGCGCCTCCAATCGGCCCTTCTAGCATAATATCCAACGCCGTAACGATTCGCTCAGGCTTACCAAAGTCAGTTTCCCAAGGCTGCTCATAACCCGGAACACGTAAGTTCGATACCGTAAAGCCGGTTAAGCCCGCTTTCGGCTTACCACCAATACCAGTCGCGCCTTCATCACGAATTTCACCGCCAGAACCCGTTGAAGCGCCCGGATAAGGAGAAATACAGGTTGGATGATTGTGTGTTTCGACTTTGATTAAGACATGAACTGGCTCAAGGTGATATTCATACTCATAAGTATCCGCACTTGAGAAGAAACGATGCGCACTAAAACCTTCAAATACTGCGGCATTATCTTTATACGCCGACAAAACACCTTCAGAGTTAGTGGCGTAGGTATTTTTGATCATTTTGAACAATGACAGGTCTTTCTCGATACCGTCAATATTCCAAGACGCATTGAAAATCTTATGGCGGCAGTGTTCTGAATTCGCCTGCGCGAACATCATTAACTCAACATCAACAGGGTTACGGCCTAGCTGAGTGAAGCTATCCACCAAATAATCAATTTCATCATCAGCAAGCGCCAAACCAATTTCGACGTTTGCGACCTCTAAAGCCTCACGGCCACCGTCTAATATATTTACCGTTGAGTAAGGTTTAGGGCTTTCTTGAACAAACAGCTGCTCAGCTTCTTCATGTTGCGTTAACACCACCTGCGTCATGCGGTCATGCACCAGAGGTTTTAACGTCTCAGCCAATTCAGCGTTCAGTGGCTGGCCTTCTGGGTTGTTAAAATAAACAGCCACGCCTCGCTCGATACGAATAACCTTATCCAAACCACAGTTTTGCGCGATATTGGTTGCTTTCGACGACCAAGGCGAAATCGTGCCTGGGCGTGGAACAACAATCATGCGATGCCCCGAGTGCTCGCTGGCAGTGCGGTCAGGACCATATTCCAGCAAACGGTCTAATACTTGTAATTCATCGTCTGAAAGCTCAGCACTAACATGTACATAGTGCACAAATTCGCCATAGACCTCAGCAATACGAGGTTCGATAGCGCTAGCTTCTTCTAAAAGACGTTGTTTCTGGAACTGTGAATAGGCAGGATTTCCGCGTAGTATGAGCATAAACTTCTCGGCTTTTCTAAACTGTGTGAAGGGTGGATACCAACTAGTGCGCAAATTTTACTCCATCTAGGACTTTTTGATAAGTCATTGAGGAAATTTAAACGCTTAAATTTGCACTTTTTTAGCATTTACCTTCATAATGCGGGTAGTTGCTCATCAGGTAATAATCTTTAATGATAACAAGCTTCTACAAAAAACTGGGCTTTCTAGCGCTAATCATCTTCTCCTTCGGGGGTCTTGTATCCTGCGATTACCAACAAAAAACGCAGTTGGAACGAATCCAAGAACAGGGCTATATCAAAGTCTACAGCCGCATATCACCAACCACTATGTCGGTTGGCGAGAAAGGCTTTTCAGGCTTTGAATACGAGTTGGTTAAACTATTCGCTGAGGACTTAGGAGTCCGTTTAGAAATCGTTACTCATAATGATATCGCCAAAATTCTAAACGAAGTTGAGCAAGGTAAAGTTGATTTCGCTGCAGCTGGCCTGACGGTGACGCGCCAACGCCAAGAACGTTTACGCTTTGGTCCTCCCTATCAAAACATTACCAGTAAACTGGTTTACTTAAAGGGTAACGATAGACCTCGTGACTTCTCACAAATTGACGAGCAGTTAACCATTATCGCCAACAGCTCGCACTCTGAAGACTTATACGACATTCAAAAAGACTACCCAGAGCTGAGCTGGACTGAGCGTTCAGACTTAACCTCTCAGGATTTGCTGGATATGGTGCTTGCTGGTGAGATTCAGTACACCATCGTCGATTCCAATGAACTCGATTTAATGCGCCAAGTCCAGCCTGAACTGGCGGTGGCTTTTAGCGTGTCAGAGCCAGAAGAGCTGGCATGGGCATTTAATAAGAATGGTGATAACAGCCTATTCATTAAAGCTATCGAATTTTTCAGCAAGATAAGAGAAGATGGCACCTTATCGTATCTTGTTGAGCGTTATTACGGACATTTATCGAAGTTCGACTATGTTGGCAGCCGTGCCTTCCACCGTGCGATTGAGAGCAAGCTGCCAGAGTTTAAGCCTTTCTTCTATGAAGCAGCGGGCGATGATTTGGACTGGCGATTCTTGGCGGCCATGGGCTATCAGGAGTCTCATTGGGAACCTGATGCGCGCTCGCCAACCGGGGTTCGTGGCCTTATGATGCTGACTCTGGATACGGCTGGTCAGTTAGGTATCGAAAATCGCCTCGATCCGGAACAGAGTATTATGGGTGGCGCCGATTACTTTAGGTTAATGAAGAAGAAAATCCCCGAAAGGATTGGCGATCCTGATCGCACCTGGTTTGCACTAGCGGGTTACAACGTTGGCTTTGGGCACTTAGAGGATGCTCGAAGACTGGCCGATCAGGCCGGCGAAAATCCCGATAAGTGGTTAGTCGTTAAAAAATTCTTACCGTTACTGCGGCAAAAGAAATGGTACTCGAAGACACGCTTTGGCTATGCACGCGGTGATGAACCCGTTAAATATGTCAATAATATACGTCGTTATTATCAGGTGCTGAAAAAGGTCGCCGAACCCAAGCCTGGTATTATTGAGTTAGAGGAAGAAACAACTGAAGAAAACATCGAGCCTGCAGAAGAGGTGATCGAAGAAGCTATGGAGCAGCAGGGTGACGTTGATGCGGAGGAAGAGGCAGATAAGCAGTAAGGAAGTTTTATCACAACTACCTTGCTGCAAAAGATTGTAACGCTAATTATTATCGCGTGGAGAAACCCTTAAGACTTCCTCAATCGTTGTGAGGCCTTGAGCGACTTTGTAAGCACCACTAACTCTGAGCAAGTTCATCCCCTGCTTTTGCGCCTGCTTACGCAGCGTTCTAATTTCAGCATCATCATGCACCAAGGTTTTTAACTCATCGGTTACGCTCATGAGTTCATAAATACCTTGCCGACCTTGATATCCCGTATGACGACACTCATCACAACCCACAGGCTCATAAATATACCCTGGCTTAGCCAGAGTCCCATTTAGATTATCTCCGACCAAACTATCCCAAGCATCCGAATTCACCTCAACTTGACGCTTGCAGTGGCTACACAGCGTTCGAACGAGCCGCTGAGCCATCACCCCTAGCATAGTCGCATTGAGTAGATAGGGCTCGACTCCCACCTCAATCAATCGTGTCATCGCTGAAGGCGCATCATTGGTGTGTAACGTAGAAATCACAAGGTGTCCCGTTAAAGCAGCTTGCACTGCCATTTGCGCCGTTTCCTGATCACGAATCTCACCGATCATAATAATATCGGGGTCTTGACGCAGTAAGGCTTTAACACCTGCGGCGAAGTCGAGTTTAATATCATGATGAACCTGCATTTGGTTCAACTTTGGGTCAACCATCTCAATCGGATCTTCAATCGTACAGACGTTGACTTCTGAGGTCGCCAACAGCTTTAGTGAGGTGTAAAGAGTGGTAGTCTTACCCGAACCCGTTGGCCCTGTCAGCAGTACGATTCCCGTAGACTGTCCAATCATCTCACGCCAAGTATGCTCGGTCTCAGGTTCTAAACCCAGCTCCGCAAATTCACGAGTTAATACCGTCGGGTCGAAAATACGCCCTACAAACTTTTCACCAAATGCCGTGGGTAAGGTCGATAAACGTAACTCGATTTCTTGTCCATTAGGTGCCTTGGTTTTAACACGACCGTCCAAAGGCTTTCTTCGTTCCGCTAAATCCATACGCCCCAGTATTTTCAAACGTGAAATCACTGCATGGGTAATTCCAATCGGTAATTCGTATACGTTATGCAACACACCATCAATTCTAAAACGGATCTTCCCGACTTCGCGGCGCGGCTCAATATGTATATCACTCGCGCGCTCTTTAAACGCATACTGCAACAACCAATCCACGATTTGAACAATATGCTTGTCGTTGGCATCTGCTTCGTCACTGCCCTTCAGCTCAATCAGTTGCTCAAGGTTAGTCACACTGGTGTCATTCTGAAGTTTAGTGCCTTTTGCACCAGCCACTGAGGCTGACAGCTGGTAAAACTCTTTCTGATAACGTTTGATGGCAGCTGGGTTGGCAAACACAGGAATAATATCCTTGCTTACTACTTGGCCCAAGCTTTCCCTCCAGCCCAAGTCCTCCGGATTCATTACCGCAACTTTGACGGTATTTTCTTGTTCATTAACTTCTACTGCTAAAATGTTATGCCGCTGTGCATAAGCATAAGACATAACTTGTGTAATCTCGTCTACGTGAACTTTCAACGGATCGATTCGATAATAAGGAAGCTTATAGAGACCAGCCAGAAAACGCGTTAGCACTTCTTCATCAATAATTTTTTGATGGTGGTCATGTCGCGTTAGGGATAAATCCGCCACCTGCTCAATCGGATGTAACTTAGGGTCTACTTGCCTTAAGTGGATCTTAGCAGCCTCGAACTGTTCATCTGAAATCCAATCTGCTTTAAGCAGTAATTTTAGAATATGGAATGTTGATAATGGCGACGTCATCGAATTACTTTTCCTTTGATTATTATCACCAGATTAAAGCATATTGCCTTATTTTCAAAGGGTTAGTCGCTAGCACTGTGAAAAAGTCTGCGCAGGTTAACAACGCAGGAAAACAAATCTGAACAAGCAGGCAAAAAAAATGGGGCCCAAGGCCCCATTTTTTAATTGGTTTAATTGCTTAGAACTTCAGCTTAATCGAAGCATAAGCAAATACACCTTCAGGATCATAAACTGATGGGTCATAACCATTCAATGAACAGCTATAACATGCTGGTGGCTCTTCATCTAAGAAGTTATTCACACCAACGTTCAGCTCCATATCCATACCATCTACGTCAGGGAAGTAGCTAAACTGTAAATCGTTATA